>NZ_JBSPTN010000001.1:182521-1018430 GCF_053850495.1 Pseudomonas sp. CFBP 5748
GCTGCAAGTCCACAACAATGACGATCCTGTGATCATCGACGGCCTCGACAGTGAGGGCGGCGAACTGACGGTCCAGGAGCAAAACCTCAGCGACGGTAGCAGCCCGGATGCACCGGCACTGACCCAGAGCGGAACTTTTACCGTCACCGCGCTGGACGGTGTGCAGACCCTGAGCGTTGGCGGCATCAACGTGGTCAGCGGTGGCGTGGCTGCCGGTTTCCCACAATCGATTACCACCGCGTTGGGCAACACCCTGACCATCACCGGCTTCAACGCCGCCACCGGCGTGGTGAGTTACAGCTACACCTTGCTGGACAACGAAGCTCATCCAAATGCCAGCGGTGCCAACAGCCTGAGCGAGCAATTTGCGGTCGTCGTGACTGATGACAACGGCACCACCGCCAACGGCAACCTGGATGTGAACATCGTCGACGACCTGCCCACCGCCCATGCCGATTCCGCTTCGGTGGATGAAGGCGGGACGGTCAGTGGCAACGTCCTGAATAACGACGAAGGCGGTGCCGACGGGCCGGCCGCGAGTGGGGCGGTGATCGGCGTGCGCGCTGGCAACGACACCTCGACCCCGGCGATTGGCGGCTTGAACACCCAGATCAACGGCACCTACGGCTACCTGACCCTGGACGCCAACGGCAACGCCGTCTACCACAGCAATCCGAACACCGTCAGCGCCCCAGGTGCCACCGATGTGTTCACCTACACCGTGCGTGATGCCGACGGCGATGAAAGCACTACCACTATCACCATCGATGTCCACGATGTTTGCCTCGTCGCCACGCCAGATCAGGAAATCAGCGTTTACGAAAAAGCCCTCGACCTGAACCAGGACGGTCAGGACCTGGCCCCCGGCACCGTCACCGGCAGCGCCCCGAGCGCCACCAGCGAGACTGCCAGCGGCAGCCTTGTCGGCTCGGTCAGCGGCGCCGTTGGCGCAGTCACGTTCGCGCTAGTGGGCAACGCCACCGGTGCCTACGGTCAACTGTCGCTTCAACCCGACGGCTCCTATGCCTACACCCTGACGGCGCCAGCCACGACCACGCCCCACGCCAACGATGGCCCGAACGTGTTGAGCGAAAGCTTCACCTACCAAGCCACAGACTCGTTGGGCAATACCGTCACCAGCACCATCGTTATCGAGATCGTCGACGACGTGCCCAGCGCCCATGCCGATGTTGCCTCGGTGCTGGAGGGCGGCACGGTCAACGGCAATGTGCTGGACAACGACGTACTTGGCGCGGACGGCGGCATGGTGATTGGTGTGCGCGCCGGCAACGACACCTCGACCCCGGCGATTGGCGACTTGAACACCCAGATCAACGGCACCTACGGCTACCTGACCCTGGATGCCAACGGCAACGCCGTCTACCACAGCAATCCGAACACCGTCAGCGCACCCGGTGCCACCGATGTGTTCACCTACACTGTGCGCGATGCCGACGGTGATGAAAGCACTACCACTATCACCATCGATGTCCACGATATCTGCCTTGTCGCCACGCCAGATCAGGAAATCAGCGTCTACGAAAAAGCCCTCGACCTGAACCAGGACGGCCAGGACCTGGCGCCCGGCACGGTCATCGGTAGCGACCCGAATGCCTCCAGCGAAACCGCCACTGGCAGTCTCGTGGGCTCGGTCAGCGGTGCCATCGGTACTGTCACCTTCGCTTTGGTGGGCAATGCTAACGGCGCTTACGGTCAGCTAGCGCTCCAGCCTGATGGTTCGTACACCTACACCCTGACCTCGCCGGCCACGACGACACCCAACGCCAACGATGGCCCGAACGTGCTGAGTGAGAGCTTCACTTATCAGGCCACGGACTCCCTGGGCAATACCGTCACCAACACTATCGTCATCGAGATCGTTGACGATGTGCCCAAGGCTCACAGTGATTCCGCCTCGGTGGTGGAGGGCGGGACGGTCAATGGCAACGTGCTGGACAACGACGTGCTCGGCGCCGATGGCGGTGCAGTCATCGGTGTGCGCGCCGGCAATGACACCTCGAACCCCGCCACCAGTGGCCTCAACACCCAAATCAACGGGACCTACGGTTACCTGACCCTGGACGCCAACGGCAATGCTGTCTATCACAGCAATCCGGATGCTGTCGGCGCAGCGGGCGCCACCGATGTATTCACCTACACCGTGCGCGATGCCGACGGCGATGAAAGCACCACCACCCTCACCATTGATGTGCACGACAGTTGCCTGGTCGCCGAAACCGACCAGGACATTACAGTCTACGAAAAAGCCCTCGACCTGAAACAGGACGGCCAGGACTTGGCGCCCGGCACTGTCACCGGCAGCGACCCGAGCGCCACCAGCGAAACCGCCACCGGCAGTCTTGTCGGTTCGGTGACCGGCGCCACGGGTGCAGTGACCTTCGCCCTGGTCGGCAATGGCACCGGCGCCCATGGCCAACTGTTGCTCAACCCCGATGGTTCCTACACCTACACCCTGACCTCGCCGGCCACGACGGCGCCCAACGCCAACGATGGCCCGAACGTGCTGAGCGAAAACTTCACCTATCAGGCCACGGATTCTTTGGGCAACAGCGTCACCGGCAGCCTGGTGGTGAGCATCGTCGACGATGTGCCCAAAGCCGTTGCCTCCGAGCGTTCGGTGACGGCGGTGGAGATCGATTCGAACCTGCTGATCGTCCTCGACGTGTCTGGCAGCATGGCCGATGCCTCCGGGGTGCCCGGGCTGTCGCGGTTGGATCTGGCGAAACAGGCGATCAGCGCCTTGCTCGACAAATACGACGACCTGGGGGATGTCAAAGTCCAGTTGGTGACGTTCAGCAGCAGCGCCACCGACCAGACGTCGGTGTGGGTCGACGTGGCGACCGCCAAGACGCTCCTCGCCAGCCTGACAGCCGATGGCGGGACCAACTACGATGCGGCGGTGGCGGCGGCCAAGACTGCGTTCGTCACGTCCGGGCAACTGACCGGGGCGCAGAACATCGGCTACTTCTTCTCTGACGGTAAACCGACCTCGGGCCAGGAAACCGGTGCGGCGGACGAAGCTGCGTGGAAGGCCTTCCTCGACGCCAACGGCATCAAGAACTACGCCATCGGCCTGGGCAGCGGCGTCAGCAACGCCCATCTCGACCCGCTGGCCTACGACGGCAGTGCCCACACCAACACCAACGCGGTGGTGGTCACCGACCTGAACCAGCTCAACTCGGTGCTCTCCGGCACTGTGCAAGGCATACCGGTCACCGGCAGCTTGTTGGGCGAGGGTGGTTCGTTCGGCGCCGACGGCGGGTTTGTCAAAAGCCTGGTGGTCGATGGCACCACGTACAGCTACGACCCGGCCGCCAACGGTGGCCAGGGCGCGCTGACCGCCAGCGGCGGGCTCAACCACGGCAGCTTCAACACGACCACCAACACTCTGAGCATCGCCACCGACCACGACGGCACCCTGGTGGTCAACCTCGATACCGGTGCGTTCAGCTATACCTCCCAGACCGCCACCAGCACATTGATCACCGAAAACATCGGCTACACCGTCAGCGACAACGATGGTGACCTGGCCAGCTCCAACCTGGTGATCAAAGTCGTGCCCAATAGCCCACCGGTAGCGATGGACGACAACATCATCACCAACGTGCTGTCAGGCAACATCGTGGTACCGGGAGAATTGCTGCTGGGCAACGACAGCGATGCCAACGGTGATCCGCTCACCGCTTCGCCCACCAGCTTCAATACCGGCTGGGTCGCCAAGGGCGCGGACTTCACCGGCAGCACCGGCACGGTCAGCTTCAGCGGCAACAACGTGCAGTCGATCAACCTCAACCGCAGCGCCTTCGTCGCCAATAGCGCGACCATGACGGCAGTGCTGGTGGTCAGCGGTGCGCTGGGAATGGTGTCGAACAACAACGCCAACGATGAAGACCGGCTCAACATCACCCTCAAACAGGGCGAAACCCTCACCCTGGATCACAACCTGGCGGGCGGTCGCATTGCCCTGGAGTACTCCCTCAATGGGGGGCCATTCATTGCGATCAGCGACGGTGCCTCGTTCACTGCGGCGGCGACCGGCAACTATCAGATTCACGTCACCAACATCGCCAATGGCAGCGGCGGCAACCCCAACGGTGCGGAAAACTATCAACTGACCATGACCGTCAACTACGCCGGTGCCCAGGACAGCACACCGGATTTCCACGGCAGCTACACCGCCAGCGACAACCACGGCGGCAGCGACGGCGCGGCGGTGGGCATCAGCTACCAGGCGGGCCATATCCTGACGGGCACTGCCGGAGACGACGTGCTGATGGCCGGTGAGGGTGACAACACACTCAATGCGGGCGACGGCAACGACATACTCAGCGCAGGTTCGGGCAACAACACCTTGCATGGCGGGGCAGGCAATGACTTGCTCTACAGCGGCACAGGCAACGACCTGCTCGATGGCGACACGGGCAACGACACCGCGAGCTATGCTCACGCGACCGCCGGGGTCACCGTCAACCTGGGCCTGTTGGCGGCGCAGAACACCTTGGGCGCCGGCACCGACACACTGGCGGGCATCGAAAACCTGATCGGTTCGAACTTCAACGATACCCTTACCGGTGACGGCGCCAGCAACCGCATCAATGGTGGATTGGGCAATGATGTGCTCAATGGCGGTGGCGGCGACGACTTGCTGATCGGCGGCCTGGGCAACAACACTCTCACTGGTGGCAGCGGCGCCGATACCTTCCAATGGCAAGCGGGCAATAGCGGCCATGACGTGATCACCGACTTCACGCCCGGCCTCGATAAACTCGATCTGTCCCAGCTGTTGCAGGGGGAAAACGGCAGTGCGGCGTCACTGGACGACTACCTGCACTTCACCGTCACCGGTAGCGGCGCGTCGCTCGTGACCAGCATCGACGTCAGCGCCACCGCTGGCGCCACGCCAAACCAGACCATCGACCTGGCCGGCGTCAACCTGGCCAGCCACTACGGCGTCACGCCGGGCGTGGACGGGATGATCGCGGGCGCCGATACGGCGACCATCATCAACGGAATGTTGAACGACCATTCGTTGAAGGTGGACACGGTGTGAGATGAGCTGAAATAACAAAACCCGCGATTTCCGGTCTGGAAAATGGCGGGTTTTGTTTTTCTGAAACCACAGGAGATCCAGGCTCGAGCCACATTCAAGGCTTGCGCAATGTCTTCTGCTTGAGAATGTAGACCGTCACCAACACCGCACTGGTGAGCATGAACCCTCGCGCCCACGGCAGGGGCACCAGGTAGCAGGAAAAGAGGATGCTCACCCACATCAGCCCGATGGCGTAGACCTTGCCCTTGAGTGGGATGCCGTTGCCGCTGAGGTAGTCGCTGATCCAGGGGCCGAGGCGGGGATGTTCCACCAGCCAGCGATAGAAACGTGGCGAGCTGCGGGCGAAGCAGGCAGCGGCCAGTAGCAGGAAAGGGGTGGTGGGCAGTACGGGAACGAAAATACCGATGACCCCCAGCACCACGCTCAACCAGCCGATGGCCAGTAGAGCGTAACGCAGGATCAGCGGGCGGTTGCCGATGGGCGCGGGCACCCGGTTACTCAGTGGTGGCGAGGCTTGAGGATCGCCGGTTTCTCGTCCGGTGCGTTGCACAGCAGGTACAGGGCGGTGAGGGCTTCCGGGATCTGCACGATCATGTCGTCCATCAGGTTCGCGTCGGCGGCGATGTCGGAAAACTCCGGTTGTTCGTCGAACAGGCCGGAACCGACCATGATCGGCAGCAGCATTTCGCTGACTTCCTCTTCGGCGGTTTCGAACCAGGCGGCTTCGCGCAGGAACACGCCTTCCATGAAGCCGATGCACCAGCCACGCAGTTCCGAATCATCCGGGTCATCGCCCAGGTCCAGCTCGCATGGCAATTCGAATTCTTCGTCGGACGCCAACTGACGGGCGATATGGGCCTTGAGGCCCACCAGCGTGGCTTCGATTTCAGCACGCTGGGCTTCGTCGCTGTAATGCGGCTCTTCGGCGAACAGGGCGTCGATCCACTCGCGCTCCGGCACCGTTTCGGCGCAGATCGACAGGGCGGTCAGATAGCCGTGAGCGGCCACGTAATCCAGCGCCTCTTCGTGCAGCTCATCGGCGTCGAGGAAGACTTGCAGGCGGGTCAGTTGCTCAGCGAAGGACATTACGGGCTACCTTGGGGAATAAACAATGCGGGAATTCTAGGCCTTCTTGAGCGCCCAGGCCAGCCGCGTGGCGTATTTGCCTCCACTTGGGCGCACGGGCGGGCCGCGATACCTGTAGGCGCTGCCGAAGGCTGCGATCTTTTGATCTTGATCTTTCGTCTCTCGACTCAATGGGCAGTGGAAAGATCGCAGCCTCGTTGCACTCGGCAGCTCCTACAGGGCGCATGGCGTGCAATCGTCTACTTGATCACCTCTTGTCAGCATCACCCTTCGCAACGAAGGCCTCGGGTATACTGCCGCGTTTTGTGATGCCCTGCGGCGTCCCGTTGGTCCGAAATGCGCACTTACGATTTGCCGGTGCAGCGTTTGAGATTCTGAACCAGCCTTGCAGGGACGTTTCGGTGATTTTTGGAGTTTCTATGCTCGAACAGGCTCAACGCGTCCTCAAGGACATCTTCGGCTACGACAGTTTCCGTGGCCGCCAGGGTGCCATTATTGAGCGCGTGGCCAGCGGTGGCGATGCCCTGGTGCTCATGCCCACCGGCGGTGGCAAGTCCTTGTGCTTCCAGGTGCCGGCGCTGTTGCGCAATGGCCTGGCGGTGGTGGTCTCGCCGCTGATCGCATTGATGGACGACCAGGTCGCGACCCTTGAAGAACTGGGTGTTGCCGCTGCAGCGCTGAACTCCACCCTCAGCGCCGAGCAGCAGCGGGACCTGGCGGCGAGCATCAAGCGCGGCGAAGTGAAGATGCTGTACCTGGCACCGGAGCGCCTGGTGCAGCCGCGCATGCTGGCGTTCTTGCAGAGCCTGGAAATTGCCTTGTTCGCCATCGACGAAGCCCACTGTGTGTCCCAGTGGGGCCACGATTTCCGTCGCGAATACCTGCAATTGGGGCAACTGGCGGAACTGTTCCCCGATGTGCCGCGCATCGCCCTGACCGCCACCGCCGACAAACGTACCCGCGAAGAAATCGTCGAGCGCCTGCATTTGCAGAACGCCGAGCGGTTCCTGTCCAGCTTTGACCGGCCGAACATTTTCTATCGCATCGTGCCCAAGGAGCAGCCGCGCAAGCAGTTGCTGGCGTTCATCGCCGAGCGGCGCAGCGACGCCGGCATTGTCTACTGCCTGTCGCGCAAGAAGGTCGACGAAGTGGCGGCGTTCCTTTGTGAACAGGGTTTTCCTGCATTGCCGTATCACGCCGGGCTGCCCAACGACCTGCGGGCCTATCATCAGAAGCGCTTCCTCAACGAGGAAGGCCTGATCATGGTGGCCACGGTGGCGTTCGGCATGGGCATCGACAAGCCCAACGTGCGTTTCGTCGCCCACCTGGACTTGCCCAAATCCCTTGAGGCCTATTACCAGGAAACCGGGCGTGCCGGCCGTGATGGCTTGCCGGCCGACGCCTGGATGGCCTACGGCCTGCAAGACGTGGTGATGCTCAAGCAGATGCTGCAGAACTCCGAGGGCGACGAGCGCCACAAGCGCCTGGAGCAGCACAAGCTCGACGCCATGCTCTCGCTCTGCGAAGAAACCCGCTGCCGTCGCCAGACCCTGCTGGCCTATTTCGACGAAGACATGCCCCAGCCTTGCGGGCATTGCGACAATTGCGTCGATGGCGTGGAAACCTGGGACGCCACCGAACCGGCCCGCCAGGCCTTGTCGGCCATCTATCGCACCGGCCAGCGTTATGGCGTGGGGCATCTGGTGGACGTATTGCTGGGCAAGGACAACGAAAAGGTCCGCAGCTTCGGCCACCAGCATCTTTCGGTATTCGGGGTGGGCAAGGCCCGCACCGAGAGCGAATGGCGTTCACTGTTCCGACAACTGGTAGCCCGTGGTCTGGCGGACATCGACCTGGAAGGCTACGGCGGCCTGCGCCTGAGTGCGAGTTGCCGGCCCTTGCTCAAAGGCGAGGTCACCCTCGAACTGCGCCGCGACCTCAAGCCGGCGACGGCGGTCAAGAGCAGCAAGAGCCAGGCCAGCCAACTGGTGCGCGGCGAAGAGCGCGATCAGTGGGAGGCCCTGCGCGCCTTGCGCCGCAAGTTGGCCGAGGAACACGGCGTGCCGCCGTACGTCATTTTCCCCGACTCGACGCTGCTGGAAATGCTCCGCAGCCAACCGACGTCCCTGGCCGAAATGGCCCGGGTCAGTGGTGTGGGCGCGCGCAAGCTGGAGCGTTATGGCGAGGCCTTCCTCCAAGTGCTGGGCGGCGAGGTCGAGGCGCCGAAAGTGGTGGCCGATGTACGCCACGAACTGATCACCCTGGCCCGGGCCGGCATGACGCCGCTGCAGATCGCCGGGCAACTGCAATGCTCTGAGAAAAACGTCTACACGATGCTGGCCGAGGCCATCGGCAAACAGCAGTTATCTCTTGAGCAGGCACTGGACCTGCCCGAGGAGTTGATGGGCGAAGTGCAGGATGCGTTTCTGGATGGCGAAGGCGAGTTGCCGCCGGTGACGGAAGTCGCTGCGCTGTTTGTCGGCCGGGTCCCTGAAGGCGTCCTGTATTGCGTCAGGGCTGCGTTGCAGTCGGAATTCGAAGTTTGATCAATGAGTTACGCTCCTTTAACGATTCAGTACGGGGCAAACCTTGCTTGAATCCGAAGCTCATGCTTAGCTGACTAATAATTAGTTTTTTCTATTTCAGATCTGATGAGTTTTTATATGCCGTTAACCGATCAACACCGTTTTGGCATGCAACTGGCCCAAATGTCCCGAGGCTGGCGTGCTGAGTTGGATCGTCGCCTGGCGGGGCTCGGTCTGTCCCAGGCACGCTGGCTGGTGCTGCTGCACCTGGCCCGTTTCGAACAGGCGCCGACCCAGCGCGAACTGGCCCAGAGCGTCGCCGTCGAAGGCCCGACCCTGGCCCGCTTGCTCGACAGCCTGGAAACCCAGGGGTTGGTGCAGCGCCAAGCGGTGGCCGAGGATCGTCGAGCCAAGAAAATCGTGCTCTGCGCACCGGCCCTGCCGCTGATCGAACAAATCGAAACCATTGCCACGCAATTGCGTCGGGAATTGTTCGAGGGCGTTGACGAGGCGGACATGCGGGTGTGCATGCGTGTTCACGGCACGATCCTGGCCAACCTGGAAAAATCCTGAGGCATATCCCCGGCGCCAGACTTTTGAGATTCGGTGGTTAGCGAACTATAACCAGTACTAAGCGATCGTATTGGATGCGTTTACGCCGAAGTTGGTTCTGGTAATCGAAAGGGATGCCCATGCTTGGAAGTTTGCAGTCCACGTTGCGCAGTTGGATCAACGTGTCGGTCGTCGTGGGTGCCCTGGGGTATTCGGCTTTGGCGTCGGCGCTGGGGTTGGGGGAGATTACGCTCCATTCCGCCTTGAACCAGCCGTTGCGTGCCGAAATTGCCCTGGTCGATGCGAGTGGGATTGACGAGGGCGATCTGTCGGCCAGCCTGGCGAGCCCGGACGATTTCGGTCGCGCCGGTGTCGAGCGGGTGTTCTTTCTCAATAGCCTGCGCTTTACGCCGGTGTTGCGCGGTGAACGCAGTTTCATTCGGGTGACCTCCAGCAAGCCCGTCGAGGAACCGTTCCTCAATTTCCTGGTACAACTCAATCAGCCCAACGGGCGTCTGTTGCGCGAATACACCGTGCTGATCGACCCGCCGGGCACACCGGGTATCGTGCCTGCCCGTGACGAACCTTCCGCCTCCCAGTCTTCATCGCCCCAGGCAACGCCTGCCATCAAGCCGCCGCCGGCGACACAGGGCAAGCGCTACACCGTCGTGCAGGGGGACAACCCGTGGGTTATCGCCCAGCGCCTGCATGACGCCGGCAGCAACGCTTCAGTCAACGAGCTGGTGCAAGGGATACAGGCCCTGAACCCCGGCAGCGATCGACTCTCCATCGGGCAGCGCTTACTGCTGCCCGATTCGGCCGTGCTGCCGGCCCCCGCGCAAACTGCTGCAGCACCGGCTTCCGTGGCGTCCGACGAGCAATTGGCTGCCAGTCTCCTGCAAAATCAGCAGCAACAAAAAACCATCGACGAACTGCAGGCCCGGCTCCAGGCCCAGGACCAGGAAATCGCCGGCCAGCGCAAGCAGATCAGCGAATTGCAGACGCAGTTGGCCGAAGTCACCCCAGCCCCCGTTCCTGCAGAGCCGCTGCAATCGACGGCCCCCGTGTCGGAGCCGACGGTTGATGCAGCGCCGGTGACTGAACCGGTCACGGAGCCAGAGGGCATCAACTGGCTGTGGATGGCGGGGCTGGTGGGCCTGCTGGGGTTGCTCGCGCTGTTACTGTTCGTTCGACGGCGCCAGCAGCAGGCGCAAACTGATGTGGAGCCAATGCCCGGACGTCCCGAACCGATGTTGGAGGACGACATCGACACCTATGCCCCGGCCACTGACACGCAGCCGCCCGAGGCCGCCGCGTCCTTCAACCAGGGTGACACCCCTTTGGGAGATGTGCTGGAAGGCGTCGGGATTTACCTGACTTATGGTCGTTTCACCGAGGCGGCGGGGTTGCTGCGCGCCGCGTTGCTGGCGGAGCCGGAACGCACCGACCTGGGTCTAAAGTTGCTGGAAGTATTGGGTAAACAGGGCGATGTCATTGGTTTCCAGGCCCAGGAGCATCATCTATTGACCCAGGGTGTCGATGCCCGAATGCTGGAGGATATTCGCGGGCGCTATCCCAAGGTCGCTGTAATCAGCGCTCCCGTGGCGGCGACGGTAGAACCCCAGGCAATGGTTCCTGCGCCTGAGCCTGCCAGCGTGCCCGGCGATGAATTCGAGTTGAACCTCGATGCGCTGTCCATGGAGACCAACTGGGACCTGGCCGACACCGAGGATAACCTTGCTGAAAAAAATGCTGCTCCATCGCCTGCTGCCGACGCTACCGAGGGCTTATCGCTCTCAGGGTTCGACGAGTCGGACCTGCAATGGGGCGCGCCACTGGAAACCGAATCGCTGGACGACGCCTTTCTCGATGGGTTTGCCGATGAAGAGCAGTCGCTGGAACTGGAGCCACTCCCCCTCGAGTCCATGTCCTTGGAACCTGTCTCTTTCGAAACTGCTCCCTTCGAAACGCAGGCACCGGAACACTCGGTCAAACTGGAGCAGGCGCAGAACTGCATCGATGATGGCGACTTGAAAACCGCCATCACATTGCTTGAAGAGTTGCTGGAAGAGGGGGATGAGCCCCTCAAGCAGACTGCCCGGGTGCTGCTGGCCGGGATTCGTTGAAGCTATGGATGGATGTTGAGTCTACTGGCCTCTTCGCGAGCAAGCCCGCTCCCACAGGGATTGTGGTCAATAGCAGTCATGTGAACACCGCAGGGAAATATGGGAGCGGGCTTGCTCGCGAAGGCGGCCTGCCAGGCTGTCAATCCTTCCCAGACAAACGCCCACTTCATCAAAACGTCTGCCCCAGATTCAGATACACCGCCTGCTCATCATCATCGTTAAAGCCATAACTGAAATTCAATGGCCCCAGCGGTGTGTCAAAACCCAGGAAAATACTGGCGGCATTGATGTAGCCGCTGTCGAATTCATTGTCGTTGTTCCACGCCCGGCCGCGCTCCAGCGAGCCGCCGATGTACAACGGAAAGTCCAGCGGCAGGTAGGCTCGCGGCGTGAGCCGGCGGTAATACACGGCGCGCATCAGGCTGATGTTCTGCCCGGATATGCCGTCTTCGCGAAAGCCCGACAATTGCCGTGCCCCACCGAGTACAAAGCTCGACGTCACGACTTCGGCGGTGTCCAGGGTTCGACCGTAGCGCCCGCCCAGGATAAAGGTGTCCGGGCCGCTGCTCAGGGCCTTGTCCAGCTTGAATTCCCACTGGCGATAACGCTCATCGGAACCCAACCCCGGTTCGTACTGGCGCCAGGTCAGGCCGATGTCTTCCCCTTCATGGGGGAAGTACACGTTGTCGAAGGAATCGAAGGAATATTTCAGCTCGTAGAAACCTTCATTGAAGTTCTCGCTGGGCTGGTCGTGATCGCCAATGCGCACATCGGCCTTGCCCCAAGTCTGGCCGACACCGAAACGGATTTCACCGCTGTTGCCGATTTGCCGGCCGACGTTGAGGCCAAAGCCATAGCGTTCGACGCGATACTGGGCCACTGGATCGTTGTCCAGGATGGATTCCACGTTCCGCGATTCAAACTGCCCATAAGGCGCGATGAAGTAGCGCGAGCCGACGTCCAACGGTTGATAGAACTCGCTGTACAACTCCTGCTTGTCGCCGATCTGAACGCGGGTCAGCCATTCGGCGCCCAGGCGATTGATGCCGTTGACCCGGTAGCTGGCGCCGAGGTTGAACGCGCTGTCGCCGCGCATGTCGTCCGACAGGCTCAGCCCCAGTCGCAGGTAATCGGTGCCGGTGCGTTTGCCCCGGGCGCTGATGACCAGCGTGTGGTCCGGGCCTTTGTGCACCACGCGGTATTGCACCTGTTCGAAGTAATCCAGGCCGTACAGGGTGCCCATGTCGGTCTGCAAGCGACCCAGGTCCAGCGGTTCGCCGATTTGCTGGCGAACGTAATAGCGAATCACGTCGTCGCCGACTTTCGAATCGTTCTCCACGCGGATCGCGGTGATGACCGGTGTGCGTTCGCTCGGGGTGCGCGCCGCCGTGAGGACGGGGTCGGCTGGCTCGGCAGGACGCAGGCGCGCCAGGCGGGTCTTGAGTATCTGCGTGGCGCGGTAGCCGGCGTCGATCATGTCCTGGGCCCGACCGAAGTCGGTGGAGCCGAAGCTTGCCAGGGCCGGTTGGATCAGCACGTCGTCTTTCTTCAACGTCGCCAATTGTTCTTCAGAGTTGCGCCGGGTCATCAAGGTCGTCGACTGGTTCAGTACGTCGAGCACCGTCACCAGTTGCTTGCGGTTGCGCAGTGGCGTGCCGATGTCGACCACGATGGCTACATCCACTCCCATTTCCCGGGCCACGTCCAGCGGGATGTTGTCGGACATGCCGCCGTCCACCAGCAGCCGGCCGTCCAGTTCCACCGGGGCGAACACCGCCGGGATCGACATGCTGGCGCGAATGACCTTGGGCAAGTGGCCCTTGCGGAACACCACCTTTTCGCCGCTGGCGATGTCGGTCGCTACCGCGCGGAAAGGGATTGGCAATTTGTCGAAGTCGCGGGTGTCGCTGGCGTGGGCCAGCAGGCTTTCGAGCAGCAGGGCCAGGTTTTGCCCCTGGATAACCCCCAGTGGCAAGCCGAGGCTGCCGTCATCACGAAAGCTCAGTTTCTGTTTCACCAGGAAATCCCGATCATCCTGCTTGCGCCGGAACGGCACATCCTTGCGCGGCGGGGCGTCGGACAACGCCTGTTGCCAGTCGATGCCCAGGGCGAGTTTTTCCAGTTCGTCGATCTTGTAGCCCGAGGCATACAACCCACCGATCACCGCGCCCATGCTGGTGCCAGCAATGGCGTCGATCTTGATGCCTTGCTCTTCCAGGGCCTTGAGCACGCCAATGTGCGCCAACCCCCGCGCCGCGCCGCCGGACAACACCAGGCCGATTTTCGGGCGCGGCGCTTCGACAGTGGGCTCGTTGGCGTGGCCGAACAGGGGCAACAGCAGCAGAAGCAGGAAGGGCAGCAGGCGGCGCATCGTCAATCTCGGGGCGGGCGATCAAAGGCGGGTATTATAGCGACGCCTTCGAACCCAGGAGTCCACCTGCAATGACCGAACACAAACCGGAAATCGTCATCACCTACTGCACCCAGTGCCAATGGTTGCTGCGCGCCGCCTGGCTGGCCCAGGAACTGCTCAGCACCTTCAGTGATGACTTGGGCAAAGTGTCTTTGGTGCCGGGCACTGGCGGGGTATTCCACATCAGTTGCGACGGCACGCAGATCTGGGAGCGCAAGGCCGATGGCGGTTTTCCCGAGGCCAAGGTCCTCAAGCAGCGGGTCCGCGACCAGATCGACCCGCAGCGGGACCTGGGCCATAACGACCGGGTTCAGTGAGACGGGGCTTGGGCGCCCACCTTCGGTTTCTTTGAGCCACCGCCCAGTTGGCTCGACACGATGATCGCAACGATGATCACCACGCCGCCCAACAGCATGCGCAGCGTCGGGTTTTCATCGAACAGCAGCCAGGCCATGGCGATGCCGTAGACCGGCTCCATGGTGAACACCACTGCCGCGGTGCGCGCTTTGATCACCGCCAGGCTGGCGACGAACAGGCTGTGGGCCAGGCCGGTGCAGAACACGCCGAGCAAGCCGATCCACAACCAGTCGATGGGGCGAACGTCGCTCAATTGTGGCGCTGCCCACGGCAGCAGGCACAACCCGACCACCACGTTCTGGCACAGCGCGGCCTGCACGGGCGGCACGTGCGCCGAGCCGGCACGGTTGGTCAATGACAACAGGGAAAACAGCAGTCCCGAGGCCACGGCCCACAGCAGGCCAGTGGTGGCACCGCTGGCCAGGTCGAAGTCCGGCGTGACCAATACCAGGCCGATGCTCACCAGCACCACCAGGAGGATTTCATTGGCGCGGATCCGCTCGCGGAAGATCAGCCCTTCCAGCAGCACGGTGAAGGCCGGGAAGCTGGCAAAGCCCAACGTGGCGACCGCCACCCCAGCGACTTTTACCGCGATGAAGAAACTCACCCAGTGCCCGGCGAGCAACAGCCCGCCCAACAACAATCTGCGGCCGTCCTGCGCGCGAAGCCTCTGCCAGTGGGTGTTACTGGCGAACCGGGCAAAAAACGCCAGGGCCAGCACGGCAAAAAAGGCGCGACCGAACACGATGACCGTCGGCGAGGCAGCGGCGAGTTTGCCGAACACGCCGGTCAGGCCAAACATGAGTGCGCCAATGTGCAGGGCGCCGAGGGCGGTACGGGGAGTCATTGCGGTCCTTGTTCAACGGTTGCGGGTCAGGGTATTGAACCGGTTGCCGGCCGTTTTTGTCTGTCGCGATCCTAGCGATTTTTAGCGCGAAGCTAGCGCTGGCGCCGCAGCTTGCCGGGCGAGCTGCCGAATTCACGCAGCACCGCGGCGGCGAAGGCACTCTGGGAGCTGTAGCCGACCCGATGGGCGATTTCACCGATGGGCAGGTCCGAATCGCGCAGTAACGCCACGGCCTTGTGCAGGCGGCGGCTGCGGATGTAGTCCATCGGGGTTTGCCCACATTCGGCGACGAAGCGTGCGTGCAGGCGGGCGCTGGAGAGCCCGGCGACTTGCGCCAGGTCCGCCACTTGCAATGGATGGGCGGCATGCTGGTCGATGTGGGCATTCAGCGCAGCGTAGGGCAGGCGCCGGCCACCGAGGGTTTTCTGGCGAGTGCCGTTGAGGCTGGCCAGAAGCAGCACCGCACCTTGCTGGGCGATCAGTGGGTCTTCCACCGGACTGCCCGCCAGCCAACTGACCAACTGGCTTTGCCCCGCATCCAAAGGCCGGCGAGCGGTGTCGTCGAGCAATCGGCGGCTGGCTTCGGCATGATCCCCCAGGGATTGCCCGACCCATTCGTCGCTGGGCACATCCAGCACCAGGCAACGGCTGCCATGGGGGCTGCCGCAGGCGTGATGGGCACCGGCCGGCACCACCACGAAACTCTGTTGCACCACCTGGCTGCCGCGCCCTTCGACCTCGAAATCCAGCGCGCCGGACAACCCGAACACCAGTTGGGCGTGGTCATGGCTATGGACGATCAAGTCGTGGCTGTAATGGCGTAGCGTGAGGATCGGTCTCATCGCGGTCTCCCGTGTCAGGCCGCCAGCATACACCGAGGGCGTGACGCCTCGCGCTGTCATGTAACGGACTTGTGTTTGTCATGGGCCATTAACCGCGCAAGTGCACAGTGGCGAAAACGATCAGAGGGTTGCCCATGACCAGCGCCGAGCTCGCCAGACCCAGCCGCAAACAGCGTGTTCGCACCCTGTGGATTTCCGATGTGCACTTGGGCACCCGGGATTGCCAGGCCGAGCACTTGTCGCAGTTCCTCAAGGGCTATCACGCCGACAAGATCTACCTGGTAGGTGACATCATCGACGGCTGGAAGCTGCGTGGTGGCATGTATTGGCCCCAGGCCCACACCAACGTGATCCGCCGCTTGCTGACCATGAGCAAGCGTGGCACCGAGGTCATCTACGTCACCGGCAATCATGATGAATTCCTGCGACGTTATTCGAAGCTGATCCTGGGCAATATCCAGTTGGTGGACGAGGCCGTGCACGTGACCGCCGACGGTCGGCACCTGTTGGTGATCCACGGCGACCAGTTCGACGTCATCACCCGTTACCATCGTTGGCTGGCGTTCCTCGGCGATTCGGCCTACGAGTTCACCCTCACGCTGAACCGCTGGCTCAACCACTGGCGGGCCCGCTATGGCTACGGCTACTGGTCGCTGTCGGCGTACCTCAAGCACAAGGTCAAGACCGCTGTCAGCTTCATCAGCGATTTCGAAGAAGCCATCGCCCATGAATGTGTGAAGCGCGAGCTGCATGGCGTGGTGTGCGGGCATATTCACCATGCCGAGATGCGCATGGTGGGCGAGGTGGAGTACCTCAATTGCGGCGATTGGGTCGAGTCGTGCACCGCGTTGATCGAGCATTGGGATGGGTCGATCGAGTTGTATCGACTGGCGGATGCCCAGGCGCGGGAGGCGCAGTTGAAGGCACTGAAAGTCGCCGAACCTGCCTGAGGCCGTAGGCGCTGACGAGTGCAGGGAGAGTTTTGTGTTCGTCAGGTCGGTGTGTCAGCCATCGCCGCCTTGTAAATCGACTGCTTCGGCGCGGCAAATACCCTTTCCAGCATCGGCTCGAAGAAACTCAGCGGCAAAGTGTCGTACCCGGCATCGAAGGCGGCCGCGTCATACTTCGCACAAAAGTCGATGGTCGCCTGGTACTGCGGATGCTCGAAAAACTGCTCGCGCAGGTGCCGGTCCATGCCCAGGTGATGGAAGAAGTAATAGCCCTGGAAAATCCCATGCTTCTCCACCATCCACAGGTTTTCGGCGCTGACGAATGGCTTGAGGATCGCTGCGGCAATGTCCGGGTGGTTATACGAGCCCAGCGTATCGCCAATGTCGTGGAGCAGGGCGCAAATGACGTATTCCTCGTCCCGCCCGTCACGCCAGGCACGGGTGGCGGTTTGCAGGGAGTGGGTCAGGCGATCCACCGGGAACCCGCCGAAGTCGCCGTCCAGCAACTTCAGGTGTGCCAGGATCCGGCCCGGTAACTGCCGGGCGTAGGCGCTGAAGTCGGCCGCGATGACCGCCCAATCTTCTTGAGTGCCGTCCTGCATGTGGGTAAAGCGTGCGCGTGAGCTCATCGATCGTCCTTTGAGGGTATGGCGGCTAGAACGCGACCTTGCCCAGGATCATGTCGCGGTACATGACGAAGTCGCCGAGCAAACTGTAGAACGGATACTGGAAAGTGGCAGGGCGGTTCTTTTCAAAGAAGAAATGCCCGACCCAGGCAAAGCCATAGCCGGCCACAGGCAAGGTGATCAGCCACCACCCGCCACCGATGACGAGCGCCAGAGCGAAAATAAGAATGACCAAGGAGGTGCCGACGAAGTGCAGTCGGCGACAGGTGCTGTTGCTGTGTTCGCTGAGGTAATACGGGTAGAACTCGGCGAACGTATTGAATCGTTTGGTGTTTTCCAAGACTGCAGGCTCTTTGGTTATTGTTCTTTATTTGAGTTTAGAGGGATCACTTACAACGGCCAGTGACAATCAGCGCCACTCTAGTGTCCTGTCTTACAAATACTGCTCCTTTTGGACGGCATCTGTTGCCGTCATGCGCGGGCTATGACTCGTCGCGGCGCCTTGCCTGACGACATCAGCCGCTCGTCCAAAAAGGGGCATTATTTGTCAGACAGGACACTGTATCCTTCGCAAATCCAGCCGTACCCTGCGGCTCGTCATGCAAGTAAAAACGTCATGAACGAACGAACGACTTCTTCAAGCTGGGCGATGGGGATTGTCAAGGCGTTGGAAATGGATGGCCTGGATTGTCGGGTGCTGTTCAAGCAATTGGGGCTGGATTTTGATGCGCTGGACGATCCGGATGCGCGCTTCCCCCAGGATTCGATGACGCGGCTCTGGCAACGGGCGGTCGAGCTGTCGGGCAACCCGGCCATCGGCCTGAACATGGGCAAAGTGGTGCGCCCGGCGTCATTCCATGTGGTCGGTTACGCCTTGATGTCCAGCCGCACGCTGGTGGAGGGGTTCCAGCGGCTGGTGCGTTATCAACGGATCATTGCCGAAAGTGCTGACTTGAGTTTTCGCCTGCTGGAGGAGGGCTACGGGCTGATTCTGACGGTGCATGGCGACCATCTCCCGCCCACCCGGCAAAGCGCCGAGGCGTCCCTGGCTTGTGCGCTGGCCCTGTGCAGTTGGTTGACCGGACGCACCCTGCACCCGGTCAAAGTGCTGCTCCAGGGCGTCGAACCCGAAGACTTGGCACCTTATCAGCAAGCCTTCCACGCGCCGCTGATGTTCGGTGCGCCCTACGACGCGCTGATCTTTGAGCGGGCCGACATGGAAGCACCATTACCCACGGCCAACGAAGCCATGGCGTTGCTGCACGACCGGTTTGCTGGTGAGTACCTGGCGCGTTTTTCCGGAAGCCGCGTGACCCACAAGGCCCGGCAGGTACTGTGTCGGCTTCTGCCCCAGGGGGAGCCCAAGCGTGACGTGGTGGCGCAGACGCTGCACTTGTCCCAGCGCACTTTGCAGCGGCGTTTGCAGGAAGAGGGCACCAGTTTCCAGAGTCTGCTCGAAGACACCCGCCGCGAACTGGCCGAGCAGTACCTGGCTCAGCCGACCATGACCCTATTGGAAATTGCCTATCTGCTGGGGTTTGCCGACCCGAGCAATTTTTTCCGGGCCTTTCGCCGCTGGTTCGATACCACGCCCGGTGAATACCGGGCGCGGCTGGTAAAGGATCAGTGACGCCAGAACGCCGGGATACACAACACGAACACCGTGATGATCTCCAGCCGGCCCAGCAGCATGCCACCGGACAGAATCCACTTGGCCGCATCCGGCAGCGGCGCAAAGTTGCCGGCCGGGCCAATGGTCTCTCCCAACCCCGGGCCGACACCGGACACGGTACTGGCCGCGCCGGTCAGCGCTGTCATCCATTCCACGCCCAGTAACGACAGCAGCAGGGCGATCACGCAGATGGTGATGGCGAAGAAGAATGAAAACGTGAGGATCGAACGCACGATTTCTTCGTCGAGGCGGTGACCGTTGTACTTCTGCTTGATCACTGCCCGGGGATGGATCAGTTGATTAAGGTTGGCCCGCAGCAGGATGTAGGCGACCTGGAAGCGGAAGATCTTGATCCCGCCGGCCGTCGAGCCGGAGCAGCCGCCGACGAAGCCCAGGTAGAAGAACAGCATCAGGGAGAAGTTGCCCCATAGGCTGTAGTCCCCCAGAGCGAAACCGGTGGTGGTGACGATCGACGTCACGTTCAGCGCCACGTGCCGCAGGGCGTCCAGCCAATGCAGGTCGGTGGTCGCCCAATACCAGGTGCCGAGCACGACCCAGGTCACCAGCAGTACCCCGAGCAAACCCTGGACCTGCTGGTCCTTGATCAGCGCCCGGCGATTGCCTCGCAGCGTCGAGACGTACAGGGCAAACGGCAGGCTGCCGAGGATCATGATGACGATGGCGACCCAGTGCACCGCCGGCTGGGTCCATTTGGCCAGGGACAGGTCCGAGGTGGAGAAGCCGCCGGTGGAGATCGCCGACATCGAATGGTTGATGGCGTCGAACGGGCTCATCCCGGCCCACCACAGCGCCAAGGTACCGAGAATGGTGATGCCCACGTAGGACGCCACGATCAGTCGCGCCACCATGTGAGAGCGGGGCATGACTTTTTCCGAGCGGTCCGACGACTCGGTCTGGAACAGTCGCATGCCACCAATGCGCAGCAAGGGCAGGATCGCCACCGCCATGCCGATGAAGCCGATACCGCCGAGCCAGTGCAGCAGCGAGCGCCACATCAGGATGCCGGGGGACATGTTATCCAGGCCGCTCAGGACGGTGGCGCCGGTGGCTGTGATCCCCGACATGCTTTCAAAGAACGAGTCCGTGTAGCTGATGTGCTGGGTCAGCAGGAAAGGCAGTGCGGCGAAGATACACACCACCAGCCAACTGCTGACGGTCAGCAGGTACATGTCGCGCGGGCGCAGGTGCACGTGTTCCGGTCGTCCGGGAAGGACCAGGGCCAGGCCGGCGACGAAGGTGATCATGCTCGACCAGAGGAACGAGGGCAGGTCGCTGGTACGCTCGAAGACCAGCAAGGTGGCCATGGGCACGACCATGAAGATCGCCAGGGTGATCAGGAAGATGCCGATGATGAAACCAATGATCCGTAGGGTCGGCAACGCCATGAAGTCCGCTCGGGCTGAAAGGGAAGGGCGCCATTCTACCTGTGGCAAGGCGCATGTAAACCGACGCCCCTGTGGTGCCTGGCCTTGTGGCAGCGGAATTTGCGCTAACGAACTCGCCGTACAAGCCTCTAGAATAGCCAGACATTTTTTCAGGAGGTGGCCGATGCAGGCTCTCGACGCTTTGCTCAACCGTGTTTCCGTCCCGCGCCTGGTCGACCCGGCGCCCACGCCGGAACAGCGCGAGGTCATGTTCGCCGCTGCGATGCGGGCGCCGGACCACGGCCAGTTGCGGCCATGGCGTTTTCTGACGGTCGAAGGGCAAGCACGTCATCGCATGGGCGAGCTCCTGGCCGAAGCGGCGCGGCTCAATGACCCGCAGGCCCCCGAGGCCGTCGTGGAAAAGGCCCTCAATGGCCCGTTGCGCGCGCCCCTGGTCGTGGTGGTGATCGCCCGCTTGCAGGAACACTTCAAAATCCCTAAGTCCGAGCAACTGCTGGCGGCCGGCTGCGCGGCCCATGGAATCCTGCTGGCGGCTTATGCCCAGGGTGTTGGTGGGGTCTGGCGTACAGGGGAGTTGTCGTACTCACCCCATGTCGCCAAGGGACTTGGCCTTGAAGACGGGGAAGAGGTGATTGGTTTCCTTTACCTGGGCACACCGCAGAAAGAGGCGCGTACGGCGGCGAAGGTGGAGACGGCGGAGTTTGTCAGTGAGTGGAGCGGTCAATAAGCCCTTAGGGACTGCACTTCATTTCAGGTTGGCTTGATTCATCGTGGCGAGGGAGCTTGCTCCCTCGCCACAACATCAACAGCTGACGGCGCTGTTACTTGCACACGTCAGCAATTGCCTCAGCCAACAGATCCAAACGCGTGGCGTCGATGCCCGCCACGTTGGCCCGGCCCGTGCCGACCATGTAGACGCTGTGACGCTCGCGCAGGCTTTTGACCTGTTCCGGCGTCAGGCCGGTGTAGGAGAACATCCCGCGTTGCGCGCCGATATGCGCGAAACGCTCGCGCAAACCGTGGGGTTCGAGGGCTTCGAGCAGGCCGCTGCGTAACTGAGCGATGCGCAGGCGCATGGTCTGCACTTCGTCGGCCCAGAGGCTTTTGAGCTCCGGATTGCCCAGGATTGTCGCCACCACGGCCGCGCCGTGATCCGGCGGCGTCGACCACAGGTTACGGGCGATATTCGCCAGTTGACTGCGAATGTCCACCAGCTTCTCGGCATCCCGGGCGCAGACGATCAGCGCCCCGGTGCGGTCGCGGTACAGGCCGAAGTTCTTCGAGCAGGAACTGGTGATCAGTACTTCCGGCAACGCATCGGCAAACAGCCGCACCGCCCACGCATCCTGCTCCAGCCCATCACCAAAGCCCTGGTAAGCGAAGTCGATCAGCGGCAGCAGGTCGCGGCTGCGCATCACCTCCAGCACCTGGCGCCATTGCTCATGGGAGAGGTCGAAGCCGGTAGGGTTGTGGCAGCAGGCGTGCAGCAGCACCACGTCACCTTTTGGCGCCTGGTTCAGGGTTGCCAGCATCGCCTCGAAATCAAGGCGATTGTCAGCGCCCACATAGGGGTAATGACTGGCCTTGACGCCAGCGGTGGCGAAGATGGTTTCGTGGATCGGCCAGGTCGGGTTGCTCAGCCAGACGCCACGCCCCGGCAGGCATTGGGCGATGAAGTCGGCACTCAGGCGCAGGGCTCCGGTGCCGCCCGGGGTCTGGGTGGCGCCGGCGCGTCTTGCGGTGATCAGCGGCGAGTTGGCGCCCAGGACCAGTTCATTGATCAACTGGCCGAACGCGGCGTCACCGTGACCGCCGATGTAAGTCTTGGTGGTCTGGCGATCCACCAGCCGCTGTTCAGCCTGCTTCACGGACTGAAGAATCGGCGTCAGGCCCTGAGCGTCTTTGTAGACGCCCACGCCCAGGTCGAACTTGCTCGGATTGCTGTCCGCGCCGTAGGCCTCCATCAGGCCGAGGATCGGGTCGCCGGGCACCCGGCCGATGGCATCGAAATGCATTATTTGCGGCCCTCGGCGGTCTTGGCCACTTCGTCGGTGCGAGCGGCCATGATGAAGTCGTTGCGGTGCAGGCCCTTGATGGAGTGGCTCCACCAGGTCACGGTGACTTTACCCCACTCGGTGAGCAGGCCAGGGTGGTGACCTTCGGCCTCGGAGATTTCACCAACGGCGTTGGTGAACGCCAGGGCGTGCTTGAAGTTCTTGAACAGGAAAACCTTTTCCAGCTGCATCACGCTGTCGCGCACTTCGATGTTCCAGTCCGGGATCTGCTTGATCAATACCGGCAGTTCTTCGTCGCTGACTTGTGGGGCGTCGGCGCGGCAGGCTTCGCAATGGGCTTGGTTCAGAGTGTTCATAGTGTGTTCCTGGATCGAATATTTGAAAAACGTCGATGCACCCACGCTAAAGCAAAGCTGCGCTGTGCAACAGACTCAATTGAGATCAAAAGAGGCGGTTCACGCCGCTTTGGGTGGGAATTTCGGTGCGTGCAATCCCAGTTCCCGGCCGCGCTTGACCATGCCCATGATGTCTTCGTGGGCCAGGTCGAATAGGCGCTTGAGCTCAGGCAGCACGAAATACACCGGCTGCAGGATGTCGATGCGGTATGGCGTGCGCATCGCTTCCAACGGATCGAAGGCTTGATGCTCCGGTTCGTCCGACAGGCAATAAACGGTTTCCCTAGGCGAAGACAGGATCCCGCCACCGTAGATGCGCCGGCCTTGCGGCGTTTGCACCAGGCCGAACTCGATGGTCATCCAGTACAGGCGGGCCAGGTAGACGCGTTCTTCCTTGGAGGCCTGTAGGCCGAGCTTGCCGTAGGTGTGGGTGAATTCGGCAAACCAGGGGTTGGTCAGCAGCGGACAGTGGCCGAATATCTCGTGGAAAATGTCCGGCTCTTGCAGGTAGTCCAGCTCTTCACGGGTACGAATAAACGTCGCCACCGGAAACTGCTTGCTGGCGAGCAATTCGAAGAAGGTCTGGAAGGGGATCAGCGCCGGCACCCGAGCGACTTGCCAGCCCGTGGTTTCACCCAGCACCTTGTTGATTTCGCCCAATTGCGGAATGCGATCGTGGGGCAGGCCAAGCTTCTCGATGCCGTCCAGGTATTCCTGGCACGCACGGCCCTCGATGACTTTCAGCTGGCGGGTGATCAGCGTGTTCCACACCGCATGTTCTTCGGCGGGGTAGTGGATAAAACCTTGCGCATCGGGCTCGCGGGCCACGTACTGCGTCTGCTTCATGCTGCTCTCCTGCTGATTTCCCTCAGGGGGAAGGCGTGTTTGTTGTTATGTCCAGCGATGCATTAGAGATAACTCGAAGCAGGGGCGTGTGCAGCGGGTAGGCGAGGGCGCGTATCGCGAAAAGGGGGTGATTTCGTAAAGTTTTCGTTACGTATTCAGCGATACTTCGGTGCTGTCGGGATTTTTGGCTGGGAAATGGCCTACAGCTGTAACATAATCTTGACGTTTATTTGCGTCGGCACGCAGAAAAAACCTTGTGGTGAGGGATCAAGTCCCTCAGCGCGAATTTCCATCCACATCGGGCCTTTTTATGCGCATCAAAGTCCATTGCCAGAATCGCATCGGCATCCTGCGGGACATTCTCAACCTGTTGGTGGAGTACGGGATCAACGTCGCCCGAGGGGAAGTTGGTGGCGAGCACGGCAATGCGATTTATCTGCACTGCCCGAACCTGATCAACATCCAGTTCCAGGCGCTGCGGCCGAAATTCGAAGGCATCGCCGGGGTATTTGGCGTCAAGCGCGTAGGGCTGATGCCCAGCGAGCGTCGGCATATGGAGCTCAATGCGTTGCTCGGCGCCTTGGAGTTTCCGGTGCTGTCTATCGACATGGGTGGCTCTATCGTCGCGGCCAACCGGGCGGCGGCACAATTGCTCGGGGTGCGGGTGGACGAGGTGCCGGGGATTCCGTTGTCCCGGTACGCCGAAGATTTCGATTTGCCGGAACTGGTGCGTGCCAACCAGTCGCGGATCAACGGGCTGCGGGTCAAGGTCAAGGGCGATGTGTTTCTGGCCGACATCGCCCCGTTGCAATCGGAGCACGACGACAGCGAGGCCATGGCCGGCGCCGTACTGACGCTGCACCGGGCCGACCGGGTCGGCGAGCGTATCTATAACGTGCGCAAGCAGGAACTGCGTGGCTTCGACAGTATTTTCCAGAGCTCCAAAGTGATGGCGGCGGTGGTTCGTGAGGCCCGGCGCATGGCGCCACTGGACGCTCCGTTATTGATAGAAGGTGAAACCGGCACCGGCAAGGAATTGCTGGCCCGCGCCTGTCACCTGGCCAGCCCGCGCGGGCAATCACCGTTGATGGCGCTCAACTGCGCCGGCTTGCCGGAGTCCATGGCCGAGACTGAGCTGTTCGGCTACGGGCCGGGAGCCTTTGAAGGTGCCCGGGCCGAAGGCAAGCTCGGCTTGCTTGAGCTGACCGCGGGAGGGACGCTGTTTCTCGATGGGGTAGGGGAAATGAGTCCGCGCCTGCAAGTGAAATTGCTGCGCTTTCTGCAGGATGGTTGCTTCCGTCGCGTAGGCAGCGATGAAGAGGTGTACCTGGATGTCAGGGTGATCTGCGCGACCCAGGTCGACTTGTCCGAACTCTGCGCCCGGGGTGAATTCCGCCAGGATTTGTACCACCGCCTGAATGTCCTTTCCCTGCACATCCCGCCGCTGCGCGAATGCCTCGATGGCCTGGCGCCGTTGGTGGAGCATTTTCTTGACCAGGCCAGTCGCCAGATTGGCTGTCCGTTGCCGAAGCTGGCCGCAGCGGCGATGGAGCGTCTGAGTCACTATCATTGGCCGGGGAACGTCCGGCAGTTGGAAAACGTGCTGTTCCAGGCCGTTTCCCTGTGCGACGGCGGCACGGTGAAGGCCGAGCACATCCGCTTGCCGGACTACGGCGTGCGCCAGCCCCTTGGTGATTTCTCCCTCGAGGGTGGGTTGGATGAGATCGTCGGGCGTTTCGAGAAAGCTGTGCTGGAGCGGCTTTACTCCGAGCACCCCAGCAGTCGGCAATTGGGCAAGCGGTTGGGGGTTTCCCATACCACCATTGCCAATAAGTTGCGCGAGTATGAGGTCGGTAAAACCGAGTCATAGCTATTTATCGATTGTGTTTTTGCTGGCCTCATCGCGAGCAAGCTTGCACAAGGTGATCGATTGCTCACAAATCATGGGAGCACTGGAGATCCAATGTGGGAGCGAGCCTGCTCGCGATGACGACAGTGGCCGTTGCCAAGGTCAAGCGTTGCCGTAAGCGGCACAACACCGCCGGTTTTTCGTCTTCGACACATTTCAAAAATCCCTTCCCCAACCCTCCAACCCTTTGTTTGCCGGCGCGCGGGGCGCCAGAAAAAAGTTGGTCTGCAAATTGCTTATGGCTCAGCAGTACAGCAGTGGGCGGCAAACGTCCGGCATGCAGAGGAACGACAGTGGACAAGTACCTTTATGTGGCAATGACCGGCGCCAGCCAGAACGCACTGGCGCAACGGGCCCATGCCAACAACCTGGCGAACATCTCCACCAATGGTTTTCAGAAAGACCTGGAGCAGGCCCGCTCGATGCCGGTGTTTGGCGACAGCTTTCCGGCGCGGGCATTTGCCATGTCCGAGCGTCCTGCCACTGACTTCACCCCGGGTGCGCTGGTGGAAACCGGTCGTGACCTCGACGTCGCGGTCAGCGGGCCGGGCTGGATGGCCGTGCAGAACCCCGATGGCGGCGAAAGCTACGTGCGCACCGGCAGCCTCAACGTTGACGCCCTGGGCGTGCTGCGGGCCGGCAACGGCATGCCGGTGATGGGCAACGGTGGTCCGATCGCCGTGCCGCCGGAGCAGAAAATCGAAATCGGCCAGGACGGCACCATCAGCATCCGCGCCATGGGCGAAGGTCCGCGTGTGATGGCCGAAGTCGACCGCATCAAGCTGGTCAACCCGGACCTCAAGAACATGACCAAGGGCCTGGACGGTTCGATCCGGACCAAGGACGGCCAGCCGGCGCCCATCGATGGCAACGTGCAGTTGGTGTCCGGGTTCCAGGAAGCGAGCAACGTCAATGCCGTGGATGAGATGACTTCGGTGCTGGCTTTGGCCAAGCAGTTCGAGCTTCACGTCAAGATGATGAACACCGCCAAAGAAGGCGACGAGGCCATGGCCCGGGTCTTGCAGATCTAACCATTAATTACAGCGTCGCGCCGAAAAACAGGCGTACGAGGAGAATCGAATGCTTCCGGCTCTATGGGTTGCCAAAACAGGTTTGTCCGCCCAGGACACCAACCTGACGACCATTTCCAACAACCTGGCGAACGTTTCGACCACGGGCTTCAAACGTGATCGCGCTGAGTTCCAGGACCTGCTGTACCAGGTCAAACGCCAGCCAGGCGCCCAGTCGACCCAGGACAGCGAACTGCCGTCGGGCCTGCAAGTGGGTACCGGTGTGCGTATTGTCGGCACCCAGAAGAACTTCACCGCCGGCAGCCTGCAGACCACCGAGCAGCCGCTGGACATGGCCATCGACGGTCGCGGTTTCTTCCAGATCCTGCAGCCGGACGGCACCACGTCCTACACCCGTGACGGTACGTTCCATCTCGACTCCAACGGCCAGATCGTCAACGCCAGCGGTTTCGCCCTGGAGCCGGCCATCGTCATCCCGAACGATGCGCAGACATTCACCGTGGGCCGTGACGGCACCGTGTCCATCACAGTGGCGGGCAACCCGGCCTCCCAAGTGATCGGCAACCTGCAGACCGCCGACTTCATCAACCCGGCCGGCTTGCAAGCGGTGGGCAACAACCTGTTCCTGGAAACTGCCGCCAGTGGCGCGCCGCAAGTTGGCACGCCGGGCCTGAACGGTTTTGGTACCACGCTGCAGAACACCCTGGAAACGTCCAACGTGAGCACCGTGGAGGAGATGGTCAACATGATCACCACCCAGCGCGCTTACGAGATGAACTCCAAGGTGATCTCCACCGCCGACCAGATGCTCTCGTTCGTTACGCAGAATCTGTAATCACGTCTATAGAGGCGGCCCGGGGTCGCCTGCAACACCAAGAGGTAGGGTCATGAATCGCTTTGTATCTGTTCTGGCACTGAGTGGGATCACCGCGCTCGCGGGCTGTGTCGGGCCAACGCCCAAGCCCAATGACCCGTACTACGCTCCGGTGTTGCCGCGCACGCCGCTGCCGGCCGCCGCCAACAATGGTTCGATCTACCAGGCCGGTTTCGAGCAGAACCTGTACAGCGACCGCAAGGCGTTCCGGGTCGGTGACATCATCACCATCACCCTGAACGAGCGGACCCAGGCCAGCAAGAATGCCAACTCGCAGATCGACAAGACCAGCGACACCAGCGTTGGCCTGACGTCGTTGTTCGGCTCCAGCCTGACCACCAACAACCCGATCGGCAGTAATGACCTGAGCCTCAGCGCCGGTTACAGCGCCGACCGGGCCACCAAGGGCGATAGTCAGTCAGGCCAGAGCAACAGCCTGACCGGTTCGATCACCGTGACCGTCGCCGACGTGTTGCCCAACGGCATCATTGCCGTGCGGGGCGAGAAGTGGCTGACCCTCAATACCGGCGACGAACTGGTGCGCATCGCCGGCATGGTCCGGGCCGATGACATCTCCACCGACAACACTGTTCCGTCAACCCGTGTGGCCGATGCTCGCATCACTTACTCGGGTACCGGTGCCTTCGCCGATGCGAGTCAGCCGGGCTGGTTCGACCGTTTCTTCCTCAGCCCGAAGTTCCCTTTCTAGGTGGCCCAGTTGAATCTTAAACAGCTGTTGATCGGTGCCCTGGTGATGTCGGCAGCCTTTAGCGCTCAAGCCGAGCGTCTGAAGGACATCGCCAGCATTTCCGGCGTGCGTTCCAACCAGTTGATCGGCTACGGTCTGGTCGTGGGCCTGAACGGCACCGGTGACCAGACCACCCAGACCCCGTTCACCCTGCAGACCTTCAACAACATGTTGTCGCAGTTCGGCATCAAGGTGCCGGCAGGTTCGGGCAACGTACAGTTGAAGAACGTCGCAGCGGTGTCGATCAGTGCCGATCTGCCGGCGTTCGCCAAGCCTGGCCAACAGGTGGATATCACCGTTTCGTCCATCGGTAACTCCAAGAGTCTGCGCGGTGGCACCCTGCTGCTGACGCCGCTCAAGGGGATCGACGGCAACGTGTACGCCATCGCCCAGGGTAACCTGGTGGTGGGTGGTTTCGATGCTGAGGGGCGCGACGGCTCGAAGATCACCGTCAACGTTCCGTCGGCTGGTCGCATCCCTGGCGGTGCGTCGGTGGAGCGTGCGGTGCCGAGCGGTTTCAACCAGGGCAACAGCTTGACCCTGAACCTCAACCGCTCCGATTTCACCACGGCCAAGCGCATCGTCGACAAGATCAACGACATGCTCGGCCCAGGCGTGGCCCAGGCCATCGACGGCGGCTCGATTCGTGTCACCGCGCCCCTGGATCCGAGTCAGCGGGTCGACTATCTGTCGATCCTGGAGAACCTCGAAGTCGATCCGGGCCAGGCCGTGGCCAAAGTCATCATCAACTCGCGCACCGGCACCATCGTGATCGGCCAGAACGTCAAGGTTTCTCCAGCCGCCGTGACCCACGGCAGCCTGACCGTGACCATCACCGAAGACCCGATCGTCAGCCAGCCAGGTCCGTTGTCCAACGGCCAGACCGCCGTGGTCCCCCGTTCGCGGGTCAATGCCGAGCAAGAAGCCAAGCCGATGTTCAAGTTCGGCCCGGGCACTACCTTGGATGAAATCGTCCGTGCGGTGAACCAGGTCGGCGCGGCGCCGGGCGACTTGATGGCGATCCTCGAAGCCTTGAAGCAGGCCGGCGCGTTGCAAGCCGACCTGATCGTGATTTGAGGACTGGGCCATGGATATGCGCAAGGGCGCTTTGATCAGCGGGGACTCGGGGTCCTACTCGGACCTCAATCGCCTGAACCAGCTCAAGGTCGGCGACAAGAACAGCGACGGCAACCTGCGCAAAGTGGCACAGGAATTCGAGTCGCTGTTTATCGGTGAGATGCTCAAGTCCATGCGTGCGGCCACCGAGTCGATGGGCAAGGATAATCCGCTCAATACCGCTGAAGCCAAGCAGTACCAGGAAATGTACGACCAGCAGTTGGCCGTTTCGATGTCCCGCGAGGGCGGTGGTATCGGCCTGGCCGATGTGCTGCTGCGTCAGATGTCCAAGAACAAACCGCTGGCGCCAGGCGAGGCGGCAGGCTTGTCGGCTGCCAAGCAACAAGAGGCGCAGGACAAGGTCGCCAAGGCGGCGGTGCCCACGCCAGTGGCGGCCGGCACGCTGCCCGACGGACCTCTTTCGCGCTCCAACGGCCAGCGTCCGTTGTGGGCTTCCCGAGCCGTGAACGCGCCGCAAGGGGCGGGCGAGGGGACTCACCGCAACGACATGGAGTTGATCAACCAGCGCCGCCTGGCCTTGCCACCGAAACTGGCGGACCGCCTGCTCGCCGGCCTGGTGCCTTCGGCCGCGACCAGTGCCGATGTGCCTGCGCAGAACGTCTTGCCGGATCGCGTCATCACCGCCGCCAAGCCTGCCACCGGCGAACTGGCCAACGGCGACTGGCTGGCCGCGCTCAAGGCCTCCGAGCCGAGCGGCGGGATGCAGGTTTATGGTCGTTCCGTGGCACAACCGCCCCTGGCACCGGCGCGCAAAGCCTTCCGCGATGCCGACGAATTCGTCAATGCCATGTTGCCGATGGCCAAGGAAGCGGCGGACCGCATTGGGGTCGACCCACGTTACCTGGTGGCCCAGGCCGCCCTGGAAACCGGTTGGGGCAAATCGGTCATGCGTCAACCCGATGGCAGCAGCAGCCACAACCTGTTCGGCATCAAGGCCAGCCAGAACTGGAAGGGCGATTCGGCCCGGGCGATCACCAGCGAATTCCGCAATGGCGAGATGGTCAAGGAGACGGCCGAGTTCCGTTCATACGCCTCGTATCGCGACAGTTTCCATGATCTGGTCAATCTGCTGCAAAGCAACAGTCGCTATCAAGATGTGCTGAAGTCGGCCGATAAACCCGAACAGTTTGTGCGCGAGTTGCAAAAGGCCGGTTACGCCACCGACCCGAACTACGCCAGTAAGATTTCGAACATAGCCCGGCAGATGACGAGTTACCAAAACTACGCTTCGGCTGGCGCCACCACGACTTTATAAGGTCTGAACCATGAGTTTGCTCAATATCGGGATGTCGGGGCTGTCTGCAAGCCAGTCCTCGTTGATGACCACCGGTAACAACATTGCCAACGTCGATACCGCCGGTTATTCGCGTCAGCAGACCGTGCAGACTACCAAGGCATCCAATCAATACGGCAATGTGTTCATCGGCACCGGCACGACCCTGGCCGATGTGCGGCGGGTGTACAGCTCGTACCTCGATGCACAGCTGCGCACCTCCACGTCGCTGGACAATGACGCGCAGATTTACCTGGGACAGGCCTCGCAGGTGGACAAACTGCTGTCCGACAGCGGCACCGGCGTTACCAAGACGCTGCAGTCATTTTTTGCGTCTTTGCAGACGTTGGCGGGCAACTCCAACGACGCCGCTGCGCGTCAAGCGTTGTTGACCAATGCCCAGGGATTGAGTGGCCGCTTCAATGCCATCTCCCAGCAGCTGACTCAGCAAGGCTCATACATCAACGACCAGTTGGGTTCGATGGCCGAACAGGTCAATAAACTGGCCACGACTGTTGCGGCGTACAACCAGAAAATCAGCGAGGCCACAGGTTCGGGCACGGGTGGCATGCCCAACGATTTGCTGGACCAGCGCAACGAGGCTGTTCGCCAGCTGTCTGCGCTGGTGGGCACGCAGGTCACCGAAACCGACGGCAGGATGGATATCTACCTGGGCAGCGGCCAGCCGCTGGTCATCGGCAATACCGCCAATACGTTGCAGGTATCGACTGACAAGAATGACCCTACTCGTTCCTCGCTGATCATGGTGCGTGGCAGTTCGACGATCGATATCACGTCCGTGACCAGCGGCGGCCAGATAGGTGGCCTGTTGCGTTACCGCGAGGAGGTGTTGACACCGGCGATCAACAGCCTGGGTCGCATCGCCATGGTAGTGACCGATCAGATCAACAAACAGTTGGGTCAAGGCCTGGACCAGAACGGTAATTTTGGCGCGTCGTTGTTCAACGACATTAACAGTGCCGCCGCTATCAGCCAGCGCAGCATTGCCAATGGCAACAACAACCCTGCGTCCGGCAATCTGAACGTCACCATCAGCGACACCAGTAAGCTGGCGGCCAGCGATTACCAGGTCACCTTCACCAGCGCCACGGGCTACAGTGTGCGTCGCTTGTCGGATAACACCGACATGGGGGCTTTCACTCTGGGCGCAGCGCCAGCGCCGGTCATTGACGGTTTCAGCCTGAGCCTCAATGCGGGCCCGGTGAACGCCGGCGACACCTTCAAGATTACCCCGACCCGCAGTTCCGCCGCGGACATGAACGTCGTCATGACCGACGCCAAGACCTTGGCCACGGCTGCTCCACTGACGTCCACCAAGGCCTCGGGCAATGACGGCACCGGCGCAGTCAGCCAGCCGACCCTGAGCACCGTCCTGGATATCTACGATCCGGTCCAGCGCCTGGAAGTGCAGACGGCGGTCAAGAATTCGATGCCGGTTCGCCTGCTCATGACCAGCGCCACCGCCTATGAAGCATTCGATGCCAAGGGCAACAGCATCGGCACCGGCACTATCGTGCCTGGGCAGAGCAACGACCTGAGCATTGCGGTGCCTTATCTCGATGGCGGAGGCGTTGCCAAGACATTCAACGTGGCAATGACCCTCAGCGGCAGCCCCGCTGTGGATGACAGCTTCAATATTTCCATGACGGTGGCCAGCAGTACCGACAACCGCAACGCCCAGGCATTGCTCGGTCTGCAAACCAAGGCCACGGTCGGCGCCAATGCCACCAGCCCGGGTGTGAGTTTCACCGATGCCTATGGTGGCCTGGTTTCGTCGGTTGGGTCCCAGGCCAAGCAAGGCCAGTTGGATGCCACCGCTACCGGTACCATCCTGACCCAGGCACGCAACTCTCGTGACTCGCTGTCGGGCGTCGACCTCGATGAGGAGACCGGCAACCTGGTCAAGTACCAGCAGTACTATTCGGCTTCCTCGCAGATCATCAAGGCTGCGCAGGAAACGTTCAACACACTGATCAACGCCCTTTAAGGAGCCGTAGAACATGCGTATTTCTACTGCACAGTACTATGCGACGACGGCTGCCAACTATCAGCGTAACTTCAACAACCTGGTCAAGACCTCCGAGCAGGCCAGCAGCGGCGTGAAGCTGGAGACGGCAGCGGATGATCCGGTCGGTGCGGCGCGCCTGTTGCAACTCGATCAGCAAAAAGCCATGCTGGGCCAGTACACCAGCAACATCAGTGCACTCAATACCGCTCAAGCTCAGGAAGAAGCCGTCCTGGACAGCATCAACAATGTGCTGCAGAAAGTCAGCGAGCTGACGGTGCGTGCCGGTGGCGGTTCGTTGAACGACGACGACCGAAAGTCCATTGCCGCCGAGCTCGGTGCATCCGAAGATCAATTGCTGAGCCTGATGAACAGCAAGGATGCCAATGGCAAATTCATTTTCTCGGGTGCCAGCAACAACACTGAGCCCTTTGTGCGCAACAGCGACGGTACCTACAGCTACCAGGGTGACCAGACTCAGTTGCAATTGAAGATCGGTGACTCGATGTCGCTGGGGCTCAATGATACCGGCTGGGAGGTGTTCGAGCAGGCGATCAACGCCAGTCGCAGTTCGACGACGATGACCGCACCGGCAGTCGATGACGGACGCGTGGCGCTGTCGGAAGGCCTGGTGACCTCCGGTCCGAGTTTCGATGCCAATTTCCGCGGCGGCCAGCCCTACACCCTGTCGTTCAGCAGCAGCACCCAATTCGTGATCACCGATGCCTTGGGCAACGACGTGACTGCCGAGGCCAGTCAGGGCGGAGTGTTTGATCCGAAGAAGGAGGGTGGCTCCGATATCGACTTCCGCGGTGTGACTTTTAAACTGGACATCACTTTCCAGGCGGGTGACAACCCAGCCGACGCTGCCAGTGCTGATGCGGTGATCGCCGGTCACAGTTTCCAGCTGGCGGCCAAGCCAGACAGCTTCATCGCCAATCGTGCCCCAGGCAATGGGTCGACAGCGGTGCTCAGTCAGGCCTCGGTGACCAACGCCGCGGACTATAAGAGCTTTTTCCCTGAGGGCGGGGCCGTCCTGAAGTTCACCAGCCCGACAACGTTCGACCTGTACGCCCGTCCATTGACCAACACCAGCACACCGGTCACCTCCGGTACTGTGGCGGCGGGTGTGGCGACGGCGGCGGGTGTCAGCTTTACCCTCGGTGGGGGAGCACCCGCTGCGGGAGATCAGTTTGATATAGCGGTCAATACCCATCAGACCCAGAACGTGCTCGACACCATCAGCCAGTTGCGTCAGGCGCTTGAAACGCCAACCCAGGGTAACCCCACCGCACAGCGCTTTCTGGAGGACACCATTGCATCGTCCCTCGCCAACCTGGGCAATGCCAAGAACCAGGTCGACCTGGCTCGTGGCGCCATTGGTGCCCGGGGTAATGTGATGGATATGCAAAGCGACCAGAACCAAAGCACCAGCCTGATCAACGACTCGACCCAGAACGGGATCAAGAACACCGATCCGGCTGAAGTACTGACCCGCCTGACCTTGCAGCAGACTATGTTGCAAGCGGCGCAACTGGCGTTCTCGAAGATTTCCCAGTTGGGCCTGTTCAACAAGCTTTGAGTCGGTCTTGACCGCTCGCGGCCAGCCCCTGTTACAGGGGGCTGGCTTTTTTTTTTGGGGTTTTTTTTGAGGTAGGGCAAAGCGGGGCGGGTATTATCAGAGCCACAAAATCAAATAAAGCACCGATCCCTGAGTGACCCGTCAGTCAAAACGCGCATCTTCACTGTATCCTGTCTGCGGGCGGTGAAGGTGGTGGGGCCGTTTGAGTCCCGACGTTGCCTCCTCTGGGGGCCAATTCCTGACTGTAGACGCCCTCGATTCAGCGAGCGGCGGTGTTCAGCTGTTTATTATTGGGAAGCCATAATGATTGGCATAAAAAATATAGCGAGTTACGTGCCGGCGGCCGGGGTTGACAACTACGCCCAGGGTGCAAAGTTCGACAAGGACGAAACCTTCATCCTTGGCAAGATTGGCTCGGCGTTTTTGCCGCGCAAGGGGGCCGAACAGGAAACTTCCGATCTGTGCGTTGAAGCCGTCAATGCGCTGTTTGCCGCCAGTCCTGAACTCAAGCGTGAATCCATCGACTGCTTGATCGTTGTCACCCAGAACGGCGATGAAGAAGGCTTGCCGCACACGGCAGCAATCGTCCAGGACAAGCTGGGTTTGCCGACCCATGTCGCTGCTTTCGATATTTCCCTGGGCTGTTCCGGCTACGTGTACGGCATCTATGCCCTCAAGGGCTTCATGGAAGCGACAGGGTTGAAAAATGGCCTGCTGGTGACCGCCGACCCGTACTCCAAGATCGTCGATCCGGAAGACCGCAACACCACCATGCTGTTCGGCGATGCTGCCACTGCGACCTGGATGGGCGAAAACGCTATCTGGCAGTTGGGCAAGTCGAAGTTTGGTACTGATGGTTCCGGCGCACCGCACCTTAAAGTCAGCGACGGTGTGTTCTTCATGAACGGTCGCCAGGTCTTCAACTTTGCCTTGCTGAAAGTCCCGGCGCATTTGCATGAGTTGCTGGATGAATCGAATCTGCAGGCTGGCGATATCGATGCCTTCTGCATTCACCAGGGCAGCGCAGCCATTGTTGACGCTGTGGCGCGCCGCTTCGATGAGGGCGGTTCGGCAACGTTCGTCAAGGACATGCTCGAGACCGGGAACACGGTGTCCTCGAGTATCCCGCTGTTGTTGCAGAACCATGTGTTCGATTCAAAATGGACGCGCGTGGCCATCAGTGGCTTTGGTGTCGGCCTGTCCTGGGGCTCGGCGATTCTTTATCGCGGCTGACCCTTACGGCCTGTCATCGGCATGGCAAACGCCCGGTAACGCAAGTTTCCGGGCGTTTTGCGTTTTTCTGGCGCCAAAGAATAGCTCTAAATCCTTGAAAATAAAGGGCTGGCAAGCTGCCACTAAAAATTTCCAAAAAAACCCTCAAGCAAAGCACCTTGACGACGATAACTAGTATGTAGGTTCTCTAGGCCACACCCGACGGATGTCAGGGCCGGAAGCCGCAGTATCCATCCAACGAGGATTTCGTCATGGCTTTAACAGTAAACACCAACCAGGCATCTCTGAACGTACAGAAGAACCTGACCAACGCTTCGAACGCGCTGCAGACTTCGATGCAACGCCTGTCTTCCGGCCTGCGTATCAACAGCGCTAAAGACGATGCGGCCGGCCTGCAGATCTCCAACCGTCTGACCAGCCAGATCAACGGCCTGCAGACTGCCATCAAGAACGCCGGTGACGGTATCTCGATCGCACAAACTGCTGAAGGTGCGATGCAAGAATCCACCAACATCCTGCAGAAAATGCGTACCCTGGCCCTGGCTTCCGCTAACGGCTCGCCAAGCGCCGATGACCGTAAGTCGAACAACTCCGAATACGCCGCTCTGACTGCCGAGCTGAGCCGTATCGCTACCACCACTACCTTCGGTGGTCGCAAGATCCTCGACGGTTCGTTCGGTACCACTGCTTTCCAAGTGGGCGCCAACGCCAACGAAACCATCAACATGAGCCTGGGCGACGTGTCGGCCAACAACATCGGCTCCCAGCAGCTGAAAAGCGTGGCCATCGCGCCAAACGCTACCGGTGTTGGCGCTGGTGCGATCGCTATCACTGGCGGTGGCCAGACGGCTAACATCGCTATTGCTGCCGGTCAGTCCGCCAAGACTACCGCTGCCCAACTGAACGGCGCCGTCGGCGGCCTGTCGGCTACCGCCAGCACCGAAGTACGTTTCGGCGTGAACACCGCAGCCATCACTGGTGCTCTTCCAGGTACTGCGAACTTCAGCATCCAGGTAGGTTCGGGCACTGCGGTCAACCTCGTCGGCGTAACCGACACTGCTGGCCTGGCTGACCAACTGAAGTCCAACGCCGCCAAACTGGGCATCAGCGTTAACTTCAACGCCACCACCAACAACCTGGAAATCAAATCCGACACGGGTGAGAACATCATCTTCGCCGGTGCTGACGCCAGTGCTCAGGCTGGTATCACTGTCGCTGCCAAAGACGGTGCAGGTACCTACGGTGCAGGTGTTGCTGCTACCGCCGCTGCTCTGCAGGTGACTGGTGCCGTTTCCCTGAACTCCACCAACAGCTACTCGATGAACGGCGCTGGTGCAACCGGTCTGTTCGTAGCCGCCGGTACTACCGTCAGCTCGACCAAAACCGTGGTTAGCAACACTGACGTGACCACTGCCGCCAACGCGCAAAACGCTGTTGACGTGATCACCCAGGCCATTGCCAACATCGACTCCCAGCGTGCTGACCTCGGTGCTGTACAAAACCGTTTCGACAGCACCGTGGCTAACCTGCGCAGCATCTCGGACAACTCCACCGCTGCTCGTGGTGTGGTCCAGGACGTTGACTTCGCGTCGGAAACCGCTCAGCTGACCAAGCAACAAACCCTGCAACAGGCTTCCACTGCGATCCTGTCTCAGGCTAACCAGCTGCCAAACGCTGTACTGAAGCTGCTTCAGTAATCCCGGCGCTTGGTGACTGACGGAAGGGCGCGTTTACGTGCCCTTTCGTCTTTTCCGTGATGAGGAGATTTAGCATGGACATGAGCGTGAAGTTGAACCTGTCTTATCCGGCTGTTGCGCCTCAGAGCGTAAAACCGGTGGTTACCGGCAACCCGGACCTGCCCAAAGCTGAAGCTGTTGCGTCATTGGCCCCCGAGCCCGAGCCCAAGCGCGAGGATCTGGAAAAGGCTGTAACCGATATTCAGGAGTTCGTCCAGGCTGCCCAGCGCAAACTGGATTTTTCCATTGATGATTCCAGCGGTCGGGTCGTGGTAAAAGTCATCGCTACCGAAACCGGTAACGTGATTCGCCAGATCCCTTCGGAAGCCGCACTAAAACTGGCGCAAAGCCTGTCGGACGCCAGCAACTTGTTGTTCAACGACAGGGTCTGAGCTGGCATGAATTTTGTTGTTGTCGCTGTTTAAGGCGCTCGTGGTCAAGAAAGCGACAGCCACTGGATAAGGAGAGAGATGATGGCAGGTACAACGGTTAGCGGTATTGGTTCGAATATCGATACTCAGTCGATCGTGGCATCTTTGGTAGCCGCTGAAAGGGCGCCGAAGCAGACGCAGATCAACAACCAAACGCTGAAAGCGACTACCTCGCTGTCGTCTATCGGCAAAATCCAGGCGGCGCTGGATGCTTTTCGTGGCGCGTTGGACAACATGAAAACCGCCTCCAGCTTCAGCGGCTTGAGCGGTTCCTCGGCTGACGAAAAAGTCGCTACCGTGACTGCGGGGAACGGCGCGGCAGCCGGCAGTTTTGCGCTGACGGTCACTCAGTTGGCCACCGCGTCGAAGATCTCGAGCAAGGTCTTTGCTGGCGGCGCTTCTTCGGTGGTCAATGCCGGTGCTTCGGCGACCACCCTGAACATCAAGCAGGGTACCAACACGTTCGCCGTCAGTGTTCCTGCTGGCGCGACGTTGCAGCAGGTCCGCGATTCGATCAACTCTCAGTATGCCAACCAGGGCTTGAGTGCCAACATCTTGACCGATGCCAATGGCTCGCGAATGGTGCTGACGTCGACCACCACCGGTGTCGGTTCTGACCTGACCTTGACGGGGGATTCGGGTTTGGAAACCGGGACTTCGGTCCTGGCTGCACCGCAGAATGCCCTGTACACACTCGATGGGCTGGCAATGGAGTCCAAGACCAACACCATCGCCGATGCTGTGAGTGGTGTGACCCTCAAGCTGGTGGGGGCTTCCGTGGTTCCGTCCGGCGGTACCGCAACGCCGACCACCATCACGGTAGCGGCCAGCAGTACGGCCCTGAAGTCGTCGGTCAAGGGGTTTGTCGATACCTACAACGCCCTGATCAAGGCTGCCAACGCCGAGACGCAAGTCACGACCAGTGCTGACGGTACCGTGACGTCCGGTGCGCTGACTGGCGATGCCTCGTTGCGTTCGATGTTGTCGGCGGTGCGTACTGAGCTGAACGCAATGTCGGGTACCGGCCAGTTGAAAGCGCTTTCCCAGTTCGGCGTCCAGACCGATCAGAAAACCGGCCTGCTGTCGGTCAACGACAAGCTGTTTGATGCCGCGGCATTGACCAATGCGGCCGATATCAATGGCATCTTCGCCGGCGATAACGGTTTGCTGGCGCGCATGAAGTCTGCCACTGACAGTTTTGCGGTGAGCAAGACCGGTGTTTTTGCCGCACGCTCGGCCAGTCTGAGTGAAAGCCTGACCGATTTGAAAAAGCAGCAGGACACCCTGGATGCGCGGATGGCCAGCCTGCAAACCAGCCTGTCGGCCAAGTACACGGCCATGGACTCCCTGGTTGCCAAGCTGCGAGCGCAGGGTGACAGCATCATGGCCACGCTCAATGCGCTGAATAAATCGTCAGAAGACGACTGATTCAGATCGGCTGCAAAAGACCCAGGTGGGCTGTCATGACAGCGCCTGGGTTTTTTCATTGAGGGTGGTAAACGCTAAAGTTATGTACCGCTCAGTCGACATAATAGTCAGAGCAATCCTTTTTCACTTGTTGTCTGCTACGAGGTAGAAACATGAATCCCATGAGAGCCCTTCGCCAGTATCAGAAGGTCAATTCCCATGCCCAGATATCTGAAGCCAATCCCCATCGCCTGGTGCAAATGTTGATGGAGGGTGGGCTGGACCGCATGGCCCAGGGCAAGGGCGCCATGGAGCGTGGTGACATCGCACTCAAGGGGTTGATGCTGGGCAAGGCTGTCGACATCATCATCGGCCTGCGGGACGGTCTGAACCCGGAAAAGACCGAAGATCCGGCGTCGCTCCAACAGCTCGACAATTTGTATGCCTACATGATGACGCGCCTGATGGAAGCCAACCGCAATAATGATGCCGCGATCATCGACGAAGTCTCGGGTTTGCTCAGCACCCTGAAAAGTGGGTGGGATGCAATTGCCGATCATGCGACTGCCAATCAATAGGCCGGTAGGTCTGAGGATGCCGTAATGAGTCAAGCACTGCAGCGAATCGAACAAACCCGGGATGCCCTGGTCGATGCCCTGGCCGAGCGTAACTGGGAGGCGATCAGTCAATTGGACATGACGTGCCGTTCCTGCATGGAAGACGTTCTGAGCGAGTCCCAGGTGGATGAGGCAGCGTTGCGGATGAATCTTGAGCAATTGCTGGGGGTCTATCGGCAATTGCTGGAGGCGGCGACAGGGGAGCGTCAGGCAATTGTCGACGAGATGTCGCAGATCCAACAAGCACAGAATGCGGCAAAGGTTTACCATCTATTCGGTTAATGCTCAGTTAATCCGAATGCGGTGCGCCATAAATTTGACTGTGCACGGTTTTTTGACTTAACTAGTAGCTGTTTACAGATTTAAGGCGTCTACAGGCATGACAAGTCTGCAAGCGTCTAGCTTGCCCCCAAATTCCGGGCATTGAGTTGACTAGGGAAGTTGCTATTGCATGTGGCGTGAAACCAAAATTCTCCTGATCGATGACGATAGCGTCCGCCGCCGTGATCTGGCGGTGATCCTGAATTTTCTTGGCGAAGAAAATTTACCCTGCGGAAGCCATGACTGGCAGCAGGCCGTCGGCTCTTTGTCGTCCAGTCGCGAAGTCATTTGCGTCCTGATTGGGACCGTTAATGCGCCCGCGACTCTTTTGGGCTTGCTAAAGACACTCTCGACCTGGGATGAGTTCCTTCCGGTTTTGTTAATGGGCGAAAATTCTTCCCTTGACTTGCCTGAAGACCAGCGTCGCCGGGTTCTGTCCACGCTCGAAATGCCGCCCAGTTACAGCAAGTTGCTGGATTCGCTGCACCGCGCCCAGGTTTATCGCGAGATGTACGACCAGGCCCGCGAGCGCGGCAGGCATCGTGAACCCAATCTTTTCCGCAGCCTTGTCGGCACCAGCCGGGCGATCCAGCACGTGCGCCAGATGATGCAGCAGGTGGCCGACACCGACGCCAGCGTGTTGATTCTTGGCGAGTCGGGCACCGGCAAGGAAGTGGTCGCGCGCAATCTGCATTACCACTCCAAGCGCCGCGAAGCGCCGTTCGTACCGGTCAACTGTGGCGCGATCCCGGCCGAGTTGCTGGAAAGTGAACTGTTCGGCCACGAGAAGGGCGCCTTCACTGGCGCGATCACCAGCCGGGCCGGGCGTTTTGAGTTGGCCAACGGCGGCACGCTGTTTCTCGATGAAATCGGCGACATGCCGTTGCCGATGCAGGTCAAGCTGCTGCGGGTCCTGCAGGAGCGTACGTTCGAGCGCGTGGGCAGCAACAAGACCCAGAGCGTCGATGTGCGGATCATTGCCGCGACCCACAAGAACCTCGAGAGCATGATCGAGATCGGCAGCTTCCGCGAAGACCTCTATTACCGCCTCAACGTATTCCCAATCGAAATGGCGCCACTGCGTGAGCGGGTCGAAGACATCCCGCTGTTGATGAACGAGCTGATTTCACGCATGGAGCACGAAAAGCGCGGTTCGATCCGCTTCAACTCGGCGGCGATCATGTCCCTGTGCCGCCATGGCTGGCCGGGCAACGTCCGGGAGCTGGCCAACCTGGTGGAGCGCATGGCGATCATGCATCCGTACGGGGTGATCGGCGTGACCGAGTTGCCGAAGAAATTCCGCTACGTCGATGACGAAGACGAGCAGATGGTCGACAGCCTGCGCAGCGATCTGGAAGAGCGGGTGGCCATAAACGGCCATACGCCGGACTTCACCGCCAATGCCTTGCTGCCGCCCGAAGGCCTGGACCTCAAGGATTATCTGGGTGGCCTGGAACAAGGGCTTATCCAGCAGGCTTTGGACGACGCCAACGGGATTGTCGCCCGTGCCGCGGAGCGCCTGCGTATCCGGCGCACCACCCTGGTGGAAAAGATGCGCAAGTACGGCATGAGCCGTCGCGAAGGAGATGAACAGGCGGATGATTGACGCCTGTTTTACAACCGCCTGATTTTCAGGCGGTTTTTTTTCGGCACGGGTATTGCTACAGCCCTCGCAACGTTCCGTTTAACTGACGGTCAGCCAAGCGAGAGACACGATGACCCAAGCCGCCCAGATGTCCCCTGTCCCCGAGTCGGGGCTCATGCCATCCGCCGAGCAGGCAAGCCGGCTTGGACTTGAACAGGCATTTTCGCTGTTTAATCAGATGTCCAGCCAGTTGACCGATTCCTACAGCTTGCTCGAAGCCCGGGTCACCGAGCTCAAGGGTGAACTGGCGGTGGTCAGCGCCCAGCGCATGCAGGAACTGGCGGAAAAAGAACGCCTGGCTAATCGCCTGCAAAATCTTCTCGACCTGTTGCCCGGTGGCGTGATTGTCATCGATGCCCACGGCCGCGTGCGCGAAGCCAACCCGGCTGCCTGCGAGTTGCTTGGCCTGCCACTGGAAGGTGAATTGTGGCGGCATGTCATCGCCCGCTGCTTTGCTCCCCGTGAAGACGACGGCCATGAAGTGTCGCTCAAGGATGGTCGGCGCCTGTCCATCTCGACGCGTTCGCTGGATGCCGAGCCGGGGCAACTGGTGTTGCTCAACGACCTGACTGAAACCCGTCACCTGCAAGATCAGCTGGCCCGTCATGAGCGTCTGTCCTCCCTGGGGCGGATGGTCGCGTCGCTGGCTCACCAGATTCGCACGCCACTGTCTGCCGCGCTTTTGTACGCCAGTCATCTGGCCGAACAGCCATTGCCGATGGAAACCCAGCAGCGGTTCGCCGGGCGTCTCAAGGAGCGCCTGCACGAGCTGGAGCATCAAGTGCGCGACATGTTGGTATTCGCCCGTGGCGAACTGCCGTTGACCGACCGCGTAACCCCCAAGGCCCTGCTGCAATCATTGCAGGCAGCGGCGTTGACCCATGTGCAGGATTTTCCGATCCGCTGGCAGTGCGACAGCCATGCCGGTGAAGTGTTGTGTAACCGCGACACTTTGGTGGGGGCGGTGTTGAACCTCATCGAAAACGCAATCCAGGCCAGCGACGGTAATGTTCGCCTGAAGGTGCACTTGTATACCCGCGACAACACCCTGCGCCTGTGTGTCAGCGACAGTGGCAGCGGGATCGAGCCGGCTGTGCTGACGCGCCTGGGCGAGCCGTTCTTCACCACCAAGACCACCGGCACGGGTCTGGGCCTGACCGTGGTCAAGGCCGTGGCCCGTGCGCATCAGGGAGAATTGCAGTTGCGCTCGCGGCTGGGACGCGGCACCTGTGCGCTGGTGCTCTTGCCGCTGTTTTCCTGTGCGCCGGGTGTGGAGTAAAGGTCATGGCGATCAAGGTGTTGCTGGTTGAGGATGACCGGGCCCTGCGTGAAGCGCTGGCCGATACGTTGATACTGGCCGGGCACGATTACGCTGCCGTCGGTTCGGCGGAAGAGGCATTGCTGGCCGTGGCTCGGGAAGCCTTCAGCCTGGTGGTCAGTGACGTCAACATGCCGGGCATGGACGGCCATCAATTGCTCAGCCTGTTGCGTGCCCGCCAGCCTCAATTGCCCGTGTTGCTGATGACTGCCCATGGCGCCGTCGAGCGTGCGGTGGATGCCATGCGGCAAGGGGCGGCGGATTATCTGGTCAAGCCGTTCGAGCCCAAGGCGCTGTTGGACTTGGTGGCGCGCCATGCCCAAGGCAGTCCGGCCGTTGATGGTGAGGGGCCGGTGGCGTTCGAGCCGGCCAGCGCGCAGTTGCTGGAATTGGCGGCGCGGGTGGCTCGCAGTGATTCGACGGTGTTGATTTCTGGCGAGTCCGGCACCGGCAAGGAGGTGCTGGCGCGCTACATTCACCAGCAATCCCGCCGCGCCAGTGAACCGTTCATTGCCATCAACTGCGCCGCGATTCCCGACAACATGCTCGAGGCGACGTTGTTCGGGCACGAAAAGGGTTCGTTCACCGGCGCCATTGCGGCCCAGGCCGGCAAGTTCGAGCAAGCCGATGGCGGCACCATTCTGCTCGATGAAATTTCCGAAATGCCCCTGGGGCTGCAGGCCAAGCTGTTGCGGGTGTTGCAAGAGCGGGAAGTGGAACGGGTCGGTGCGCGCAAGCCCATCAGTCTGGACATTCGCGTAGTGGCGACCACCAACCGCGACCTGGCCGGCGAAGTGGCGGCGGGGCGTTTTCGCGAAGACCTTTACTATCGCTTGTCGGTCTTCCCGCTGGCTTGGCGTCCGCTGCGCGAGCGCACCGCCGATATTCTGCCGCTGGCCGAGCGCCTGCTGACCAAGCACGTCAATAAAATGAAGCACGCGGCCGCCAGACTTTCAGCTGAGGCCCAGGCCTGTCTGATCGCCTATCCCTGGCCCGGCAACGTGCGGGAGTTGGATAACGCTATTCAGCGGGCGTTGATCCTGCAGCAAGGTGGTTTGATCCAGCCTGAGGATTTCTGCCTGGCCGGGCCAGTGGCCTGTGCGCCATTGCCGGTACTGTCACCGGTCACGGCATTCGTGCCGCCGGTGGAGGTGGAGGGCGAATCGGCCGGTGCTTTGGGGGACGACCTGCGTCGTCGCGAATTCCAGATGATCATCGACACCCTGCGCGCCGAGCGCGGTCGTCGCAAGGAGGCGGCCGAGCGCCTGGGGATCAGTCCGCGCACCCTGCGCTACAAGTTGGCGCAGATGCGTGATGCTGGAATGGATGTCGAGGCCTACCTGTTCGCCAGTTGAGTGATGTGCGCCGAATATTCCCTCGTGGGAGCGGGCTTGCTCCCACATGCATTTGTTTCCTGTCGCCATGGAGCTGGCACCCTTGTTGCTAACACCTGTGTACCCGTTGAGTAAGTGTCAAAAAAATGCGGGCCGCCAGAGAGAGTAGACCATGAGCCAAGGTATTGAATTTAATCGGTTGATGCTGGACATGCGCGCCATGCAGATGGACGCCATGGCCCAGCCGAAGTCGGTCGCAGTCCCCCAAGTGGGTGGCAGCAGCTTTTCCGACATGCTCGGTCAGGCCGTCAATAAAGTGAACGATACCCAGCAGGCGTCGAACCAACTGGCCAGTGCTTTCGAGATTGGCAAAAGCGGCGTCGACCTGACGGATGTCATGATCTCCTCGCAGAAAGCCAGTGTCTCGTTTCAGGCGTTGACCCAGGTTCGCAACAAACTGGTTCAAGCCTACCAAGACATCATGCAGATGCCGGTCTAAGGAAACTATTGAGTCATGGCAGAAGCAGCCGCTGATAACGTTCCGGCCAAGGCCACTCCGATAGACGGCAAACCGCCGCTGTTCGGTTTGTCCTTCCTGGAAAACCTCTCCGAGATGACCATGTTGCGTCAGGTTGGCCTGTTGGTCGGCCTGGCTGCCAGCGTGGCGATTGGTTTTGCCGTGGTGCTGTGGTCCCAGCAGCCGGACTACCGTCCGCTGTACGGCAGCCTGGAGGGCCTGGACGCCAAGCAAGTCATGGAAACCCTGGCTTCCGCCGACATTCCTTATACCGTTGAACCCAATTCCGGGGCGTTGCTGGTCAAGGCCGACGACGTCGCCCGCGCGCGCCTCAAGCTTGCGGCCGCTGGCGTGACGCCCACCGATGGCAACATCGGTTTTGAGATTCTCGACAAGGACCAGGGCCTGGGTACCAGCCAGTTCATGGAAGCGACCCGTTATCGTCGCGGCCTGGAAGGCGAGTTGGCGCGCACCATTTCCAGCTTGAACAACGTCAAGGGCGCTCGCGTGCACCTGGCAATTCCGAAAAGCTCGGTGTTTGTGCGCGATGAGCGCAAACCGAGTGCTTCGGTACTGGTTGAGCTGTATTCGGGCCGCTCCCTGGAGCCTGGCCAGGTGCTTGCCATCGTCAATCTGGTGGCGACCAGCGTCCCAGAGCTGAGCAAATCACAGATCACGGTGGTCGACCAGAAAGGCAACCTGTTGTCTGATCAGGCGGAAAACTCCGAACTGACCATGGCCGGCAAGCAGTTCGATTACAGTCGTCGCATGGAGGGGATGCTGACCCAGCGGGTGCATAACATCCTGCAACCGATCCTGGGTAACGATCGCTACAAGGCCGAAGTCTCGGCTGATGTGGACTTCAGTGCCGTCGAGTCGACCTCCGAGCAGTTCAATCCGGATCAACCGGCGTTGCGCAGCGAGCAGTCGGTGAACGAGCAGCGTACCGCCAGTAATGGCCCGCAAGGTGTGCCGGGTGCCCTGAGCAACCAGCCACCGTCGCCGGCCAGCGCGCCGCAAACCACTGGTGGTGCCACCGCGGCCGCCGGCATGGTGCAGCCAGGCCAGCCGCTGATCGATGCCAATGGCCAGCAGATCATGGACCCGGCCACCGGCCAGCCGATGCTGGCGCCGTATCCGGCCGACAAGCGTCAACAATCGACCAAGAACTTCGAGCTTGACCGTTCCATCAGTCACACCAAGCAACAGCAGGGCCGTTTGAATCGCCTGTCGGTGGCCGTGGTGGTGGACGATCAGGTCAAGGTCAATCCGGCCAACGGCGAAACCAGTCGTGCGCCGTGGACCACTGACGAGTTGGCGCGCTTCACCCGACTGGTGCAGGACGCCGTGGGTTTCGATGCCAGCCGTGGCGACAGCGTCAGCGTGATCAACGTGCCGTTCTCCTCGGAGCGCGGTGAAGTGGTCGCCGAAATTCCGTTTTATTCGCAACCCTGGTTCTGGGATGTGGTCAAGCAAGTATTGGGTGTGCTGTTCATCCTGATACTGGTGTTTGGCGTGCTGCGTCCGGTGCTCAACAACATTACCGGTGGCGGCAAGAACAAGCAGTTGGCGGGCTTGGGTGATGTAGAGCTGGGAGGCATGGGCGGCCTGGATGGCGAATTGGCCAACGATCGCGTCAGCCTCGGCGGGCCGCAGAGCATTCTGCTGCCAAGCCCGAGCGAAGGCTATGACGCTCAGTTGAACGCCATCAAGAGTCTGGTGGCAGAAGACCCGGGTCGTGTGGCCCAGGTCGTGAAAGAGTGGATTAACGCAGATGAGTGATAATCGAGCCGCTGTTGCCAAATTGTCCCGGGTCGACAAAGCCGCGATTTTGTTGCTGTCCCTGGGTTCGACCGATGCCGCCCAAGTGCTGCGCCACATGGGGCCCAAGGAGGTCCAGCGGGTGGGCGTGGCCATGGCGCAGATGGGCAACGTGCACCGTGAGCAGGTCGAACAGGTCATGAGCGAGTTCGTCGACATCGTCGGCGATCAGACCAGCCTGGGCGTCGGTTCCGATGACTACGTGCGCAAGATGCTTACCCAGGCCCTGGGCGAGGACAAGGCCAACGGCCTCATCGACCGGATTCTGCTGGGTGGCAATACCAGCGGCCTGGACAGCCTCAAGTGGATGGAGCCGCGTGCCGTTGCCGACGTGATCCGTTACGAGCACCCGCAGATCCAGGCGATCGTGGTGGCTTATCTCGATCCGGACCAGGCCGGTGAAGTGTTGGGCAACTTCGACCATAAAGTGCGCCTGGACATCATTTTGCGGGTGTCGTCGCTCAACACCGTGCAGCCAGCGGCCCTGAAAGAATTGAACCAGATCCTCGAGAAGCAGTTCTCGGGCAATTCCAATGCCTCGCGCACCACCCTGGGTGGTATCAAGCGTGCGGCGGACATCATGAACTTCCTCGACAGTTCGATCGAAGGTCAGTTGATGGACTCGATCCGCGAAGTCGACGAAGACCTGTCCGGTCAGATCGAAGATCTCATGTTCGTGTTCAACAACCTGTCCGATGTCGACGACCGCGGTATTCAGGCACTGTTGCGCGAAGTGTCCTCCGATGTGCTGGTGCTGGCCCTCAAGGGGTCGGACGAAGGCGTCAAGGAGAAGATCTTCAAGAACATGTCCAAACGAGCGGCCGAACTGTTGCGCGACGACCTCGAGGCCAAGGGCCCGGTGCGCGTCAGCGATGTGGAAACCGCACAGAAGGAAATCCTCACCATCGCCCGCCGTATGGCCGAAGCCGGAGAGATCGTTCTCGGTGGCAAGGGCGGCGAAGAGATGATCTAAGGTCGTTATGTCTGCCAAGAGTGATGATTCACCCAGCGACCTGATCCGCGCCCGGGACGTCGGTGGTTTCGACGTCTGGTCGCTGCCCAGCTTCGACCCCCACGTGCCCGAGCCTGAGCCGGAGCCTGTGGAGGAGTTGCAGGAAGAAATTGAGGAAGTGCCACTGGAAGAGGTCCAGCCACTGACCCTCGAAGAAGTCGAGAGCATTCGCCAGGAGGCTTATAACGAAGGCTTCGCGGTCGGCGAGAAGGAAGGTTTCCACAGCACCACCCTCAAGGTTCGTCAGGAAGCCGATGTGGCGCTGACGGCCAAGCTGCGGGCGTTGGAATCGCTGATGCTCAACCTGTTCAATCCCATCGCCGAGCAGGACACCCAGATCGAGAAATCACTGGTGGACCTGGTGCAACACATCACCAAACAGGTGATCCAGCGCGAACTGGCGATTGATTCGAACCAGATCGAACACGTCATGCGTGAAGCCCTCAAGCTATTGCCGCTGGGCGTGGGCAATGTGCGGCTGTACATCAACCCCCAGGATTTCGAGCTGGTCAAAGCCTTGCGCGAGCGTCATGAAGAAACCTGGCGCATCGTGGAAGATGCTTCGTTGCTGCCCGGTGGTTGCCGTGTGGAAACCGAGCACAGCCGTATCGATGCAACGGTTGAAACCCGCATCAGCCAGGTCATGGCCAAACTGTTCGATCAACTGCACGAACAGGCCCTGCACCCGGCGGCCAGTGATTTGAGCCTGGAGTTACCGGACGAGCCCAAGGTCGCCACCAGTATCGATCTGGATGGCGCCCAATCAATTGTTTCTGAGCCGGACGGCCACGATGCGCCTTGAGCGAACCAGCTTCGGCAAGCGCCTGGGCAGCTACGCCGAGGCCACCGAACTGGCCGGCCAGCCGATCCTGGAAGGGCGCCTGCTGCGCATGGTCGGCCTGACGCTGGAAGCTGAAGGCTTGCGTGCCGCCATGGGCAGTCGCTGCATGGTGATCAACGACGACAGCTATCACCCGGTGCAAGTCGAAGCCGAAGTCATGGGTTTTTCCGGCAGCAAGGTCTTTCTGATGCCGGTGGGCAGTGTGGCCGGCATCGCCCCTGGTGCGCGCGTGGTGCCCCTGGCCGACACCGGCCGACTGCCCATGGGCATGGGCATGCTTGGGCGCGTGCTGGACGGGGCCGGACGTGCCTTGGACGGCAAGGGCGGGATGAAGGCTGAAGACTGGGTGCCGATGGACGGCCCAACGATCAACCCCCTCAAGCGCGACCCCATCAGCGTGCCGCTGGACGTGGGCATCCGTTGCATCAACGGTTTATTGACGGTTGGGCGCGGCCAACGTCTTGGCCTGTTCGCCGGTACCGGGGTGGGCAAGAGTGTGCTGCTGGGCATGATGACCCGATTCACTGAAGCCGACATCATCGTGGTGGGGCTGATCGGCGAGCGGGGCCGCGAGGTGAAGGAGTTCATCGAGCACATCCTGGGCGAAGAAGGGCTCAAGCGTTCGGTCGTAGTGGCCTCGCCAGCGGACGATGCTCCACTGATGCGGCTGCGGGCCGCCATGTACTGCACACGCATCGCCGAGTATTTTCGCGACAAGGGCAAGAACGTCCTGTTGCTGATGGATTCGCTCACTCGTTTCGCCCAGGCCCAGCGGGAAATCGCCCTGGCCATTGGCGAGCCTCCGGCGACCAAGGGTTATCCGCCGTCGGTGTTTGCCAAGCTGCCGAAACTGGTGGAGCGCGCCGGTAACGCGGAAAAGGGCGGCGGCTCAATCACGGCGTTCTATACCGTGCTGTCGGAAGGCGACGACCAACAAGACCCCATTGCCGACTCCGCACGGGGCGTGCTCGACGGGCACATTGTGCTGTCCAGGCGCCTGGCCGAAGAAGGGCATTACCCGGCCATCGACATCGAGGCGTCCATCAGCCGGGTCATGCCGTCGGTCATCAGTGCCGAACACATGAAGCGTGCCCAGCAGTTCAAGCAATACTGGTCGCGCTATCAGCAAAGCCGCGACCTGATCAGCGTCGGCGCCTACGTGCCCGGCGGCGACCGTGAGACCGACACCGCCATCAATCTTTATCCGGCCATGGCCGTTTACCTGCGCCAGGGCTTGAACGACAACATCGGCATGGGTGCCAGTGAAGCGCACCTGCAGAGCATTTTTACCCCGGTCGCAGGCACGTAACCGGCCATGGCCACGAGTCGTGCGGCGCGCCTGGCGCCGGTGGTGGACATGGCGGAAAAGGCCGAGAAAACCGCGGTCCAGCGGCTGGCCTATTTTCAGGGGCAGGTGGCCGTCGCCGAAAGCAAGCTGGCGGACCTCGAGAATTTTCGCCTCGAATATCAGGAACAGTGGATCGCTCGCGGCAGCCACGGGGTTTCCGGGCAATGGCTGCTGGGTTACCAAGGGTTTCTTGCGCAATTGGGCACTGCTATCGACCAGCAGCGCCAGAGCCTCGTCTGGCACCAGAACAACCTGGAAAAGGCCCGCCAGAGTTGGCAAGAGGCCTTCGCCCGGGTCGAAGGGCTGCGCAAATTGGTGCAGCGCTATATCGATGAAGCGCGACGTTTGGAAGACAAGCGCGAACAGAAGTTGTTGGATGAGTTGTCCCAGCGCCTGCCGCGTCAGGATTCGTATTGATGATGGCGCCGGGATATTGTCTGGTAAGCGACCAAAAACCTTGCTCAGACCTCTACCAGATGCTAAACCTTGTATACGTTCGTCCATGACAAGGAAGCCGATTTATGACAGTCAGTACCGCTATATCCCCCGATGGGCAGAAGCTGACAATTTCGATCAAGGGGCGTTTCGATTTCGGGCGGCATCAGGAATTTCGTGAGTCCTACGAAAAGCTCGACAGGAAGCCTGAATCCATTGTGGTGGATTTGAAAGAGGCCACCTATCTGGACAGCTCCGCGCTGGGCATGCTCTTGCTGTTGCGCGACCATGCCGGCGGCGACAGTTCCGATATCCGTGTTGTCAACAGCAGCATTGACGTCAAGAAAATCCTCGCGATTTCCAACTTCGACAAGCTGTTCGACATCAGTTGATCATCATGCAATCGTCGGAGTCGCTAACCGTTCTTATTGCCGAGGACAGCGCCGCCGATCGCCTCCTGTTGTCAACTATTGTTCGTCGCCAGGGTCATCAGGTCCTGACTGCCGCTGACGGTGCCGAAGCGGTTGAGGTTTATCGCCAGCAGCGTCCGCAACTGGTGCTGATGGACGCCATGATGCCGGTGATGGATGGTTTCGAAGCCGCGCAGCAGATCAAGCAATTGGCCGGTGAGCAACTGGTCCCTATCATTTTCCTGACCTCCCTGACCGAAAGCGAAGGCTTGGCCCGTTGTCTGGAGGCTGGCGGTGACGATTTCCTGGCCAAACCTTATAACCAGGTGATCCTGGCTGCCAAGATCAAGGCCATGGACCGCTTGCGTCGGTTGCAGGCCACCGTGCTGGAGCAGCGTGACCAGATCGCCCGACACCATAACTACCTGCTCAACGAACAGCGCGTCGCCAAGGCCGTGTTCGACAAAATCGCCCATTCCGGCTGCCTGAATGCACCGAACATCCGTTACCTGCAATCGCCCTATGCCTTGTTCAACGGTGATCTGCTGCTGGCCGCATTCAACCCGGCCGGCGACATGCACATCCTGCTGGGAGATTTCACCGGGCACGGTCTGCCGGCGGCGGTTGGCGCGATGCCGCTGGCGGAAGTGTTCTATGGGATGACCGCCAAAGGCTACGGCCTGGCGCAGATCCTGCGGGAGATGAATGCCAAGCTCAAGCGCATCCTGCCGGTGGATATGTTCTGTTGCGCGACGCTGTTGTGCCTGAGTTTCGAGCGTTGCACGGTGGAAATCTGGAACGGCGGCATGCCCGATGGCTATCTGCATGACAGCCTCAGTGGCGCACGCACGCCACTGCCGGCACGACACTTGCCGTTGGGTGTGCTCACGCCTCAGTTATTCGATGATCGTACTGAAGTGCACCCGATGACACTGGGGGACCGGGTATTCCTGTTGTCCGACGGTGTCATCGAGACCAGTGACGAAAACGACCAGCCGTTTGGCGTTGAAGGATTGCAGCAGGTGTTCGCGGCCAACCGTGAACCTGACCGTCTGTTCGAAGATATTCAACAGGCGCTACGAGACTTTCGTGGTGAGTCCCGGGATGACTTCAGCATGGTGGAAGTGTGTCTGGTCGCGCCAGGGCAACTCAATCCGCCGCCGCCGGTCTATTCCGATAGTGGGCAGTCCAGTCCGCTGGACTGGTCGGTGAGCTTCGAGTTTCGAGCGCAGACGCTCAGGCGATTCAATCCCATGCCGTACTTGTTGCAGTTGCTGCTTGAGGTTCATGGGCTCAGGGCACAGAGTGGTGCCCTGTACAGCGTCATGTCGGAGCTTTACTCCAATGCCCTGGATCATGGCGTGCTGGGGCTCGACTCGAGCCTCAAGCGTGATGCGGCGGGTTTTGCCCGGTACTATAGGGAGCGCAATACGCGCCTGGAGGAACTGAGTGATGGTCACGTGCGGGTGCACTTGCACGTCACGCCCCATGGCGACGGTGGCCGCCTGGTCATCGAAGTCGAAGACAGCGGCGAGGGTTTCGATGTTGCCCGGGTGCTGGCGTGGCCGCTGGACAGTGATCGGTTGTCCGGACGCGGCGTGAGTCTGGTGCGCCAGTTGGGCCATCAGGCCTGCTGGTCCGACGATGGTCGTAGTGCGCGCGTGGAGTTTTTCTGGGAGGCTCCGGCATAATCGGCGCCATTCTTGATCAGGGAGCGAACAAGTGAGTGAGATTCATCTGGACCGCGACGTGCTCAGCACGTTGAAGGAAGTCATGGAGGACGGGTATCTGGAGCTACTGGATACTTTTCTCAACGATTCCGAAGCACGCCTGCGCGTGCTGCATGAAGCTCGGGACGCTGAAAAGCTGAGCGCCACGGCCCACAGCTTCAAGGGCAGCAGCAGTAATATGGGCGCCATCCGCTTGGCCGAGCTATGCGCAGAGTTGGAACTGCGGGCCAAGCAGCCATCATTGGGCGGTATCGAGAAACTGGTCAGTGAAATCGAGAGTGAGTTTGCCCATGTTCGCAATCTTTGCAGGGAAGAGCGCGAAGGCTTCCACTGCTGAGAGCTGATCGCTGTGCCGACGTTGGCCCGCCCCTTGCATTGTCATCTCTTGACTGTACCTATGATTCCAGTGCAGCGGAGATCTTTTTATGCCCGTCACGCCCAATACACTGCTTCAGGCCACTGCCCAGGCCAAGCCCCAGGCCACCGTCAATTCACCGGCAGCGGCCCCGGACTTCGGGAATAAAGCCTCCAACTTCGCGCAGGTCTTCGCCCAACAGGCCCCCGCCAAATCGTCGGCGGCCCCTGAGCCAGCGGTGAAGCCGGTGCGCGACAAGAATTCCGACAACAGCGTCAAGAAGGACGACGGCAACGAAGCCGCTGCCGCTCCGGAACCGACGGTTGCCGATAGCGGCAAACCCTTGCCCGCCGACAAACCTGCCGCTGCCGACGACAAGACAGCCAGCGACGACAGCGGCGACGGCGGTGACACAGCTGAAACTCCGGTAGCTGAGGCGCCTGTCGATCCGACAGTTGATCCCGCGTTGTTGCCTGACATGGTTGCACCGGTCGCTACTCCTGAGCCGGCACCGGTACCGGTGGTGGCCACGCCCGACAGCCAGGTCGTGGCCGGGGCGGCAGCTCCGGTCGCTTCGCTGACGCCTGCCCCGGCCCCCGTAGTCGATCCAGGTTTCGACCCGCAGGCCGATCCGCTCGACGCATTGCCGGCGTTGCGCTTGGCGATGGAGCAGAGCGGTCACGTTTCCGCTTCCAGCCAGGCGCAGTCCAAAACAGCCGCGTCGGCATCACTTGACGGTGAGCCGACTTCGGCCCAGACCTTCGCCGCCGGTATGGCGAGCATGCTCACGGTACAAGCCGATCAGAACAGCACCGACCTCGGCAGCCAGGGCGGCGATAAAGCGTTCAGCGGCTTGATCAGCGAGGGTCTCAAGGACCTCACCACCGCCTCCAGTGACACCCGTGTGGACGATTTCGCCAATCGCCTGGCGGCATTGACCCAGGCTGCTACGCCAAAAACCGCCAACGCGGTGCCGGTCAACCAACCTATCGCGATGAATCAGAGCGGTTGGACCGAAGAGGTGGTCAACCGGGTGATGTACCTGTCCAGCGTCAATCTCAAGGCGGCCGACATCCAGTTGCAACCCGCTGAACTTGGCCGCCTGGACATCCGGGTGAACATGGTTCCGGACCAGCAGACCCAGGTCACGTTCATGAGCGCCCATGCCGGTGTTCGCGAAGCCCTGGAGGGCCAGATGCATCGCCTGCGGGACAGTTTTGCCCAGCAGGGCATGGGTCAGGTCGACGTCAACGTGTCTGATCAGTCGCGTGGCTCGCAGAACCCGGATCAGCAGGCGCAGCAGCAGGCCCAGGCCGGTCGTGCTACATCGAGTGGTGGGCGTGTGGATTCGGTGGATGAAAACCTGCCGGCCAGCATCGCTGAAGTGGCGACCAGTACCGCCGCCGTCATTGGCACCAGCGCGGTCGACTTCTACGCCTGATCCAATGATGTCCCCTCCTGTGGGAGCGGGCTTGCTCGCGAAGACGGTGTGTCAGTCGACAGTATTGTTAACTGACACACCGTCTTCGCGAGCAAGCCCGCTCCCACATTGGTTTATGGCGTTCTAGAGATTGCATCTGACCTCGTCCTTCCTCTTCTGGCATAACACTTGCTCCAGCCTTGCCGTGCAACAGTGAAAACCCCGATTAGTGACGGATTATTGGCATGGCGAAGAGTGAAGCGGCAGCTGTAAAAGACCCTGCAACCAAAGGCAAACTCAAGCTGATCATCTTGATCGTGGTGGGTTTGCTCCTGGCGATCGGTGTGTCCGTGGGGGCGACCTGGTATTTCATGCACAGCGCTCAGAGTAAGCCAGCGGTAGCGGTCGAAGCTGCGCCGGTGGGTAAGCAGCCGGCGATTTTCGAACCGATGGCGCCGGCCTTCGTGGCCAACTACACCCAGAACGGTCGCCAACGCTACATGCAGGTCAGCATCACCCTGTTGGGACGCAACCAGGCCGACCTGGAGGCGCTGCGGGTGCACATGCCCATGATCCGCAATAACCTGGTGATGCTGTTCTCCGGACAGAGCTTCGACACCCTGGCCACGCCCGTCGGCCAGGAAATGCTGCGTCAGAAAGCCACGGCCAGCGTGCAGGAAGTGGCTCAGAAAGAGCTCGGCAAAGTGGTGATCGAACAGTTGCTCTTCACTAACTTCGTATTGCAGTAGGAACACGACATGGCCGTGCAGGACCTGTTGTCCCAGGACGAGATCGATGCGCTGTTGCATGGTGTCGACGATGGCCTGGTGCAGACCGATAACGCTGCTGAACCGGGCAGCGTCAAAAGCTACGACCTGACCAGCCAGGATCGCATCGTTCGCGGACGCATGCCGACCCTGGAAATGATCAACGAGCGTTTTGCCCGATACACCCGCATCAGCATGTTCAACATGCTGCGCCGCTCGGCCGACGTGGCTGTCGGTGGCGTGCAGGTGATGAAGTTCGGTGAATACGTACACTCGCTGTATGTGCCCACCAGCCTCAACCTGGTGAAGATCAAGCCGTTGCGCGGTACCGCGCTGTTCATCCTCGACGCCAAGCTGGTGTTCAAGCTGGTGGACAACTTTTTCGGTGGCGATGGTCGTCACGCCAAGATCGAAGGGCGGGAGTTCACCCCAACCGAGTTGCGGGTGGTGCGCATGGTGCTGGAGCAGGCCTTCGTCGATCTGAAGGAGGCCTGGCAGGCGATCATGGAAGTGAACTTCGAGTACATCAACTCGGAAGTGAACCCGGCCATGGCCAACATCGTCGGCCCGAGCGAAGCCATTGTGGTCTCGACCTTTCACATTGAACTCGACGGTGGTGGTGGCGACCTGCACGTGACCATGCCGTACTCGATGATCGAGCCGGTGCGCGAAATGCTCGACGCCGGTTTCCAGTCGGACCTCGACGATCAGGACGAGCGCTGGATCAATGCTTTGCGCCAGGACGTACTGGATGTCGACGTGCCGATCGGCGCGACGGTCGCCCGGCGCCAGCTGCGCCTGCGGGACATCCTGCACATGCAGCCGGGGGACATCATCCCCGTTGAAATGCCCGAAGACATGATCATGCGCGCCAATGGCGTACCGGCCTTCAAGGTCAAGATGGGCTCTCACAAAGGCAACCTGGCGTTGCAGGTGATCGAGCCGATCGAACGCCGCTGAGCGGTGTCGATTTCTTTAAGTATGTAACGGATTTTGCGTTTTTAACTGATTTTTGCCCGCCGAGGACAAATGATGGCTGACGATATGAATACCCAGGATGACCAGGCGCTGGCCGACGAATGGGCTGCGGCCCTGGAAGAAACCGGCGACGCCGGGCAGGCCGACATCGACGCCTTGCTGGCGGCGGATACCGGCGCTCATGCGTCCAGTCGCCTGCAGATGGAAGAGTTTGGCAGCGTGCCGAAGAGTCATGAACCGGTAACGCTCGATGGACCGAACCTGGATGTGATCCTTGATATCCCGGTGTCGATTTCCATGGAAGTGGGCAGCACCGACATCAACATTCGCAACCTGCTACAGCTCAACCAGGGGTCGGTGATCGAGCTGGATCGCCTGGCCGGTGAGCCACTGGACGTGTTGGTCAACGGCACCCTGATCGCCCACGGCGAAGTAGTGGTGGTCAACGAGAAGTTCGGCATCCGCCTGACGGACGTGATCAGCCCGAGCGAACGCATCAAGAAGTTGCGCTGAGTGAAAAGTTTCTTCGCCGCAGCCTTGATGCTGCCGTTCAACGTGCTGGCGGCCGAACCGGTTGCTACTGCGGCCACTGCGCCGGCAGCGAGCAGTGGTGTGGCCGGGCAATTGGTGCAACTGGTGCTTGGCCTGCTTCTGGTGCTGGGCTTGATCTTTTTTCTCGCCTGGCTATTGCGGCGCGTGCAACAGGCGGGGCCGGCGGGCAAAGGCCAGGTCATCGACATCATCGGTTCCCGCGCGCTTGGCCCGCGGGATCGGCTGATGCTGGTGCAGGTTGGCAACGAGCAGATTCTGCTGGGTTTGAGCCCGGGCACCATTACTGCGTTGCACGTCCTCAAGGAGCCGGTGCCGGTGCCCTCCGCCGAGCAGGCCACCCCCGAATTTGCCCAGCGGCTCATGGAGCTGCTGGGTAAAGATCAGAAGGATAAGAAGTAATGCCGTTGCGCATTCTGTTGGTGTTGGCCCTGATGCTGGCCGCGCCGTTGGCGTTCGCCGCCGACCCGCTGTCGATCTCGGCGATTACCCTGGGCACCAACGCCGAAGGGGCCCAGGAATACTCGGTCAGCCTGCAGATCCTGCTGATCATGACTGCGCTGAGCTTCATCCCGGCGTTCGTCATGTTGATGACCAGCTTCACCCGGATCATCATCGTCTTTTCGATCCTGCGCCAGGCCCTGGGCCTGCAACAGACGCCTTCGAACCAGATCCTCACCGGCATGGCACTGTTCCTGACCATGTTCATCATGGCGCCGGTGTTCGACCGGGTGAACCAGGATGCGCTGCAACCGTACCTGGCGGAAAAACTCACCGCCCAGGATGCCGTGGCCAAGGCCGAGGTACCGATCAAGGATTTCATGCTGGCCCAGACCCGCAGCAGCGATCTGGAGCTGTTCATGCGTCTGTCCAAGCGTACCGATATCGCCAGCCCCGATCAGGCACCCTTGACCATCCTGGTGCCGGCGTTCGTGACGTCCGAGCTGAAAACCGCGTTCCAGATCGGTTTCATGATTTTCATCCCGTTTCTGATTATCGACCTGGTGGTCGCCAGCGTGTTGATGGCCATGGGTATGATGATGCTGTCGCCGCTGATCATTTCCCTGCCGTTCAAGATCATGCTGTTCGTGCTGGTGGACGGCTGGGCGCTGATCATTGGTACGTTGGCGGGCAGTTTTGGCGGTGTTTAGTCCTTTTTCGGGTAGGAAGATATGACGCCTGAAGTAGCGGTAGACCTGTTTCGCGAGGCGCTTTGGCTGACGACCATGATGGTCGCCATACTGGTGGTTCCCAGCCTGCTGGTGGGCCTGCTGGTGGCGATGTTCCAGGCCGCTACCCAGATCAACGAGCAAACCTTGAGCTTCTTGCCGCGTCTGCTGGTGATGCTGGTCACGCTGATCGTCGCCGGACCCTGGATGGTCCAAACCTTCATGGAATACATCCTGCAGTTGTACGGCAGTATTCCGCAGTTGATTGGCTGACCGGATGTCGATGCTCGCGCTGACGGACACCCAGATCAGTTCCTGGGTGGCGGCGTTCATCCTGCCGCTGTTTCGTGTCACCGCCGTGTTGATGAGCATGCCGGTCTTCGGCACGACCCTGGTGCCTCGGCGCGTGCGCCTGTATTTCGCCCTGGCGATCACGGTGGTTATCGCACCTGGACTACCACCGATGCCGCCGGTCCATGCCCTGGACCTCAGCGCGCTGATGCTGGTGGCTGAACAGATCCTCATCGGCGTCTTGATGGGCTTCTCGTTGCAGTTGTTTTTTCAGGCGTTCGTGGTCGCCGGGCAAATTATTTCGGTGCAGATGGGCATGGCCTTCGCGTCCATGATCGACCCCACCAACGGCGTCAACACGGCGGTGATCGGGCAGTTCCTGACGATGCTGGTGACCCTGTTGTTTCTCGCCATGAACGGGCATCTGGTGGTGTTCGAAGTGCTAACCGAGAGCTTTACGACCATGCCGGTGGGCAGCGCCTTGCTGGTCAATCATTTCTGGGAAATCGCCGGCAAACTCGGTTGGGTTCTGGGTGCGGCGATGGTGTTGGTATTGCCGGCAATCACTGCGCTGCTGGTGGTCAACATCGCCTTTGGCGTGATGACCCGGGCGGCGCCGCAGTTGAACATTTTTTCCATCGGCTTCCCGCTGACCCTGGTGCTGGGCATGGTTATTTTCTGGATCAGCATGGGGGATATTCTCAACCAGTATCAGCCACTGGCCACCGAGGCTTTGCAGCTGCTACGCGACATGGCACAGGCGCGCTGAACCATGGCCGAGAGCGAGAGTGGTCAGGACAAGACAGAAGACCCCACGGAAAAGCGCAAGAAGGAATCCCGGGAAAAGGGTGAGATTGCGCGCTCCAAGGAGCTCAATACCTTGGCGATCATGTTGGCGGGGGCGGGCGGTTTGTTGATTTACGGCGGCGGGCTGGCCCTGGACCTGCTGGAAATCATGCGCCTGAACTTTTCCTTGCCTCGCGAAGTATTGCTCAGTCCGGGCGCCATGGGGCAATACCTGTTGCACTCGGGCAAGATCGCAATTATTTCGGCGCAGCCGGTTCTGATTTTCTTGCTGCTGGCCGCGCTTATAGGTCCGATTTCCCTGGGCGGCTGGTTGTTTTCCGGCAGTACCATGGCGCCCAAGTTCAGTCGTATGAACCCGGCCGCAGGCCTCAAGCGCATGTTCTCCACCACCGCCGTGATGGAGCTGCTCAAGGCGCTTGGAAAGTTCTTCCTGGTCCTGTTTGTTGCGTTGACTGTATTGCAGAGCAATATCGACGATCTGTTGCGTATCGCCCACGAGCCTCTGGAACAGGCCATCATCCACAGCGTTCAAGTAGTGGGCTGGAGCACCTTGTGGATGGCCTGCGGCCTGATTCTGATCGCCGCCATCGACGTGCCGATCCAGCTGTATCAGAGCAAGCAGAAGCTGATGATGACCAAGCAGGAGATACGCGACGAGTACAAGGATCAGGAAGGTAAGCCGGAGGTCAAGCAGCGGATCCGTCAGTTGCAGCGCGAGGTATCCCAGCGGCGGATGATGGCGGCGATCCCCGACGCCGATGTGGTCATCACCAACCCGACGCACTACGCCGTGGCCCTCAAGTACGATCCCGAAAAAGGCAATGCTCCGGTGTTGCTGGCCAAGGGCAGCGACTTCCTGGCGCTGAAGATCCGTGAAATCGCCGTGACCAATGAAGTGATGTTGCTCGAATCCCCGGCCCTGGCGCGCTCAATCTACTACTCCACTGAACTCGATCAGGAAATCCCTGGTGGCTTGTACCTGGCCGTAGCCCAAGTGCTGGCCTACGTCTACCAGATCCGCCAACACCGTGCCGGCAAGGGCAAGCGTCCCGAACCGCTCAAGGACTTGCCAATTCCGCCGGATTTGCGGCGTGATTCCTAGATGATCATCGGCCCTTGAACGGCCCTGCGTTGTCGGCGAGGGGTATGGGAAGAGGGGAAAGCTGCCGTCGGCAGTTCAAAGTTTTTTCATTCGTTATCCAGCCCCTGCCAACTGCGCCACTTGCCGATGCTGGCAACGTATCGATAGTGAAGGGTGTCGCCTCTTCTCAGTTGTACGGAGGCGCCTGATTCGAGGTTGGTGCCCATGACGGTAGCGGTATAGGTTGCGTTGGAGGTGAGGGTAACAGTGTCGCCCTGCCATGCATTGGCAGGCAGGGTGATTTGCGCGATCCAGTCGCCATCCTTGAAGTGCACCCGCGTCTGCTCTGTGCCGGTATCTGCCATCTGGGCCCCGGCCTGGGCCGCGCCGTAGGAGTGTATGGCTGGCTTGACCGGCTGCCAGACGCCTTGATTGAACATGAAGAGATATTTGTCTCCCCGTTGGCAGCGGTAGACTCTCCGCCCGGATTGACGATGGATCTGGCTGTAATAGCCGGCGCTCGATGATATCTCGACATAGCTGTAGGTCGGCGCAGACGTCGGTAGGCTGATGTGTTCCGTCCAATTACCATCCCCTGTCTGGTACTTGATGAGTTTTTCATCGGCGAGCGGGGCAGGGACCGTGTTTCCCGAGCTGTTGGGGGTATAAGTCCGGGTATTTTGCAATACCCACTTCTTCTGGGTGTATTGAAAGAGCACCACGTTATTTTGCGCCAGCGTAATGATCCCATTTGGAAAGTCACTGTTGGATGTATGCAACAGGGTTTGCAACTGGGCGCGGCAAATGATCAGCATCGTGGCTGCGTCCGGCGGGTTGGAGGGGGCGAACAGCGATGAGGACCAATTACCATTGGAGGTTTCAACGACGATTGCGTGGTAGTAATCGTCCATCATGCCCCCCGGAATATTATTGGGGGTCCAATGCACGGAGGCTCTTTTTCTGTTTCTGAGACTGTTGGCATAGATGCAATTATCGACAAAGCGGTGACGCAAGGACCAATCGGTGTTGATGATAAAGAACTTCATGATCGGCGAATTATTTTCACCCGCTGCAAACCAGTTCATGACGTCCGGTGACATATCGTCCGGTTGATAGACCAGGGTGTATTTATGGGCCTGGATGGCGCGCAATTGATAGTCGGGCTTTGTCTCGTTGCCAACCCGATCGATGAAACTCTTCAATTCGCTGCTGGAGGGCCGATCCTTGCCGATCCAGCGCTGGTTAACGCCCGGCCAGAACAGCGGGTCTCGTTGCTCATCGTTGTAGGCTATCACTACGGTTTTCTGCAGGGCCCATAGCTGCCTGAGCACCAGGGTCTTCCATTTGGGCTCTATCAATTTACTGCCCAGGCGATTCTTGATGACCGTGGCCAGTTCGCGGTGTGCCGCGACGGTGAAATTCTTGAAGTCATGAAAGTCGAGGATGACCACCTCGTTGCGGTGGGCTGTGTAGAGATTGATGACGGCCTGCAAAACGTCACCTTCAATGTTCCTGCCAGAGTTCGAGCTGTGGAAGATTGCGAACCTTCTCCGATCACCTTGTGGGTAGCCACTGAAAAACTGGACCCTCAGGTCGAGCGCCCTGATGCCTGTTTGCAATTGGCTGTGAGGCGACACGTCCTGGCAGGTATCGTAGCTGTTGGAGTAAGAAGCCTGCTTGTCCATGCCGGCGTTGTGGGTGCCGGGCAGGATCAATTCGTCAACCCGCAGGTTGCTGGTGGCATAGCGGCCCATCCAGTCAGTACGGATATTATTGAATGGTGAGCAGATGCCATCACTGACGCTGCCACTCGGGCACCAGCCGATCCTGGGTGACGAAAGAAATTCTTCGGCTGGAGGCGCGTCACCGTTGGATGGCTGCTCATCGCAGGTCTCCAATTCGTCGGTAGGGTAAGGGGGAAACTCTGGAGCCCTATAAGGCTTCAATACACCGTTTTCGTCCAGGTCGTCTGGATTCACATCCATTTGCACGGCAAGGGAAATATTGTCGGTCATGGCAAGCCCCCACTGGGTTGTTGCGGCTGCCCTCAATATCTCCACAGTCGCTCTGTCACTCATTCAATACCTCCGCGTCTGTCTCAACCACTCTCAGAAGTGTCAGGTTGACGCTCCGCTTCAGGAGTGTTAGCGGCAAGTGTGATTGGGCCTATACACGAAGATGGCCATTAGTCCTTTGCTCCGAGGCTCATATCGGCGGGTGCGCGGAATTTAAGGCCTGGAGCCTCATGAGCGAGCGATATTTCCAGTTCCCGCAAAAGTTGGACGGCTTTTTGCACATGCAGGTTTTACGGCGCTGCGGGCGTCAAAAGTTTGCTTCACAGGAACGGGGATTATTGGTGGATCGCTCTCAGTTACTCAGCACCGCGCGCAGCAACGTAGCAGACCTCAGTCGGGGCAATCTGGGTGTGCCGCTGTTGCTGCTGGTCATGCTCGCCATGATGATGCTGCCGGTGCCGCCGTTCCTGTTGGACGTGTTTTTCACGTTCAACATCGCCCTGTCGATCGTGGTGCTGCTGGTGTGCGTGTATGCCCTGCGGCCATTGGATTTCGCGGTGTTCCCGACCATTCTGCTGGTGGCGACGCTGATGCGCCTGGCGTTGAACGTGGCGTCCACCCGGGTGGTGATGATTCACGGTCATGAAGGTCACGCTGCCGCCGGTAAGGTGATCCAGGCCTTCGGTGAAGTGGTGATCGGCGGTAACTACGTAGTCGGTATCGTGGTCTTCGCCATCTTGATGATCATCAACTTCGTCGTCGTGACCAAAGGTGCCGGGCGGATTTCCGAGGTGAGCGCGCGTTTCACCCTCGATGCGATGCCCGGCAAGCAAATGGCAATCGACGCCGACCTCAACGCCGGGCTGATCGACCAGAACCAGGCCAAGGCCCGTCGTCTGGAAGTGGCCCAGGAAGCTGAGTTCTATGGCTCCATGGATGGTGCGAGCAAATTCGTGCGCGGTGACGCCATCGCCGGCCTGTTGATTCTGTTCATCAACCTGATCGGTGGCATGGCTGTCGGTATCTTCCAGCACGGCATGACGTTCGGCGACGCTGGCAAGGTTTACGCTCTGCTGACCATCGGTGACGGTTTGGTGGCGCAATTGCCATCACTGTTGTTATCTACAGCGGCCGCGATCATGGTGACCCGTGCTTCGGGCTCCGAAGATATGGGCAAGCAGATCGGTCGGCAAATGTTCGCCACGCCCAAGGCTTTGGCGGTTGCGGCCGGACTGATGGCCGTCATGGGCCTGGTGCCCGGCATGCCGCACTTTTCCTTCCTGAGCATGGCGGCGGTTGCCGCGGGTGGCGCCTACCTGTTCTGGAAGAAGCAGAACGTGCAGAAGGTCCAGGCCCTGCAAGAGGTCAAGCGCCAGCAGGAGTTGCTGCCGTCGCCGGCCCGAGCCATGGAGACCAAGGAGCTGGGCTGGGATGACGTGACGCCGATCGACATGATCGGCCTGGAAGTCGGTTACCGCCTGATTCCATTGGTCGATCGCAACCAGGGGGGGCAGTTGCTGGCGCGGATCAAGGGCGTGCGCAAGAAGTTGTCCCAGGACTTGGGCTTCCTGATGCCCACCGTGCATATTCGCGACAACCTCGACCTGGCGCCTAGCGCCTACCGCCTGACGCTGATGGGCGTGATCCTGGCCGAAGCCGAGATCTATCCGGACCGCGAGTTGGCGATCAACCCCGGCCAGGTCTACGGCACCCTCAACGGCATCACCGCCAAGGATCCGGCTTTTGGTCTGGAAGCGGTGTGGATTGAAATCAGCCAGCGGGCCCAGGCCCAGTCCCTCGGTTACACCGTGGTGGACGCCAGCACTGTGGTGGCGACCCACTTGAATCAGATTCTGTACAAGCACTCCAGTGAGCTGATCGGTCACGAAGAAGTCCAGCAACTCCTGCAAGTACTGGCTAAAGGCTCGCCGAAGCTGGCTGAAGAGCTGGTGCCGGGCGTGGTTTCGTTGTCGCAGTTGCTCAAGGTGTTGCAGGCGCTGTTGGCCGAACAGGTGCCCGTGCGTGACATTCGCAGTATTGCCGAGGCTATCGCCAACAACGCATCCAAGAGTCAAGATACCGCCGCCTTGGTGGCTGCGGTTCGGGTCGGCGTATCCCGCGCAATCGTCCAAAGCATTGTAGGCACTGAGTCTGAGCTGCCTGTGATCACTCTGGAGCCAAGGTTGGAACAGATATTGCTCAATAGTCTGCAGAAGGCAGGACAAGGCTCGGAAGAGGGCGTTCTGCTGGAGCCAAGCATGGCCGAGAAGCTGCAGCGTTCGTTGATTGATGCAGCCCAGCGGCAGGAGATGCAAGGCCAACCAGTGATCCTGCTGGTGGCCGGTCCGATTCGCGCGATGCTCTCGCGATTCGGTCGCCTCGCGGTCCCGGGGCTGCATGTGCTGGCGTACCAGGAAATACCGGACAACAAGCAAGTGACCATCGTTGCGACAGTAGGGCCCAACGGCTGAGGTAGTGGTTTATGCAAGTGAAGCGTTTTTTCGCCGCCGATATGCGTCAGGCCATGAAGCTGGTTCGTGACGAGTTGGGCGCTGAAGCAGCCATCATTGGCAATCGCCGGATCGCTGGCGGTGTCGAGTTAACGGCTGCCCTGGATTACAAGTTGTCGGCGCTGGCCCCACGCGTTCCGAACATGGAACTCGAGGATGAGCTGCGTAAGACTCAGTCGCGCATCGCCAGCGCCCAGGCCGAATTGAGCCTGCGCAGTAGCGAAGGCGAAGGTGTCGCAGGCAGCAATCGTCAATTGTTCGCCGGTCAGCCGCTCACCGCCGGCCTGCCGTTGACCGCGGCCGAGCCGCTGGTCGAGCAGGCCCAGGCCGAGCCGCGTCGTCCGGCCCCGGCCCCGGCGCAGGCCGCGCCAGCCAGGGGTGTTGACCCGCGTGCCCTGGACTCGATGCGCTTTGAACTCAACAGCCTGCGTGAACTGATGGAGGTTCAGCTCGGCTCCCTGGCCTGGAACCAGCTGCAAGGCAGCCGTCCGGCCCAGGCCAACCTCTGGCGTCGCCTGCAACGCATCGGCTTGTCCGGCCCGTTGTCCCGTGACCTGCTGGCGCTGATCAACGGTATCGAAGAGCCTCGCCAGGCCTGGCGCATGTTGCTGGCACACTTGGCGCGGATGATCGTCACGCCGGAAGTCGAGCCGCTGGAAGAGGGCGGGGTGATTGCGATGGTCGGCCCTGCCGGCATGGGCAAGACCACCACCCTGGCCAAGCTCGCCGCCCGTTATGTACTCAAGTACGGCGCCCAGAGCATCGCCCTGGTGAGCATGGACAGTTTCCGCATCGGCGCCCAGGAACAACTCAAGACCCTGGGCCGGATCCTCAATGTGTCGGTGACCCATGTGGATCCGGGCCAGTCCCTGGTCCAGGCGCTGGAACCGCTGCTGCGCAAACGCGTCGTGCTGATCGACACCGCCGGCCTGCAAGCCAGCGATCCGGCCCTGCGCATGCAGCTCGAAAGCCTGGCCGGGCGCGGTATCAAGTCAAAAAATTATCTCGTGTTGGCAACCACTAGCCAAAAGCAGGTTCTAACCGCCGCGTACCACAGCTACAAACGCTGCGGGCTGGCCGGCTGCATCCTGACTAAGCTGGACGAAACGGCAAGCCTGGGCGAGGTGCTGAGCCTGGCGATCGGTCATGAATTACCGGTGGCCTACCTGACCGACGGACCGCGGATCCCGGATGATTTGCATCTGCCGCGCCGTCATCAACTGGTCAGTCGTGCCGTGAGTGTGCAAATGCAGGAAGAACCCAGCGAAGAAGCCATGGCTGATATGTTCGCTGATATCTACCACAGCCCGACCAAGCAGGTCGGCTGAGGTAATCATGAATATTTTTTGTACCTACATCGATGGTCTGCCATGCATTGTTCCGAATGGGAACGCGCAGCCAGTAATGTGGCCTCCGTCTAAGTAAGACAAGGTAAAGAACGAACATGGGCAGCATGCATCCCGTACAGGTGATCGCGGTGACCGGCGGCAAAGGTGGCGTCGGGAAGACTAACGTGTCAGTGAACTTGTCCCTGGCTCTGGCAGAGCTTGGCCGACGGGTCATGCTGCTGGACGCCGACCTGGGCCTGGCGAACGTCGATGTGCTGTTGGGGCTCACGCCCAAACGCACGCTGGCGGACGTGATTGAAGGCCGCTGCGAACTGCGCGACGTGCTGCTGCAGGGGCCCGGCGGGATTCGTATCGTGCCGGCTGCCTCCGGCACCCAGAGCATGGTTCACCTGACCCCGGCCCAGCACGCGGGCCTGATCCAGGCCTTCAGCGACATCGGTGATAACCTCGATGTGCTGGTGATCGACACCGCTGCCGGTATCGGTGACTCGGTGGTCAGTTTCGTCCGCGCTGCCCAGGAAGTGCTCCTGGTGGTCTGCGACGAACCCACGTCCATCACCGACGCCTATGCCCTGATCAAGTTATTGAACCGTGACTACGGCATGAACCGCTTCCGTGTCCTGGCCAACATGGCCCAGAGCCCGCAGGAAGGTCGCAACCTGTTCGCCAAGTTGACAAAGGTCACGGATCGTTTCCTGGACGTCGCCCTACAATACGTCGGCGCTGTGCCCTACGACGAAAGCGTACGCAAGGCTGTCCAGAAGCAACGTGCGGTTTATGAAGCCTTTCCCCGTTCCAAATGTGCGCTGGCGTTCAAGGCTATCGCCCAGAAGGTTGATACCTGGCCACTGCCGGCCAACCCTCGCGGGCACCTGGAGTTTTTCGTCGAGCGTCTCGTGCAACAAACAGCAGGGCCCGTGCTATGACAGCCAGCGGTTACAACCATCTCTATAAAAAATCGGCACGGGACGCCCAATACGAACTGATCGAGCGTTACGCGCCACTGGTCAAGCGTATCGCCTACCACTTGCTGGCGCGGTTGCCGGCCAGTGTCCAGGTTGAGGACTTGATCCAGGCAGGCATGATCGGCCTGCTCGAAGTGTCGAACAAATACGACGCGAGCAAAGGCGCCAGTTTCGAAACGTATGCCGGTATTCGCATTCGTGGGGCGATGCTCGATGAGGTCCGCAAGGGCGATTGGGCACCGCGTTCGGTGCATCGCAACACCCGCATGGTCAGTGACGCGATCCGCGCTATTGAAGCTAAAACCGGGCGAGACGCTAAAGATCACGAGGTTGCGGCCGAACTCCAATTGAGTCTCGATGATTATTACGGGATTTTGAACGACACCTTGGGCAGCCGCCTGTTCAGTTTCGACGACCTGCTGCAGGACGGCGAACACGAAGGGCTGCACGAGGACGGCGCGAGTGCTCACATGGAGCCATCGCGTGACCTGGAAGATGAGCGTTTCCAGAGCGCGCTGGCGGATGCGATTGCCAATTTGCCGGAGCGTGAGCGACTGGTCTTGGCGCTGTACTACGACGAAGAGCTGAACCTCAAGGAAATCGGTGAGGTCCTGGGGGTCAGCGAATCGCGGGTCAGCCAGTTACACAGCCAGTGCGCGGCCCGTTTGCGGGGGCGTTTGGGGGAGTGGCGAGCGCGCTGACAGCTGTGTGGGAGCATTGCGAACGAGCTGGTCTGGCATGCGCTGCGCCAGTCTCCAACCGTGGTGCTCCAGGCCGTTGTCGAGTGTTGTGCCGGATTGATTGAAATGGCGCGTTCAGGTGCTGGGCGCGTTTAAGACTGCTTGGAGGTCGAATTGGACAAGAACATGAAAATCCTCATCGTTGATGACTTCTCAACGATGCGGCGGATCATAAAAAACCTGTTGCGTGACCTTGGGTTCACCAACACGGTCGAGGCTGACGATGGCACTACTGCCATTCCGGTCCTCAACAGCGGGAGCATCGACTTTCTGGTGACTGACTGGAACATGCCCGGCATGACCGGTATCGACTTGCTGCGCCATGTACGCGCCGACGAAAAACTCAAGCACCTTCCGGTGCTGATGGTGACTGCCGAAGCCAAGCGCGAGCAGATCATCGAAGCGGCCCAAGCCGGTGTGAACGGCTATGTGGTCAAACCCTTCACGGCCCAGGCGTTGAAAGAGAAGATCGAAAAAATCTTCGAACGCATCGGTTAACGGCGCCACGGGGGAGCTATGGACAACGAATCTTCAATGGGCGACTTCGAATCGACCCTGAAAAAACATGCCCGCGAACTGGTCGACAGCCTTGAAAAAGGCCGCTTTGGCGATGCGGTTCAAATGATCCATGAGCTCAACCAGACCCGTGACCGAGGTCTGTATCAGGAAGTGGGCAAGCTCACGCGTGAATTGCACAGCGCAATTGTCAATTTCCAGATCGACCCGCACATGCCGCAGGCCGAGGAAGTCTCGCAGATCACCGACGCTACCGAGCGTCTGGGTTATGTGGTCAAGCTGACCGAGGCCGCAGCCAACCGCACCATGGACTTGGTGGAGAGCGCAACGCCGCTGGTCAATGGCCTGAGCGAAGAAGCCCAGGCCTTGAGCACCGATTGGGGCCGGTTCATGCGTCGCGAAGTCGGCGCTGAAGAGTTTCGGGAGCTGGCCCGCCGGGTCGACGGTTTCCTGACGCGCAGCGGCACCGAGACCCGCGCCGTGGCAAGCAACCTCAACGACATTCTGCTGGCTCAGGACTATCAGGACTTGACCGGCCAAGTGATCAAGCGCGTGACCCAATTGGTCACCGAAGTTGAAAGCAATCTGCTCAAACTGGTGTTGATGGCCAGCCAGGTCGACCGCTTTGCAGGCATCGAACACGACCGTGAAGCGATACTTGCTGAAAAAGATCCACAAAAACATCTCTCGCAGGGTGAAGGTCCGCAGATTCATGCCGATAAAAGAGAAGACGTTATGTCCGGTCAGGACGATGTGGACGATTTGCTGTCCAGCCTTGGATTCTGAGTTTTAGCCCTGTTTTAGGAGCAGCCATTAATGAGCTTCGGCGCCGATGAAGAGATCCTTCAGGATTTCCTGGTTGAGGCCGGCGAGATTCTAGAGCAACTGTCTGAACAGCTGGTCGAGCTGGAAAGCCGACCAGATGATGCGGACTTGCTCAATGCAATTTTTCGCGGTTTCCACACTGTAAAAGGAGGCGCCGGCTTCCTCCAGCTCAATGAGTTGGTGGAGTGCTGCCACATTGCCGAAAACGTGTTCGACATCCTGCGCAAGGGTGAACGCCGCGTTGATTCGGAACTGATGGACGTGGTGCTCGAAGCGCTGGATGCGGTCAACGGCATGTTCAGTGAAGTGCGCGAGCGCTCGCCGATCACCGCTGCCACCCCTGAGTTGCTCGCCGCGCTGGCACGCCTGGCCGAGCCACAATCGGCTGACGAAGCCGCGCCGGTTGTCGAGGCGGTCGCTGAAGAACCGGTCGCCGAGGAATCGGGCGACATCACCGATAACGAATTTGAACAATTGCTGGACTCGCTGAACGCCGTCAAGGCTGAAGCCGCAGCCCCGGCAGTTCCCGCCCCCCCTGCGGCACCAAGCAGCGAGTCGACTGCCGCTGCCAGCGATGAAATCACTGACGACGAGTTCGAATCGTTGCTCGACCAGCTTCATGGCAAAGGCCAGTTCGCGCCCGATGCGGTTGTGCCTGCGCCAGCCGCGGCCGCCCCGAAAGCGGCGGGCGACAGCTCCGATATCACCGACGACGAATTCGAAGCCTTGCTCGATCAGTTGCATGGCAAGGGCACGTTTGCCGTTGACGCGCTGGACTCGGCCATTGCTTCGGCACCGGCGCCAGCCAAGCCTGCCGCCGCCGCGGCGGGCAGTGACCTGATCAGTGATCACGAATTCGAATCGTTGCTCGACGAACTGCATGGCAAAGGCAAGTTCAGTGAGGTCGGGAAGGCCACGGCCGCCCCTGCTGCTGGGACTACCGCCACTGCTGCGCCGGCGGCCAAGGCTGTGCCAAAACCCGCTGCCAAGGCACCGGAGCCGAAGGCCGAGACGCCCAAGCCTGCTGCGGCAGCTGCCCCGGCAGCCGCCCGTGCCCCGGCGGCGGCTCCAGCGGAAAAACCGGCGAGCGAAGCCGAGACCACCGTTCGGGTCGACACCGCACGCCTGGACGAGATCATGAACATGGTCGGCGAACTGGTGCTGGTGCGTAACCGTCTGGTGCGCCTGGGCCTCAACAGCCAGGACGAAGCCATGTCCAAGGCCGTGTCGAACCTCGACGTGGTCACGGCCGACTTGCAGACCGCGGTCATGAAGACCCGGATGCAGCCGATCAAGAAAGTCTTCGGGCGCTTCCCGCGCCTGGTTCGTGACCTGGCTCGCCAGCTCAAGAAAGAAATCAACCTGGAGTTGGTGGGTGAAGAGACCGACCTCGACAAAAACCTTGTCGAGGCCCTGGCCGACCCGCTGGTCCACTTGGTGCGCAACGCCGTCGACCACGGCATCGAATCGCCGCAAGAGCGTGAAGAGTCGGGCAAGGTCCGTAGCGGCAAGGTCGTGCTGGCCGCCGAGCAGGAGGGTGACCACATCCTGTTGTCGATCTCCGACGACGGCAAAGGCATGGACCCGAACGTGTTGCGTTCCATCGCGGTGAAACGCGGAGTGATGGACAAGGACGCCGCCGACCGCCTGAGCGACACCGAGTGCTACAACCTGATCTTCGCCCCGGGCTTCTCGACCAAGACCGAGATTTCCGATGTGTCGGGCCGTGGCGTGGGCATGGACGTGGTGAAAACCAAGATTTCCCAGCTCAACGGTTCGATCAACATCTACTCGACCAAGGGCCAGGGCTCGAAGATCGTCATCAAGGTCCCGCTGACCCTGGCGATCATGCCGACCCTGATGGTCATGCTGGGCAACCAGGCATTTGCCTTCCCGCTGGTCAACGTCAACGAGATCTTCCACCTCGACCTGTCGCGTACCAACGTGGTGGACGGCCAGGAAGTGGTGATCGTACGGGACAAGGCACTGCCGCTGTTCTACCTCAAGCGCTGGCTGGTCAGCTCCGCGGCTCATGTGGAGCAGGGCGAAGGCCACGTGGTGATCCTATCGGTGGGCACCCAGCGGATCGGCTTTGTCGTCGATCAGTTGGTGGGCCAGGAAGAAGTGGTCATCAAGCCATTGGGCAAGATGCTCCAGGGCACCCCGGGCATGTCCGGCGCCACCATCACCGGCGACGGTCGCATCGCATTGATTCTCGATGTGCCAAGCATGCTCAAGCGTTACGCCGCCCGGCGTATTTGATTCTGGAGGGGCGTGGCCCAGTGCCGCGCCTCGTCTAACGGAGTGTTTATGGTAGTTAAAGTCCTGGTGGTGGACGATTCGGGGTTTTTCCGCCGCCGCGTCTCGGAAATTCTTTCGGCGGATACGAGTATTCAAGTCGTCGGTACGGCGACCAACGGCAAAGAGGCGATCGATCAGGCGCTGGCACTCAAACCAGACGTGATCACCATGGACTACGAGATGCCGATGATGGATGGCATCACAGCCGTGCGGCATATCATGCAGCGCTGCCCGACTCCCGTATTGATGTTCTCCTCCCTGACCCATGAAGGCGCCCGGGTGACCCTCGATGCGCTGGACGCCGGGGCGGTGGATTTCCTGCCGAAAAACTTCGAAGACATTTCGCGCAACCCCGACAAGGTTCGGCAGTTGCTGTGCGAAAAGGTCCACAGCATTTCCCGCAGCAACCGACGTCTTGGGGCCTACAGCGCGCCGGCGCCTGTGGTTGCGCCAAGCCCTGCGCCAGCCCCGACTTCGGCGGGCAGTTTCAATCCGGCACCGGTGCGCAGTGCTCCGGCACCCGCGCCTGCACGTGCGGCGCCAGTCAGTGCGTCGTCGCCGGCACCCAAGCGCAAAGCCTACAAACTGGTCGCGATCGGTACGTCCACCGGTGGGCCGGTGGCGCTGCAGCGGGTCCTGACTCAGTTGCCGGCCAATTTCCCGGCTCCTATCGTGCTGATCCAGCACATGCCCGCAGCCTTTACCAAGGCCTTCGCCGAGCGATTGGACAAACTGTGCAACATCAGCGTCAAGGAAGCCGAGGATGGTGACATCCTGCGTCCGGGCCTGGCGTTGTTGGCCCCGGGTGGCAAGCAGATGATGGTCGATGGCCGCGGCGCGGTGAAAATCCTGCCGGGCGACGAACGTTTGAACTACAAGCCGTGCGTGGACATCACCTTCGGTTCCGCCGCCAAGTCCTACGGTGACAAAGTTCTGGCGGTGGTGCTCACCGGCATGGGCGCCGACGGTCGCGAAGGCGCACGCCTGCTCAAGCAGGGCGGCAGTGCGATCTGGGCCCAGGATGAAGCCAGTTGCGTGATCTACGGCATGCCGATGGCCATCGTCAAAGCAGATCTCGCCGACGCGGTGTACGGGTTGGATGACATCGGTAGACACCTGGTCGAGGCGTGCCTGTAATGGATGTGCTTAGCCTGATCGGCATTGTCATGGCGTTCGTCGCCATTATTGGCGGCAATTACCTGGAAGGTGGTCATCTTGGGGCCCTGGCCAACGGCCCGGCAGCGTTGATCGTGATCGGCGGCACTGTTGGCGCCGCGCTGTTGCAGTCGCCTATGAGCGCTTTCAAGCGTGCCATGCAGGTGCTGATCTGGATTCTGTTCCCTCCTCGTGTCGACTTGGCTGGCGGTATCGATCGTGTGGTGAACTGGAGCCTGACTGCGCGCAAGGAAGGCCTGCTGGGGTTGGAAGGGGTGGCCGATGCCGAACCCGACAGCTACTCCCGCAAAGGCCTGCAATTGCTGGTGGATGGCGCGGAGCCAGAAGCCATCCGCAGCATCCTGGAGGTGGATTTCTACACCCAGGAAAGCCGCGACATCGAAGCGGCCAAAGTCTTCGAAAGCATGGGCGGCTACGCGCCGACCATCGGCATCATCGGTGCGGTGATGGGCCTGATCCACGTGATGGGCAACCTGGCCGACCCGTCGCAGCTGGGCAGCGGCATCGCTGTGGCGTTCGTCGCCACGATCTACGGCGTAGCGAGCGCCAACCTGGTGCTGTTGCCGATCGCCGCCAAGCTCAAGTCCATCGCATTGCGCCAGTCGCGCTATCGCGAAATGTTGCTGGAAGGGATCCTGTCGATCGCCGAAGGTGAAAACCCGCGTTCCATTGAGCTGAAGCTCCAGGGCTTCATGGACTGATGGGGAGTATGGACCATGGCACGTCGCAGACATCGTGAAGAACACGTCAATCATGAACGCTGGCTGGTTTCCTACGCCGACTTCATCACGCTGTTGTTCGCCTTTTTCGTGGTCATGTATTCGATCTCGTCGGTCAACGAAGGCAAGTACAAAGTCATTTCCGAAGCGTTGATCGGGGTCTTTACCGACTCCGACCGCGCCCTCAAGCCCATCCCCATTGGTGATGAGCGGCCCAAGAGCACCACGCCGGCCAAGCCGCTGATCAAGGATTCCGAGCAGGTGGATGCCGGTATCGCCGGCGGCAGCGATCCGTTGAAAAGCATCGCTGATGACATCAGCGCGGCGTTCGGCGACCTGATCAGCTCGAACCAGATGACCGTGCGTGGCAATGAGTTGTGGGTCGAGATCGAGCTCAATTCCAGCCTGTTGTTCGGCAGCGGCGACGCCATGCCCAGCGACATGGCGTTCAACATCATCGATAAAGTGGCGACGATCCTGAAGCCCTTCGACAACCCGATCCATGTTGAAGGTTTCACCGACGACCAGCCAATCCGCACTCCGCAGTACCCGACCAACTGGGAACTGTCCTCGGCCCGTTCGGCGAGCATCGTGCGCATGCTCGCCATGCAGGGTGTGAACCCTGGCCGCCTGGCGTCGGTGGGCTATGGCGAATTCCAGCCGGTGGCCAACAACGCCACGGCCGAGGGGCGTGCGCGTAACCGTCGCGTGGTACTGGTGGTGTCGCGAAACCTCGATGTGCGCCGCAGCCTGACCGGTACCGGCACGGCCAATGCAAAACCGGACGCGGCGTTGAAGCGTGCTGGCACACAAACTGCACCGACCTCGGTCAAGTCGCCGGGACGACAGAGTGCCGTCAATTCTCCGTCACCCGCTTTATAACCGAGCTATTTCTCGGTCGAGCCTGTTTCGGCCGGGAGGAACGATCCGAATGAGAGTCTGGGCAGTCGCCAATCAAAAAGGTGGTGTGGGCAAAACCACATCTTCCATCGCTTTAGCCGGATTGCTGGCCGAGGCGGGCAAGCGCGTGGTCATGGTCGATCTGGACCCCCACGGCTCGATGACCAGCTATTTTGGTTACGATCCCGACAGCCTGGAGCACAGCAACTACGACCTGTTCCTGCACAAGGGTGTTGTGCCAGAAGGTCTGCCGGGGCAGTTGCTGCTGTCCACCAGCGACGAGCGGATTTCCCTGTTGCCGTCGAGTACCGCTTTGGCGACCCTGGAACGGCAGTCGCCGGGACAGAGCGGCCTGGGGCTGGTCATCGCCAAGAGTCTGGCGCAGCTATGGCAGGATTTCGATTACGCGATCATCGACAGTCCGCCGTTGCTCGGTTTGCTGATGGTCAACGCTTTGGCGGCCAGTCAGCAATTGGTCATCCCGGTGCAAACCGAGCACCTGGCGGTCAAGGGCCTGGAGCGCATGGTCAATACCCTGGCGATGGTCAACCGCTCTCGCAAGCAATCGCTGGCCTTTAACATCGTGCCGACCCTGTTCGACCGGCGTACCCAGGCGTCCCTGGGCACCTTGCGCGTGTTGCGGGACATGTACCCGGATGACATCTGGCAAGGCTACATTCCCGTCGATACCCGCCTGCGCGACGCCAGCCGCGCCGGCCTGACCCCTTCGCAATTCGACGGCAAAAGCCGTGGTGTGCTGGCCTATCGGGCGCTGCTCAAGCACCTGCTGGCCCAACAGCTTGTTTCACAGCAGGTGGCTTAAGTGACGAGGTTTCCCCTAGGCATCGTGCTCGCTTGCGAGCGCTCAAGTCCGACCGCATTCATGCCGATAACCTCTTTAAGCGGCGCACTGTTCCTATGAGCCGCCCGATAAAGACAACCTCGCGTCCGCAAATGGCCTTGCAGTCCTATCTGGACGGGCTGTTGCAGGAAGCGACCGAAGAACTGTCACCGCCGCCGAGCGTGATCGAGGCGTTGCCCGAGACCGTCGTACCCGAAGGCGTGCTGGATGAGTTTCAGGCGGCCGTGCTCGAAGAGCAGGCCCGTGACGCGCAGAAGTCAGTGATGGCGGCGGCGGTCGAGGCACCGTTTATCAAGCCTCAGGTGGCCGTCATGGACGCGCCTGCGCCGATCCTGGCGCCGGTCTCGACCGTTGCACCGTTGTTGCAGGGCCTGGTGACGCCGGTGGTGGAAGTCCACTTGCCGCCGAGCAACCCGCCGCCGGTGCCAAACGATGACCGTCCGGCCTGGGCCGCCGAGCCGTTCGAGTGTCTGTTGTTCGATGTGGCCGGGTTGACCCTGGCGGTGCCGCTGGTATGCCTGGGATCGATTTATTCCCTGGCCGGGCAGGAATTGACGCCGTTGTTCGGCCAGCCGGAATGGTTCCTCGGGATCCTGCCGAGCCAGGCCGGCAACCTCAAGGTGCTCGACACCGCGCGTTGGGTGATGCCGGACCGTTATCGCGATGATTTTCGCCAGGGCCTGCAATACGTGATTTCTGTGCAAGGTTATGAATGGGGTTTAGCGGTGCATCAGGTCAGTCGCTCGCTGCGCCTGGACCCGAACGAGATCAAATGGCGCAGCCATCGAGGGCAACGGCCATGGCTGGCCGGGACGGTGATCGAGCACATGTGCGCCTTGCTGGACGTGTCCGAGCTGGCCGAGCTGATCGCCAGCGGCGGGGCAAAACACCTGGGCGGCACCAAGCCGGTCCAGAAACCGAAATAAGACAACCGGTGGCGCACAGCGTCACGGGACAGAACACACGCCGCCACAGGCGGTTTTTCGAGGGGTCAGGGTATGAATGATAAGGCGTCGTCTCTCAAGGGTTCCGAAGATCCGATTTTGCAATGGGTAACCTTCAAACTCGACAACGAAACCTACGGCATCAACGTGATGCGCGTTCAGGAAGTGCTGCGCTATACCGAGATCGCCCCGGTTCCGGGTGCACCCAGCTACGTGCTGGGCATCATCAACCTGCGCGGTAACGTGGTTACGGTCATCGACACTCGCCAGCGTTTTGGCTTGAGCTCCACCGAGGTCAACGACAACACGCGTATCGTGATCATCGAAGCTGATAAGCAAGTGGTCGGCATTCTCGTCGACAGCGTCGCCGAAGTGGTTTACTTGCGTCAGTCGGAAATCGAAACCGCGCCTAACGTCGGTAACGAAGAGTCGGCCAAGTTCATCCAGGGTGTTTGCAACAAGAACAACGAGTTGCTGATCCTGGTCGAGCTGGAAAAAATGATGAGCGAAGAAGAGTGGTCGGAACTGGAGAGTATCTGATTGATTCTTGAGGTAGCAGTCATTGTCCTGTTCCTTTTTTGGGCAGGCACGCTGGCGATGTTTGTGGCGTACATACGTGGTCAGCGGCAGATCGCCGCTCAGCAGGCCCAGGGCGATGCGCTGCGCGATCAGCGCATCAAGGACCTGGCCAAACGCGTCGACGATTATCAGAACGGCACCGTGCGCATGGGTGAAGCCCTCCATGAGCTACGCGCCGTGGTCGCGCCGTTGCCGGACAAACTGGCCCAACTGGAACAACGCGACCCCTCCACCTTGTCCTTCGCCCAGGCCGCACGCCTGGTTGGCATGGGCGCCAGCGTCGACGAACTGACCCAATCCTGCGGCTTGACCCAGGCCGAGGCGGAGTTGATGAGTAAGTTGCATAGGGGCGGTTGATCGTTCTCGCCCTGATCAACTGTGGGAGCGAGAAAGCTCCCACAGTTTTTTTTCGCGCGCATACCTGGACCCTGCAGTCAACAACCCCCTGTGGCGAGGGAGCTTGCTCCCGCTGGGCCGCGCAGCGGACCTCAGCTTTTGCGGCTGCTGCGCACCCGAGCGGGAGCAAGCTCCCTCGCCACAGGTACAGCGTCGTTGCGATCAGTAATCGTCGCCGCGATCGGTCACATCCTTCTCGACGCTCGGTGCATTCGGATCATGGCCCTGGGGAAACTTGCCCTTGAGGTTCCAGGCAAACGCGATGATCTCGGCAATCGTGCGGTATAACTCTTCTGGAATGCTGTCCCCCAGTTCCATCCGCGCCAACAGCTTCACCAACTCGGCGTTTTCATAAATCGGCACTTCGCTTTCGCGGGCGATCCGCAGGATTTCCTCGGCCAGGGCTTCGTCACCCTTGGCGGTGAGGGTTGGGGCGTGGTGGCCATCGTACTTGAGGGCGATGGCTTGGCGGGGTTCGGTGTGGGTTGTCATGCGGTTTCGTCCACCCAGCGTTGTTCCAGGCGAGTCTTGGGGCCCTGGGGCGGGGTGCCGAGATGGCAGTCCAGGTCGCCGACGTTCAGGCCACAACTCACCAGGCGCTCACGCAGCGCTGTCAGGTTGCTTTCGATCAGGCTTGCGGTGTACGGCCGCTGCGCCCATAACTGGCTCGACAGGCTGCCGCTGAGCAACTGCGCCTGGATTTGCAGCGGTCCCAACGGCTCCATGTCGAAGGCCAGCTCGACCCGCCAGAGTTGCTGTTTCGGTTCACGTTCATCCCGGCGCTCGGCTGGCTGCTCCCGGGGCGGGGTTTCCTCGCGTTGGAATTTGACCTGCAAGGGCACGATGTCCTGCAGATTGCGCATCGGGATTTCCAGTTGCCAGGTGCTCATCAGCCGGCCGTCGTCGGTCAGGCCGGTCTGTTCCAGGCTCGACAGCTGATGGCTTTGCAGGCGCGACACGGCGGCGGCCGCCAGGCGCAACAGGTGTTCCAGATCGCCTTCCTGGTCCTGGTCTTTGAGCAGGCGCGAGGGCAGGGGGAAGTGGGTGGGTTGTGGCTTGACGCTGACCTGGCCAAGCATCCCCAGGGCGCTGCGCACGAAGTTGGGCATGGCCTGGGCCAGGGTGTTGGCGGCGATGATCGCGCCAAGGCTGGTGGAGGCTGGCAGGGCCGGGGTCAGTTGGGCGATCAATTTCAGCAAGTCACCTTTCATGTCCGGCGCCAGGCCCGACGGCTGCCCGGCGAGCAATTTGCTTTCCAGGAACACACCGCTGGCTGCCATGGCCTGGGCCAAACCTTTGGGCGTGCTCAACTGCTGGACATCCGGCAGGCCTGCCAACAGGCGTGTCACCGCGGCGCGCAGCTCGGTGCCGGTTTCGTCAGTGGCCGGCAGGTTTTGCAGGGCGGCGATCAGGCTGTCCAGCGAGCCTTGACGGCTTACCTGCGTGGCCAGTTGCTGGCTCACCGCCAGTTGCTCCTGGCGGTTGCTCAGGGGCACGAATTTCAGCGTCTGGCCATCTTGCACCTGGGCGCTCAACAGCGTGCCGATACGCAGCGGTTGCGGGCTGTCGATGTCCAGGGTGGCGCCGGCCTGGACGGTGTTGAGCAGGCTCACCAACGACCGGTACACCGCCGGTTGCCCCGGCATTTGCGGCAGCGCCTGACTGGTGAGCACCTTGCCTTGCAGCAGCGTACCGACCGGCATCTGTGCGGTATCGATACGGGTCAGGGTCGCGACGCTGGAGGCTATGGCCTGCTGCACGGTAATCGCCAGGTTGCCGGCGGAGGGCTGGGTCACGGCCAGGCTGGTGCCCTGGGGCAGCGGCTGGGTGCTGGTGGCCTGGACGGTGGTCTGGCGGCCACTCTCCAGGGTGACCTTGAGCAATAGCTGGAAAGTCTGTTCCGCCTGTTTGAGCGACAGCACTTCGGCCTTGGCGGTTTGGCCAGCACCGATCAGGCCCTCGGCCGGCGTCAGCAGTTTGAGCAGCTCGCCACTGACCGCCGGCGTACGCGTCGTTGCCGTGGCCTGGGGCAGCGGCAGGATGTTCATGTCGCCTGTCATCTGCGGTCTTACCTTGGGAAAATAAGCCCTCTTTAGAGTAGAGCACGGCATGTATAATGCCGCCCGTCTCCCAGGGAGTGGCGAAAACCTTGCAATTGTTTGACGCAGCTCTGTGGAACAGGCCGTCAATGCATCTATGCTGCATCTCTTTAACGGCCGCTGCACTGCCGACTTGAACCGTATAAGGCCCGCGATCCCTTGACCAGTCCTCTCCTGCAAACCGTCGGCCTCGCCTGTGAGCGAGACTTGCGGCTGCTTTTCGAAAAGCTCGAATTGAGACTCGCCAATGGCGATATGGTGCAGATCAGCGGCCCCAATGGCAGTGGCAAGACCAGCCTGTTGCGCCTGCTGGCCGGGTTGATGCAACCGACCGCCGGCCAGGTGTTGCTCAATGGCCAGCCCTTGCAGAGCCAACGCAGTGAACTGGCGCGCAACCTGCTCTGGATCGGCCATGCCGCCGGGATCAAGGATTTGCTGACCCCTGAAGAAAACCTTAGCTGGCTCTGTGCGCTGCATCGGCCGGTCGGGCGCGAGGCGATCTGGCAGGCGTTAGCGACAGTGGGGTTGCGTGGCTTCGAAGACGTGCCGTGCCACACCCTGTCCGCCGGCCAGCAGCGCCGCGTGGCCCTGGCTCGGCTGTACCTGGACAGCCCGCCGCTGTGGATTCTCGACGAACCGTTCACCGCCCTGGATAAACAGGGCGTCGCGCAGCTCGAGGAACACCTGGCCCGGCACTGCGAAAGCGGCGGTATGGTGCTCTTGACCACCCACCACACGCTGGCGCGGATGCCGTCCGGGTATCGCAACATTGATCTGGGGAATTGGGCCGTATGAGTGTGTTTGGCCTGTTGCTGGCCCGCGAGGCGCGCCTGTTGTTCCGCCGCCCGGCTGAGTTGGCAAATCCGCTGGTGTTCTTCGCGATCGTCATTGCATTGTTCCCGTTGGCGGTCGGTCCTGAGACTCAATTGTTGCAAACCTTGTCTCCGGGACTGGTCTGGGTGGCGGCGCTTTTATCGGTCCTGCTCTCGCTGGACGGGCTTTTCCGCAGTGATTTCGAGGACGGTTCCCTCGAGCAGTGGGTCCTTTCGTCGCACCCCCTGGCCCTTCTGGTTTTAGCCAAGGTACTGGCACACTGGGTTTTTTCCGGCCTGGCGCTGGTGCTCCTCTCGCCGCTGTTGGCGATGATGCTGGGCTTGCCCGCCGCATGTATGCCTGTGCTGCTAGTCTCGCTGCTGCTGGGTACGCCGGTGTTGAGCTTGCTCGGTGCGGTGGGCGCGGCGTTGACGGTGGGGTTGAAGCGCGGCGGCCTGCTGCTGGCCCTGCTGATCCTGCCGCTGTATATCCCGGTGTTGATCCTCGGCAGTGGCGCCTTGCAGGCGGCGTTGCAAGGCATGCCGGCAACCGGTTATCTGCTGTGGCTTGGGAGCCTGACCGCCCTGGCGATAACCCTGACACCCTTTGCAATAGCGGCTGGCCTGAAAATCAGCGTCGGCGAATAATAATGAGGCCGGGTCAAAAACTGACCGCTTCCCAGGAAGTAAAGGCCACCCCGGCGGTTCGTGATAGCGAGCCGCAACCGTGATGGAAACAGCAATGAACTGGACCTGGTTTCACAAGCTCGGCTCACCCAAGTGGTTCTACGGTATCAGCGGCAAACTGTTGCCCTGGTTGAGCATCGCCGCTGTGCTGCTGATTGGCTCCGGCGTGGTCTGGGGCCTGGCCTTCGCCCCGCCGGACTATCAACAAGGCAACAGCTTTCGCATCATCTACATCCACGTGCCCACGGCAATGCTGGCCCAGTCCGTCTACGTGATGCTGGCGGTGTGCGGTGTGGTCGGGCTGGTATGGAAGATGAAGCTGGCCGACGTCGCCCTGCAATGCGCCGCGCCGATCGGTGCCTGGATGACCGCCGTGGCGCTGGTCACCGGGGCGATCTGGGGCAAGCCGACCTGGGGCTCGTGGTGGGTCTGGGATGCCCGACTGACGTCGATGCTGATCCTGCTGTTCCTGTACTTCGGTCTTATTGCGCTAGGCAACGCCATCAGTAATCGTGACAGCGCCGCCAAGGCCTGCGCAGTGTTGGCGATTGTCGGCGTGATCAACATTCCGATCATCAAGTACTCGGTGGAGTGGTGGAACACCCTGCACCAGGGCGCGACCTTCACCCTTACCGAAAAGCCGGCGATGCCCGTTGAAATGTGGCTGCCGCTGTTGCTGACCGTGCTGGGTTTCTACTGTTTCTTCGGCGCGGTGCTGTTGCTGCGCATGCGCCTGGAAGTGCTCAAGCGCGAGTCCCGGGCCAGTTGGGTGAAGGCCGAAGTACAGAATAGCCTGGAGGCCGCTCGATGAGTTTCGCTTCATTCGGCGATTTCCTCGCCATGGGTCATCATGGCCTGTATGTCTGGTCCGCCTATGGCATTTGCCTGGCGGTGCTGGGCCTCAACGTGGCGGTGCCGATCGTGGCCCGCAAGCGGTATCTGCAACAAGAGGCGCGTCGTCTGCGCCGGGAGAACGGTCAGTGAATCCGCTGCGCAAAAAACGTCTTGTCATCATTCTTGCGATCCTGGTGGGTGTCGGTGTTGCGGTCGGCCTGGCCCTGAGCGCCCTGCAGCAGAACATCAACCTGTTTTACACCCCGACCCAGATCGCCAATGGCGAAGCGCCCAAGGACACCCGTATCCGCGCCGGCGGCATGGTGGAAAAGGGCTCCCTGGTACGTTCCGGGGATTCGCTGGACGTGAAATTCAACGTCACCGATTTCAGCAAGACCGTGACCATCACCTATCGGGGCATCCTGCCGGACCTGTTCCGCGAAGGGCAGGGCATCGTCGCCTTGGGCAAGCTCAATGCCGACGGCGTGGTGGTGGCCGATGAAGTGCTGGCCAAGCACGATGAAAAATACATGCCGCCGGAAGTGACCAAGGCCCTGAAAGACAGCGGTCAGTCGGCGCCCGCTCCCGTGAAGGAGGGTTGATTGATGACTGCTGGTCTTTTTATTCCCGAGTTGGGCCATCTGGCGATGATCCTGGCGCTGTGCTTTGCCCTGGTCCAGGCCGTGGTGCCATTGCTCGGTGCCTGGCGCGGCGACCGTTTGTGGATGAGCCTGGCCCAGCCGGCGGCATGGGGGCAGTTCGCCTTTATGCTGTTTGCCTTCGGTTGCCTGACCTATGCCTTCATGGTCGATGATTTTTCCGTCGAGTATGTCGCCAGCAACTCCAACAGCGCCTTGCCCTGGTACTACAAGTTCAGTGCGGTGTGGGGCGCTCATGAAGGCTCGCTGCTGCTCTGGGCCTTGATCCTCGCTGGCTGGACTTTCGCTGTCTCGGTGTTCTCCCGCCAGTTGCCCCAGGTGATGCTGGCCCGGGTGCTGGCGGTGATGGGCATGATCAGCACCGGTTTCCTGCTGTTCTTGATCGTCACTTCCAACCCGTTCGAACGCATCCTGCCCCAGATGCCGACGGATGGCCGCGACCTTAACCCGTTGCTGCAAGACATCGGCCTGATCGTTCACCCGCCGATGCTCTACATGGGCTACGTCGGTTTCTCCGTGGCCTTCGCCTTTGCCATCGCGGCGTTGCTGGGCGGCCGTCTCGATGCCGCGTGGGCACGCTGGTCGCGTCCATGGACCATCGTCGCCTGGGCCTTCCTCGGCATCGGCATCACCCTCGGCTCCTGGTGGGCCTACTACGAACTTGGCTGGGGCGGCTGGTGGTTCTGGGACCCGGTGGAAAACGCCTCGTTCATGCCCTGGCTGGTGGGCACCGCGCTGATTCACTCCTTGGCGGTCACGGAAAAGCGTGGCGTGTTCAAGAGCTGGACCGTGTTACTGGCCATCGCTGCGTTCTCGCTGAGCTTGTTGGGAACCTTCCTGGTGCGCTCCGGGGTCCTCACCTCGGTGCATGCCTTCGCCTCGGACCCCGAGCGTGGTGTGTTCATCCTGATGTTCCTGCTGTTCGTGGTCGGCGGTTCCCTGACGCTGTTCGCCCTGCGTGCGCCGGTGGTGAAAAGCCAGGTCGGTTTCAACCTCTGGTCCCGGGAAACCCTGTTGCTGGGCAACAACCTGGTGCTGGTGGTGGCTGCGTCAATGATCCTGTTGGGGACGCTGTACCCGCTGGTGCTCGATGCGTTGTCCGGCGCCAAGTTGTCGGTCGGCCCGCCGTACTTCAATGCGCTGTTCATCCCGCTGATGGCGATCCTGATGGTGGTGATGGCTATTGGCATGCTGGTGCGCTGGAAAGACACCCCGGTCAAGTGGTTGCTGAGCATGCTGACGCCGGTGCTGCTGGGCACGGCGGCCCTGGCCGTGGTGGCCGGGGTCGCTTATGGCGACTTCAATTGGGCGGTTTTGGCGACATTCGTGCTGGCGGCCTGGGTGTTGCTGGCGGGCGGGCGGGACATCGTCGACAAGACCCGCCACAAAGGCCTGATCAAGGGCCTGCCAACCCTGACCCGCAGTTACTGGGGCATGCAGATCGCTCACCTGGGCATCGCCGTCTGCGCCCTGGGCGTGGTGCTGTCCAGCCAGAACAGCGCCGAGCGCGACTTGCGCCTGGCGCCGGGCGAGTCCATGGACCTGGGGGGCTATCAGTTCGTTTTTGAAGGCGCCAAACATTTTGAAGGCCCGAACTTCACCTCCGACAAAGGCACTGTGCGAGTCATTCGCGACGGCCGGGAAGTGACCGTGCTGCATCCGGAAAAACGCCTGTACACCGTGCAGAACTCGGTGATGACCGAAGCCGGGATCGATGCCGGTTTCACTCGCGATCTCTACGTGGCGCTGGGTGAGTCCCTGGGCGACGGCGCATGGGCGGTGCGGGTTCACGTCAAGCCGTTCGTGCGCTGGATCTGGTTCGGTGGCTTGCTCACGGGGCTGGGCGGGGTGCTGGCGGCGCTGGATCGGCGTTATCGGGTCAAGGTGAAAACCCGGGTGCGTGAAGCCCTGGGCGTGACGGGAGCCACTGCATGAAACGTTGGTTGATGCTGTTGCCGCTGGTGCTGTTTCTGTTGATGGCGGTGTTTTTGTATCGAGGGCTTTACCTGAATCCGAGCGAGCTGCCATCGGCGATGATCGGCAAGCCGTTCCCGGAGTTTTCCCTGCCCTCGGTGCAGGGCGACAAAACCCTGACCCGTGCTGACCTGCTGGGTAAACCGGCGCTGGTCAATGTGTGGGGCACCTGGTGCATTTCCTGCCGGGTCGAGCACCCGGTGCTCAATAAACTGGCCCAGAACGGCGTGGTGATCTACGGCGTCAATTACAAGGACGTCAACGTCGATGCCTTGAAGTGGCTCGCCGAGTTCCACAACCCGTATCAACTGGACATTCGCGATGAAGAGGGCTCCCTGGGCCTGAACCTGGGCGTCTACGGGGCACCGGAAACCTTCTTCATCGACGCCAAGGGCGTTATCCGCGACAAGTTTGTCGGTGTGATCGACGAACAGGTCTGGCGCGAGAAGCTGGCTGCCAAATATCAGGCCCTGGTGGACGAGGCCAAGCCATGAAGCGTTGGTTAGCCGCTGCCATCCTCGGCTTGAGCCTGGTCGGTGTGGCTCACGCCGCCATCGACACCTACGAATTTGCCAACGACGGCGAGCGCGAGCGGTTTCGCGAACTGACCAAGGAACTTCGCTGCCCCAAGTGCCAGAACCAGGACATTGCCGACTCCAACGCCCCGATTGCCGCTGACCTGCGCAAGGAAATCTTCCGCATGCTCGGCGAGGGCAAGGACAACCAGCAGATCATCGATTTCATGGTGGATCGCTACGGTGAGTTTGTGCGCTACAACCCGGCCCTGTCCTCCAAGACCGCGCTGCTCTGGTTTGGCCCCGCCGCGCTGTTGCTCGGTGGTTTCGTCATTATCGCGGTGATCGTGCGTCGCCGTCGGGTCCAGCGCGGCGCCGCTGCGGACACGCTTTCTGTCGAAGAGCGCCAGCGCCTCGACCAACTGTTGGATAAAACCAAGCATGATTGATTTCTGGCTCGCTGCAGGTCTGCTTCTTCTGGTTGCCCTGAGTTTTCTGTTGATCCCCGTATTGCGCGTTCGTCGTGCCCAATTGGAAGAGGACCGCACCGCGCTCAACGTGGCGCTGTACCAGGAGCGCGTCGCCGAACTGCAAACCGAGCGGGAGGAGGGCGTGCTCAATGCGGCGCAACTGGACACCGGTCGTGCTGAAGCTGCTCGTGAACTGCTCGCTGACACCGAGGGCGCCGATGCGCCACGGGAATCCCGATTGGGCAAGCCGTTGCCGCTGCTCGCGGCTGTGCTGGTGCCGTTGCTGGGCTTGGGGCTGTACCTGCATTTCGGCGCTAGCGACAAGGTCGAACTGACCCGTGAATTCGCCCAGGCACCGCAGTCGATGGAAGAAATGACCTTGCGCCTGGAGCGTGCGGTGGCCGCGCAACCGGACTCCGCCGAGGGCCTGTATTTTCTCGGCCGAACCTACATGGCCCAGGACCGACCGGCGGATGCGGCGAAGATTTTCGAGCGCACCGTGGCGGTGGCCGGCCGGCAACCCGAACTGCTCGGGCAATGGGCCCAGGCGCAGTATTTCGCCGATGGCAAGAAGTGGTCGGACAAGGTCCAGGCCTTGACCGATGAAGCGCTGAAACTCGATCCCAAGGAAGTCACCAGTCTTGGCCTGCTGGGTATCGCCGCCTTTGAAAGCGAGCGCTATCAGGACGCGATCGATTACTGGGGGCGTTTGCTGGTGGAACTGCCGGAAGGCGATAAATCCCGTGACGCACTGCAAGGCGGTATCACCCGTGCCACCGAGAAGCTCCAGGCCAGTGGCGGCAAGGTCGTCCAGGCCCCGGTGGCCAAGGCAGCAGCCCTGCTCAAGGTGCGCGTCGACCTCGCGCCGGCACTCAAGGCCAAGGTGCAGCCGGGCGACAGCGTGTTCATCTTCGCCCGCGCCGTTTCCGGTCCGCCGGCGCCGCTGGCGGCCAAGCGCATGACCGTCGCCGATCTGCCCGCCACGGTGGAGTTGGGCGACGCGGACGCGATGATGCCGCAGCTGAAACTGTCGAACTTCCCTGAAGTCCAACTGGTGGCGCGCATCTCGCGGGCCGGTCAACCGACCGCCGGCGAGTGGATCGGCCGTAGCCAACCCCTGGCGAGCAGCACCACAGCGCAGCAACAACTGACCATCGACAGCCCGGACAAATAACAGGAATTCGCCCCATGACCGCCATCGCTCGTATCACCTTGCTCACGCTCGTTTTGGGCTTGAGCGCTTGTGCGGTCCAGCGCCCGCCGGAGCCTTCGGCGCCGCTGCCGCCCATTCCACCGTCGACCCCGACCACCAAGCCGGGTCCGTCGACTCCACCGAGCAAGCCTGTTACCCCGAACAAACCGGCCAAACCGCTGCCCCGCACTTCCGCCAGTTTCGCCCCGCCGCCGGGAGGCAACAGCCACTGGGATGCCAAGCTTGGGGTCTATGTGTTGGATAACCAGACCAACACTTTCTACCGCCAGCGCACCTACTACCGGTGGAACAACGGCTGGAGCCGCTCCGTCAGCCCGAATGGCCCATGGGAAGACACCACCATCGAAGGCGTGCCAGCGGGGTTGGGGCGTCAATTCCACTAAGGGGTGGAGATTGCCCCGTGGCAAGGACGCTTGCTCCCGCTGGGCTCCGTAGGAGCTGGCGAAGCCTGGGATCTTTTTGATCTTGAGCTTTTGCTTGAGATTCAACTGTCAGGGCGAAGATCGCAGCCTCGCTTCCCTCGGCAGCGCCTACAAGGTTCGACCTGTCATGTTCATCGTCGTAGAATGCGCGCCTTTGCGAGCCTTCATCGGCCAACCGCGTATTTATCGGAGCACCTGACCATGACGACTACCCCGACCGGCGACTACCAGGAAACCCTCTACGAAGGCTACGGCCAGCGTTTTCGGATGGACAAGCTGTTGCACGAAGTGCGCACCGAGCACCAGCACCTGGTGATCTTCGAGAACCCGCGCATGGGCCGGGTGATGGCGCTGGACGGCGTGATCCAGACCACCGAAGCCGACGAGTTCATCTACCACGAGATGCTGACCCACGTGCCCATCCTTGCCCACGGCACGGCCAAGCGCGTGCTGATCATCGGTGGCGGTGACGGCGGCATGTTGCGTGAGGTGAGCAAGCACGTGGGTGTCGAGCACATCACCATGGTGGAAATCGACGGCACCGTGGTGGACATGTGCAAAGAGTTCCTGCCCAACCACTCCAAGGGTGCCTACGATGACCCGCGCCTGAACCTGGTGATCGACGACGGCATGCGTTTTGTCAGCACCACCCAGGAAAAATTCGACGTCATCATTTCCGACTCAACCGACCCGATCGGTCCGGGTGAAGTGCTGTTCTCGGAAAACTTCTACCAGGCCTGCCATCGCTGCCTGAACGAAGGTGGCATCCTGGTGACCCAGAACGGTACGCCGTTCATGCAACTGAGCGAAGTACAGACCACCGCCGGACGCCTGCGTGGCCTGTTTGCCGACTGGCACTTCTACCAGGCTGCCGTGCCGACCTACATCGGCGGCGCCATGACTTTCGCCTGGGGTTCGACCGACCCTGCCTATCGCAAGCTGTCCCGCGAGACCCTGCGCCAGCGGTTCATTGGCAGCGGGATCGTCACCCGCTACTACAACCCCGAAGTTCACATCGGTGCGTTCGCCATGCCGCAATACGTATTGCAGGCGATCAACAAACCGAGCAACGACTGATTTTCTGATGTAGCAAGGAAGCTCATGTGGCGAGGGAGCTTGCTCCCGCTGGGCCGCAGGAGCTGTCGAGTGCAACGAGGCTGCGATCTTTCCTCTCAAGCGCAAGAGCAAAAGATCGCAGGCTTCGCCAGCTCCCACAGAGTCCATCGGGAGCAGGCTCCCCCCGTCACAACAGTGCTCGGCTCTCTTTCACCGGCACTTTTTGTGTTTCCAGATATTCATTGAACGAAATTTTCACTAAGTCTTGCGGACAATCTCCCGCGCTTTATCGCCGCCGGCTATTTAATGGCAATGTCTTAGTCGTTCGTGCAACATTTGCGCATTCGCGCAAGCCCCGGGGGCCGGCATTGGCCAACAGAGGGCGCGCCGTTGTTCTTTTTGTCACATCAACTCCAATAGGTCCCCAATCGACATGGCAATTCCGGACGCCCTGAGTCAGCAGCGCACCACGCATCGCCTGCTGCAACCGACCGTCAAATCGCACCTGGCCTACACGTTGCTTTGTGCCCTGGTGATGATGGTCATGTTCAGCCTGCTGCGCGTGGCGCTGCTGGTCTATAACCGCGAGATGATCCTCGACACCCCGGCCTCGACCTTCGTTGAAGCGTTCGCCAATGGCCTGCGTTTCGACCTGCGCCTGGTGGTCTACCTCAGCATCCCGCTGCTGCTGGCATTGTTCAGCGCCCGGGCCATGGCGGCACGGGGGTTCTTTCGTCTGTGGCTGACCGTTACCTCCAGCATCGCGTTGTTTCTGGGCCTGATGGAGCTGGATTTCTACCGTGAGTTTCACCAGCGCCTCAACGGCCTGGTCTTCCAATATGTGAAGGAAGATCCGAAAACCGTGATGAGCATGCTCTGGTACGGTTTTCCGGTGGTGCGTTACCTGCTGGCCTGGTTCGGCGGTACCCTCATCCTGAGCCTGGCGTTCAAGGGTGCCGACCGTGCGACCCGCCCACGCGGGCCTTTCAGCGGCGGCACCATCGGTACGCGCCAGATTGCCCCGTGGTACGGCCGTATCGTGGTGTTTGTCGTGTGCTTGCTGGTCGCCGTGACTGCCGCCCGTGGCACCTTGCGCCAGGGGCCTCCCCTGCGTTGGGGTGATGTCTACACCACCGATTCGAACTTCGCCAACCAGTTGGGCCTCAATGGCACGCTGTCGCTGGTGGCGGCGGCCAAGAGCCGGTTGTCCGAACACCGTGACAACGTCTGGAAAGCCACCCTTGAGCAGTCGCTGGCACAACAGACCGTGCGCGACATGCTGGTGATGCCTGACGACAAACTGGTGGATACCGAGACGGCCGCCGTGCGTCGTGACTACACGCCACCAGTGGACAAGACCCTGCCCATCAAGAACGTGGTCGTGATCCTCATGGAAAGCATGGCCGGTCACTCGGTGGGCGCCTTGGGCGCGCCGGGCAACATCACCCCTTACCTGGATAAACTGTCCAAGGAAGGCCTGCTGTTCGACCGCTTCTTCTCCAACGGCACCCACACCCATCAAGGCATGTTCGCCACCATGGCGTGCTTCCCGAACCTGCCGGGTTTCGAATACCTGATGCAGACGCCGGAAGGCAGCCACAAGTTGTCGGGCCTGCCACAACTGCTCAGTCCCCGTGGTTATGATGACGTGTATGTCTACAACGGCGATTTCGCCTGGGACAACCAGTCTGGTTTCTTCAGCAGCCAGGGCATGACCACGTTCATCGGGCGTAACGATTTCGTCAACCCGGTGTTCTCCGATCCGACCTGGGGCGTGTCCGACCAGGATATGTTCGACCGTGGTCTGGTCGAGCTCAAGGCCCGGGAAAACGGCAAGCCGTTCTATGCCTTGCTGCAAACCCTGTCCAACCATACGCCGTATGCACTGCCGACGCCGTTGCCGGTGCCGCCGGTCACCGACCGTGGCAGCCTGAACGAGCACCTGACCGCCATGCGCTACTCCGATTGGGCGCTGGGCCAGTTCTTCGAGAAGGCCCGCAAGGAGCCTTACTTCAAGGAAACGCTGTTTGTCGTGGTCGGTGATCATGGCTTCGGCAACGAGCGCCAGATCAGTGAAATGGACCTGGGCCGCTTCAACGTGCCGATGTTGCTGATCGGCCCGGGCGTCCAGGAAAAGTTCGGTCAGCGCAGCCACACTGTAGGCACCCAGATCGATATCGTCCCGACCATCATGGGCCGTATCGGCGGCCAGGTGCGTCACCAGTGCTGGGGGCGTGACCTGTTGAACCTGCCCGAAGGCGACCCTGGTTTTGGCGTGATCAAACCGTCGGGCAGCGACCAGACCACTGCCATCATCCGCGACGACACGATCCTGGTCCTGCGCAGGGAAAAGGAAATGCCGCCGAAGATGTACCGCTATGAACTGGGGGCCAACCCACATGCGCAAGTCATCCCGGACGCACCGGATACCGCACGGATGAAACTCCAGCTTGAATCGTTCCTGCAGACCGCCACCAAGAGCCTGTTGGACAATACCGCCGGCGTGGTTGACGGCAAGCCGGATTGATCATCGGCGAGCATAAAAAAGAGGCCTGCAAAGGCCTCTTTTTTTTACCCTTACTTAGTGGTTTATATCTTGCCCAGTAACAGCAGGACCAACAGCACCACCAATACGACACCGATGATACCGGACGGACCGTAACCCCAACTTCTGGAGTGCGGGAAGACCGGGAGACCACCGATCAGCAGGAGGATCAGGATAATGATCAGTATTGTGCCCATTGTTGATTTCCTTATTGGTCAGTTCTGGAATGTTGCAACTTTTCAACTACCAGCACGCATGCGTTAAATCCGGGCGGCTTAATAATTCGGACCGTAACGTCCTGTAAAAAATTCAAAGTTTTTTATGGCGTGTAAGGAGCCTCTGTGGGAGCAAAGCTTGCTCGCGATACAAACGACGAAGCCTTCCAGAATCGAGTTGCCTCTGTTGCGAGCAAGCTTTGCTCCCACAGGGTTGTCCCCATGGCACTACTGCCCTCAAAACCCATTACGGTTAGCCCCCGCCATTCAGCAATCTGATGGAGCGTGGGTCAGGCCAGGTCCTTCGCTACACTCGGCCCATCTCTCCCGGAACAACAAGGCTGTTTCCTATGCAAAATCGCATGATGATCACCGGTGCCGGTTCTGGCCTGGGTCGCGAAATCGCGCTGCGCTGGGCCCGCGAAGGCTGGCGCCTGGCCTTGTCGGATGTCAGTGAGCCCGGCCTTCAGGAAACCCTCAGGCTGGTGCGCGACGCTGGCGGCGAGGGCTTTGTCCAGCGTTGTGATGTGCGCGACTACAGCCAACTGACCGCGTTCGCCCAGGCCTGCGAAGAAAAGTTGGGTGGTATCGACATCATCGTCAACAACGCTGGCGTGGCGTCGGGCGGGTTCTTCAGCGAACTCTCCCTCGAGGATTGGGACTGGCAGATCGCAATCAACCTGATGGGCGTGGTCAAGGGCTGCAAGGCGTTCCTGCCGTTGCTGGAAAAAAGCCGCGGCAAGATCATCAACATCGCCTCCATGGCCGCCCTGATGCAGGGCCCGGCCATGAGCAACTACAACGTGGCCAAGGCTGGCGTGGTGGCGTTGTCGGAGAGCCTGTTGATTGAACTGGCGCAGCAGGAAATCGGCGTACATGTGGTCTGCCCGTCGTTCTTCCAGACCAATCTGCTGGACTCCTTCCGTGGCCCGACCCCGGCCATGAAAGCGCAGGTGGGCAAACTGCTGGAAAGCTCACCGATCACCGCTACTGACATTGCCGATTACATCTACCAGCAGGTCGCCGAGGGCCAGTTCATGATCCTGCCCCATGAGCAGGGCCGGATGGCCTGGGCCATCAAGCAGAAAAACCCGCAGTTGCTGTATGACGAAATGACCGTCATGGCCGACAAGATGCGCGCCAAGGCCCGTCAGAACCCGAGTTGACCTGGCTGCCCGGTGTCCTCAGGATGGCGCCATCCGGCTTTCCTGATGGACACTTGCATGCTCAATTATTTGTGGTTTTTTCTCGCCGCGCTGTTTGAAATCGCCGGCTGCTACGCCTTCTGGATGTGGCTGCGCCAGGGCAAGAGCGTCTGGTGGATCGCACCGGCGCTATTCAGCCTCACGCTGTTCGCGCTGTTGCTGACCCGCATCGAAGCGTCCTACGCCGGTCGTGCCTACGCTGCCTATGGCGGTATCTATATCATTGCTTCGATCGGCTGGCTGGCCGTGATTGAGCGCGTGCGGCCGCTGGGTTCCGACTGGCTCGGTGTGGCGCTCTGTGTGCTTGGGGCAAGTGTGATTCTGTTCGGCCCGCGTTTTTCAGCCTCTTGAAAGGGAGGGCGACAAGGTTTTGCAGGAAGTTTCCTTCAGTCGCCAGAGTCTGGGTTGTAGGGCATTACTGAATTCATGGGGGTGTATTGAGAACATGAAACAGGCCGGGCATGGTCAAGGTCCAGACAATCTTAAGGATAAGAACCATGCTCGTACTAAGCCGCGCTGTGGGTGAGTTGATTTCCATCGGTGATGATATTTCCGTCCGGGTGCTGTCGGTCAGTGGCAGCACGGTGCGTTTTGGCGTGGAGGCGCCACGGCACATCGACGTTCATCGCTTCGAAATTTACGAAAAGATCCAGAGGAAAAAGGCCCACGCCGCTCGCAAGGCGTGTTCAGTCGAATAGGTGCTTGGGCACATCGTGCTTGAGCATCAGTTGACACTGTTCGCTTTCGGGGTCGAAGACGATCAGCGCCTGGCCTTTGGTCAAGGCCTGCCTGACCCGCAATACACGCGTCTCCAGAGGCGTGTCGTCACCATTGTCGGTGCCGTCGCGGGTCACGAAATCCTCGATCAGGCGAGTGAGCGTGTCGACTTCGAGTTGGTCGTGGGGAATCAGCATGGGGTACCTCGGCTAGACAATAAGGTGATGCTACGGCCAATGGGCTTTTGCGGCTAGCCTGTGGTTTTTCGGTCACTGCAAATCCTTGTGGGAGCGGGCTTGCTCGCGAAAGCGGTGGGCCAGCTTGTATCAATGCTGTATGTGCCGGCGCCTTCGCGAGCAAGCCCGCTCCCACAGTTGGATTGCGATACACCCGCAAGAGCCATGTTGTTAGCTGGATCAGCTCTCCGACCGCTGCCCCACCAAACTGTCCACCGACGGCACCCGAGTGTCGCTTTCCATCTGCGTGTCGTGTTCGATCTGGTGACTGAAGCGGTCCAGCGAACCCTGGGCCGGTTGCGCGTCGCTGGCGAATACCGGTGGGCTGAGGATGTAGGCGCCGAGCAGACGGCTGAGGGCGGCCAGGCTGTCGATGTGGGTGCGTTCGTAGCCATGGGTGGCGTCACAGCCGAAGGCCAGCAGGGCGGTGCGGATGTCGTGGCCCGCGGTGACGGCCGAATGGGCGTCGCTGAAGTAGTAGCGGAACAGGTCACGGCGTGCCGGCAGCTCGTTTTCCTTGGCCAGTTTCAGCAAGTGCCGCGACAGGTGGTAGTCGTAAGGGCCGCCGGAATCCTGCATCGCCACGCTGACCGCGTGTTCGCTGGACTGCTGGCCTGGCGCGACGGGCGCGATGTCGATGCCGACGAACTCACTGACGTCCCAAGGCAGTGCGGCCGCCGCGCCGCTGCCGGTTTCCTCGGTGATGGTGAACAGTGGGTGACAGTCGATCAGCAGCTCTTCGCCGCTGTCGACAATCGCCTTGAGCGCTGCCAGCAGCGCGGCAACCCCGGCCTTGTCGTCCAGGTGCCGGGCGCTGATGTGGCCGCTCTCGGTGAACTCAGGCAAGGGATCAAAGGCCACGTAGTCGCCGATGCCCACGCCCAGGGTCTCGCAATCGGCTCGGGTGGCGCAGTAGGCGTCCAGGCGCAGTTCGATGTGGTCCCAACTGATGGGCATTTCATCCACGGCGGTGTTGAACGCGTGCCCAGAGGCCATCAATGGCAGGACGCTGCCACGAATCACCCCGGTGTCGGTGAACAGGCTGACCCGGCTGCCTTCGGCAAAGCGGCTGGACCAGCAACCCACTGGAGCCAGGGTCAGGCGACCGTTGTCCTTGATCGCTCGTACGGCAGCGCCAATGGTGTCCAAGTGGGCCGATACCGCCCGGTCGGGGCTGCTCTTGCGGCCCTTGAGGGTGGCGCGGATCGTACCGCGCCGGGTCATTTCAAACGGAATGCCCAGTTCTTCGAGTCGTTCGGCCACGTAGCGCACGATGGTGTCGGTGAAGCCGGTAGGGCTGGGGATGGCAAGCATTTCCAGCAAGACCTTTTGCAGGTATTCGAGATTCGGTTCGGGAATTTTGCTGATCATGGAAACTCCTCTCGGAACGTTCAAATAGATGAGGGCCCCTGTGGCGAGGGAGCTTGCTCCCGCTGGGCCGTAGGAGCTGTCGAATGCAACGAGGCTGCGATCTTTCCCCGGACACTTGAGTCTCAAGCGAAAGATCAAAAGATCGCAGGCTTCGCCAGCTCTTACAGAGTCGAGCGGGAGCAAGCTCCCTCGCCACGGGGAAAAGGGCTAGGCCACCGCCTGACTATGAGGAAACAACAAATCCACAAAGCGTTCGGCAGTGGGTTGTGGTTCGTGGTTGGCTAAACCTGCGCGTTCGTTGGCTTCGATGAACACGTATTCGGGTTGATCGGCCGCTGGCACCAGCAAATCGAGGCCGACCATGGGGATGTCCAGCGCCCGCGCGGCGCGCACCGCTGCATCGGCCAGGGTTGGATGAAGGATCCCGGTGACATCCTCCAGGACGCCGCCGGTATGCAGGTTCGCCGTGCGCCGGACGAATAGATGTTTGCCGGCCGGTAACACGCTGTCGTAGTCAAACCCGGCCGCGCTCAGGGTGCGTTCGGTTTCGGCGTCCATCGGAATCTTGCTCTCACCCCCGGTGGCGGCTTGCCGTCGGCGGCTCTGGGCTTCGATCAGCGCGCCGATGCTGTGCTGGCCGTCGCCGATCACCTCCGCCGGACGCCGAATGGCCGCGGCCACCACTTCAAAGCCGATCACCAGGACCCGCAGGTCCAACCCTTCGTGGAAGCTTTCCAACAACACTCGGCTGTCAAACTGCCGGGCCGTTTCGATGGCGCTCTGCACGTCTTCGATCGTGCGCAGGTCCACCGCTACGCCTTGGCCCTGTTCACCGTCCAGCGGCTTGACCACCACCCGCTCGTGCTCATCGAGAAACGCCAGGTTGTCGTCGGCATTGCCCACCCGTTGCTGGGCTGGCAGGTTCAGGCCAGCGCTTTTGAGCACCTTATGGGTCAGGCTTTTGTCCTGGCACAAGGTCATGCTGATGGCACTGGTCAGGTCGCTCAAGGATTCCCGGCAACGCACCCGGCGGCTGCCGTGGACCAGGGTGAATAATCCGGCCTCGGCGTCGTCCACCTGCACTTCGATGCCTCGACGATGGGCTTCCTCGACGATGATTCGTGCGTAAGGATTGAACGGCGCCTCGGGGCCAGGGCCAAGGAACAGCGGCTGATTAATGCCGTTCTTGCGTTTGATGGCGAAGGTCGAGAGGTTACGGAAACCAAGTTTGGCGTAAAGGTTTTTCGCCAGGCGATTGTCATGCAGCACCGACAGGTCGAGGTAACTCAAACCACGGCTCATGAAGTGCTCGATGAGGTGGCGTACCAGCACTTCGCCAACACCCGGCCGTGAGCATTGCGGGTCCACGGCCAGGCACCAGAGGCTGCTGCCGTTTTCCGGATCGTTGAAGGCTTTTTGATGATTCAGGCCCATGACGCTGCCGATCACCGCGCCGCTGTCGTCGTCTTCGGCCAGCCAGTACACCGGGCCGCCCGCATGACGCGGGGTCAGTCGTTGTGGATCGATGGGCAGCATGCCCCGGGCCAGGTACAGCTGGTTGATGGCCTGCCAGTCGGCATCGCTTTGCGCCCGGCGAATCCGGAAGCCGCGAAACACCCGCGTGGCCTGCCGATAGTCGCTGAACCACAGGCGCAAGGTGTCGGACGGATCGAGAAATAGCTGCGCCGGTTCCAGCCCCAGCACCTGCTGGGGCGCGGCGACGTACAAGGCAATGTCACGTTCGCCGGATTGTTCGTTGAGCAGTTCCCGGGCCAGGCTCGCCGGGTCCGGGAAGGTGTGACCGATCAGCAATCGGCCCCAGCCGCAATGCACCGCGATCGGGTCGGCGCCCAATTCGCTGCCATCTTCGGCCAGGCGCGCCTGCAGGCGTTCATAGGACGGCGCCTGGCCGCGCAAAAGGCGTTGGTTGTGAACGGTTGAAGGTTTCATGCATCAGATTCCTTGCTCGCTGAGCCACAGGTTCAGCGCCGCCAGTTGCCACAACCTTGAACCGCGCAACGGCGTGAGTTGGCCGTTGGGGTCGGTCAGCAGTCGGTCGAGCATGGCCGGGTTGAACAGGCCGCGATCCTGGCTCGGATCCAGCAGCAGTTCGCGGACCCAGGCCAGGGTGTTGCCTTCCAGGTGCTTGAGGCCCGGCACTGGGAAATAGCCTTTCTTGCGGTCGATCACCTCACTGGGGATCACCCGCCGGGCGGCTTCCTTGAGAACCTGCTTGCCACCGTCGGGCAGCTTGAATTTCGCCGGGACCCGCGCCGAGAGCTCCACCAGCCGGTAATCGAGGAACGGCGTACGCGCTTCCAGGCCCCAGGCCATGGTCATGTTGTCGACGCGCTTGACCGGGTCGTCCACCAGCATCACCGTGCTGTCCAGGCGCAACGCTTTATCCACCGCCGCATCGGCGCCTGGCTGGGCGAAATGCTCTTTGACGAAATCACCGGCGGCGTCGTTGGCCGTCAGCCATTTGGGCTGCACGGTGGCGGCATATTCTTCGTAGCTGCGATCAAAGAAGGCTGCGCGATAGGCCGCGTACGGATCGCTCGCGCCGTCCACTTGCGGGTACCAGTGGTAACCGGCGAACAACTCGTCGGCACCCTGGCCGCTTTGCACCACTTTGCAGTGCTTGGCCACTTCCCGGGACAACAGGTAGAAGGCGATGCAGTCGTGGCTGACCATCGGCTCGCTCATGGCACGAAATGCCGCGGGCAGTTGTTCGATGATCTCTTTTTCGTCGATACGCAATTGGTGATGACGGGTGCCGTAGTGCTTGGCGATCAGGTCCGAATACTGGAACTCGTCACCGCGCTCGCCGCCGGCATCCTGGAAACCGATGGAGAAGGTCGACAGATCTTCCACGCCGACTTCCCGCAGCAGGCCCACGAGCATGCTCGAATCCACGCCGCCGGAAAGCAGCACGCCGACATCCACGGCCGCGCGCTGGCGAATGGCGACCGCTTCACGGGTGCTGTCGAGCACGCGGTCGATCCAGTCTTCGAGGTTCAGATGCTGCTCATCGGCCCGGGGACCGTAGGGCAGGGTCCACCAGGTTTTCTGCTCGGTGCTGCCGTCGGCTTCGATGCGCATCCAGGTGGCCGGCGGCAGTTTTTCCACACCGGCCAGCAAGGTGCGTGGCGCCGGGACCACCGCATGGAAATTCAGGTAATGATTGAGGGCCACCGGGTCGAGCATCGGGCTGATGTCACCGCCCTTGAGCAGCGCCGGCAATGCCGAGGCAAAGCGCAAGCGCTGGCCGGTGCGCGACAGGTACAGCGGCTTGACGCCGAGGCGGTCGCGGGCGATGAACAGCCGTTTGGCATCGCGCTCCCAAATGGCGAAGGCGAACATGCCGTTGAGCTTGGGCAGCAGCGCTTCGCCCCAGGCGTGGTAGCCCTTGAGCAACACTTCAGTGTCGCCACCGGAATAAAAGGCATAGCCCAAGCCTTCGAGCTCGGCCCGCAGTTCCGGGTAGTTGTAGATTGCGCCGTTGAAGGCCAGGGACAAGCCCAGTTGACTGTCGATCATCGGCTGGGCCGAACCGTCGGACAGGTCCATGATTTTCAGGCGCCGATGACCGAGGGCAATCGGGCCCTGGCTATGAAAACCCCATGCGTCAGGGCCGCGAGGGGCCAGGTGATGGGTGATTCGCTCTACGGCCGCAAGGTCCGCAGGTTGTTGATCGAAACGTAACTCTCCAGCTAATCCGCACATAAGTCCTTACCGGTTTTTCCGTTGGGGAGGGGTCAAGCAGCACGCGCCGACATGGCGGGTACCCTGAAACTGACCGGGGGGATTGCTGTGAGTTTTAGATCGATGCGTTATAAGCCGATGGGTGGGGGCGCTGGGTCTGCTGCGTATCCATAGGAGACCGGAACTAACGTGGGAGCGGGCTTGCTCGCGAAGACGGAGTGTCAGTCGACATCTAACTTGACTGACCCACCGCTATCGCGAGCAAGCTCGCTCCCCCAGGTTTTTTTGGTGGGCCAGCGATCTGCGCTAGGCCTTGCCCCGAACCAACGCCCGCAACGCAAACCGATTCGGATGGCAGGCCTCGGCCACGCTTCGGGGCAGCGGCAGGGGTTCGTTGTCCAGCCAGGCGGCGATCAGCTCACCCGACAGCGGCGCGCTGATCAGCCCCCGTGAGCCATGGCCGCTGTTGATGTACAGACCGTCGAGCCACGGGCAGGGAGTGTCTGGCACCTGCCGGGCGTCCTTGCTCAGGGTCGAATACGCTTCGCTGAATGCCTGGCGGTCAGCCAACGGGCCGACGATTGGCAGGTAGTCAGGGCTGGTGCAACGGAACGCCGCACGGCCTTCCAAGTGTTGCGGATCCAGGGCGCTGGCATCCAGGCGCTCCACCAGATCCAGGGAAATTTCTTCCAGCATCTGCAGATTGCCGGCGTGCTCCGCCGCGGTAGGGGTCAGGTCGTCGCTCTTGAAGTCGAAACTGGCGCCCAAGGTGTGCTCGCCCAGCCGTACCGGGGCCACGTAGCCTTCGGCGCAGACCACGGTGCGCAGGCTCTGGCTGCGGGCGGTCTGTGGCAGACGAGTGATTTGCCCGCGAATGCGCTTGAGAGGCAAATCGGCGGCGGGTTCGAAGCGCTTGATCTCGGCGGCGCTGGCGAGGATCACTACCGGCGCGCTGGCCAGGCAACGTTCGCCGTCCCAGGCCTGCCATTGGCCGTCGACGCGGCGCAATTGCAACACTTCATGATGGGGCTGCACGTCAATCATCGGCCCCGAGGCCTGCCAGCGACACAACGCTGGCGGATGCACCCAGCCACCTTCGGGATAAAACAAGCCGCCACACGCCAGGCCGATGCCGGAGCGTGCCTCGGCGTGTGGCTGATCGAGTGAATGCAGCAAGTCTTCTGGAAACGCCGCGGCCAGTTGCGCCTGGCGCTCGGCTTCCTTGGGGTTGAAGGCCAGTTGCAAGACCCCGCAAGCGTCCCAGTCTACGCCGCGTTGCAGATGCTCCAGCATGCGCCGGGTGTAGCCGAAACCGCTGAGGATCATTTGTGACAACGCCGTACCGTGGGCGGAAAGCTTGAGGTACAGCACGCCCTGCGGGTTGCCGGACGCTTCCTCGGCCAATCCGGCGTGACGCTCCAGCAGCGTCACTTGCCAGCCACGGGCCGCGAGGCTCGCGGCGCTGGCACAGCCGGCCAGGCCGCCGCCGATCACCAGCGCCCGGCGCTCGCCAGTCAGCGCCGTGGGGCGGGCGTACCAAGGTTTTGCCGGGGCCGGCACGGGAAGCAGGTCCGGCCAGCCGAGAAACACGCCGCGCAGGATTTCCCATTTGTGCCCGATACCAGGCGTGCGCTTCATCTTGAAGCCCGCCGCGTTCAGCAGTCGCCGCACCCAACCGGTGCTGGTGAAGGTGCTGATGGTCGCGCCGGGTGCCGCCAGCCGCGCCAATTCAGCGAACAGTTCGGCGGTCCACATCTCGGGGTTCTTCGCTGGCGCGAAACCGTCCAGGAACCAGGCGTCGATCTGCGCGTCCAGTTGCGGCAACTGCGCCAGGGCATCGCCGATCAACAAGGTCAGCGTCACTCGCCCACCTGCCAAAGTCAGACGCTGGAACCCCTGGTGGATCGCCACGTACTGCTCAAGCAATTGATCCGCCTGCAGCTTGAGTAGCGGCCACAGCGCCAGTGCCCGGCGCAGATCCTGCGGGCTCAAGGGGTATTTCTCGACACTGACAAAATGCAGCCGCGCCCCAACCGGAGCGCACTGTTCGAACAACTGCCAGGCGCAGAGAAAATTCAACCCGGTGCCAAATCCGGTTTCACCGATGACCAGCCGCCCGTCATCCGGTAGCGCGGCAAAGCGCTCGGCCAGGTTGTTCTGCTCAAGGAACACATAACGAGTTTCTTCCAGGCCCGATTGATCGGAAAAATACACGTCGTTGAACACCCGCGAACGCGGGCGACCCTGGTCATCCCAGTCGAGTTGGGCGTGGTGCTGAATGGGTGTCATGGCAGGCTCGGTGAAAACTGGGAGGGCATTCTAGCCCATTGGTATCGGCTTGCTTGACCCATCGCAATGGAGCGTGCGTCTGGATGGAATCTGCTGCCCAGGGTCGCGTCCAATCCGCTAGTCTTGCCCCAATCCCTGGAAGGAGCTGTCCATGTTCGAATCCGCTGAAATCGGCCACGCCATCGATAAAGACACCTTTGAGGCCGAAGTGCCGGCCTTGCGTGAAGCGTTGCTTGAGGCTCAATTCGAGTTGCAGCAGCAAGGTCGGTTCCCGGTCATTGTGCTGATCAATGGCATCGAAGGCGCGGGCAAGGGCGAGACGGTGAAGTTGCTCAACGAGTGGATGGACCCGCGGCTGATCGAAGTGCGCACCTTCGACCAGCAGACCGACGAGGAGCTGGCGCGGCCCCCCGTCTGGCGTTATTGGCGGATGCTGCCAGCGAAGGGGCGCATGGGGATTTTTTTCGGGAACTGGTACAGCCAGATGTTGCAGGCGAGGGTCCATGACCAGATCAAGGACCCCCGGCTCGACCAGGCGATCAACGCCGCCGAGCGCCTGGAAAAAATGCTTTGCGACGAAGGCGCGCTGATCTTCAAGTTCTGGTTCCATCTGTCCAAGAAGCAGATGAAAGCCCGACTCAAGGGGCTCAAGGACGATCCGCTGCACAGCTGGCGCATCAGCCCGCTGGATTGGCAACAGTCCCAGACCTATGACAAGTTCGTCAAATACGGCGAGCGAGTGCTGCGCCGTACCAGCCGCGATTACGCGCCGTGGCATGTGATCGAAGGCATGGATTCCTGTTATCGCAGCCTCACGGTCGGGCGGATCTTGCTCGAAGGGTTGCGCCAGGCCTTGGGCCGATCGAAGATCAAGGCGGAAAAGGTCAACGTGGCGCCGCTGCCTGCGCTGGACAGCCAAATCACGCTGTTAGACAGCCTGGACATGACCCTGCGCCTGGACAAGGCCGATTACGAAGAGCAACTGATCACCGAGCAGGCGCGGTTTTCCGGCCTGCTGCGGGACAAACGCATGCGTCAGCATGCCCTGGTGGCGGTGTTCGAAGGCAACGATGCGGCGGGCAAGGGCGGGGCGATCCGGCGGGTCGCGGCGGCGCTCGATCCGCGCCAATACAGCATCATACCGATTGCCGCGCCCACCGAAGAAGAGCGCGCCCACCCCTACATGTGGCGGTTCTGGCGGCATATTCCGGCACGGGGCAAGTTCACTGTGTTCGACCGTTCCTGGTATGGCCGGGTGCTGGTGGAGCGGGTCGAGGGGTTTTGCAGCCGGGCTGATTGGCTACGGGCTTACGGCGAGATCAACGATTTCGAGGAGCAGATAGCCGATGCCGGCGTGGTGGTGGTCAAGTTCTGGCTGGCCATCGACAAGGAGACCCAGCTGGAGCGTTTTCAGGAGCGCGAGGATATCCCGTTCAAGCGTTTCAAGATCACCGAGGATGACTGGCGTAACCGGGACAAGTGGGACGCTTACCGGGCAGCGGTGTGCGACATGGTGGACCGCACCAGCACCGAGATTTCTCCCTGGACCCTGGTGGAGGCCAACGACAAACGCTGGGCGCGGGTCAAGGTATTGCGCACCCTCAATGATGCGTTGGAGGCTGCGTTCGAGCGTACCGAGAAACAGGCGCGCAAAAAGAAGAGCAAGAAGTAGGCGATGGGGTTGCATACGCGGGGTGAATGATTGTCGCAGTCGCTTATGCAGTGGATCTATGCTCGATTCACACCTAACCGACTACAACAATGAGGTACAGCCATGCGTGAAGTGGTGATCGTCGACAGCGTACGGACCGGCCTGGCCAAGTCTTTTCGCGGCAAGTTCAACATGACCCGTCCGGACGACATGGCGGCTCACTGCGTCAACGCCTTGCTGGCACGCAATGACATCAACCCGGCGAGCGTCGAGGACTGTATCGTCGGCGCCGGCTCCAATGAAGGCGCCCAGGGCTACAACATCGGTCGTAACGTGGCGGTGCTCTCGCAGTTGGGCATCGGCACCGCCGGCATGACCCTCAACCGCTTCTGTTCCTCGGGTCTGCAAGCCATCGCCATCGCGGCCAACCAGATCGCCTCCGGTTGCAGCGACATCATCGTCGCCGGAGGCGTGGAGTCCATCAGCCTGACGATGAAAAGCGTCAACACTGACAACCTGATCAATCCGCTGCTCAAGGAGCAAGTGCCCGGGATCTATTTCCCCATGGGCCAGACCGCCGAGATCGTTGCTCGTCGCTATCAGGTCAGCCGCGAGGAGCAGGACCGTTACGCCTTGCAGAGCCAGCAGCGCACCGCCCAGGCCCAGGCGGCCGGGTTGTTTGACGACGAAATCGTGCCGATGGCGGTCAAGTACAAGGTCGAGGACAAGAACAGCGGTGCGGTGCAGATGCTCGATGGTGTGGTTGATCGCGACGACTGCAACCGCCCTGACACTACTTATGAAAGCCTGGCCGGCCTCAAGCCGGTGTTCGCCGAAGACGGTTCGGTGACAGCGGGCAATTCATCACAGTTGTCCGACGGCGCCTCGATGACCTTGGTGATGAGCCTGGAAAAAGCCCTGGCGCTGGGGCTCAAGCCCAAGGCGTTTTTCCGCGGGTTTACCGTGGCCGGTTGCGAGCCGGACGAGATGGGCATCGGCCCGGTGTTTTCGGTGCCCAAGCTGCTCAAGGCCAAGGGCTTGCAGGTGGCTGATATCGACTTGTGGGAGCTCAACGAGGCTTTCGCTTCCCAGTGCCTGTACAGTCGCAACCGGCTGGAAATCGATCCCGAAAAATATAACGTCAACGGCGGTTCGATCTCCATCGGCCACCCGTTCGGCATGACCGGCTCGCGGCAAGTGGGGCATCTGGTGCGCGAGCTGCAACGGCGCAACCTGCGCTACGGCATCGTGACAATGTGCGTGGGCGGCGGGATGGGGGCGACGGGGTTGTTCGAGGCGGTGAGATAAGCGCGACTGCGTTGGTTGTATGACGCTTATGGCGTCAGAGGCTTTTGTGGCGAGGGAGCAAGCTCCCTCGCCACAGGTAATCCCTCGCTACAGGGGCTACCGATGAACCGCATTCAGCTGGCAACCTGAGTCAGCTGTCGCATCCGCCCGACATACGCTTCTATCTCCCGTTCTGCAGCCTCGCGGCTGGCGAACGGACCTTCCTGGGTGCCTTCGCGGGTATTGAAATAAAACTCACCGTTGACCCGGCAGATCCGGTCGCTGCGAAAAATCGTCGTGGGGGCGGGATCCTGGGCGCGTTTGCCAAGCATGGCGGGTCTCCAAAAAGGGCGGCGAGGTTGTCTCAAAATTGAGCATATGTGTTGTCCCTGATTTGCGCCCGGCGAGCCGATCGACGGCAGCGACCCATACAATCTCATGGGCGCCCCATGCCCAACTGTCCCTGTGTCGTGCAGCGATAGACGCCTAGAATGGCCGTTCATGTCTTGAGCTTTGAGGGTCGCATGCACATTTCGTCCGGTCGCTGGGTCTATGGCCTGTTCCTCGCCCTGTTGACCGCCCTGCTGTGGGGCATCCTGCCGATCAAGCTCAAGCAAGTGCTGCAAGTGATGGACCCGGTCACCGTGACCTGGTTTCGCCTGCTGGTGTCCGGCGGCTTGCTGTTCATCTACCTGGCGGCTACCCGGCGCCTGCCCAGTCGCAAGGTGCTTGGCCCCCGTGGCGGCTGGCTGGTGGCGATGGCGGTACTCGGGTTGGTGGGCAACTACGTGTTGTACCTGATGGGCCTGAACCGCTTGAGCCCCGGCACGGCACAGTTGGTGGTGCAGATGGGGCCGATCATGTTGCTGGTTGCCAGCCTGTTTGTGTTCAAGGAGCGGTTCAGCGTAGGGCAGGGCATTGGCCTGGCGGTGCTGTTGATCGGCTTCACGCTGTTTTTCAACCAGCGTCTGGGCGAGTTGCTGACCTCCCTGAGTGACTACACCGCCGGGGTCTTGATGGTCTTGCTGGCTTCGACGGTCTGGACCTTCTATGCCTTGGGCCAGAAGCAACTGTTGACGGTGTGGAATTCGTTGCAGGTGATGATGGTGATCTACCTGTTCTGTGCGTTGCTGCTCACGCCTTGGGTGCACCCGTTGGAGGCACTGCAATTGAGCCCTTTGCAAGGCTGGCTATTACTTGCCTGCTGCCTCAACACCCTGATTGCCTACGGTGCGTTTGCCGAGGCCTTGGCCCATTGGGAAGCCTCGCGAGTCAGCGCGACCTTGGCGATCACACCGCTGGTGACCTTCGCCGCAGTGGCGCTGGCCGCCTGGTGGTGGCCAGACTATGTACATGCCGAGCAGATCAATCTGCTGGGGTATGGCGGGGCGGTGCTGGTGGTGCTGGGATCGGCGCTGGTGGCGCTGGGGCCGTCGCTGATGGCCGGGCTCAGGGCCCGGCGTGAGCGGATGGCGGTAGGGCGTTAACAACACAGAGCGAGTGCCTGACACAAAGCTACTGTGGGAGCGAGCTTGCTCGCGATGGCGGCCTGGCAGTCGATGAAGATGTCGAGTCGACCGGCCCTATCGCGAGCAAGCTCGCGATGGCTGATGCTCAGTCCATACAAGACTCAGCCCTGGCTACCAGCCTCCAGCATATTCTCCGGCCTTACCCAGGCATCGAACTCTTCATCGGTCAGATACCCCAGTTGCAGCGCCGCTTCACGCAGGGTCAGCCCTTCGCCGTAGGCTTTCTTGGCGATTTCGGCGGACTTGTCGTAGCCGATGTGCGGGTTCAGCGCGGTCACCAGCATCAACCCGCGCTCCAGGTGCGCGGCCATCTGCTTGGCGTCCGGCTCGAGCCCGGCGACGCAGTGCTGCTGGAAGTTGCTGCAGCCATCGGCCAGCAGGCGGATCGATTGCAGCAGGTTGTGGATGATCACCGGTTTGAACACATTCAACTGCAAATGGCCCTGGCTGGCGGCGAAACCGATGGTCACGTCGTTGCCCATGACCTGGCAAGCCAGCATCGACAGGGCTTCGCACTGGGTCGGGTTGACCTTGCCGGGCATGATCGAACTGCCCGGTTCATTGGCCGGCAATTTCACCTCGGCGAACCCGGCCCGTGGCCCGGAGCCCAGCAGGCGCAGGTCGTTGGCGATTTTCATCAGGGTCACGGCGAGGGTTTTCAGCGCGCCGGACAGGGCGGTCAGGGGCTCATGGCCGGCCAACGCGGCGAACTTGTTCGGTGCGGTAACGAACGGCAGGCCGGAAAGTGCCGCCAGTTCAGCGGCGATGGCTTCGCCAAAACCATGGGGCGAATTGAGCCCGGTGCCCACCGCCGTGCCGCCCTGGGCCAGCTCGCAGACCGCCGGCAGCGCGGCGCGGATCGCCCGTTCGGCATAATCGAGTTGGGCAATGAAGGCCGACAGTTCCTGGCCAAACGTGATCGGCGTGGCATCCATCATGTGGGTGCGGCCGGTCTTGACCAACTTCATGTGGCGCGCCGCCAGTTCCGCCAGCCCGCCGGACAACTCGCCGATGGCCGGCAGCAATTGCTGCTGGACGGCCTGGACGGCGGCGATGTGCATGGCGGTCGGAAAACAGTCGTTGGAGCTCTGGGAGCGGTTGACGTGGTCGTTGGGGTGCACCGGGCTCTTGCCACCGCGCGGGTTGCCTGCCAGTTCATTGGCGCGTCCGGCGATCACCTCATTGACGTTCATGTTGCTCTGGGTTCCGCTGCCGGTCTGCCAGACCACCAACGGGAACTGGTCGTCGTGCTGGCCGTCGAGCACTTCGTCGGCGGCCTGTTCGATCAGGCGGGCGATGTCGGCGGGCAGGTCGCCATTGCGGTCATTGACTCGCGCGGCGGCTTTCTTGATCAGCGCCAGGGCGTGCAGCACCGACAGCGGCATGCGTTCGTTGCCGATGGCAAAGTTGATCATGGAGCGCTGCGTCTGGGCACCCCAGTAGGCGTCATCCGGGACTTCAACCTGGCCAAGGCTGTCGGTTTCGATACGGCTCATCGGGTCAAACTCCTGTAGGGCTGAATGCGCAGTTTAGGCCCTGATGGGCGGCACCAGTTCCCTCAATCTAGGGGCGGCCGGTCCGGTCCGTCAATCGGACCCGGCAAGCTTCGGGGTTGAGGCGCGGCGTTTTTTAGGCGCAGAATGGTCGCCCTTGGGGTTTTACCTCGCCAGCTATGAAAGGAAACTCGATGACCCGTCTTCGTGCCATCTGTACCGCAGTTGCTCTGGTGTGTGCCAGCGGCCCTGTTTTCGCCGATACCGCCAGCCACAACGCCAGTGCCGAAGCGTTCCTGACCCTGGCCCACGCTGACAAGCTGGGTACCCCGGTGTACATGCAAGTGCAGCAGATGTTCGCCCAGCGCTTTGAACAGACCAAGGCCCCGGAGTCGAAAAAAGCCACCCTGGAAACCTACCAGGCCAAGGCCAATGCCGCGCTGGACCAGGCCATCGGCTGGAACAAGCTCAAGCCGGACATGGTCAAGCTCTATACCAGCAACTTCAGCGAGTCTGAGCTCAAGGACCTGGTGGCCTTCTACCAGTCGCCACTGGGCAAGAAAGTCCTGGAGAAAATGCCGCAGCTGACCCAGCAATCGGCCCAGCTGACCCAGGCCAAGCTTGAAAGCGCGGTACCGGTGGTCAACAAGCTGCTGGCCGACATGACGGCCGAGCTTGAGCCAAAAGCCGCGGCCCCTGCCAAGAAAAAGCCGTAAGCGGAGCCAGGTATGAGCATGCAACAACGTATCGAATCGACCCTCGGGCTCTTGCAACCCGAGCACCTGCAAGTGCTGGATGAAAGCCACATGCACAGCCGTGGGCTGCAGACCCACTTCAAGGCCGTGGTGGTCAGCCAGCAGTTCGAGGGGCTCAATCGCGTCAAGCGTCACCAGAAGGTCTACGGCACGCTGGGCGAGCTGATGGGCGAATTCCATGCGTTGGCGCTGCACACCTACACCCCCGAAGAATGGGCACAGATCGACGCAGCCCCGGCTTCGCCGACCTGTGCCGGTGGCAGCAAGCACTGATTTGAGATGAGCGCTGTTTGTGGCAAGGACGCTTTTGTGGCGAGGGAGCTTGCTCCCGCTGGACCGCGAAGCGGTCCCCCTGGTACTGATCCAGACGCCGGCTTCGCCGCCGAGCGGGAGCAAGCTCCCTCGCCACAGTTGATCCGGCCACGGAGCGTGCTGCTCCTAAAGCCACAGTGTATTTGCTAGAATCCGCAACGCGCCGCTCACCCGGCGCGTTTTTTTTCGCATCCGGTTCACCCTTTACGAGGGTAGCCACCTGGAGAAATACCCATGACACAACCCATTGTCGTGGCGGCACTGTATAAGTTCGTCACCCTTGAAGATTACGTCGAGCTGCGTGAGCCCTTGCTCAAGGCCATGCTCGACAACGGCATCAAAGGCACGCTGCTGATCGCCGAAGAAGGCATCAACGGCACGGTCTCCGGCACCCGTGAAGGCATCGACGGTTTGCTGGCCTGGCTCAAGAACGATCCGCGCATGATCGACATCGACCACAAAGAGTCGTACTGCGATGACCAGCCGTTCTACCGCACCAAGGTCAAGCTCAAGAAAGAAATCGTCACCCTGGGCGTCGAAGGCGTGGACCCGAACAAGCAGGTAGGCACCTATGTCGAGCCGCAGGACTGGAACGCCCTGATCAGCGATCCGGAAGTGCTGTTGATCGACACCCGCAACGATTACGAAGTGTCCATCGGCACCTTTGAAGGCGCGATCGACCCCAAGACCACCAGTTTTCGCGAGTTCCCTGAGTACATCAAGGCCAACTTCGACCCGGCCAGGCACAAGAAAGTCGCGATGTTCTGCACCGGCGGCATTCGCTGTGAAAAAGCGTCCAGCTACATGCTCGGCCAGGGTTTCGACGAGGTCTATCACCTCAAGGGCGGCATCCTGAAATACCTCGAAGAGGTGCCTCAGGAAGAAACCAAATGGCGCGGCGACTGCTTCGTGTTCGATAACCGTGTGACTGTTCGCCACGACCTCAGCGAAGGCGACTACGATCAATGCCACGCCTGTCGTACTCCGGTCAGCGTCGAAGACCGCGCCTCGGAGCACTATGTGCCGGGCATCAGTTGCCCCCATTGCTGGGATAAGCTGAGCGAGAAGACCCGCCGCAGTGCGATTGACAGGCAAAAGCAGATCGAACTGGCCAAGGCCCGCAACATGCCGCACCCGATCGGTTACAACTACAAGCAGTCATCTTCCGAGGCTTGAACCATGGCGCCACGCCTGCTCTATGTGATGGACCCGATGTGTTCCTGGTGCTGGGGCTTTGCGCCGGTGGCCGAGGCGCTGGTCGGGCAGGCGCAGGCCGCCGGGGTGGAGTTGCACCTGGTGGTGGGCGGTTTGCGCACCGGCAGTGGTTCGGCCCTGGAGCCGACCACTCGGCGCTACATCCTGGAACACTGGCAGGCCGTCACCCAGGCCACCGGCCAGCCGTTCAAGCTGGAAGGGGCGTTGCCGGACGGTTTTGTCTACGACACCGAACCGGCCTGCCGGGCGGTGGTGACGGCCCGCAGCCTGGCGCCGGACCTGGCCTGGAACCTGGTAAAGCTGATCCAGCAGGCTTTTTATGTGCAAGGCCGCGACGTGACTCACGCCAGCATTCTGGTGGAGTTGGCCGAACAGGCCGGGCTGCCACGCATCGAGTTCGCCGCGGCATTCGACCGCGCCGATCAGCATGCTGCCACCGCCGCGGATTTCACCTGGGTGCAGGACTTGGGTATCGCCGGGTTTCCCACGCTGTTGGCCGAACGTGACGGTCAACTGGCCTTGCTCACCAACGGCTACCAACCCCTGAGCCAATTGTCTCCCTTGCTGGGTCGCTGGCTGGAGCGCGCGGCCTGTGCCTGAGCTGTCGGATGATGCACCGGCGACGCGACACATCGATCGGCTGAGCTGGGCAGAAATCCGCAGGCTGGCCCTCAAGCACAAAAAAGCCCTGTGGATCGCCAACGGCGTCGCCGTGCTGGCGACGCTGTGCAGCGTACCCATCCCCTTGCTGTTGCCGCTGCTGGTGGACGAAGTGTTGCTGGGCCACGGCGACGCGGCTTTGAAGGTCATGAACCAGGCGCTGCCCACGGCTTGGCAGAGCGCTGCCGGCTATATCGGGCTGATGCTGCTGGTGACCCTGGTCCTGCGCTGTGGCGCATTGCTGTTCAACGTGTTGCAGGCGCGACTGTTCGCCAGGTTGGCCAAGGACATCGTCTATCGCATTCGCATCCGCTTGATCGAACGTCTCAAGCGCATTTCCCTGGGCGAATACGAAAGCCTGGGCAGTGGCACCGTGGCTGCTCACCTGGTCACCGACCTGGACACCCTCGACAAATTCGTCGGTGAAACCCTCAGCCGCTTCCTGGTGGCGATGTTGACCCTGGTGGGTACCGCCGGCATTTTGCTGTGGATGCACTGGGAGCTGGCGCTGCTGATCCTGTTGTTCAACCCGCTGGTGATCTACGCCACGGTGCAGTTGGGCAAACGGGTCAAGCACCTCAAGAAGCTGGAGAACGACAGTACATCGCGGTTTACCCAGGCCCTGACTGAAACCCTGGACGCTATCCAGGAAGTACGTGCCGGTAACCGGCAGGGCTTTTTCCTTGGGCGTTTGGGCGCGCGTGCCAAGGAGGTGCGCGACTACGCCGTGAGTTCACAGTGGAAAACCGATGCCTCTAACCGGGCCAGTGGTTTGTTGTTCCAGTTCGGTATCGATATTTTCCGTGCCGCGGCGATGCTCACCGTGCTGTTTTCCGACCTGTCCATTGGCCAGATGCTGGCGGTGTTCAGTTACCTGTGGTTCATGATCGGTCCGGTGGAGCAACTGCTCAATCTGCAATACGCCTTTTATGCCGCCGGTGGCGCGCTGTCGCGGATCAACGAATTGCTGGCCCGTGCCGACGAGCCGCAATACGCCGGCGGTGTCGACCCGTTCAAGGGGCGCGACACCGTGGGTATCGACATCCAGGGATTGAGCTTTGGTTATGGCGAGGAGCTGGTACTCAATCAGTTGAACCTGTCCATTCTGCCTGGCGAAAAGGTCGCCATCGTCGGAGCCAGCGGCGGTGGCAAGAGCACCCTGGTGCAGCTGTTATTGGGGCTCTACACGCCGCAGTCGGGCAGTATCCGTTTCGGCGGCGCCACGCAGCAGGAGATCGGCCTGGAAACCATTCGGGAAAACGTCGCGGTGGTACTGCAACACCCGGCGTTGTTCAATGACACGGTGCGCGCCAACCTTTCCATGGGTCGTGAGTGCAGCGACGAGGCCTGTTGGCAAGCATTGGAAATTGCCCAGCTCGATGTCACCGTGCGGGCGTTGCCCCAGGGGTTGGAGAGCATTGTCGGGCGCTCCGGCGTGCGGCTCTCGGGCGGACAGCGTCAGCGGCTGGCCATCGCCCGCATGGTATTGGCCGACCCCCGGGTGGTGATTCTCGACGAAGCCACTTCGGCGCTGGATGCCGCCACTGAATACAACCTCCACCAGGCCCTGGCGCGGTTCCTGAGCGCACGCACCACGCTGATCATCGCCCACCGGTTGTCGGCCGTGAAACAAGCCGATCGGGTACTGGTATTTGACGGTGGTCAAATCGCAGAGGACGGTGATCATTTGCAGCTGATTGCCGAGGGTGGCTTGTACGCTCGACTTTATGGGCACTTGCAACAGATACAGCAGCCTTGAGTTTCCTAAGCTTTTCTGTGCTTAGTATCTGAAAAAACTCAGGGAAACGTCCCGACTTCCTGCGAATTTCCAGCCAAAGCCTGTCGATCCTTCATCCGGTCATTCGAAGGGTCGAAAACTAGCCTAGGCTGTGGAGTCAGGAGCGGTACTCTCGCGGATGTTCATCCGGCAGCGCCTGTGCAAGGGACCTCATGAAGCAAAAGCAGACTCTCGCATCACCACGGCTGCTGGGCATCGTCTGGCCCTTTATTGCCGTTGTGTTATTTCAAGCCTTGCTTGGAGGCGTCAGCCTTTACGTATTATCTGCGGTTCGCGGCTATGTGGCGGGGGAAAGTCTCTGGTCCAAGGGCCAGAAGGACGCCATTTATTACCTCAATCTCTATGCTGACAGCCGTGATGGGGCGATTTTCCACAAGTACCAGCGCGCCATCGCCGTACCCGAGGGCGGCCATGAGCTGCGGGTGGCGCTGGATCGCGAGCCGCCGGATCTGGAAGCGGCAAGGGTTGGCATCCTCAAGGGCGGCAATCACCCGGACGACGTTTCCAGCCTGATCTGGCTCTATCTGAATTTTCGTCACTTCAGTTACTTGGAAGAGGCCATCGATCTATGGACGGTGGGGGACGGTTATCTGATCGAACTGGATAACGTTGCCCGACAGATGCACAGCAGCATCACCGCGGGCGAGGCTTCGGAGGCCGATATCCGCGGCTGGAAAGCAAAGATTTTAGCGATCAACGATTCCGTTACCCCGGCCGCCAAGGCGTTCAGCGATGCGCTCGGCGAGGGCTCGCGTTTTATCTTGCGCCTGTTGCTGGTGACCAACTTCGCCACGGCGCTGGGGTTGATCGTCCTGGCGTTATTGCGTACCCATAAATTGCTGGCCCAGCGGCAGGTTTTTGCCAATGCGCTGCAACTGGAGAAGGAACGGGCGCAGATCACCCTGCAATCCATTGGTGATGGGGTGATCACCACCGACGTTGAAGGCGCCATTGCCTACATGAACCCCGCCGCCGAGGCGATGACCCACTGGAAAGCCGAACACGCGACGGGATTGCCCCTGGCCGCGCTGTTCAATCTGCTCGACGACAATGCCCAGACCGAGGGCCCGACCCTGATCGAGCACATTCTCAGTGGTCGGCTCAGTGGCGCCAGCGAACATTCCAAACTGATCCAGCGCCTGGATGGCAGCACGGTGTCGGTCACCCTGGTGGGGGCGCCGATCCGGCATGCAGGCAAAGTCAGTGGCGCCGTACTGGTGTTGCACGACATGACCCAGGAGCGCCAATACATCGCTAACCTGTCGTGGCAGGCGACCCATGACGCCCTGACGGGCCTGGCCAACCGTCGGGAGTTCGAATATCGCCTCGAGCAGGCTTTGCACAACCTTACTCGTCAGGTCGGGCGCCATGCCTTGATGTTTCTTGACCTGGACCAGTTCAAGTTGGTTAACGACACCTGCGGCCACGCGGCGGGTGACGAGTTGTTGCGGCATATCTGCGCCCTGTTGCAATCGGGCCTGCGGGAACATGACACCCTGGCCCGGCTGGGGGGCGATGAGTTCGGTATTTTGCTGGAGAATTGTTCGCCCGACGCGGCGGAGAAAATCGCCGAAGGGCTGCGCCAGACTGTGCAGAACCTGCATTTTGTCTGGAAGGGCCGGCCATTCGTGACCACGGTGAGCATTGGTCTGGTGCACATCGCCCAGAGTCCGACGACCCTGGAGGCGTCCCTGCGCGCCGCCGATATGGCCTGCTACATGGCCAAGGAGAAGGGCCGTAACCGGGTCCAGGTCTATCACGCTGACGACTCGGAGCTGTCCCTGCGTTTTGGCGAGATGGCCTGGGTTCAGCGCTTGCATATGGCCCTGGAGGAAAACCGTTTCTGTCTCTACGCCCAGGAAATCGCCGCGCTGGGCCCAGGCGATCATGGCGGTGGGCATATTGAAATCCTGTTGCGCCTGCATGACGAGGCCGGGCGGATGATCCTGCCGGACAGTTTCATTCCTGCGGCAGAACGCTATGGCCTGATGACGTCCCTGGATCGTTGGGTGGTGGAAAATGTCTTCAAGATCATCCGTCAGTGCCTGAATGAATCGCGACAGGCGCCCATGGCCATGTGTGCGATAAATCTGTCAGGTACTACTATCGGAGATCAGGCGTTTCTCGACTTTCTGCGTAAACAGTTCGCGGCCTACTCGATCCCACCAGAAATGATTTGTTTTGAAATTACCGAAACCAGCGCCATTTCCAATTTGGGTAGCGCGATCCGCTTTATCAATGAACTCAAGAGCTTGGGTTGTTATTTCTCGTTGGATGACTTTTGCGCCGGAATGTCTTCATTCGCTTACCTGAAACATTTACCTGTAGACTTCCTGAAGATCGATGGGAGTTTCGTAAAGGATATGCTGGACGACCCGATTAACCGTGCAATGGTCGAAGTGATCAATCACATCGGCCACGTCATGGGTAAGCGCACAATTGCCGAGTTTGTTGAGACCGCCCAGATCGAGCAGGCATTGCTGGAGATTGGTGTGGATTACGCTCAAGGGTATGTGATTGAACGCCCGCAATTGTTTACCTGTGACACGTTGCAATGTAGGCCGGCCCGACCTCAGCCGTTGTTGTTCAAGGCCCCCGGCACGTTCCGCTGAACCTCTTGTTGATCCGGAAAAATCACAATCAAAAGGAGCCCGACAGTGATCGACACATTCAACCGAACAGGCCCGCTCATGGACGCCATTAGCTATCCGAAATGGGCACAGCAGCTCATTACCGATTGCAGCGAGAGCAAACGCCGGGTTGTCGAACACGAGCTGTATCAGCGCATGCGTGACAATAAGCTCAGCGCCAAGACCATGCGCCACTACCTCATTGGTGGTTGGCCGGTCGTTGAACAGTTCGCTTTATACATGGCACAAAACCTCACCAAGACTCGCTTTGCCCGCCATCCCGGCGAGGACATGGCGCGTCGCTGGCTGATGCGCAACATCCGTGTCGAACTCAACCATGCCGATTACTGGGTCAACTGGAGCGCCGCCCATGGCGTAACCCTGGAAGATCTGCAAGCGCAGCAGGTGCCGCCCGAGCTCCATGCGTTGAGCCATTGGTGTTGGCACACCAGCTCCTCGGATTCGCTGATCGTGGCGATCGCCGCGACCAACTATGCCATCGAGGGTGCGACTGGAGAGTGGTCGGCGCTGGTGTGTTCCACCGGCGTCTACGCCTCGGCTTTCGCCGAGGAAGATCGCAAGCGCGCCATGAAATGGCTGAAGATGCATGCCCAGTACGACGACGCCCATCCTTGGGAAGCCCTGGAAATCATCTGCACCCTGGCAGGCATGAACCCAAGCAAAGCCCTGCAAATGGAGCTGCGCCAGGCCGTGTGCAAGAGCTACGACTACATGTACCTGTTCCTGGAGCGCTGCATGCAACTGGAACAGTCGGAGTCCGTGGGCAAATCTTCTTCCACCCGTGAGCGCCTGGCGCTGGCCGGGAGCTGATTTAATCCGCTTCGAATAAGCAAACCCAGATGGGAGCGAGTCAGCTCGCGAAGAGGCTAGCAGTCAACGGGAGAGGTTGATTGGCAGGTCGTCATCGCGAGCAGGCTCGCTCCCACAGTGAGTTCGCGGTTGTTTTCAGCCCGCCATCGCCAACCGATTACGTCCTTCGCGCTTGGCCACGTACAACGCGCTGTCGGCGCGCCGCAGCAGGCTTTCGGCAGATTCCCCCGGCAGCAGGGTTGCGCAACCCAGGCTGACTGTCAGTTCAATCCTTGTTCCGGCAGCGAAATAATCCTGCACCTGGGCGGCATAACGCAGTCGTTCACCGACCAGGGCTGCGGCATCGCGGCTGGTGTTGGAGAGCAGGATCAGGAACTCTTCACCGCCGAACCTGAACACCATGTCGACGTTGCGCAGTTGATGCTTGATCGACTCGGCAACGGATTTAAGCACCTCGTCGCCGACGCCGTGCCCATGGCTGTCGTTGATGCGCTTGAAATGATCGATGTCGAGCATCAGCAGCGACAAGGGTTGCAAGTGACGCCTGGCCATGTCGATTTCACGCACCAGGGTCTGGTCCATGGCAATGCGGTTACCCGTGCCGGTCAGCGGGTCGCGCAGGGCGCTCTGGGTGGCGGCCCGGTAAAGCAGGGCATTGCGCAGCGGGTACAGCAACGTCGAGAGCACCGACTCCAGGTCGCCCTGTTCCGCTTCGCTGAAGCGTTGGTTGCGGCGGAATACCAGCTCCCCCAGGTGTTCGCCTTCATGGCTGAGGGTGTAGCTGAGGCTGTGATGTCCGCGCTGACCGAATTCGAGACGCAGATCACTGGGCTTGTGCTGATAGGCCAATGCATCCAGGGGCACCAATCGCTGAACTTCCCGGAAAAACAGGCCCAGGATGCGTTGTGGCTCCAGGCTGGTCTGCAATTGTTGGCCCAGTTGCTGGCGCAATTGCGAAAGGCTGACCGAGCGTGCCACGAGCGGCGACGGCTGGCCGAAGCCCAGGCGCTGCAACTTGGCGCTGTCGAAGTCAATCGCGTTGATCTGGGTGGGCGTTTTCATTTGGCGTTAGCCCCTAAGCTAATCTGTCCTGCCGGGCTGGGTGATGCGGCTTTGGGCTGCGTGTCGTACTGGTCCTTCAGTCCCGTAGGACATCTGATCTGAGTTTAGTCCGCTTTCCCTGGCAGGCGTAAGACTCGTCTCAACGTCCGTTCCCCGCCGAACATGGCGTGTTTGAGGATATTTAGAGCGAAAGTCGTGCCATTCAGTTCATAAGAATAAAAAATCGATTGGAATCAATTGGTTGAGTCATGATCGGAAGTGTCGCGCAATCATTTTGGCGACGTGGACTTGGCGGTTCGCTTGGCTGGGTATCGAAGGCGCCCGCGTCGCGACGGGAAATCGTCGCGACGCGGGGGGGATTATTGCGCGTTGAAGGCTTGGCCGTTGACGCCGGTGCTGTCCGGTCCCATCAGGTACAAGTAGACCGGCATGATTGCTTCAGGCGTCGGGTTGTTGAGCGGGTTTTCCCCCGGATAAGCCTGGGCGCGCATGCTGGTGCGGGTGGCGCCGGGGTTGATGCTGTTGGCGCGCACCGCTGCGACGGTATCGACTTCGTCGGCCAAGGTTTGCATCAGCCCCTCGGTGGCGAACTTGGACACGCCATAAGCCCCCCAATACGCCCGGCCCTTGCGGCCGACGCTGCTGGAGGTGAAGACCACGGACGCGTCCTGGGACAGCTTGAGCAGCGGCAGCAGGGTGCTGGTGAGCATGAACATGGCGTTGACGTTTACATGCATCACCCGCATGAAGTTCTCGCCGGACAATTGCTCAAGTGGCGTGCGTGGACCAATGATCGAGGCGTTGTGCAGCAGGCCGTCCAGATGACCGAATTCGCTTTCGATCATGGCCGCCAGCTCATCGTACTGATGGGGCAGGGCGGTTTCGAGGTTGAACGGAATCACCGCCGGTTGCGGATGGCCGGCCGCCTCGATTTCATCATAGACCTGGGTCAGGTTGGCTTCGGTCTTGCCCAGCAACAGCACAGTGGCGCCGTGGGCGGCGTAGGCTTTCGCTGCCGCGGCACCGATCCCGCGACCGGCGCCGGTGACCAGAATGACCCGGCCATTGAGCAGGTCGGGACGGGCGGAATACTCAAACATAAAAAACCTCAACAATTAAAGCAGCACAGTACCTGCGGCACAGGGCTGTCATGGCAAGTGAGCTTTTTGTGGCGAGGGAGCTTGCTCCCGCTGGACCGCGAAGCGGTCCCTGAGTCAGCGGGCGACGGCTTTGCCGTCGAGCGGGAGCAAGCTCCCTCGCCACAAGAGCGTTAGCGCCGATTCGGTCAGCTCAACAGCCGCACAACGCGTTATCCAGCACTTTGCGCAGCGCCGAGGGGTGATCGATGACCACATCCGCGCCCCAGTGCCTGGGGTTGTCGTCCGGGTGGATGTAGCCGTAGGTCACCGCGCAGGTCTTGGTGCCGGCGCTGCGGCCAGACTCGATGTCCCGCAGGTCATCGCCGACGAACAGTACGCTGGCCGGGTCCAGGTCGAGCATCTTGCACGCCAGGGTCAGGGGCTCCGGATCGGGCTTGCTGTTTTTCACATGGTCAGGGCAGATCAGTACCTTCGAGCGTTCGGCCAGGCCCAACTGCTGCATGATCGGCTCGGCGAAGCGCACCGGTTTGTTGGTGACCACGCCCCAGATCAGGTTCGCCGCTTCAATATCGGCCAGCACCTCGGCCATGCCGTCGAACAGGTGACTGTGGACTGCGCAACCCTTGAGGTAGCGGTCGAGGAATTCCTGGCGCAGTTCCTCGAATCCCGGTGATTCCGGGTCCATGGAAAAGGTCACCGCGACCATCGCCCGGGCACCGCCGGAAATTTCGTCGCGAATGTGCTGCTCGTTCATGGCTGGCAAACCACGGTCGGCACGCATGGCCTGGCAGATGGCGATGAAGTCGGGCGCGGTGTCGAGCAACGTGCCGTCCATGTCAAAGAGAACCGCTTTGAGACGCATCGACTTATTCCTCGCGCAGGGTCTGGATCATGTAGTTGACGTCAACGTCGGCGGCCAGCTTGTAGTGCTTGGTCAGCGGGTTGTAGGTCAGGCCAATGATGTCCTTGACGGTCAGCCCGGCCATGCGGCTCCAGGCGCCCAGCTCGGAAGGCCGGATGAATTTCTTGAAGTCGTGGGTGCCACGTGGCAGCAGCTTCATGATGTATTCGGCGCCGATGATCGCGAACAGGTACGCCTTCGGGTTGCGGTTGATCGTGGAGAAGAACACCTGGCCGCCGGGCTTGACCATGCGAAAGCACGCGCGGATGACCGATGACGGGTCCGGCACGTGTTCGAGCATTTCCAGGCAGGTGACCACGTCGAACTGCTCGGGCATTTCTTCGGCGAGAGCTTCGGCGGTGGTCTGCCGGTATTCCACGCTGACGCCAGACTCCAACTGATGCAGTTGCGCAACCGCCAGTGGCGCCTCGCCCATGTCGATGCCCATCACCGTGGCGCCGCGCTGGGCCATGGCCTCGCTGAGGATGCCGCCGCCACAGCCGACGTCGAGGACCTTCTTGCCGGCCAGATTGACCCGCTCATCAATCCAGTTGACCCGCAGCGGGTTGATGTCGTGCAGCGGTTTGAATTCGCTTTCACGGTCCCACCAGCGATGGGCCAGGGCTTCGAATTTGGCGATTTCGGCGTGGTCAACGTTGCTCATGTGCAGATCCTCGAAAAACTTGAAAAATCGTGTACCCCGAGCCATGGCTCCAGGGGCATGGTTATTCGTTGTGGCCGCTGATGCGACGCCCCCAGGCCTGGGCCGAGGCGGTCAGTTGCGACTCGTCCAGGCGCGTCAGCCGGCCATCTTCGAGCAGCGGCTTGCCGGCCACCCACAGGTGTTTCACGCAGTCGCGGCCCGTGGCGTAGATCAGTTGCGACACGGGGTCATAGACCGGTTGCTGCGCCAAGCCCGACAGGTCGAAGGCCACCAGGTCGGCGGCCTTGCCGACTTCCAGTGAGCCCACCGTTGCCTCGATGCCCAGCGCCCGGGCGCCATTGAGCGTGGCCATGCGCAGCGCCCGGTGCGCGTCCAGGGCTGTGGCCGAACCGGCGACCGCCTTGGCCAGTAGCGCGGCGGTGCGCGTCTCGCCGAGCAAATCCAGGTCGTTGTTGCTCGCCGCCCCATCGGTGCCGACCGCCACATTGACCCCGGCCTGCCACAGGCGCTCCACTGGGCAGAAACCGCTGGCCAACTTCAGGTTCGATTCCGGGCAATGGATCACGCTGCAGTTGCTTTCTACCAGCAACGCCTGGTCTTCATCGCTGACCTGGGTCATGTGCACGGCCTGGAAGCGCGGCCCCAGGAGCCCCAGTCGGCCCAGGCGGGCCATGGGCCGCTCACCGGTGTTCTCCACAGCCTGCTGCACTTCGAAGGCGGTTTCGTGAACATGCATATGAATGGCCGCGTCCAGCTCTTCGGCGATCACGCGGATTTTCTCCAGGTTCTCGTCGCCCACGGTGTACGGCGCATGGGGGCCGAACGCAACTTTGATCCGTGGGTGGTGCTTGAGGTCGCCAAAAAGCTCGATGCCCTGACGAATGGCGTCGTCGGCGCTGGCGGCGCCTGGGATAGGGAAATCGAGGATTGGGATGGCGATTTGCGCGCGGATTCCGCTGTTATGCACGCGTTCACTGGCAACCTTGGGGTAGAAGTACATGTCAGAGAAACAGGTGATGCCGCCCTTGATCTGTTCGGCGATCGCCAGGTCGGTGCCATCGCGTACGAAGTCTTCATCGACCCATTTGGCTTCAGCTGGCCAGATGTGCTGTTCGAGCCAGGTCATCAGGGGCAGGTCGTCGGCCAGGCCACGGAACAAGGTCATCGCCGCATGGCCGTGGGCGTTGACCAGGCCCGGGCTGAGCAGCATGCCCGGCAACTCACGGACCTGGGCCGCGTCACACTTCAGGGCTTCTGCCCGTGGGCCGATGAACACGATGCAACCGTCGCGGATGCCCAGGCCGTGATCCTTGAGCACCACACCGGCGGGTTCGACAGGCACCAACCAGGTCGGCAGCAATAATAAGTCGAGCGCAACGGCAGGCTTGGGCATCGTGGAACGGTTCCATGGGTTATAAAGGATGGCGAAGTATACCCGAGCGTCTTCGCGGAGGGATCGCTATAATCGGCGGCTTTTGTTCATGAGTGCGGGGTGAAGGATGCGCGATCGACTGTTGGCTGCGGAGAAGGTGAAGGCCATCGATTGGCGGGATGGCGCCCTGTACCTGCTGGATCAGCGTATTTTGCCGTTCGAGGAAAACTGGATCGCCTGCACCAGCGCGGCCGGTGTGGCCGAGGCGATTCGCTCGATGGTGGTACGTGGCGCGCCGGCCATCGGTATCAGTGCGGCCTATGGTGTGGTGCTTGCGGCGCGAGCCAGGATGGCCGAGGGCGGTGACTGGCAAGCGGCGCTGGAAGCTGACTTTGCCTTGCTGGCCGATTCCCGGCCGACAGCGGTGAACCTGTTCTGGGCATTGGACCGCATGCGTGACCGACTGGGGCGCTTGAAAGAGCATGCCGAGCCGTTGGTTGCCCTTGAGGCCGAAGCTATCGCGATCCATGAAAGCGACCGTGAAGCCAACCTGACCATGGCCCAGCTCGGTGTTGACCTGATCCGCAAGCATCAGGGCAACGCCCAGGCCATCCTGACCCACTGCAACACCGGCGCCCTGGCCACCGGCGGCTTCGGCACGGCCCTGGGGGTGATTCGCGGTGCGTTCCTCGAAGGCATGGTCGAGCGCGTCTATGCCGACGAAACCCGGCCATGGCTCCAGGGCTCGCGCCTGACGGCGTGGGAGTTGGCCAACGAAGGCATCCCGGTGACCCTCAATGCCGATTCCGCTGCGGCCCACATCATGAAGACCAAAGGCGTGACCTGGGTGATCGTCGGCGCCGACCGCATCACCGCCAACGGCGACGTGGCGAACAAGATCGGTACTTATCAACTGGCGGTCTGCGCCATGCACCACGGCGTGCGCTTCATGGTGGTGGCGCCGAGCTCGACCATCGACATGAACCTGGCCAGCGGGGACGATATCCCGATTGAAGAGCGCGACGGACGCGAGCTGCTGGAAGTCGGCGGCAAGCGGGTCGGGGCGGATGTGGAGGCCTTCAACCCGGTGTTCGACGTCACCCCGGCGGACCTGATCGACGTCATCATTACCGAGAAGGGCATTGTCGAGCGGCCGGACACGGCGAAGATGGCGCAGTTGATGTGTCGCAAGCGGTTGCACTGACGATTTGTATTGCCTGGTCTATCGCCTTCGTGAGCAAGCCCGCTCCCACATGGTGACCGTGTCGTTCGTGTGATTGATGCACGACACAGGTCCAGTGTGGGAGCGAGCTTGCTCGCGAAGAGGCCCCAACAGTCAACAAATACCTTGCATTTACCCTTCCAATCTTCATTCACCCCGCCTCTAAGCCCCTCTCGTCCTCTATCAGCCTGTCACCGGTCAACTAACTATGCTCCATGCGCATCAGGGGGATAGGTGCGTGGCGGCTCTTGTGATAACATCCGGCGGTTTCCAGGGCTGCCTCGCGAGGTGGCCTTTACTGCGCAGATCCAAGGCATAACTCGTTGATTTGTCGTAAGTCGCTGCATGGCACTTGTTCTGCAGCGGCGAGCTTCGTTCGTCCCATCTGGATGTGACGAGGTTTCACCAGAAAAAGGAATCAGGCTTCTCATGGGCGAACTGGCCAAAGAAATCCTCCCGGTCAATATCGAAGACGAGCTGAAACAGTCCTACCTCGACTACGCAATGAGCGTAATCGTCGGGCGGGCGCTGCCGGATGCGCGCGATGGCTTGAAGCCCGTGCACCGGCGCGTGCTGTTCGCGATGAGCGAGCTGGGCAACGACTTCAACAAGCCGTACAAGAAATCCGCCCGTGTCGTCGGCGACGTGATCGGTAAGTATCACCCCCACGGTGACACCGCCGTGTACGACACCATCGTGCGGATGGCCCAGCCATTTTCCCTGCGCTACCTGTTGGTAGACGGCCAGGGCAACTTCGGTTCCGTGGACGGCGACAACGCCGCAGCCATGCGATACACCGAAGTGCGCATGACCAAGCTGGCCCACGAGCTGCTGGCCGACCTGCACAAGGAAACCGTGGACTGGGTGCCGAACTACGACGGCACCGAAATGATCCCGGCGGTCATGCCGACCCGTATCCCCAACCTGCTGGTCAACGGCTCCAGCGGTATCGCCGTGGGCATGGCGACCAACATCCCGCCGCACAACCTCGGTGAAGTCATCGACGGTTGCCTGGCCCTCATCGACAATCCCGAGCTGACGGTCGATGAGCTGATGCAATACATCCCCGGTCCGGACTTCCCGACCGCCGCGATCATCAACGGTCGTGCCGGCATCATCGAAGCCTACCGCACCGGCCGTGGCCGCATTTACATGCGCGCCCGTTCGACCATCGAAGACATCGACAAGGTCGGTGGTCGCCAGCAGATCGTTATCACCGAGCTGCCGTACCAGCTGAACAAGGCCCGCCTGATCGAGAAGATCGCCGAGCTGGTGAAAGAGAAGAAACTCGAAGGCATCACCGAGCTGCGTGACGAGTCCGACAAGGACGGTATGCGCGTCGTGATCGAGCTGCGCCGTGGCGAAGTGCCTGAGGTGATTCTCAACAACCTCTACGCCCAGACCCAGCTGCAAGCGGTGTTCGGTATCAACATCGTGGCGCTGATCGACGGCCGTCCGCGGATCCTGAACCTCAAGGACCTGCTGGAAGCCTTCGTGCGTCACCGTCGCGAAGTGGTCACCCGTCGCACCGTGTTCGAGCTGCGCAAGGCCCGCGAGCGTGGTCACATCCTCGAAGGCCAGGCCGTTGCCCTGTCGAACATCGACCCGGTCATCGCCCTGATCAAGGCCTCGCCAACGCCGTCGGAAGCCAAGGAAGCGCTGATCAGCACGCCTTGGGAGTCCTCCGCGGTGGTGGCGATGGTCGAGCGTGCCGGGGCCGATTCGTGCCGTCCGGAGAACCTCGATCCGCAATACGGCCTGCGCGAGGGCAAGTACTTCCTGTCCCCGGAACAGGCCCAGGCCATCCTGGAACTGCGTCTGCACCGCCTGACCGGTCTGGAGCACGAGAAGCTGCTGGCCGAGTACCAGGAGATCCTCAACCAGATCGGCGAGCTGATCCGCATCCTCAACAGCGCCACGCGCCTGATGGAAGTGATCCGCGAAGAGCTGGAAGTGATCCGCGCCGAGTACGGCGACGTGCGCCGCACCGAGATTCTCGATGCGCGTCTGGACCTGACCCTGGGTGACATGATCCCGGAAGAAGAGCGCGTGGTGACCATTTCCCACGGCGGCTACGCCAAGACCCAGCCGCTGGCCGCCTACCAGGCCCAGCGTCGTGGCGGCAAAGGCAAGTCGGCGACTGGCGTCAAGGACGAGGACTACATCGCTCACCTGCTGGTCGCCAACAGCCACACCACGCTGTTGCTGTTCTCCAGCAAGGGCAAGGTGTACTGGCTGAAAACCTACGAAATCCCTGAAGCGTCCCGTGCGGCTCGCGGTCGTCCGTTGGTCAACCTGCTGCCGCTGGACAGTGATGAATACATCACCACCATGCTGCCGGTGGAGGAATACACCGAAGGTCACTTCATCTTCATGGCTACCGCCAAAGGCACCGTGAAGAAGACCCCGCTGGAATCCTTCAGTCGCCAGCGCAGCGTTGGCCTGATCGCTCTCGAATTGGACGAAGGCGACGTGCTGATTTCCGCCGCCATCACCGACGGCGAGCGAGAAGTCATGCTGTTCTCCGACGGCGGCAAGGTCACCCGCTTCAAGGAATCCGACGTCCGTGCCATGGGCCGTACCGCCCGCGGTGTGCGCGGCATGCGCCTGCCGGAAGGCCAGAAGCTGATTTCCATGCTGATCCCCGAAGAAGGCAGCCAGATCCTCACCGCTTCGGCGCGTGGTTATGGCAAGCGCACCGCTATCAGTGAGTTCCCTGAGTACAAGCGTGGCGGCCAGGGCGTGATCGCCATGGTCAGCAACGATCGTAACGGTCGTCTGGTTGGCGCTGTCCAGGTACTCGATGGTGAAGAGATCATGTTGATCTCCGACCAGGGCACCCTGGTGCGCACGCGAGTCGCCGAAGTGTCGAGCCTGGGGCGTAACACCCAGGGCGTGACGCTGATCAAGCTGGCCAGCGATGAAACGCTGGTAGGGCTTGAGCGGGTCCAGGAGCCATCGGAAGTCGAAGGCGAGGAACTGGAAGGCGAGGAAGGCGTGGCGTTCGACGGCACCCTCGGTGCCGATGTCGACGACATGACTGGCGACCAACCGCTCGACGCTGCTGCTGACGAAGAAGAACCGCAGGACTAAGCGGACGCGCAAGGGGGCGGATGAGAATTCGCCCCCTTGTTGTTTGTCCCGTTTGAAAATTTGCGACACTGCACGTCCTATCCTTTGTGGAAGTGGGCTTGCTCGCGAATGCGGTGTGTCAACCAGTCAGATGTCGACTGACACACCGCATTCGCGAGCAAGCCCGCTCCCACATGGATAGATGTGTTGAACAAGATTTATGTGACCACCAGATCAGAGCGAGATTGGATGTGAGCAAGAGAGCCTATAACTTCTGTGCCGGCCCGGCGGCGTTGCCTGAAGCGGTCCTGAAACGTGCCCAGGGTGAACTTCTCGACTGGCATGGCAAGGGCCTGTCCGTCATGGAAATGAGCCATCGCAGCGATGAGTTCGTGTCCATTGCCACCAAGGCCGAGCAGGACCTGCGTGATCTGCTGAACATCCCGTCCAATTACAAGGTGCTGTTCCTTCAGGGCGGCGCCAGCCAGCAGTTCGCCCAGGTTCCGCTGAACCTGCTGCCGGAAAGCGGCACGGCTGACTACATCGACACCGGCATCTGGTCGCAGAAAGCTATCGAAGAGGCCTCGCGCTACGGCCACGTCAACGTTGCCGCCACCGCCAAGCCCTACGACTACTTTGCCATTCCCGGTCAGAACGAGTGGAAGCTGTCCAAGGATGCGGCCTACGTTCACTACGCGCCGAACGAAACCATCGGTGGCCTGGAATTCAACTGGATCCCGGAAACTGGCGACGTGCCCTTGGTGGCCGATATGTCTTCGGACATCCTCTCGCGCCCTGTGGATATCTCCCGTTTCGGCATGATCTACGCCGGTGCCCAGAAGAACATCGGCCCGAGCGGCATCCTGGTCAGCATCATTCGTGAAGACCTGCTGGGGCGCGCCCGTTCCCTGTGCCCGACCATGCTCAACTACAAGGTCGCGGCCGACAACGGCTCGATGTACAACACCCCGCCGACCCTGGCCTGGTACCTGTCGGGCCTGGTGTTCGAATGGCTGAAAGAGCAGGGCGGTGTCGAAGCCATCGGCAAGCTCAATGAAGTGAAGCAGCGCACGCTGTACGACTTCATCGACGCCAGCGGCCTCTACAGCAACCCGATCAACAAAACCGATCGGTCGTGGATGAACGTGCCGTTCCGCCTGGCCGATGACCGTCTGGACAAGCCATTCCTGGCCGGCGCCGACGAGCGCGGTCTGCTGAACCTCAAGGGCCACCGTTCGGTCGGTGGCATGCGCGCCTCCATCTACAACGCCGTCGACATCAATGCGGTCAATGCGTTGATTGCCTACATGGCAGAGTTCGAGAAGGAACATGGCTAATGTCTGAGCAAGAACTCAAGGCGCTGCGCCTGCGCATCGACGCCCTGGACGAAAAAGTCCTGGAACTGATCAGTGAGCGCGCGCGCTGCGCCCAGGAAGTCGCCCGGGTGAAGATGGCCTCTCTGGCTGAAGGCGAAGTGCCGGTGTTCTATCGCCCTGAGCGTGAGGCGCAGGTGCTCAAACGCGTCATGGAGCGCAATAAAGGGCCACTGGGCAATGAAGAAATGGCGCGGTTGTTCCGCGAGATCATGTCTTCGTGCCTGGCCCTTGAGCAACCGCTGAAAGTCGCCTACCTGGGGCCGGAAGGGACCTTCACCCAGGCCGCGGCCATGAAGCATTTTGGTCACGCGGTGATCAGCAAGCCAATGGCAGCCATCGACGAAGTCTTCCGTGAAGTGGCGGCCGGGGCTGTGAATTTCGGCGTGGTTCCGGTGGAGAACTCCACTGAAGGCGCCGTCAACCACACGTTGGACAGCTTCCTCGAGCACGACATGGTGATTTGTGGCGAAGTCGAGCTGCGCATCCACCATCACCTGCTGGTGGGCGACAACACCAAGACCGACAGCATCAGCCGGATCTATTCCCACGCCCAGTCCCTGGCCCAGTGCCGCAAGTGGCTGGACGCGCATTACCCGAACGTCGAGCGCGTGGCGGTATCGAGCAACGCCGAGGCGGCCAAGCGGGTCAAGGGTGAGTGGAACTCGGCGGCGATTGCCGGTGACATGGCGGCCGGCCTCTACGGCCTGACGCGCCTGGCCGAGAAGATCGAGGATCGTCCGGACAACTCCACGCGATTCCTGATGATCGGCAGCCAGGAAGTACCGCCGACCGGCGACGACAAGACGTCGATCATCGTCTCCATGAGCAACAAGCCCGGCGCGCTCCATGAACTGCTGGTGCCGTTCCACGACAACGGTATTGACCTGACCCGGATCGAGACCCGTCCGTCGCGCAGCGGTAAATGGACTTACGTGTTCTTCATCGATTTCGTCGGCCACCACCGCGATCCGTTGGTAAAAGGTGTGCTGGAAAAAATCAGTCAGGAAGCAGTGGCACTCAAAGTGCTGGGTTCCTACCCCAAGGCAGTTCTTTAAGGGCGGATAGCAAATGAGTGGCAACTTCCTCGCCCTGGCACAGCCAGGCGTGCAACAACTCTCGCCTTACGTTCCGGGCAAGCCTGTGGATGAGCTGGCTCGTGAGCTGGATCTGGACCCGGCCAGCATCGTCAAATTGGCCAGCAACGAAAACCCGCTGGGCGCGAGCCCCAAGGCGCTGGCGGCGATCCGCGATGAGCTGGCTGAGCTGACCCGTTACCCTGATGGCAACGGCTTCTCGCTCAAGAGTCTGCTGGCCGAGCGCTGTGGCGTGGAGCTGAACCAGGTGACCCTGGGCAACGGTTCCAATGACATCCTCGAGCTGGTGGCGCGGGCCTATCTGGCACCGGGCCTCAATGCGGTGTTCAGCGAGCACGCGTTTGCGGTCTACCCGATCGCGACCCAGGCCGTCGGTGCCGACGCCCATGTGGTTCCGGCCAAGAATTGGGGGCACGATCTGCCGGCCATGCTGGCTGCCATCGACGCCAACACCCGTGTGGTCTTCATTGCCAACCCGAACAATCCGACTGGCACTTGGTTCGACGCCCAAGCGTTGGACGATTTCCTGCAGGATGTGCCCGAGCACGTGCTGGTGGTGCTGGATGAGGCCTACATCGAATACGCCGAAGGCAGCGACTTGCCCGATGGCTTGGACTTCCTCGCGGCCTACCCGAACCTGCTGGTCTCGCGCACCTTCTCCAAGGCCTATGGCCTGGCCTCGCTGCGAGTCGGCTACGGCCTGTCCACCGCTGTGGTGGCCGATGTGCTGAATCGCGTGCGCCAGCCGTTCAACGTCAATAGCTTCGCCTTGGCCGCTGCCTGCGCCGCCTTGCAGGATGACGCCTATCTGGCCGAAAGCCGTCGTTTGAACGAGGCTGGCATGCAGCAACTGGAAGCCGGGTTCCGTGAGCTGGGCCTGAGCTGGATTCCATCCAAAGGCAATTTCATCTGCGTCGACCTCGGGCGTGTCGCGGCGCCGGTGTTCCAGGGCTTGTTGCGCGAAGGCGTGATCGTGCGTCCGGTGGCCAATTACGGCATGCCGAACCACCTGCGCATCACCATTGGCCTACCAGCGGAAAACAGCCGTTTCCTTGAGGCGTTGAGCAAGGTTCTGGCTCGTGGTTGATGTCACTTCACTGCAACCTGTTGCCCCTATGATCGGTCGCCTGGTAGTGGTCGGCCTGGGGTTGATTGGCGGTTCGTTTGCCAAGGGGCTGCGCGAAAGCGGCCTGTGCCAAGAGGTGGTCGGTGTCGATCTGGATCCGCAGTCGCGCAAGCTGGCGGTGGAGCTGGGGGTGGTGGATCGTTGCGAAGATGACCTGACGATCGCTTGCCAGGGCGCAGACGTGATTCAGCTGGCGGTGCCGATCCTGGCCATGGAAAAGTTGCTGGCGCGCCTGGCCACCATGGACCTGGGGCGCGCCATCCTCACGGATGTCGGCAGCGCCAAGGGCAATGTCGTGCGCGCCGCCACCGAAGCCTTCGGCGGCATGCCGACGCGCTTCGTGCCCGGTCATCCGATTGCCGGTTCGGAGCAGAGCGGGGTGGAAGCCTCCAACGCGGAACTGTTTCGTCGTCACAAAGTGATATTGACGCCGCTGGAGCAGACCGACCCGGCTGCGCTGGCGGTGGTGGACCGGTTGTGGCGCGAACTGGGTGCCGATGTCGAGCACATGCAGGTCGAGCGCCACGATGAAGTGTTGGCCGCCACCAGTCATTTGCCGCACCTGTTGGCATTCGGCCTGGTGGATTCATTGGCCAAACGCAATGAAAATCTTGAGATCTTCCGTTACGCTGCCGGCGGTTTCCGCGATTTCACGAGAATCGCCGGTAGCGACCCGGTCATGTGGCACGACATCTTCCTCGCTAACCGCGAAGCTGTCCTGCGCACACTCGATACATTTCGCAGCGACCTCGACGCCTTGCGCGACGCGGTCGATGCAGGGGACGGGCACCAATTGCTGGGCGTTTTCACACGCGCCAGGGTGGCCCGCGAGCATTTCAGTAAAATCCTGGCCCGTCGGGCCTATGTGGACGCTATGAACTCCAATGATCTGATTTTCCTGGCACAACCTGGTGGCTCCCTGAGTGGGCGTATTCGTGTACCGGGCGATAAATCGATTTCCCACCGTTCGATCATGCTCGGCTCCCTGGCCGAAGGCGTGACAGAAGTGGAAGGCTTCCTCGAGGGCGAAGACGCCCTGGCGACGCTGCAAGCGTTTCGCGACATGGGCGTGGTCATCGAAGGCCCGCATCACGGTCGCGTGACCATCCATGGTGTCGGCCTGCACGGCCTCAAGCCTGCCCCTGGCCCGATCTACCTGGGCAACTCCGGTACTTCGATGCGCCTGTTGTCCGGCCTGCTGGCCGCGCAGGACTTCGACAGCACCCTGACCGGTGACGCCTCGCTGTCCAAGCGTCCGATGAATCGTGTCGCCAACCCGTTGCGGGAAATGGGTGCGGTCATCGAGACCGCGGCCGAGGGCCGTCCGCCGATGACTATTCGCGGCGGCAACAAGCTCAAGGGCCTGACCTACACCATGCCGATGGCCAGCGCCCAGGTTAAGTCCTGCCTGCTGTTGGCGGGGCTCTATGCCGAAGGCAAGACCACTGTCACCGAGCCAGCTCCGACCCGCGACCACACCGAGCGCATGTTGCGCGGCTTTGGCTACCCGGTCACAGTCAACGGTGCCACCGCTTCCGTCGAGTCTGGCAGCAAACTGACCGCGACCCACATTGAAGTGCCGGGCGATATCTCCTCGTCGGCATTCTTTCTGGTGGCCGCCTCGATTGCCGAAGGTTCCGACCTGGTGCTCGAGCATGTCGGCATCAACCCGACCCGCACCGGCGTGATCGACATCCTGCGTCTGATGGGTGCTGACATCACCCTGGAAAACCAGCGTGAAGTCGGCGGCGAGCCGGTGGCAGACTTGCGCGTACGAGCAGCTAAACTCAAGGGTATCGAGATTCCCGAGGCGTTGGTTCCGCTGGCCATCGATGAATTCCCGGTGCTGTTCGTGGCGGCCGCGTGTGCCGAAGGGCGTACCGTGTTGACCGGCGCCGAAGAGCTGCGGGTCAAGGAATCGGATCGTATCCAGGTGATGGCGGACGGCTTGCTGGCCCTGGGCGTCAAGTGCCAGCCAACGCCGGACGGCATCATCATCGACGGCGGCCAGATCGGCGGTGGCGAAGTCCATGGTCACGGTGACCACCGCATCGCCATGGCCTTCAGTGTTGCGTCGTTGCGCGCCAGTGCGCCAATTCGCATCCATGATTGCGCGAACGTCGCGACGTCGTTCCCGAACTTCCTGACGCTGTGCGCGCAGGTTGGTATTCGAGTAGCACAAGAGGCACAGTCGTGAACATAAAGGCACCGGTCGTCACCATCGATGGCCCAAGTGGCTCGGGCAAGGGGACCGTCGCCGGGATCCTGGCCAGGCAACTGGGCTGGAACCTGCTCGATTCGGGTGCCTTGTATCGCCTGCTGGCATTCGCCGCCGCCAATCATGGCGTCGACCTGACCAACGAAGAGTTGCTCAAGGCGTTGGCCGCGCATCTGGACGTGCAGTTCATCGCGGCGACCGACGGTCAGTTGCAGCGCATCATTCTGGAAGGTGACGAAGTCAGCGATGTCATCCGGACCGAAAGCGTTGGCGCCGGGGCTTCCCAGGTCGCCGCGCTGCCGGCGGTGCGCGAGGCGTTGCTGCAACGCCAGCGCGCCTTCCAGGAGCCACCGGGGCTGGTGGCCGACGGTCGCGACATGGGCACGGTAGTGTTTCCCGATGCGCCGCTGAAGATTTTCCTGACCGCCAGTGCAGAGGAGCGGGCGCGTCGCCGATATTTGCAGTTGAAGGGCAAAGGCGAGGATGTTAGTCTGTCGAGTCTGCTAGATGAGATCCGTGCACGCGACGAGCGTGACACCCAGCGCGCAGTAGCCCCGCTCAAGCCGGCGGCTGACGCGATACAGCTGGATTCCACGGAGTTGTCCATCGATCAGGTGTTGCAACGCATCATGAGCGAGATCGCCATTCGCGATATCGCCGGGTGACCAGGAAGCTCCGCAGGGGACCAGTCATAGTCCTGTGGTGCTTCTTTTATATGAAACTAACCCACACCGTCTGGGGTGTGGAGGCGGGCGTATTCTTCGCCCTAATCAACAGGAATTAAAATGAGCGAAAGCTTTGCGGAACTCTTTGAAGAAAGCCTGAAAACCCTGAACCTTCAGGCAGGCTCCATCATCACCGGTGTTATCGTTGATATCGATTACCAAGCTCGCTGGGTAACCGTTCACGCTGGTCTGAAGTCTGAAGCACTCATCCCGCTTGAGCAGTTCTACAACGACGCTGGCGAACTGAACATCAACGTAGGTGACGAAGTTCACGTTGCGCTGGACTCGGTTGAAGATGGCTTTGGTGAAACCAAGCTGTCCCGTGAAAAAGCCAAGCGCGCTGAATGCTGGATCGTTCTGGAAGCGGCTTTCGCAGCTGAGGAAGTGGTCAAGGGCGTTATCAACGGTAAGGTTAAAGGCGGCTTCACTGTCGACGTTAACGGCATCCGTGCGTTCCTGCCAGGTTCCCTGGTTGACGTCCGTCCAGTGCGCGACACCACGCACCTGGAAGGCAAAGAGCTGGAATTCAAGGTCATCAAGCTGGACCAGAAGCGCAACAACGTTGTCGTTTCCCGTCGCAGTGTCCTGGAAGCCGAGAACTCCGCCGAGCGTGAAGCTCTGCTGGAATCGCTGCAGGAAGGCCAACAGGTCAAAGGTATCGTCAAGAACCTCACCGATTACGGCGCATTCGTCGATCTGGGTGGCGTCGATGGCCTGCTGCACATCACCGACATGGCCTGGAAGCGTATCAAGCATCCTTCGGAAATCGTCAACGTTGGCGACGAGATCGATGTCAAGGTTCTGAAGTACGATCGCGAGCGCAATCGTGTTTCCCTGGGCCTCAAGCAACTGGGCGAAGATCCATGGGTTGCTATCAAAGCCCGTTACCCAGAAAGCACTCGCGTCACCGCTCGTGTTACCAACCTGACCGACTACGGCTGCTTCGCTGAGCTGGAAGAAGGCGTTGAAGGCCTGGTACACGTTTCCGAAATGGACTGGACCAACAAGAACATCCACCCTTCGAAAGTCGTACAAGTCGGCGACGAAGTGGAAGTCATGGTTCTGGACATCGACGAAGAGCGTCGTCGTATCTCCCTGGGCATCAAGCAGTGCAAATCTAACCCATGGGAAGATTTCTCTGGCCAGTTCAACAAGGGCGATAAAATCTCCGGCACCATCAAGTCGATCACCGATTTCGGTATCTTCATTGGTCTGGACGGCGGCATCGACGGCCTGGTTCACCTGTCCGACATCTCCTGGAACGAAGTGGGCGAAGAAGCCGTACGCCGCTTCAAGAAGGGCGACGAGCTGGACACCGTTATCCTGTCGGTTGACCCAGAGCGCGAGCGCATCTCCCTGGGTATCAAGCAACTGGAAAGCGATCCGTTCTCCGAGTACGTTCAAGAGAACGACAAGGGCGCAATCGTTAAGGGCATCGTGAAAGAAGTTGACGCTAAAGGCGCCATCATCACCCTGGCCGACGATATCGAAGCGACTCTGAAAGCCTCCGAAATCAGCCGTGACCGCGTTGAAGACGCGCGTAACGTCCTGAAAGAAGGCGAAGAAGTAGAAGCCAAGATCATCAGCGTTGACCGCAAGAGCCGCGTAATCCAGCTCTCCATCAAGTCGAAAGACGTTGAAGAAGAGAAAGAAGCTATCCAGAGCCTGCGCGACAAGCCGGCTTCGGACACAGCTGCTCCTGGTCCTACCACTCTGGGTGACCTGTTGCGTGCACAAATGGAAAAACAGAACTGAGTTCTGTCAGACCATAGAAAAAGGGCGACTTCGGTCGCCCTTTTTTGTGCCTGCGATTTATCTGAATTCTTCCTCCGCGTCCGCGAGTACTGCAGTCTCTCACGTTCAATATGAAACCAATCCCGTTGCCAGGGTGTCTGTTTTGTTAAGCAGATCAATCATCTATTCAAGTCTGGCCGGCCTGAGATAAATCATCGGATCGAGCCTCTTGTACCAAGGATGTGAATGAACAAATTATTTTGGGTAATGGTCGTGCTGGCGCTGGCCGGCTGTGCCACAAGCGCCAAGACCCATGCAGTGCGGGGCGTCAGTGGTATCGAGATCGATTGTTCAGGATTGGGTTCCGGCTGGGAGAAGTGCCATAAGAGGGCTGCCAGAGAGTGCAAGGGCGCAGGCTACAAGGTGATTACCCGATCCGACGACGCGAAGGATGAAGATCAATACCCCTTTGGTTTCAATCCGGCAGGTTATCTGACGCGTACGATGCTGGTCATTTGTCGCTGAGTACATCCAAATGCAGCGCGTGCGCAGAAATGGGGCAAATACGACACCGAGAAGATATGTCAATACTCGGGCTGTTCAAAATCCTCCGGTCATGCTAAAACCTTTGAAGCGATTTTCCTAGCTGCTTGAAAAAGAAGGGAAAAATATGACGAAGTCGGAGTTGATCGAACGAATTGTCACCCATCAAGGGCTACTCTCATCCAAGGATGTAGAGCTGGCTATCAAGACCATGCTTGAGCAAATGTCCCAATGCCTGGCTACGGGAGATCGTATCGAGATCCGTGGCTTCGGCAGCTTCTCCCTCCACTACCGCGCCCCGCGGGTAGGTCGTAATCCAAAAACCGGTCAGTCCGTTAGCCTTGATGGGAAATTTGTTCCTCATTTCAAGCCGGGTAAAGAGCTTAGGGACCGGGTGAATGAGGAAGAGGAGGGGGATGACCTTTAACGGGATGTACAGAAGAAGGGATATTCATGTGGAACTTTAAACGTCTGGCGCTAGCCTTGCTCGTGATGCTGGTGGCTTCAGCTGTTGTTCTGTTCGTGCTTGAAAATAATCAGTCTGTCGCTCTGATGATTTTTGGTTGGGGCGCACCATCGCTGCCAGTTGCGGTACTGGTGCTAGGTGCCTTTTTGGCTGGCCTCACGCTGGGGCCTTTACTGGGTACCTATATTGCGCTGCGGGAGAGGCGTCGTACGCGCAAGACGGCTGTTTGAGCGACCTTTTTCTATAACTAGGTTGTTGACTACAGGTATAGGTCCGGAGCTCCTGACCGTTACGTCATGCATTTAGAATGCAATCATGGCGTTGTGGCTCGAATGGCTCATTTCATCGCTGCTCACCATGGCGTTACGTGTGGTGTCAGTAGCTATTGTCGTGATTATTCTCCGAGCTTTCGGCCAAACCTGGTCCTTCGTCCTCAAGATGCTATCGAAACCTCTGGAGAGTGTCTGACACCAGGGTTGTCGTACGCCATCGAGATGGGCTAACCCATCGTCGCTACTCTCTAGCAGGCCACGTCGCACGTCCTGTGCTTGCCTGTAAATGTAGGGAACAGCATGACCTTTTAGTCCCGTTGATCTGCAACCTAATTCAGGATTCGCTTGTCGAAGTGACACATTGATGCGGTATTTTGTTCAGAATAGAGCCAAAGTACGCTGGTGTTGGAGTTTTGTGGCCTGCAATTGTGCAACATTTAGGAAAAACTGCAGCAACCGCATAAGTCCAAGCTACGCTCAATGTGAGGCTGGAAGGATGTGTTGCGTCGGCGATATGCGAATTGCGGGTAGTATGCATATTCTGGATTTTTGATATTAAATTAGTGGCTCTATGCCACTCAGTAAAACCGATGCTCTACTCCCCTGAAGTGCCATTATTCCAATATCAAAGGATGGATAACGTGTGGAAAGAACGGCCAAGCGTCGACAATTGTGGTGGTAGCAGCCAAAATGTTGCTTAACGACATTACATTTTGCTGAAGTGATTGGGATGTTGAAGGATTGGAGTTCAGCACCTAATGTTTTAGTGATACTTAGACATAATTAGAAGCATGGATTTTTTCGTAGTGTCAGCGGCACGTGCGAATTTTGAGGAGAGCGAATGTTGAACGGGACTACAGCTGCATCTGAGTTTTTCCCTTTGGATGATCGCTCGAGCGTTAATCACGTCGCTACCGTAGCCGTACTGCTGTGTACAAGAAATGGCGAACGTTATCTGGCCGAACAAATGATCTCGTTGGAAAGGCAAACTTTTCAAAACTTTAAGGTCTTTGTTTCAGATGATGGTTCGAATGATGCAACAGTTGCAATGCTCAAAGAATATGCTGACCGTTGGGGGCATGATCGGATATCAATATACGAGGGGCCGCTGAAAGGTTTTGCTCGAAATTTTCTCTCAATAAGCTGCAGGCAAAATGTCGAGGCGGACTATTATGCTTGGTGTGATCAGGATGATATCTGGAACAGTGACAAGTTGGAAAAAGCAGTTGGCCAGTTGTCGAGAGTGCCTCGTAATGAACCCGCATTGTACTGCTCGCGGACCGAACTTATCGATGAGAGTGGCAAGCATATAGGCTTTTCTCCGTCGTTTTCTCGTCCTGCAAATTTTCGCAATGCACTGGTTCAAAATATCGCGGGCGGTAATACCATGGTATTCAATCATGCGCTAATGAACCTACTGCGTGAGGCGGGGGCGGAAGTGCCGGCAGTTTCTCATGATTGGTGGGCGTATATGATCGTAAGCGGCTGTGGTGGAAAAGTCCTGTATGATGTTGCCCCGTCTGTCCGTTATCGGCAGCATAGTGCCAACTGTGTAGGTTCGAATACGGGAATTTTTGAAAAAAGTAAAAGAATTAAACAGTTGTTACATGGTCGCTTCCGCTTCTGGATGGATCAGAATCTTGTAGCCTTGCAGGCGATCAGTCATCGTTTTACTTCTGAGAATATACAGACGTTGGAGAAGTTTGGTGCCGCTCGTCAATATAGGTTACTGCGCAGGGTGTTGGAAATTCAGCGAGCCGGAGTCTACAGACAGACGTTCCTGGGAAATCTGGGGTTGACAGTTGCCACGTTGATACGTCGTGTATAACTGCTGAACACTGTACTTAAAAATTTGGGAGGACTCGATTTCAGTGTAACGAAAGCGAGTCATCCCCCGTCCCGTTAGAACTTAAAGCTTGCTGGCCGCAGATCTTCTTTTTGAACATTTTTCAGTGTGATGGAGTCATCGGTTGTCAAAGTGATGATGATGTCCTCATCCACTTGGGTCGTCGCTTCCATTACTTCCTCGTAGGAGTGGAAGGCGCCTGCAAAGTCGACGATGTCCTGCTCAGTTGTACTCACTGAAAAGTCCCCAATGGTATCGTGGTCGATGCCCGAGCGTTTCCAGAAAGCAAAGGTGTCCACATCGGGGCCGCCCCACATTACGTCGTTACCAGGCCCACCGTCGAAAAAGTCATTTCCCTTAGCCCCCCATAACTCGTCGTCTCCTTCATCTCCGAAGAGGTAGTCATCGCCTTCGCGACCGTCTATACGATCATTCCCCAGTCCACCCGCAAGCAGGTTCGTTTTGTCATCTCCTTGCAGGACGTCTTCGTAGGGAGTGCCTTGAGCGCCTTGAATATTGATCAAGTGATCGGTTTCGCAGCAGTTCCAAGCCCTGCCAGTTGCCAGGTCGACATAGATCGGGTGTTTTGCTCTACCCGGGTAGAGTGGATGCCAGTAGTCCACCATATTGGCAGCGTTTTTACCTTCAATGGTTTTTTGGCCAACCCTGGTTTTGCTGACCGGTAGAAAGGCCGGTGACATCAACCGGTGTAATGGGGACAAATAGGTGGATATGGGGGGTTCAACAGTTTCGACCTGCCCTGGGGTTGCGCGACCTGGTTTCAGTAATAGATTCTGCTCATCGGATGAGTTGCCACCCAAGTCTCTTACGCGGGTTCTCTTGTGATTATCCGGTAGATAATAAGGAATGAAGGATGCTGTAACATTATTTCCTCCAAGGGCGCCAGACTCTGAGCGTTTGAAAGTAATGCCCTGTTGGAAGTTCTTGATAGTGTTATCGGCCACTAGTACATCGCTGATGCCATCACCACCCACCCATATGCCGTAGCTGGAGCGTGAGCGGGTAGTCCAGCCAGGTGAGTCGGTAGGGATTTCAAGGGAATTGTTGGTGATCCGATTGCCTTTCACGATGCTCCCGCTACCAAAGCGTGTGAGTGAGATGCCTACGCCTTCTCCTATGTCCGCTGCTCCTGTCCCGCGTACCTCTTCAACCTGATTGTTGAGGATCAGCGTCTTTTCTCCATAGGTTTCGATGCCCATGGCATAAGCGTTGTCGCTGGTCATATCGCCACCGACATTACTGATTTTATTCTCGCGAATTACAGTGTTCTGCCCTTCGGTACGAATCCCCCTGAAACTGCTCTGGCTTATGCTTAGGTGTTCAATGACGTGTCCGCCAGGGCCGAGGTCTTTCGACGTTTGAGCTTTGTCGGCATAGCCAGATAAATAGACGCCGTGCTGAAAGCCGCGAATCTTACCGTTTCTTATTTCAATGTGATGGTGGCCAAAAGAGACGATGCCAGACGATGTGGTGTCGGTAGTCAGAGGGCCGGTGATGGATTGCCCATTCAGGTCAATTATCACATTGTCGGCGGCAACAGATATACCGTCGGTAGTAGTGTCCAGAGAGGTGGCCAGTTTGTAGTGGCCACTTTTCTCAATCGTGTAAGGCAGCGCATTGATGTACCGGGGTTCGGTTTGTGGGTGAGGCGTTGTCGGCTGTGCGATGCTATGAGTGGGAATGAATCCTAAGGTGATAATAATCACCGTGTTTAATGCCGTTGGTCCAGTTTTCTTGATTTTTACTTGCATGGAATTATCTATTCAGAAGAGGGGGATTTCTGCAGGATCCGGCTGTTTGCAGAAATCATGTAATTTCGGTAGGCCGGGTTGAAATACCGGTTTATATGTTCTTGCGTGAGGGCGTGTTTCGTACGGGCGCCGGGGATGCGAGAAAAAAGAGCTGATGCCGAGGAAACTGAAATTATTTCGCAGCAGTGATGAAGTTTGGTAAATAACTCAATGGGTATGTGTTCAAGTTCACTCGGGAAGGCTGCAGCACAATACTCCTCCAGTGTGACTAAAAGCTTGCCCATGAATGCCTGGCTTGTTCCAGCATGCTTTTTTATATAGATATGGTCACCTGGCTTCAGATTGGCCCTGCAGATGGCTTTATACAGGGCCAGTTCGTCGTTTTGGCTGGTCAGCTTGCTGTTGGTGAAGTTGCTGAGGATCAGAATGGCCTTGTTGGCATTGTTGGGCTGCTTCGAAAGATATCGCTCGAAGTTTGCGATCTCGGGAAATGCGGCTTTCAATGCTGCAAGGGTGCGATTGAATATAGCGTCGGGGATGACAACGGGAAGGGGCAGACCGCATTCTTTTTCCCACTCGCCGAAGTCAACAGCAATCATGGCTGATTCAGCTGCCAGCCAAGGCGTGACATCGCCAATACGAGAAAACCAGAAGAGCTCCTTGAGCCAGCGTAAGCTCAGTGGCAAAGGTGTTCTGACTGGTTTTGTCGAAGGATAGAGAAAGCCCGGGGCATCGCCATAGCATATGTTTTTTTCGGCCTGCAGCGCCTGCATGAAGGCTTGGGCTGTGTGGTCCGCACTTGCATCGTGGGCATAGTAGAAGCTGAGCCGCTCTGAGCCCGAAATGCCAAGTGCTTTTCGTATCCAGTTCGCCCGGGAAGTCAATTTTCGGTAGGGCGAAAGTGCGAATCTGCGCTCGTGGCGCGAAAGGAATAGGCATTCGATGTGGGGATAATTGCGCAACGCCGAGTCGAAGAACTGGCGGGCACGGGAGCCTGGTTCGTGGTCGCTTTCTTGATATGACCACACGACAAGCAACGCTCTGGTATCAAGAGCTATGCCTCTGCCTGCCCTGTCATGCTGAAGCGCGCAGAGGGCGTGTAAAAGTTGATGCGGGAATGAGATCATCATTACCGCGCATCCAGGTGAAATATGACATGACGAGGCGCTTTGCATTTGTCTGTTCAAAGCAATCTGCGATTTACCGGTGATTGAATATCCCACGGAAGATGTGGGCGAAGCAGGCAACTGGGCCAAGCATTTGGCCAATTTCCGCGAACGCCTTCGGCAGCGCTGTCATCGACTACGGTAAAACTCAATGCCGCCATTTGAATGATGCGATGATCGACTTCCGAGCCAGGCCACAATTCAATGTCGAAGCGATAGTCTCCAACGTTGAGTAGCGGTGATTGGATAGTGCAGCGTTCGACGTACTGTCCCGCGGGTCGGAGACCTGAGTGTGCATGGTGGTTATCCATGCCTACCAGAATATAGTGGCCTGCCAAGTCCTTAAGGTGGATATGGACGTTCACCGGCCATTTTTCCTTCAGTACGGTGAACTTGACTTCAACGATGAAGCTTTGCTTTACGTCGAATTGGGATGTCACTTGTCCGTCCAGATCAACGATTCTCGCAGCGTCCAACCTTATACAGTCATCGAAAACCGGGGCTTCGGCTTCCGCCCACACCATCTCGGGTGTTAGCTGTATGCCTGAACGGATATATGATCGGGTAATGTCTGAGACGGTCTGAGTTGACTGGCTAGGCGCCGAGCTTGACTGCTCTTTTTCGATCTTGCTGTCATTTATGACTCGGCCATGTGCCATATGCACTGCGCGATTACAAATACGATTCACTGCATCCATATCGTGGCTGACGAAAAGCAGTGTGCGTCCTTGGTCTGCGACTTGAAGCATTTTTTCGGTGCATTTCCGTTGAAACGCCGCATCGCCCACAGCCAGGACTTCGTCCACGATCAGAATCTCTGACTCAAGGTGCGCAGCGACTGCAAAGGCCAGGCGTACATACATGCCGGAGGAGTAGCGCTTGACTGGCGTATCGATAAGCTCGCCCAGTTCAGAAAAGTCGATGATTTCCTCAAGCCGACGGCTAATCTCCCGCGGCTTCATGCCCATGATCGAGCCGTTAAGGAAGATATTCTCTCGACCCGAGAGATCACCATGAAATCCGGTTCCAATCTCCAGGAGGCTTATTAGTCGGCCGCGAAAGCGAAATAGCCCGGACGAAGGCGCTGTAATGCGTGAAAGAATCTTGAGTAGAGTACTTTTCCCGCAGCCGTTCGGGCCAATGATGCCTACCCGATCGCCTTGATTGATTTCCAGGCTAACGTCTTTTAGCGACCAGAAGTGATTGGCTGGCGCGTGTTGGGTTTGAAGCTCGTTCAAAATTGTATGAGCGGGGGGGGCGCTTGCTAGCGAGTCACCGCCCGACGGTTTGCTCAACGGTCTGACGACGCGGCCAAGCATCCATTTAAGTCGCTGATTGATCATTTCCGCAGCGGTCACATTGGACTTGCCGATTCGGTATAACTTTGAAATTTCCTCGCAACGAATGGCCCAGCTCATAGTGTATCCACCACATTCTTGTCGAAATGCTGAAAAACCAGTACCCCAGCGGAGAAGCACACGATGGCGATGGCTATCAGCGTCAATAGCGTGCTCTGCGCGGGCCAATGGCCTTGCATGGCGTCACGGTACCCGGTAATGACCAGCGATAGCGGGTTGACGGCGTACCACGGCTTGGCCCACGACGGGACTGCAGAAACTGGATAGATTGCCGGTGTCGAGTAGTAGAACAGTTGCAGCGCGAGCGGGACAAGGTGCTTGACGTCCCGGTACTTGGCGTTCAGGGGGGCGAGCATCAAGCCAACACCAAGACCGGTCATCAGCGTGCAGGCCAGAAGTAATGGCATCACCAGCAGAAGTTGCGGCGTCCATACGCCATATCCGATCGCAAAAGGGGTAATGAGCAATGTGTAAGCAATCAGGAAGTCCACGGCAGCCCCCACCGCATACGACCCACCTATGAGGAGTCTTGGAAAGTAAACTTTGCTTATCAGGCCCGCGTTACCCTCGATCATCTGGACCGAAGGGTTGAGCACGTTCATGAACGCGTACCAGGGGATTACCGCTACCAAATAAAACATGATGGTCGGTAGCCCGTCTGTGGGTACCTTTACCATCACGCCGAACACAATGACGAATACCCCAACGGTAATGAGTGGTGTGAGGATAACCCAGCCCAGCCCGAATATGGTTTGTGTATAACGGCCTTTCAGGTCACGTTTGCAAAATACCCAGAGCAGTAAGCGAAAGTCCCAGAGGTTTTTGAGCAAGGCCAGAAGATTGAACTGGCTATTGTTATTGACCACCGTTTCCTTGAGGGCAGGGCGGTTTTTTCCGTCGTTACTCATTGGCATGAAATTCTGATGGAGAGGTGGATTTGGATGGGGGGCCGGCCAGTTCATCGATCAGGTTGATGATGCGTTCCATGGAGCGTCCATCCTGCATGCCCCATTCCTTGGCACAGGCCATCTGTTTGGTGCGAGCTTCTTCATAAACTGTCTTGTTTTCAGTCAAGCGTTCAACCAGCGACACAAAAGTACTGTACCGATTGGTTGTGAATAGACCTTCGGCACCGTTGAAGTCCGTGTAGCCGTAGTCATAACAGTCATAGTTGATCGCCGGAATTGCGCAGGCAGCAGCCCAGCGCAAGGTTGAGGACACGCAGGCAACAAACAGATCACAGGCTGGAACCAGGTCCAGTGTGTCGATATCTGTCACGCGATGATGTAGGCGATAGGGACGTAGGACCTCCATCAACAGGTTGGGGTCGGTGACCGGATGTGGGCGGATCACGACATTGAAGTCGCTAAAGCGACTCGCCGCAGCCAGTGTCTTGGCCCAGGCCATGCACAATGCCTTGTAGTTGGGGAACTCCAGCGGTATATCGCGCGAACCATATTGGTCGGTCGGCCAGGCGCATACTAGCAATGGCTTGTTCGGGTCGAGCCTGAGACGGCGGAAAATCAAGCTTCTCGCAGTATCGGATTTGCGTGCAGTGTAGAGAATGTCGTCATAAGCCGCACCGGTGACCCTCAATTGGCTCGGTGGGAAGAGCATGCGCTGGTAGTAGCGTTGCATCTCCGGACTTTCTACCCCGATGCAGGTGGTGCGGCTATTGTTGGGGATCCAAGGGTGCTCTGGCGCAATACCGAGTGTCTCGAGCAGGAATATTTTCTGTCCGGGCAGGCGCAGCAGTTTTTTCGACGCGTAGTAGTTGACCCAGTGCGGGAATAGCGATGCAGCGAGTTTGTTGATGATATTTCGTTCAGCGTCGTAAGGCGGCTTGTCGGAAAGGCTCTCAACCATTTCCTTGGCGGTACCCACGGCGAACGGAATAATCAGCGTCGGGACATTGTCTCTGTTGCACAACTTGGTCAGGAGCGAGTTGACCGAGCCGGGAAACTCCTGGCCATAGATGACGAGCGCCGGAGTGACGTGTTTATAGACGAGGCGTGCATAGTTGAATGGCTGGAGAGTCCGCGCATGTTTCCTCTTCTTGCGAGCATCTAATACACCAGCGGTGCGCTCAGTCAGTGCCAGCAGGGGGGTTGCTAAGGCTGAGAGCAAGAGTGCGGCACCAGTGGCGAATGGGCGCTTGGGTTTCCTTTCCTGGCGCAGCGAATGCGGGATATAACCGTTTTCCAGCCCGTCGGCGATTTCCTGATACTGCTTCGACTGCAGCGAGCGCCTCAAGGAGCGGCCGGGGAAATAATCATCGAAACCATTCAGGCGGCAGGAGGCGCGATCCTGCTTGAGATTTATATATCCTTGTTGGGCGAAAAGGAACGCGACGCCATAACCTGCATCTTTCGCGGCCAGGGCAACTCGGCGGAGTTCTACGAACTCACCAGCTTCATTGACGACAAAAAGTATTTTTTTGTCGGGGGAGGGAGAACCGAATTTCATCCACCACCTCTTGCGCGCATTTTGTTTGAATCTCCGTTCTGAAACATTAGAGGAAACAGCCTGGGGGTCAGCCCATCCTGCTGATTCCGGAGCTGGTCCAGCAGCCTACCATAGCGATCATGCAGCAGAGCCGCGTCAAGCCTTAAAGGGGTTAGTCTTGATCCGGGCGGGAGATTCACTCCCGTCCACTGCCTACTTTTGCTTGGCGTCAGCGAGCGCGCTAACTGCCCGCAATCTTGCGTTTTCGGTTTTTTCAGCCGCATCGCGTAGGACTTCTGAGCTCGGTGATGCGGCAGCGATTGCAGCCGTCAATTGGGCGTAGGAGGTCAGTTTCAACATCGCTGATTCGGGTGAGATTTGAAGTTCGCTCAGTGCTTGCTCGGCTCCCTCGAGCGCCGCTTGAGCCACCGACTCGGGAGCTTTTGCTGCCATTTGAGCCGCCGATTCCGGTGAGGAAAGGGACATCTCAAGCACCTGACTCGCAATGACTTGAGAGGGGGTAGCGACCTGCTCAGGTCTGCCCACTACATTGTTCTGCGGCTGCGATGATTCGTCGCAACCGGTTAGCGTGACGCTGGCAACAGCGAGTGTTCCGAGGAACAAGACGATTTTTTTCATGAGGTCGCTCATTTTTTGAGTATTTTGCAATGGACTTCGATGTCTGGGGGGCGGCTTGAGTTCAAGCGATGTTTCCCGTGTGGGAAGGCCATTCATGCTGGGCTCGCTCGAACTCTTCCATCCGACCGATGTCCAGCCAATACTCTCGAAGAGGAAAGGCTGCTGTCGTTTCTTCGGCCGCGATCAATTCTTCGAAGAGGGTTGGCATGTCATAGAACGTATCCGATGGAATTCGGTCAAGCGCGCTGGGTGATATTGCGTAAATCCCTGCGTTCACATAGAAGTTATGAACGGGCTTTTCATCAATGCAGGCGATTTTTGATCCATTCATCCTCACGACGCCATAAGGTACTTGGAAGTCGTACTCGCGCACCGTCATGGTTGCTGCGGCGTCATGCTCGGAGTGAAACTGTAAAAGGCCATCGAAGCGCGCTTGTGTAAGCAAGTCGCCGTTCATTACGAGAATTGGATGCTCAGGGCGCGTGGTCAGTAGTGACAGTGCACCTGCTGTCCCCAAACGCTTGTTTTCTTCCAGGTATTGAATGCGAACCCCCCATCTGCTGCCATCGCCGAAGTGGTCGCGTACGACATTGGCCAGATAATTCACTGACAAGAAGAAATTACGGAAACCCTGTTCGACGAATTTTTCGAGGATGCATTCAAGGATGGGCTTGCCAGCGATCGTCAGCATCGGTTTTGGGCAGCTTTCGGTCAGTGGGCGCAGACGTTCGCCTAGTCCGCCAGCCATGAGGACTACCCAGTTGGGGCGCTCGATGATGCCGGTGAGTGCATCGAGTGTAGAAAGGCCGACGACGTGCTGCTGCTCATCCAGTAAAGGAAGATGGTGTATTACATTGCGGCGCATCAGTGCCAACTGTTCGCATTGCGAGGACGAGGCGCGTGCGGTTATGGGGCATCTATTCATGACTTGCGCAACAGGAGTGTCCAGGCTCACATCTCGAAGAACGGCCCGGCGCACATCCCCATCGCTCAGGGTGCCGACCAGTTTCTGCTGTGCGTCCAGCACCAAGGCCAATTGCGTCGCGCAGTTGTCAATGCGAACGATGGCATCACGTAGGGAGGTCTCTGCGGCAACTACTGTGTCTCTCCAATCCATCACTTAATGATTTCCTAATCTGATCTGGTTGCCGAGGACAGAAATGTCCTGTTGTATCAAGCCTAGCGGTACAGTATGGCTAATTGATATTGTTTTTTTGGTGGTGAGTATGGCGAAGTGATATTAATTTTTTGCGTCTGCGGTGATCTCGTATGGGTGGCGGTAAAAGCGTCTATTGTCTCTGATCTCAACAGGTTGATCTAGATCTATTACGGTGACTGGTCAAATGGAGTGTTTAGTTGCCCGTGCGAGGCGGGTTCAAGGTGGGCTTGTCCTTGCTGTGGATTCGGGTTGATGGCATGCGAGATAGTTGGTCTGAAGCTCGGTTATAATCCGTCTGCTTTGAATAGGGAGGAGCCTGTGTTGCAAAATGTTTAGTTAAGCAGGGTATGGCATTTGGCGCATTGCAATTGCGGGCTTTTCAGGCAAACTCTTTGGCTTGTGTGGGTGTGCGTAAGGTCCTAATGTATAGTGCCGGGGCGGTACGCCTTTAAGGTGCGGGTCGTCAAGAGTGGAGCTGGTCATGCTCGGCCGGAGGCAGGTGCTTCGCTATCTTGGTCGTCGTGCTCGATGCCTGGCATTTTTTGGCATGATGGTCTGGATAGGGTGGGATGCTCTGGGATCCAGATTGCGATAAGGCGGGCTGGGCGTGAAAGCTTGGTCGAGTGGATCGTTTTGGTATGCGTCAAGGCCAGGTCGCTGTGTTGTGTCAGTCTGTCGATGTTGTAGGGGTGTCTACGAACTCTCAGTTTGCGGGTCTGTTTGGCGTACTCTAAGATTTTCCGATAGCCTCGATGATGCCTTGAAATTTTCGAGGTGCAGTAACAGTGCTTTTGCAGTGAATGGCATGGATTTGGTGTAAGAATAGTCCTATTTATTTTTTGGTGGCCCTTTGGCTGTTGTGGTCTAGGGAACGTTAAGGGTTGAGCGATGACTACAGTTTTGGTAACCGGCGCCGATGGATTTATTGGTTCGCATTTGACTGAAATGCTGGTGCGTGAGGGCTACAAGGTCAAAGCGCTTTCCCAGTATAATTCGTTCAACTACTGGGGTTGGCTGGAAGATGTAGACTGTCTGTCTCAGATTGAAGTGCTTAATGGGGATGTTCGTGATCCGCATTATTGCAAGCATATTACCAAGGATGTGGATATTGTCTTTCATCTTGCGGCTCTGATTGCGATTCCTTATTCATATGTCGCACCTGATAGTTACGTTGATACGAATGTCAAAGGGACGTTGAATATTTGCCAGGCCGCTCTGGAAAACGGCGTAAAGCGTGTTATTCATACGTCGACCAGTGAGGTTTACGGTACCGCGCAGTACGTGCCGATCGACGAGCTCCACCCGCTGCAAGCGCAATCCCCTTACAGTGCATCGAAAATTGGTGCAGATGCGATGGCCATGAGCTTCTTCAATGCGTTCGATTTGCCGTTGACTATTGCGCGCCCATTCAATACTTATGGCCCGCGTCAGTCGGCCCGTGCGGTTATTCCGACGATCATCAGTCAGATTGCTTCGGGTCAGAAGCAGATCAAATTGGGCGATGTGACGCCGACGCGAGACTTCAACTATGTTACTGATACTTGCCGTGGCTTCCTGGAGCTGGCGCGTTGTGAGCAGGCTGTTGGTGAGACAGTCAACATTGGCTCGAATTTCGAGATTTCGGTAGGTGATACCCTCAACCTGATCCGCGAGCTGATGGGCAGTGATGTCGAGTTCCTTACCGACGAGCAGCGGATGCGTCCAGGAAAGTCCGAAGTTTTCCGTTTGTGGTGTGATAATTCCAAAATCAACGGACTTACCGGCTTCAAACCTGAGTACTCAATCCGCGATGGCTTGGAAAAGACTGTTGAATGGTTCACTCAGCCACAGAACCTTGCAAAGTATAAAGCCAATATCTACAACGTTTGAGGCTCGGTATGTTTGATTCCCTTGTCAGGTTTGTGCGCGAGCAATACGGCACGCAGGATTTCATCCCGCTGCATGCTCCGGTATTTGCAGGAAACGAGCAAAAGTATCTGGCCGATACCATCGTCTCGACTTTTGTTTCGAGTGTGGGAGCGTTCGTCGACCGATTTGAGCATGACATGCAGGCCTATACAGGCAGTGCGCGCGCGGTCGCTACTGTCAATGGTACGGCGGCACTCCACGTGGCACTGCTGCTTGCCGGCGTCAAGCCAGGTGAGTTGGTGATCACGCAATCATTGACGTTTGTGGCTACCTGTAACGCTATCACCTATTGTGGCGCTCAGCCGGTCTTCGTCGATGTGGATCGCGAAACGCTCGGTTTGTCACCTGTTGCGCTGGAGGCTTGGCTTGAGCAGGAGGCTGTTATCGATGCTGATGGTGTCTGTCGTCTACGCAGTGATGGTCGGGTAGTACGTGCCTGTCTGCCGATGCATACATTCGGCCATCCAGTCGCGCTGGACGAGTTGATGTCTGTGTGCTCGCAATGGGGGCTGGCGCTCGTCGAAGATGCCGCCGAGTCATTGGGTAGCACCTACAAAGGTCGTCATACGGGTACCTTCGGCCTCATTGGAACGCTGAGTTTCAATGGCAATAAAGTGATCACTACCGGCGGCGGCGGCATGCTGCTGACCAATGCAGAGTTGGGTGCGCGGGCGAAACATTTGACCACGACCGCCAAGCAGCCACATCCCTTTGAATTCGTTCATGACGAAGTCGGGTTCAATTACCGTTTACCTAACCTGAATGCGGCACTGGGATGTGCGCAGCTTGAGCAGCTCGATGGATTTCTGGCTGCCAAGCGCGAACTTGCGCTGAATTACCAGCAGGAGCTGCTGGCCAGCGACCTGCAATTTGTAGTTGAGCCGCATGAATGTCGCTCCAACTATTGGCTTAACGCGGTTATTTGCCAGGATCGCGGACATCGTGATGCCTTGCTTGAGGCGACAAATGGAGCGGGTGTCATGACGCGCCCTATTTGGGCTCTGATGAACCGTCTTCCTGCCTTTAAGGAATGTCTCAAGGGTGATTTGAGCAACGCCGAGTGGCTGGAGGCGCGAGTTGTCAACCTGCCGAGCAGTGTGCCTTCGAGACAGGCTTCATGACGCGTCGTGTTGCCGTTTTCACGGGCACTCGAGCAGAGTATGGCTTGCTCTATTGGTTGATGAAGGAGATTGAGGGCAGCGCGCATCTGGAGCTCCAAGTCATTGCCAGTTGCATGCATCTATCTCCGGAGTTTGGAGAAACCTGGCAGCAAATCGTTCAGGACGGCTTCCAGATCGACGCAAAAGTCGAGATGTTGCTCTCCTCGAATACCGATGTCGGTACTGTCAAGTCGATAGGCATCGGTACGTTGGGTTTTGCCGATGCGCTGGATCGGCTGCGCCCAGACCTGTTGGTCGTGCTAGGTGATCGGTTCGAGGCGCTGAGCATTGCCCAGGCGGCACTGATCATGCGGATCCCGATTGTTCACCTGCACGGCGGGGAATTGACCGAGGGCGCTTATGACGATGCTATTCGTCACGCGATCACCAAAATGGCGTATTTGCACTTTGTGGCGGCGGAGCCCTACCGCGATCGTGTGATTCAGATGGGTGAGTCGCCGGAGCGTGTGTTCAACGTGGGGGCCGTGGGTCTGGATCATCTCGCACGAACGCCTCCCATGTCGCTTGAGGCATTACGTGAAAGCTTGGACTTCGACCTGAGCAAACCGTTTCTGCTGGTCACTTATCATCCAGTGACAGTCCTTAACGAAGATCCAGTGAATAGTTTTGAGGCGCTGCTTCAGGCGCTGGAAATGTTTCCGGCTTATCAAGTGGTAATTACGTATCCGAACGCTGACAACGGAGGTCGCGCGATCATTCCGATGATCGAGAAATTCGCGGTGCTGCATAAAGAAAGGGTTCTGGTCGTACCATCTTTGGGGTTCCGTCGTTATCTCAGCGTGGCGGGGCGGGCTGCGGCAGTTGTGGGTAACTCTTCCAGTGGTGTGATTGAGGTGCCTTCGTTTGGTGTTCCAACCGTGAACATAGGTAGTCGTCAGGCTGGTCGCCTATGTGCGGACTCGATAGTTCACTGCGAGGCGGATAAGCAGTCGATCGTGGGGGCGTTGAGCAAGGTTCTGGAGGAGTCTTTCACTCAAGCCAGCCGGAAAACCGTGAACCCTTATGGGCGGGGCGATGCCGCGAGGAGCATCGTGGGTATACTCGAAAACTGTGACCTCTCGGGGCACAAATCATTTCACGATCTGAGTTGATCTATGAAACCAGAAAACAAGGATTCCGTGTACATCATCGCCGAGGCGGGGGTGAACCATAACGGTCAGCGTGATCTGGCATTCAAGCTGGTGGAGCTGGCGGCGGCGGCTGGCGCAGACGCGGTAAAATTTCAGACCTTCGATGCGCGCAAGCTGGCGTCAACGACTGCACCCAAGGCGCGTTATCAGCAGCAAACCACGGATGCCGCTGAAAGTCAGTTGGCAATGCTTCAGAAGCTCGAGTTGCCGCGAGATTGGCATGCGGAGCTGCAGGCCCATGCCAGGGCGAACGGCATAGAGTTCATCAGTACCGCGTTCGACGGCGATAGCCTGGAGTTCCTCTGCTCATTGGGTATTCCATTCTTCAAGGTCCCTTCCGGTGAGCTAACCAATGGTCCATTGTTGTGGCAGTTTGCCCGCACGGGCAAGCCGCTGATCGTATCCACTGGGATGGCAACGTTGAGTGAGGTGGAGCAGGGGCTTGCCATCATTTCTCATGCGCTGACCAATGATCGTGAGCCTGCGAGCATGGACGAGGTGTGGCGCTGCTGGAGCGATGAGCAGGCACGTAACCATTTGCACGGACATGTAACGCTGCTGCATTGCACCTCCCAGTATCCTACGCCGTTCACGGAGGTGAACCTGCGTGCAATGGACACCTTGCGGCAGGCGTTCGGACTGGAGGTCGGCTATTCGGACCATACGGAAGGGCTGCTCATCCCGCTGGCGGCAGTTGCTCGCGGGGCTTGTGTCATTGAAAAACACTTCACCTTGGACCGCAGCATGGCAGGTCCTGATCACAAGGCCTCTCTGGAGCCAGCCGAGCTGGCCGAAATGGTCGTAAAGATCCGTGGGTTGCAAGGCGCGTTGGGCGGTGCTGCCAAAGCGCCACAGCCGAGCGAGTGGGACACCCGCACCGCTGCCCGACAGCAGGTCGTGGCGGCTTGCGATATTGCGGCCGGCAGCCGCTTCTCGCGAGAGCATTTGACGACTGCTCGTTGTGGTGGCGGGCTTCCGGCCGTCGCCTTGTGGGAGCGCGTTGGCGCCGTTGCGGGCAGAAACTATCGGTCTGGCGAGGCGATTGAGTGACTTTGTCGGGCTATGGTTTCAGCTCCCCTCCCTTGATCGTTCTTGGTGCTGGAGGGCACGCGAAAGTTGTGGTCGCGTTACTCAGGGCGCTCGGTGCTGACGTGAAGGGGGTGTGTGACCCCGGCCTGGTGTCGACGTCGATCACATCCTGGCGTGGCCTTGAGGTATTAGGCGGTGATGAGGTTCTTCAGCGCCTTGACGCAGGGAGCGTCGCATTGGTCAACGGTCTCGGGCAGGTCGTTGGGTCTTCCCGGCGCAAAGATATGTTTTTGGAGTTGAAGGCACGGGGATATCAGTTTCCTTCGTTGGTGCATCCGACGGCCTGGGTCGATCCGAGTGTCGAACTGGGTGAAGGCGTACAAGTGATGGCGGGGGCGGTCATTCAGCCAGACGTCACCATTGGTGAGGATACGATCATAAATACCGGATCCAGAATTGATCACGATTGTATAATCGACCGTCATGTTCACGTTGCACCTGGTGCTGTCCTCTGTGGTGCTGTGCGCGTAGCATCCGATGTCTTCATTGGTGCGGGTTCCACAATCATCCAGGGCCTGTCGGTGGGACAGGGAGCCATAGTGGGAGCCGGGGTGACGGTCATAAGAGACCTGCAAGCGAGGCGCGTGGTGGTGAGTTCACCCGTGCGAATCCATGAATCCAAGTACCCAATTCAGCCGAAAAAATCATGAAACCACTTGATCAGAAAATTTGGCGAAAAGTGTTGCTTTCCCCTGCTGCAACCATTCAGCAGGCTATCAGTAACCTGGACGAGTCCGGACTACAGATCGTGCTGGTGGTCAATGCTGAAGGCTTGTTGCAAGGAAGTGTGACCGACGGCGACGTTCGGCGTGGTCTGCTGCGCGGGCTGAGTCTGAACAGTCCGGTAGACCAGATCATGTCAGTGAATCCTTTGGTCGTGCCGCCGGAAATGGGACGCGACATGGTGCTGCATCTAATGCACGCCAACAAAATTCACCAGATCCCGGTCGTTGACACGAGCCGTTGTGTCACTGGTTTGCACTTGTGGGATGAGGTTCTGGATACGAGCGAGCGTACAAACACGATGGTGATCATGGCGGGAGGCCTTGGCAAGCGTTTGCTTCCGCTGACAGAGGACTGCCCAAAACCCATGCTTTCTGTGGGGGGCAAGCCGATACTCGAACTGATTATCGAGCGTGCAAAGGCTGATGGTTTCGTAAACTTCGTACTGTCTGTGCATTACCTGGGGCACATGATCGAAGAGTATTTTGGTGACGGTCAGAGATGGGGGGTCAATATAAGTTATCTTCACGAGGACTCCCCGTTGGGTACAGCAGGCGCAATCAGTCTGTTGTCGCCTCGACCTACCTTGCCGTTTCTAGTAACCAATGGCGATGTCCTCAGCGACATTCGTTACGGAGAAATGCTTGATTTCCACTTACGACATGGAGCGTTGGCAACAATGGCAGTAAGGCTCCACGAATGGCAGAACCCGTTCGGGGTAATCCGCACGGATGGAATCAGGATTACCGGCTTCGATGAGAAGCCCGTTTATAGGACTCATGTAAACGCTGGTATCTATGTTCTGGATCCGATGGTACTCGATGAACTAGCTGTCGGCGCGCAATGCGACATGCCGACCCTGTTCGAACGTGTGCAGCAGAAAGGTGAAGGCACTATAGCCTATCCCATGCACGAGCCTTGGCTGGATGTGGGGCGCCCGGACGATCTACAGCTGGCTCGTAATAAGTACCCTGTTTGATTGTTGATTTTGAATTTGGAGACCGATTTTGAAAATTTCCCCTAGCTCATCTGTAGATCTTTCGAAGTTTGCCAAGCCTCACAGTGAACTCGAAGTGTTTTATGGGTTACCTCGTGATGTTAAGTTTTGCAAAGTCTGCAACATGTCGAACCAGCAGCCAATGTCGAGCAACGAGTATGCCCACAGCAATAGCTCGAAAAAATCGACATTGAGCTTCGATGAGCATGGCGTCTGCCATGCTTGCAATTTCAATAAGCTCAAGGAAGATGGCGAGATCGACTGGGATGAGCGCGAGCGCGAGCTGGTCGAGCTGTGCGACCGCTATCGCAAGTCCGATGGTACCTACGACTGCATCGTTGGCGGCAGTGGTGGTAAGGACAGTGCCATGCAGTCTCACCTGCTCAAATACAAGTATGGTATGAATCCTCTTACCGTTACTTGGTCTCCACACCTGTACACGGATATTGGCTGGAAGAACTTTCAGAATTGGCTGCACGTGGGGGGGTTCGACAACTTCCTGTACACGCCGAACGGCAAGATTCATCGGCTGCTCACCCGTAACGCCACCATCAATCTGCTGCATCCCTTCCAGCCCTTCATCCTGGGGCAGAAGACCTTCGTCGCGAAGATGGCTGCGCAGCTCAATATTCCCTTGATTTTCTACGGGGAAATGCCAGGCGAGTACGGCGAGAAAATTTCGCACAAGACGTCGAGCTATGCCGCCAAGGATCAGGAAGTCGAGAGCGAGGGCTTCTCTCTGGACTATTTGGGCGACAAGGACGTGCGTGATGTTTATCTGGGTGGCAAACAGATTGGTGAATACCTGGAAGAAGGCATTCCGCTGGTCGATCTCACGAGCTACCTGCCGATGGCGCCGGATGTGCTTGAGAAGAAAGGCATCGATTTCAAATACCTTGGCTACTACAAGAAGTGGGTACCGCAAGAAGCCTACTATTACGCAGTTGAGCACACGGGCTTTGAAGCCAACCCTGTTCGCACCGAAGGTACGTACTCGAAGTACAACAGCCTTGATGACAAAGTCGACGGTTTCTTCTATTTCACTCGCTGGATCAAGTTCGGTGTCGGTCGGACGATGATGGATTCCGCTCAGGAGATTCGTAACCATCATATCGACAAGCAGGAAGCGATTGCGCTCATGCAGCGTTATGAAGGCGAATACCCATCGCGCTACGAAAAAGAGTTCCTCGATTACATCAGCATGACGCGTGAAGAGTTTCTGGCCACTTGTGACAAATTCCGCTCTCCGCACTTGTGGCATGTTGTCGACGGTGAGTGGAAGCTGCGTTATACCCCGTGGGACCAAGCTGAATGAGTAATACGCGACTGATTGCCCGCCTGGATGTAAAGGGGGCCAACCTGATCAAGGGTATTCATCTAGAGGGGCTGCGCATCATTGGCTCCCCCGCCGAGCATGCCCAGTTTTACTACGATCAGGGTATTGATGAGTTGATATATATGGACTGCGTGGCGAGCCTGTACGGTCGCAACAGTCTCGGCGAGTTGATCAAGAAGACGGCTGAGAACGTCTTCATTCCCATGACTGTCGGCGGGGGCGTTCGTTCGATTGAGGATGTTGCTCATCTGCTGCGCTGCGGTGCCGACAAGGTTGCAGTGAATACCGCTGCCGTTGGCAACCCACAGTTGATTACTGAAATTGCGCGCCGCTTTGGTAGTCAGTGCATGGTGCTCTCGGTGGAAGCAAAGCGAGTCGGGAATCAGCGTTGGGAAGTGTTCACCGATAACGGTCGCGAAAGTACGCAGCTGGATGTCGTGGAATGGGTCCGTAAAGCTGCTGCTCTCGGAGCAGGCGAAATACTGCTGACTTCGGTCGATCGCGAAGGAACGCGAAAGGGCTTTGATTTGGAGTTGGTTGAGGCGGTCGCCGAGGCTGTTGAAATCCCGATTATAGCCAGCGGTGGCATGGGCAAGACGCAGGACCTCGTCGACGTGGTGGGGCGTGGCGCAGACGCCGTTGCAATGGCTGATATTCTGCACTACAAGCGGGCCTCTTTGAATGACATCCGGGCAGGCGCTTTGGCTGCCGGGATTCGAGTGCGTACTTATGAGTAATGTTGTGGCTGTTGTTGATTACGGCGTAGGCAACCTGTTCAGTGTCCAGAGAGCGCTGGAGCATTGCGGTGCCACTGTCGTTCTGGTGGATGATCCAGAGAAGCTGAAACAGGCTTCCAAAGTCCTGTTGCCAGGGGTCGGGGCATTTCCGGATGCCATGGCGGCTCTGAGTCGCAACGGTATGGATCAGGCTATCAAGGAGTATGCCCGCTCGGGTGCGCCGCTGTTCGGAATCTGTCTTGGTATGCAGATGCTGCTCGACAGCAGTAACGAGTTTGGATTTGCCAGCGGCTTGAGTTTGATCCCGGGTACTGTCGAGCCGATCCCGACGCGTGATGAGTCCGGCAAGCGTTTCAAAGTGCCGCATATTGGTTGGTCCGATCTTGTCTATCCCGAAGGGCGGAGCTCGTGGGATGGCACGTTGTTGTCCTCAATCGACTTGAGCAACAATGCCGTTTACTTCGTGCACTCGTACATGGCTGTTCCGGTGTCCCGTGAGCACCGTATTGCTGATTGTCGGTATGGCGATACTTCTGTTGCGGCGGTTATCGGGAAAGATAACGTATGGGGGGCTCAGTTCCATCCGGAGAAGAGCGGTAAGGTGGGCCTGTCCATGCTGCATAACTTTGTGAATCTGGTATGAGGATCCTGGCAATAGTCCCCGCGAGGGGAGGCTCCAAGCGCTTGCCTGGCAAGAATGTAAAAATTCTTGGCGGGCGACCGCTGATCGCCTGGACGCTCCAGGCTGCGTTGGACAGCCAGGTTATTCTGGAAACGCTCGTTTCCACGGATGATCCAACTATTGCCGAGGTTGCTCAGCGTTATGGCGGTGTGGTGCCGGGTTTGCGCCCGGCCCATTTGGCCACGGATACAGCGAGCAGCGTGGACGTTGTGCTGCATGTGTTGAATGACTTTGAAACTCAACATGGTGCAGTGGATGGTGTCATGCTGCTTCAGCCCACTTCTCCGTTTCGAACGGCGGAGTCGATCAGGCAGGCGGTCGCATTGTTTCATCAGGACCGCTCTCGCCCTGTTGTCAGCGTGTGTGCTGCCAGCATCCATCCTGCCTGGTGTTTCAGGTTTGAAAATGGCGCAATGGAACCCTTTATGGGGTGGGAGCCACTTGTCCAACGGTCACAGGATCTGGAGCCTGCCTTTACCCTCAACGGCTCCATTTACCTGATCGCACCGCAGGTATTGCGTGAACAACAACGATTCCTGTGCCCCGGTACGGTTCCGTTGGTAATCCCTGATGGGGTCGAGTCATTGGATATTGATACGGCGGACGATTGGGACGCGGCGGTGAATGCTGTTGATGAGCTCCGCAGCCGCTGATGTTGTTCTATCAATGTCTTAGGCGTCTAGCTGCGACAATTATCATGCGATATTGAATAGAGTTGGAGCCGCAATCCAGTGATTGCTGCTGTTGTACTGCATCTATATTGTCCGGGCAGTGCGCAGGATATCTAACGCTCTCCATTGCGCTGCAGCGGTGGCTGAGGGTGGCTTTCCAATAGATTTTTGGCATCGCCCAAGCCTGCGCCAGGAATCAGCAGTCCTTTGCTGCGTGGGGGGATTGGTGGTGCGGTTTTCCTACTGTCCCGCAGCGGTACTCTGGCGCTGCTTCCGAGGTTCATTGTAATCGCGTTGGCAGGTGCGTTAGATCTGCTCTCCTTATCCTGCGTGCGCTCGGATACCTTTAGTTCTCGTCGACAGTGTCTTAGAAAGCGACTGTGGGTGGTACGTGCCAGATGAGAACTTTGATATATTGGATGGATGCAACGAAAAAGGGCGTGGTGTAGGCACTGTTGAATGGTGTTGTTGTTGTTTTTTTGTATTATTTTGTGCTTGTGGAAAGCATGAATTTCAAAGGGTTGCCTGATTCGGTTGCTAACTAAATGCTGACTATTTTGAAGCGTGAAAATATAAGGCGCTTAATAAATTTAATGTTAAGGGCTGCTACGTTGGTAAGTAAGTTCGCTCTTGTTTTTTTTCTTGCTAAATACTTGGATGCCCGGGTTGTGGGTGTTTACGGTTTGATCTCTGCTACGATAGGCTATGCTATATATTTAGTTGGTCTTGAATTTTACAATTATTCTAGTCGAGAGATTATTGGTTCTGAGTCTGATCTGTTGTTTGGGTATTTGAAAGATCAGCTTGTATTATATCTAATTGTATATGCGCTTGTCGTGCCGTTAACAGTTGTGTTTTTTTTTAGTGGCTTTATTCCTCTGGAGTATGCCTATTGGTTCGGATGCCTGTTGGTTGTCGAACATCTGGCTCAAGAGTTAAATAGAGTTCTAGTGGCTGTTTCTCAGCAAATGCTAGCGAGTGTGGTTCTTTTTGTACGCAGCGGTGCATGGTGTTTGTTACTGATGTTGGCCATGTTTTTTTCGCCCGATTTGCGTAATCTGTATTCGGTTTTAGTGTTCTGGTTTGTCGGATGTTTGTGCGCGCTTTTTATAGCGTTCTGGGGGCTTAGGGTGTATAGCTTTAATTCATTTTTCAGGCCGGTGAACTGGTTGTGGATTAATAGGGGGCTAAAAATTGTTTGGCCTTTACTTATTGCAAGTCTTTGTATTCGAGGGATTTTTACAATTGATCGATATTGGGTTGAGGATGCTGCTGGTCTAGATGTTTTGGGGGCGTATGTTCTATATATTGGTATGGCTACGGCGGTGCTTTCCTTTGTAGATGCTGCGGTGATCGTCTTTTATTATCCTAAGCTTATTATTTTTGCGAAAAAAGAAGAGTGGCATCGATTTTGTTCCGTGATGTATGGTTTGGCTTTGAATGTCATTGTTTTTACTGTGTTGTTATCCTTCGCTTGTTATGTCGCAGGGTTATTTATGGTTGCATGGTTGGGGAAGGGTGTCTATATAGCTAATTTTTATGTATTGAAGTGGTTGATTGTGTCGGTGGCTTTGTACTCCTTTAGTATGATACCGCATGTGGGTTTGTATGCGCTCCATAAAGACAAGGTTATAGTTTTGAGTCAGCTTGCCGGTTTTTTTGTCTTTGTTGTCGCTTATTTTATGCTGCGTATGGCACAAGTTGATGGGGTTTTGTCTGTTCTCTGGGGTATGTGTGGCGCGTTCTTTACGATTTTTGCTTGGAAGTTTTTGGCATTTATTTTTGGCTTTTGGCTGGTTAGGGGAGTTGAGAGTTGAGAGTGGTCCAGGGCGGCCGAGGGGGTTATTTTTTTTGACTGTTGCTTTTATCGTTTGCTACTTCGAAGTGTATTGAGTTGTTTTTCGAGAGCATTGCTATTGGCTTTTGAATGTCGACGCTATGAGTGTGCTGTGTGCTATTTTTATGTTGTGCTGTTTGTGTTTTGCTTGGTAGAATGCCGGGAATTTTTTACGTGGTGAAATGTTCTGGAGGGGGCCGAGGGGAGATGAGTGTAGATAAAAGGTCATCCAAAAGACTAAAGTTGCTTATGCATTATCTCGCGGCTACAAAAAACGAAGTGGCTGTTGATAAAAGCGTTTATCTGCTTTGCTCATGCGAGCCTAGTAGTTTGGCCTATGCACCACGTCCCGCTAAATTGTTGAGTGTGGTCGGCGAAAACTTGCGTCTGGCTCGATTTGTTATTGTTTTAATTGGTTTTATATGGCGAATAGGTGGCGACAAGTGTTGGTTTTTTATTGAGTTTTTGAGGTTGATGGCTCTCAAGGATAGATTTGACAGTCGTTATTTGGAGTTGCCCTCAAATTCATCGGTAGGTTTTTGTTCTTCTCTCCGAGCTTTAAATGTTCTCCAATCTGCTGGTGCATTAGCCGATGTTGGCTGTTTGATTAAATGGCCTGGTTGTGATGCGCTGAGTTTGGGGCCTAAGGTGTCGTCAGTAGACTTTTCAACCCTTTTGACTTGGAGGGATTGTGTTCGAGCGTTAAGGCTCTCCTGTATCGTTTCGCGTAAGATGAGAAGTAGGTTTTTTTTTAAGAATTGGAGTTTGCAGAGCTATACGGCGTTCAAGTGGATAGCATTTTATTTGGCTGTTGAAAAAATACCTGCTCAGGAATTTATTGTGGCCGATCATTATAATCGGTGGGCGGTGCTCATGGATCGTCTTGTTGCTGAGAAGAAGAACGCAGTGCTGACCCTTGTTCAGCATGGGGCATTGCTTGGGCTGACTTCAACAAGCATGGATTCAAACTTTTCTTTAGATATTCCTACGAGATTGAAAAGTGTAACAAAGCTGTATGTGTATGACGAGGGGGCTGCTAGGGTATTTGGTGACAATATTTTGTCTTCTTCGGATCTTGGCGGGATAGATATAAATTTTTTCAAACCTAAAATTTCGTTGTCTCCTGTCTTGGCTGATTCTTCTGTGCTCAGTGTCTTAATAGTTGGGCATGCGATATGTGAAGATTTTCATCTGTTTGTATATGATCAGCTTGTGCACGACTTTGATGTTAATTTTTTTTATAAGCCCCATCCTACGGTTGCGCCAAGTAAAGCTATAAAGTCAAGAAATTGGCATGTGGTTGACGGTGCTGACTTTTTTCCTGAGGTTGACTTGTTAATATCTTATCCATCTACCTTGGTGGCTGAGTATGAGGGGTGCGGAATAGGTGCGGTTGTTCACCCGTTAGCGATTGAGTCCGATGGGTTTCATGAGGTTCTATCTATAATTTCTAATAAGTTACATTCGCTAAAGTGACTTTGTTTTTGGTTCTGATTTTTTACGTGTTGTCAAGGTGCTTTTGTTTGTGGTCGCTACATTGCGGAGTGCATCGGCTGTCGATCCTGTCAGGAAGCCAGGGGGGGGGCGTGAAGCGGGGCTGACCCCGGGTATTTCTGATAAGATAGACGTCGGCAATGTGGTGACGAGGCGGCGGGTAGCTGCTGCGTATTCGAGGAAGCGTGGTGCTGATCAGTTATCGAAGTGCTCAGCAGAGTGACGATATTATTATTCAGCTCGACGAGTCACGTAAAATTGCCCAGTTCATGACAAGGGTCAGTTCATATGTTCAATGGTAAAAAACTTCTTATCACTGGTGGCACAGGTTCCTTTGGCAACGCAGTACTCAAACGTTTCTTAGATACCGGAATCACTGAGGTCCGTATCTTCAGCCGGGATGAAAAGAAACAGGATGACATGCGCAAGCGTTACACTAATACCAAGCTAAAGTTCTACATCGGTGATGTCCGTGACTACCAAAGTGTGTTGAACGCCACTCGCGGTGTTGACTATATCTTCCATGCCGCAGCACTCAAACAAGTACCTTCCTGCGAATTCCACCCCATGGAGGCAGTGAAAACCAACGTTATCGGCACCGATAACGTGCTGGAAGCTGCTATCCAGAATGGAGTGCGGCGGGTGGTCTGCCTGAGTACTGACAAGGCTGTCTATCCCATTAACGCTATGGGCATTTCCAAGGCCATGATGGAAAAAGTCATGGTTGCCAAGTCGCGTAATGTCGACGAAAGCAAGACGACTATCTGCGGCACACGGTACGGCAACGTCATGGCTTCCCGAGGGTCAGTGATTCCGCTATTCATCGAACAGATCCGTGAAAGGCGCTCATTGTCAATCACTGACCCGAACATGACCCGTTTCATGATGACGCTTTCCGATGCCGTGGACTTGGTTCTTTACGCATTTGAGCACGGTCGAAATGGTGATCTGTTTGTACAAAAAGCACCGGCCGCCACAGTACATACGCTCGCCAAAGCCTTGACATATATGATGGGCAAGCCCGATCACCCTATTCAGGTGATCGGCACCCGACATGGTGAAAAACTGTACGAAGCCCTGTTGAGTCGTGAAGAAATGGCGTGTGCCGAAGACCGTGGCGGTTATTATCGAATCCCGCCTGATTTGCGCGACTTGAACTACAGCAAATTTGTCGAGCAAGGTGAGGAGAGAATTTCGCGTGCCGAGGATTACAACTCACATAACACTGAGCGTTTGGACGTCGATGGTATGCAACGCCTGTTGCTGAAGCTGGATTTCATGCAGGCCATTCAGCGTGGCGAGCATGCCACTCCAGAGGAGTGAGGGGCATGAAAGTTCTTATTACCGGGGCCAATGGCTTTGTCGGCAAGAACCTTACAGCCCACCTGCATGAACGCCACGACGTTCAGATCGTTCGATTTGGTCGCGAGGATGCGCCGTCCACTCTGTTGTCGATGTTGGAGGGTGTGGACTTTGTGTTTCATTTGGCCGGGGTCAATCGACCCCAAAATGTTCAGGAGTTCGGAGAGGGAAATACCGGCCTCACTGCAACGTTGTGTGCCGCCATCAAGGCCACCGGTCGATCGATACCTGTGATTTACACCTCATCCATACAGGCGCAGGTCGATAATCCTTATGGGGCGAGTAAACGGGACGCTGAGCAAGTTTTGCTTGATCTATCAAAACAGCAAGGCTCACCAGTTTACCTTTATCGTTTGCCCAACGTTTTCGGAAAATGGGCACGACCTGACTATAATTCGGCTGTAGCGACGTTCTGCCATAATCTGGTTCGAGACCTACCGATTACCGTTAATGATCCCGCTGCGCCACTACAGTTGGTTTATATCGACGATGTCATCCAGAGCTTTATCGACGTGATGGATGGTGGCCTCGCAGAAGGTCCCTATCTGGATGTGCAACCGGTCTATGCCACAACGGTGGGAGCGTTAGTCGATCAACTGCAGGCGTTCAAGCAAAGCCGCGACACCCTGATCACCGAACGGGTTGGGACGGGGTTGGTCCGTGCTTTGTACTCCACTTATCTGAGCTATTTTACCCCGGCAGTTTTCACCTACGAAGTGCCCAAGCATGGTGATGCGCGAGGCGTCTTCGTTGAAATGCTCAAGACCCCGGACTCCGGTCAGTTCTCCTACTTCACGGCCCACCCGGGTATCACACGGGGAGGGCATTACCATCACAGCAAAACCGAAAAGTTCCTGGTTATTAAAGGTCAGGCCTGCTTCCGTTTCCGGCACATCGTCAGCGGAGAGTTCTATGAACTCTTCACTGATGGTGAAACGCCCAAGATCGTGGAAACCGTGCCCGGTTGGAGTCATGACATCACCAACATTGGCGAAACTGAAATGATCGTAATGCTGTGGGCTAACGAAATTTTTGATCGTGAGCGGCCAGACACGTACGCCATGCCTGTTGTTACCCAGGCCTGAGGGATTGGTCATGAATACTGTATTGAAGAAGTTGAAAGTTGTCACCGTGGTGGGTACTCGTCCTGAAATCATCCGTTTATCGCGGGTCATGGCGGCATTGGATAAGTACTGTGAGCATGTACTCGTGCACACCGGTCAGAATTACGACTATGAGTTGAACGAGATTTTTTTCCAGGACTTGGGTATCCGCAAGCCCGACTACTTCTTGAATGCTGCTGGCAGCACCGGCGCAGAAACCATTGGCAATGTGATCATCGCCGTGGACCGGGTGTTGGCGACTATTCAACCTGAGGCCTTGCTGGTGTTAGGTGACACTAATAGTTGCATGGCAGTGATTCCCGCCAAACGGCGTAAAATCCCCACGTTCCATATGGAAGCCGGAAACCGTTGTTTTGACATGCGCGTCCCTGAAGAGATCAACCGACGCATCGTTGACCACACAGCTGACATCAATCTGACCTATAGCTCAATTGCCCGCGACTATTTGCTCAGTGAGGGCTTGCCCGCCGATCGTGTGATTAAGACCGGCAGTCCGATGTTCGAGGTGCTTGGTTATTACCGCGATAGCATTTTGGCGTCGGATGTTTTAACGCGACTTGATTTGGAAGCGGGCAAGTTCTTTTTAGTCAGTGCACACCGTGAAGAGAATGTCGATTCGGACAAAAATTTCCTGAAGTTGGTCGAGGTGCTCAACACGGTTGCCAGCACATTTGGCCAGCCCGTTATCGTTTCCACACATCCGCGTACCCAAAAGCGTGTCGATGCCATGGGCATCGTGTTCCATGAAAATGTCCGACTGCTGAAGCCGTTGGGGTTTATGGATTACAACAAGCTGCAACTAGAGTCTCGTGCGGTATTGTCTGACAGCGGTACCATCAATGAAGAGTCCTCCATTCTCAACTTTCCAGCTTTGAATCTGCGTGAAGCCCATGAGCGACCAGAAGGTATGGAGGAGGCAGCGGTGATGATGGTTGGTTTGGAGGTTGAGCGAGTCCTGCAAGCACTGAATATTCTCCAATCGCAACTATCAGGCACCGAGCGCAGCTTGCGTCTGGTGGCGGACTACAGCATGCCTAACGTTTCCGAGAAAGTAGCCAGGATTGTGCACAGCTATACCGACTACGTGAACCGTGTTGTGTGGAAACGGTACTGAGTCGAGCCTTGAATATGCCTGAGAGTAAGCTAAGTATTTTGGTGGTCACGCAATACTTCTGGCCGGAAAACATGCGCATCAACGATCTGGTGCGTGATTTTACTGAAAAAGGGCATTCGGTTACGGTGCTCACTGGAGTGCCTAATTATCCGGAAGGGAAGGAGTTCGAGACGCATAAGTCCGCACCTGAGCAGTTCGTCGAATATTATGGTGCGCGTATCGTCAGGGTCCCCATGGCTCCGCGCGGGAAACGCAGTATTCAGTTGGTTTTCAACTATCTTAGTTTTTTTACCAGCGCTTCCACCGTCGGCGCTTATGCGCTTCGCGGGCGTGCTTTCGATGCGATCTTCGTCTATGCAGTGTCGCCTATCATGGCGGCTATCCCGGCCTTGGTGATCGGTCGCTTGAAAAAAACTCCCGTTTTCATTTGGGTACTGGATTTGTGGCCGGAAACATTGAGAGCGGTTGGCGTTCTGAAGAAACCGGCGCTGCTGTCCTTGGTTGGCCGAATGGTGTCGCGAATCTATAACCGCGCTGACTACCTTCTACTGCAATCAAGTGGTTTTTTTGAGAACGTTAGAGGTTACTGCACTCGGCCTATAGATCCGCAACGTCTGATCTACTTCCCCAGTTGGGCTGAAGACGACTTTTCCGGGCCTTCGGATCACTCGGTCTCGATACTCGCGCGCGATGAGTCGGTATTTACCGTGGTTTTTGCGGGTAATTTGGGCGAGGCACAGGATTTTCCTGCCGTGCTGGATGCCGCAGAACAATTGCGTGGGAAAGTCGCGGTGCGTTGGGCCATCGTGGGGGATGGCCGGATGAGTAAATGGCTGAGTCAGCAGGTGAGCGCACGTGGCTTGGATAATGTTTTGCTCCTCGGTAGACATCCGCTGCAGGCTATGCCGACCTTGTTCGCGAATGCTGATGCTTTGTTGGTTTCGTTGAAGACCAACGATGTGTTTGAAAAAACCATACCCGGCAAAGTTCAAGCTTATCTAGCCTCAGGCAAACCTCTGCTGGGTATGATCAATGGTGAAGCCGCGCGCGTTATCAACGAGTCAGGTGCTGGCTTTACTTGTGCGTCGGGCGATGCGAAAGGCTTGGCGCGCATCACTCAAGCCCTGGCTGATACTTCCCCATCCCAACGTAAAGTCATGGGTGAAAACGGTCGTGACTATTACCTTCAGCATTATTCCAAAAAGCAATTACTGGCGCGTTTGGAAGACCTCTTCAGAAAAGCCACGCTACGCAAGGTGAGCCACCGATGAAGCACAATATCCTGGTGACTGGAGCGAGTGGGTTTGTAGGTGGGGCGGTAATCGAACGACTGCAAGCAGACGGTGAGAAGTCTGTAATCGCAGTCGTTCGCGGTGAAGGGCGTTTATCGGCGCCCGTCAGCATTGCGCGGATCGAAACATTTTCTCCGCAAACCCAATGGCAGCCACACCTGCTCAACGTGGATACCGTTATTCATTGCGGTGCTCGTGTGCATGTGATGAATGATACCGAAGCTGACCCACTTGGCGCCTTTCGGCGGGTCAATGTGGAAGGAACGATCAATTTTGCAAGGCAGGCAGCTGCGGCCAACGTGCGTCGTTTTATTTTTATCAGCTCTATCAAAGTCAATGGTGAAGGTACATTGCCTGGCAATCCTTACACCGCTGCTGATGTACCTGCGCCTGCGGACCCCTATGGCATTTCCAAGAGCGAGGCGGAGCAAAGCCTGAAGCAGATCGCGCAGATGACGGGAATGGAAGTGGTCATTATCCGCCCTGTCTTGGTATATGGGCCGGGGGTGAAGGCTAACTTTTTGAGCATGATGCGTTGGTTGGACAAAGGCGTACCTTTGCCATTCGGTGCGATTAATAATCGCCGCAGTCTGGTGAGCATCGACAATTTAGTCGACCTGATCGTGATATGCATCGATCACCCGCAAGCGGCGAATCAGACGTTTCTGGTTAGTGATGGGGAGGACCTGTCCACCACGGCGTTACTTAGTCGTATGGCCCGCTCGCTGGGTAAGCCTGCTCGACTTATTCCAGTTCCCAGCTGGATCCTGGAGTGTGGTGCCAAGGCGTTGGGTAAAGCCACATTGTCTCAGCGTTTGTGTGGTTCTCTGCAAGTCGATATCGAAAAGACCCGGGCACTCTTGAATTGGACCCCTCCCGTGAGCGTCGATGACGCACTGGACAAGACAGCGCGGCACTTCAGGATGAACCCAACGAAATGATGTACTTCTGGTTATTTGTCTCTGTCGCGACGGTTTCGCTGTTCTTGACAGCGGCGCTGCGACGCTACGCCATGGCGCGTAGCATCATTGACGTTCCCAACGCACGCAGCTCGCATAGTATCCCGACGCCCAGAGGCGGCGGTGTCTCCATTGTCGTGGCGTTCCTGCTGACGTTGGCTTTGCTGGGTCAACTGGGCTTGGTTCCGCTCGAATACGCCGTAGCGTTGGGTGGTGCAGGTGCATTGGTCGCCATCGTTGGGTTCATGGATGACCATGGGCATATTGCCGCGCGGTGGCGACTGCTTGGGCATTTTAGTGCGGCTGTTTGGGCATTGTTATGGCTAAAGGGTTTGGCGCCCTTGAGACTGTTTGGTGTGAGCTTCGATTTATCTTGGCTTGGGCATGTCCTCGCGGCTTTTTACCTGGTCTGGATTCTAAACTTATATAACTTCATGGACGGTATTGACGGTATCGCCAGTGTAGAAGCGTTGCTGGCATGCTTGAGCGCAAGCCTGCTCTATGTGCTGACGGGCTTCACTGATCTGGTCTGGCCACCGCTGATGCTGGCGGCTGCAGTGCTGGGTTTTCTGTTTTGGAATTTCCCGCCCGCGAAGATTTTCATGGGGGATGCGGGCAGTGGTTTCTTGGGCATAGCTCTTGGGGTTATCTCTCTGCAGGTAGCTTGGGTATCTCAGGACTTGTTCTGGGCCTGGCTTATTCTGCTGGGTGTCTTTATCGTCGATGCAACTGTCACTTTGCTTCGGCGCCTGATACGAGGCGACAAGGTCTATGAGGCTCATCGCAGCCATGCCTATCAGTTTGCTTCGCGTCAGTATGGTCGGCATCTGCCGGTGACGCTGGCGGTGGCTGCAATCAATTTGTTCTGGTTGTTGCCTCTGGCGGCATGTGTCGTGTTGTGGCAGCTGGATGGCGCGTTGGCTTTGATAGTGGCTTACGTGCCGTTGGTGCTGCTGGCCCATAGGTTTCATGCTGGCGGGGTTGAGAGCGCCTGATTTCAGGGTAAGGTTTCCGGTTTCCGTTTTTCCCACATTGATGATGTGACCGCGTGCATCAGGAATGGATTTGTTTAGGAGCGGGTCAAGGTGCGTGAAGGGTTTATAGATAAGTTAAGAGCCGCTTTGTTGGGATTGCCAAGACGCCATAAACGCGCGATCCAAGTGGCGACAGATATCATATTGGTCTGGATTGCCCTGTGGCTGGCGTTCATTGTTCGACTGGGGGTCGAGGTATTGGCCAGCCCTATCGCAACACATCTTTGGCTTTTCGCATCGGCCCCACTGGTTGCCATTCCGATTTTCATTCGCTTTGGCATGTATCGCGCCGTCATGCGTTATTTCGGTAACGACGCGTTGATCACCATCTGCAAGGCGGTGAGCCTCTCCGCTTTGTTACTGGCGCTCGTGGTGTACTGGTACAGCAACCATAAAACCGTGGTACCTCGCTCGATCATATTCAACTATTGGTGGCTGAGCCTCATCATGATTGGTGGCTTGCGCCTGGTGATGCGGCAATATTTCCTCGGCGACTGGTTTACCGCAGCCCAGCATGTCCCGTTTACCAATCGTGACGATGGCCTGCCCAAGGTTGCTATTTATGGTGCCGGGGCCGCAGGTAACCAACTCGTGGCCGCATTGCGTATGGGGCGGGTGATGCGTCCGGTCGCTTTCATTGACGATGACCGCAGCATCGCTGACCGCGTTATTGCAGGGTTACAGGTCTACCAGCCCAAACATATCCAAAAGATGATTGATGCAACTGGTGCGCAGGAAATTCTGCTGGCGGTACCTTCTTCATCCCGAGGCCGTCGTCGAGAGATATTGACGCTGCTTGAAAGGTTCCCGCTGCATGTGCGCAGCGTCCCGGGCTTCATGGATCTGGCCAGCGGCCGGGTCAAGGTCGATGATATTCAGGAAGTCGATATCGCGGACCTCCTCGGGCGCGATGCAGTGCCAGCTCAAGCCGATTTGCTTAAACATTGCATCACAGGACAGGCCGTTCTAGTGACCGGGGCCGGGGGATCCATCGGCTCTGAACTTTGTCGGCAAATCCTGACGCTAAAGCCAACAACGCTGCTGCTTTTCGAGCATAGCGAATTCAATCTATATAGCATCTTGTCAGAACTTGAGCCTCGTATAGTTCGAGAGTCGTTATCTGTTCGGTTGTTGCCTATCCTGGGGTCCGTAAGGGATCAGGACAAGTTGCTGGACGTGATGAAAACCTGGAATGTCGACACGGTCTATCATGCCGCCGCCTATAAACATGTTCCGATGGTTGAACACAACATCGCCGAAGGTATCCTGAACAATGTGATTGGAACGTTGAATACCGCGCAGGCTGCGTTGCAGGCAGGTGTGTCCAACTTCGTCTTGATCTCCACAGACAAGGCTGTGCGCCCGACCAATGTAATGGGCAGCACCAAGCGACTCGCTGAACTGACCTTGCAGGCCCTCAGTCGCGAGCTGGCGCCCGTGCTGTTTGGCGACAAAGCCAACGTATCCCGCGTTAATAAAACCCGTTTTACGATGGTCCGGTTCGGCAACGTACTGGGCTCGTCCGGGTCGGTTATTCCGCTGTTCCATAAACAGATCAAGTCCGGTGGGCCACTGACCGTCACCCATCCGAAGATCACGCGCTATTTCATGACCATTCCCGAAGCTGCTCAGCTGGTGATTCAGGCAGGCTCCATGGGCTTGGGCGGGGACGTGTTTGTGCTGGATATGGGCGAGCCGGTAAGGATTGTCGAGCTGGCGGAAAAAATGATTCATTTGTCTGGTTTGAGTATCCGCTCGGAGAAAAATCCCCACGGCGACATCTCGATCAAGTTCACGGGCCTGCGTCCAGGCGAGAAGCTTTACGAGGAGTTGCTGATTGGCGACAACGTCGTTGCGACCCAGCACCCGATGATCATGAGTGCCAACGAAGATCATCTGCCTTGGGATGTGCTCAAGGCCAGCCTGTCGGAGCTGCTCGCTGCCATTGAGCACGATGATTACGCCAGAGTCCGCCAGTTGCTTAGGAACACGGTCAGCGGCTACGCCCCGGACGGGGAGATTGTCGACTGGATCTATCAGCAGCGCCGCCTTGATCCCTGATTGTTACACATACTGTAACGTACACATTTTTGACAGTGATTCATCATCGCCTAAGTTTGAGAGGCAGCTTCGGAAAAGCTGCTTCTCTCTCAACGATGTCATGGAGCGTCACTTATGCGTACAGGCTATTTCTACTCTCTGCTTTTTGCCCTTCTGACCAGCGCCTCTATAGCGGTTATCGCTGCGCCTACGGTCAAAATCGAGACGGCAGTTGCGCCTCCGGCAACGGAAGTATCGGCAAAGCCGCAGGGCGCCAAGGTGGATCTTAACGGGGCAGATGCCGCTACGCTGCAACGCGAGTTGGCGGGGATAGGTGAGGCCAAGGCCAAGGCGATTGTTGCGTACCGTGAGAGTAATGGGGCCTTCTCGTCGGTGGAGGAATTGCTGGAGGTCAAGGGGATTGGCAAGGCGCTTCTGGACAGGAATCGTGACAAGCTGGAAGTGAACTGAGGCGCGGGAGCTGAAAGAGGCCGGTCGAATCTGACTGGCCTTTGTGCTTTCTCGCTAAACGCGCCTTTCTATCCATACCTCAGTCAGGCCAACACGGAGGGTGTTTTTCCTGATGCCCGCGTTAACGTTGTCCGGAACGGACGATTGGTTTTTGCTCAATTGCGAATAGTATTTTAATCATCTCCCTATTGATCTGCGGAGCTGCTCTCGCAGATCGTTGTGTGGTAACTCGCACCCAGGGTCTTTCAATTCGTTGCTGGAACAGCCAATTGTCGTCTACCGAGGTTTATTACTGGCTTTTCCACTAGATTGAAAAAATAATATGAGCAGGCAAGGGTGATAGGAAGGGTGAAGTACATGAGTAGTTGATATTTTGATTTCGGGTCAGTGATGTCTAATGCAGGCGCAATTAGTTGAAGTGTGAATTGGCCGAATACTCCATGGAACATGTAAATTGTATAGGATATGTCGCCAAGGCTCTTAAGGGGGATCGTTATGCTGCTGCTTAAATTTAGTTGGATGTTGAGTGCTGCGAAGCAAATAGCGCCACAGATTGCAGTGAAGACCATGCGATCAATTCCGGTTACAATAGAAATCTGATTGCCACTCGCTGGGTATATTACAAATAAAGCCGTGCTCATCGTTAGGGTGGCTATGAGCACGCTTTGCGGTATTTTAAATTTTAGGTTTTCACTAGCCCAAGCTATAAATATTCCAAGGGTAAATAGGAATGCATTATTTAGTGGGTTGATGTAGATTTTCCATTGGGTAGCGAGCGTTGCATCGGCGGAAAGTTTATGCAGTGCATAAAGTGAGAAGGTGCCGAAAGTTATTGTGAGTGCAAGTGTTATCGCATGGCTTCGCTTTTTGAAGCGCCACATAATGAGCGGAAACATGGCATAAAAAACAACTTCATTGCCAATTGACCAGCCGCCGACAGTTAGATAGTTTCCAGGTTTAAAGAAGCCAAAAGTTAGCGAAATATTATAAAATAGAGTTTTCCAGTGGATTGAGTAGTTGTCGATGGTGAGAAAAAATAAAATAGTAACTAGGAGGCATGCTGCCCAGAACGCTGGAATTAGTCTCAGATATCGCTTTTTTATAAAACTGATTAATTCGTCTTTGCTCCATGTGTAATTTTTGTATGCTGTGAAAAGTGACATTCCACTAATTATAAAAAATATTGAAACCGCATAGATGCCAAGTCTGCCTAACACAGAGCTGGCATCTGGGACTCCCACGCTCCAGCTAGCGAAGTGATAAAATAAAACAGACAACGCCATAAGGCCCCGTAGATAGTCTATCGAGTGGATTCTATGCATGTTTGTCCTGATGTTAGATTGATATTTTTTTTAATCATACCAACTTTTTTGATTCGTTGGCATGGCCTTTGGAAAAGGGGCACTGCCAATCGCTGCGCAGCAATGTGGAGAGATGGTTGATGTGGCATTGTCCGATAACGGGGGGAGTTGTACAGCACACCATCGTTGCCGGAGACCATCCAAGGGGATGCGTTTTGGCGACCTATCAGGTGATGCTGCGAACCTGTCCCAAGAGACTTTAGCGATGCATTATGAAAGGGGCAGGTGAGAGCAGCTGGCACAAATCGTGATTACTCATTACCAAACGATTGTTGAACAATCTCGAGCCCCCGACCATGAACAGCGAACTCTCACTAGCCGACCACATCACCCTCGAACTACGTGCCGACATCATCGGCGGTCGCTTGCTGCCCGGCATGGCTTTGGTGGAAAGCGACCTGGTGTCGGCCTACAACGTTTCACGCAATACCATTCGCGAGGCGTTGCATCGTCTGGGGCAGGAGGGGTTGACTCGTTATGTGCGTAACAAGGGGGTGATGGTCCGCAGGTTGAACGTTGGTGATGTGCAAGACTTGTTCAAGGTCCGTCGCACTCTGGAGCTCCAAGCCATCCTAGGCAGTCAGCCTCTGCGTGAGTATCAATCCGACCGAATGCTCGAAGCCCTCGAGGCAGCCGAGCTGGCTCGGGAGCGTGAGGACTGGCGTGCGGTCGGTACTCATGGCTTGGCGTTCCATCAACACGTCGTTGGGTTGATGGGCAGCCCGTTACTCAATGAGTTTTTCACCAACGTAGTTGCGCAATTACGCCTGGTGTTTTGCGCCGCGCCCGATGAACCGCGCTTCCAGGCACCGTGGTTATCCCGGGATCGCGACATTCATGACTGGCTGGCCGAAGGCGACAAGGGCGCGGCCTATGAAGCGATGAGTCTTTATCTCGACGATTCCGAGCAACAGCTTCTGCAGTTCCTGACCCCATCGATCCACCACTGATCAAGGATCCGCGCCATGTACAAAGACTACCCAGCCGCCTACCAGGTCAGCAAAGGCTCAGCCCTGCAGGTGGACAAACCCTTCTACGACCGCATCCGTGCCGAGCAGGGCCAGCGCACACTGATCGAACAGTTCGAAGTGCCAATCCGCACGGGGAGGGCGTGGCATGTGCCGGCTGGGCATGTGTTTCGTGTCACGACACCTGTAGGCCCGCAGGTGGGCGACTTCAACGTCTGGAACGCCCACGATCCGCGGGAGCGCCTGTGGGCGGCGCGCACGCGTCAGCTTCAGGGCGCCCACGTCAGCACCTATGATCGGTTGTGGTCGAACCTGCCATTCCTCAGGCCATTGGTGACGATCACTGATGACAGCCTCGCTGGCTACGGAATTGATGAGCATGGCGGGCGGTTGCACGATTTGCTGGGGACCCGCTGTGACCCCTACGTGAACAAGATGCTCACCGGCGAGGACTTCCACCATCACTGCCACTCGAACCTGACCCGTGCGGTGTTGCCCCATGGCTTGACGGAGTTCGATGTGCACGACGTATTGAATATTTTCCAGTGCACCGGGCTCAATCATGACGACATGTACTTCATGAAGGCTTGCCCGGCACAGAAAGGTGATTACCTGGAGTTTTTTGCCGAGATCGATTTGCTGTGTGCTTTGTCTACTTGCCCCGGCGGGGACTTGTCGTTGGCGATGTGGGGGCCGGATGCGCAGGATCCACTCAGTGTCTGTCGTCCGCTGGGGGTGGAGATCTATCGGTTGGAGGATTCATTGCTGGAAGGCTGGAGCCAGCCTGAGCGGGCGGCGTACAAGGGGCTGCATGGGTTGCACATTGCCAAGGCGGATTGGGAGAAGTAATTCGGCGACGGCAACAGGCTTTTTGTGGCGAGGGAGCATGCTCGCTCGCCACAAAAGCGGTGTACAGGCTACGGATCAACGATCCTTGGCCTCCTTCGCATCCATCTCCGCATTGCGCTCGGCAACACGCTTACGCTGTTCATCCGTCAGCTCAACCTTGTTGGCGGTGTCGCGCAGCATCATCAAACCACCAACGATCGAGCCGATTGCAACAATCAGAATCAACCAGGCATACCAGGGCATAGGGCTCTCCTTGAGGGGGCGATGGACGAACGCACATTTCGCCGGTCCATCGCACCTACCACTTATGAGCGAAGGTTGTTCGCCGTGGTTCAATACTACGCCCGTTATGCCTGGCTCACCTCATAGCCCGGTCAACATCGCATCGGCCGGCGCATCCGCACGCAGTTGTGCGGTGAGCATGAAATACAGGAAACCTACCGCCATGAAACCGAGGAAGATCAGCCCGATCAGCGCGTTGAACCAAGCCATCGCCACCAGGCACACCACGGCCAATACCAGGGCGATGCCGGGTACAAGTGGATAGCCCGGTGCGCGGAAGGTGCGTTCCAGGTTGGGTTCGGTTTTACGCAGTTTGAACAGGCTGAGCATGCTCATGATGTACATGACGATGGCGCCGAACACGGCCATGGTGATCATCGCCGCCGTCAGGGTCATGCCGCCGAGGTTGATCAAACTGTCGCTGTAGATCGCTGCGATGCCGATCAGCCCGCCGGCGATGATGGCCCGGTGCGGGGTCTGGAAGCGGGACAGTTTGGCGAGGGAGGCGGGCAGGTAGCCGGCGCGGGCCAGGGCGAAGAATTGCCGCGAGTAACCAAGGATGATGCCGTGGAAACTCGCCACCAGGCCGAACAGGCCGATCCATACCAGCATGTGCAACCAGCCGGAGCTTTCGCCAACCACGGTTTTCATGGCTTGGGGCAGCGGATCGTTGATGTTCGACAGCGTGCGCCAGTCGCCAACACCGCCGGCGAAGAACATCACGCCCATGGCCAGGACCACCAGGGTCAGGATGCCGCTGATGTAGGCCTTGGGAATCGTACGTTTTGGGTCCTTGGCTTCTTCAGCGGCCATCGCAGCGCCTTCGATAGCCAGGAAGAACCAGATGGCGAAGGGAATTGCCGCGAACATCCCGGCAATCGCCGGCGCGCCGAACACATCGGAGCCGGCCCAGCCGTTCAAGGCAAAGTTACTGAAACTGAACGCCGGGGCCACGACGCCCATGAACACCAGCAGTTCGGCCACCGCCAATACGCAGACGATCAGCTCGAACGTCGCCGCCAGTTTCACCCCGAGGATGTTCAGGCCCATGAACACGATGTAGGCACCGACCGCCGCGTGTTTCGGGTCCAGGGCCGGGAACTGCACGTTCAGGTAGGCGCCGATGGCCAGGGCAATGGCCGGTGGGGCGAAGACGAATTCAATCAGTGTCGCCAGCCCGGCGATCAAGCCGCCTTTCTCGCCGAAGGCGCGACGGCTGTAGGCAAACGGTCCGCCGGCATGAGGAATGGCGGTAGTCAGTTCGGTGAAACTGAAGATGAAGCAGGTGTACATGGCCGCGACCATGAACGATGTCACCAGAAAGCCCAGCGTCCCGGCAACGCCCCAGCCGTAGCTCCAGCCGAAATACTCGCCGGAAATTACTAAGCCGACGGCGATGCCCCATAAATGCAGGGTGCCCAGGGTCGGTTTGAGTTGTGTGTTCATCGGTGGCTCCCCTTTGATCTATAGCAAAAGCGCTGGAAGGGGGCATTGCAGTGGGCGTGCCAGGGTGGCGGGAGCCGTCGTAAAGGCTGAAATCGTGTCGTATCGGGGATGTTCGCTGCCGGATCGCTCGGTTTTGTGCTCCAGTTCAGGGCATCAGTGGCTGGGCTGGCCTCATCGCGAGCAAGCTCGCTCCCACGGGGGATCTTCAGTGGCCACAGACTTTCTATTCACAACAGGTCAAATGTGGGAGCGAGCTTGCTCGCGATGAGGCCATCCCAGTTAGCCGAAAAAACCATTCTTTACACATTCTTTATCACCCAAGCCCCCCTTAGATCTCGTTCCTTTACAGCCTCCCTGCCGACAATCACTCCACACACGGCACGACGCCGTACCACGGAGAAATCCCATGAGCCTTCTGGACGGGGTGTCGCTGCTGCTGGCAGTGGCGCTGTTCATTTATCTACTGGTCGCGCTGTTGCGCGCGGATCGGAACTAGGAGCGGCTATGCACGGTTATGACTACGGGCTGATCCTCGCCTTTTTCGCGTTGGTGCTGATTCCGGCCCCATTTCTGGGGCGTTTTTACTACCGGGTGATGGAAGGCCAGCGCACTTGGCTTTCACCCATTCTTGGCCCGCTGGAGCGTGGTTGCTATCGCCTGGCAGGGGTCGATCCCGCTGTTGAGCAGAGTTGGCAGAAATACACCCTGGCCTTGCTCGCCTTCAACCTGGCGGGTTTTTCGCTGTTGTTCGCAATCCTGCTGTTGCAGGGCCATTTGCCGCTCAACACTGAGAAAGTGCCGGGCATGGAGTGGACCCAGGCCTTCAACACTGCCGTCAGTTTCATGACCAACACCAACTGGCAGTCCTACAGCGGCGAAGCGTCCCTGAGCTACCTGAGCCAGATGATCGGCCTGACGGTGCAGAACTTCGTCAGTGCCGCCACCGGCCTGGCCGTGCTGGTGGCGCTGTGTCGCGGGATCGGGCGCAAATCCACCGCAACGCTGGGTAACTTCTGGGTCGACATGACCCGTGCCACCCTCTACGGGCTGTTGCCTCTGTGCCTGCTGCTGGCGCTGTTCCTGGTGTGGCAGGGCGTGCCGCAAACTTTCGCGCATTATGTGCACGGGGTGACGATGCAGGGCGTGGATCAGGTGATCCCATTGGGTCCGGCCGCCAGCCAGATCGCGATCAAGCAACTGGGCACCAACGGCGGCGGTTTCTTCGGCGTCAACTCGGCGCACCCGTTCGAGAACCCGACGGCCTGGAGCAATCTGTTTGAAGTCGCGTCGATCATCCTGATCCCCGCCGCGCTGGTGTTCACCTTCGGTCATTACGTCAAGGACCTGCGCCAGAGCCGGGCGATCATCGCCTGCATGCTTGTGCTGTTTTTGCTCGGCGGCGTCACGTCACTGTGGGCCGAATCCCAGCCCAACCCGGCGCTGAACAACGCCGCTGTGGAGCAGACCGCGCCACTGGAGGGCAAGGAGGCGCGCTTTGGCACCACCGCCACGGTGCTGTGGTCGGTGACCACCACGGCGGCGTCCAATGGCTCGGTCAACGGCATGCACGATAGCCTCAACCCGCTCAGCGGCATGGTCTCGCTGGTGAACATGATGGTCGGCGAAGTGATCTTCGGCGGCGTCGGCGCCGGTCTCTACGGGATGTTGCTGAACGTGCTGATTGCGGTGTTCCTGGCCGGGTTGATGATTGGCCGCACCCCGGAATACCTGGGCAAGAAGCTCGGGGCCAGGGAAGTACAACTGCTGGTGGTAACCCTGCTGGTGATGCCCGTGAGCGTGCTGGTACTCGGTGCTATCGCCGCGAGCCTGCCCGGGCCGGTCGCAGCGGTGAGTAACCCTGGCGCCCATGGTTTCAGCCAGTTGCTGTACGCCTATACCTCGGCGGGGGCGAACAACGGTTCGGCCTTCGCCGGTTTCGGCGCCAACACGCCCTTCCACAACCTGATGCTGGGCCTGGGCATGTTGATCGGTCGTTTTGGCTACATCCTGCCGGTGCTGGCGTTGGCCGGCAGCCTGGCGCTGAAGAAAACCGCGCCGATCGGCCAGAACAGCTTTCCCACCCACGGTCCGTTGTTTGTGACCTTGTTGACCGTGACCATCCTGCTGGTGGGCGGCCTGACCTTCCTGCCGACCCTGGCCCTGGGCCCGATCGCCGAACACCTGAGCCTGGGCTTCTGAGGGATATGAAGATGAATATGCCGATGAGCAAAACCGTCGTCGCCAAGGCGCCGGAGCAACCGAAAACCGCCATCTCCGCCCTGTGGCGGCCAGCCCTGGTACAAGCCTTCGTCAAGCTCGACCCGCGCCAATTGCACCGCGCCCCGGTGATGCTGGTGGTGGAGTTGACCGCGATCCTCACCACGGTATTGTGCTTCATTCCTGACAACGCCGTGCCGACCTTCGTTGCCGCGCAGATCGCCCTGTGGCTGTGGTTCACCGTGCTGTTTGCCAACTTCGCCGAAGCCTTGGCCGAGGGGCGCGGCAAGGCCCGGGCTGACAGTCTCAAGGCCGGCAGCGAAGGGCTGAGTGCACGTCGCCAGACCGCCGACGGTTTTGAAGACGTCCCCGCTACCCGTTTGCGCAAAGGCGATGTGGTGCGCGTCGCAGCCGGGGAGATGATCCCCGGCGACGGTGAAGTGATCGAAGGCATCGCTGCGGTCAACGAGGCGGCGATCACTGGCGAGTCGGCACCGGTCATCCGCGAATCCGGCGGGGATCGCTCGGCCGTCACCGGCAATACGCGGCTGGTCTCCGACTGGTTGCTGATACGCATCACCAGCAACCCTGGCGAGTCCACCCTGGACCGCATGATCGCGTTGGTCGAAGGCGCCAAGCGCCAGAAAACCCCGAATGAAGTGGCGCTGGATATCCTGCTGATCGGCCTGACGCTGATCTTCCTGCTGGTGGTGGTGACGCTGCAACCGTTCGCCCATTTCGCCAACGGCAACCTGCCGCTGGTGTTTCTGGTGGCGCTGTTGGTGACGTTGATTCCCACCACCATCGGCGGGCTGCTGTCGGCCATCGGCATTGCCGGGATGGATCGGCTGGTGCGCCTGAACGTGATCGCCAAGTCCGGCCGCGCGGTAGAGGCGGCGGGGGACGTGCATGTGTTGATGCTGGACAAGACCGGCACCATCACCTTTGGCAATCGTCGCTGTGCAGCGGTCTATACCGCCCCTGGTGTGAGCACCAAAGAGCTGGCCGAAGGCGCGCTGTTCGCTTCGCTGGCCGACGACACGGCTGAGGGCAAGTCTATCGTCGAGTACCTGCGAGGCTTGCATGCGCAACCCGAACCAAGCCATGAGGCGTTGACCGCCGTACCGTTCAGTGCTGAAACCCGGTTGTCGGGTGTCGATTATCAGGGGCGCATTTACCGCAAGGGCGCCGTGGATTCGCTGCTGAGCTTTATCGGCCTGGCAAAAACCGAGTTGCCGCCAGCGTTGGCCCGGGAGGTCGACAAGATTGCCCAAAGCGGCGGTACGCCATTGTTGGTCTGTGTTGACGGCAAACTGTTGGGTGCCATTCATCTGAAGGATGTGGTCAAGCCCGGTATCCGCGAGCGTTTCGCCGAGCTGCGCAAGCTGGGGATCCGTACCGTGATGGTCACCGGCGACAACCCGCTGACCGCCGCTGCGATTGCTGCCGAGGCGGGTGTCGATGACGTGCTGGCCGAGGCCACGCCGGAGAAAAAACTGGCGCGCATCCGTCATGAGCAGAACGACGGTCGGCTGGTAGCGATGTGCGGCGACGGCGCCAACGACGCTCCGGCCCTGGCTCAGGCGGATGTCGGCATGGCGATGAACGACGGCACGCAAGCGGCGCGGGAGGCGGCCAACATGGTCGACCTCGACAGCGACCCGACCAAGTTGCTGGACGTGGTGCAGATCGGCAAGGAGTTGCTGGTGACCCGTGGCGCGCTGACGACGTTTTCCATCGCCAATGACATCGCCAAGTACTTCGCGATCCTGCCGGCGTTGTTCGCCTCGATCTATCCACAGCTCGGGGTGTTGAACGTGATGCACCTGAGCAGCCCGCAGAGCGCGATCCTGTCGGCCATCGTCTTCAACGCTTTGATCATTGTGGTGCTGATCCCCCTGGCTTTGCGTGGCGTCCGGGTGCAAGCGGCGAGCGCGGCGGCGCTGTTGCGGCGCAATCTGTTGATCTATGGCCTGGGTGGGATCGTGGTGCCGTTCGTGGGGATCAAGGCGATCGACATGTTGCTGACGGCGTTGGGGCTGGTTTGAGCCTGTTAACGACACCAACTTTTGACGTTGTTGCGAGGGGATTTATCCCCTCGCCACAGATGTGTTTTCAACTGAGGAAATTTGGATGTTCACATTAATTCGTCCGGCCTTGAGCCTGCTATTGCTGATGACCCTGATCACCGGCGTCGCTTACCCACTGCTGGTCACTGGCGTGGCGCAAGTCGCCTTTCCCTCCCAGGCCAACGGCAGCCTGATCGTCGATGCCGCCGGCAAGGTTCGTGGCTCGACGTTGATTGCCCAGGATTTCACTGGCGATGCCTGGTTTCATCCACGGCCATCGGCCGGGGCCTTCGCCACGGTAGCCAGCGGCGCCAGCAACTATTCTCCGAGCAACCCGGCCCTGGCGACGCGGGTGATCGAAGACGCCGGCAAACTGCAAGTGCCCGGTCAGGGCCCGGTACCGCTGGCGCTGTTGACCACCTCCGGCAGCGGGTTGGACCCGCACTTGCCACCGGCCGCGATTGCCTATCAACTGGCGCGTGTCGCCGCGGCGCGTAACCTGCCGGTTTCGACGGTGCAGCAATTGCTCGATGCCCACATCGAGCAACCCCTGGTGGGGCCGCCGGTGGTGAATGTGCTGGCGTTGAATCTGGCCCTGGAAAAACTGTAAACCTGTGGAAGTAGAGCTTGTGGGAGCAAAGCTTGCTCGCGATCAGGACGACACGGTTCAACGGCAGAACCGCGTTATCGTTCATCGCGAGCAAGCTTTGCTCCCACAGGGTGATTGAACATATTCGAAACAAGAGATCCCCCAGCATGAGCGACTCCGGCCGCGCCGACGCACTGTTAGCCAATCTGCCCCGCAACGACCGTGGCCGGCTCAAGGTTTTCCTTGGCGCGGCGCCCGGTGTCGGCAAGACCTTCGCCATGCTGCAAGCAGCCCACACTCAACTGCGCCAAGGCGTGAAAGTCGTCGCCGGTGTGGTGGAAACCCACGGTCGCGCCGAAACCGAAGCGCTGCTGGGCGGCCTGGTGCAGCAACCATTGGTGCGTTCGGAGTATCGCGGGGTGATGCTCGAAGAGATGGACCTCGACGGCTTGCTCGCGGCCCGGCCGGCCCTGGTGCTGGTGGACGAACTGGCCCACAGCAACGCCCCCGGCAGCCGCCATGCCAAGCGCTGGCAAGACATTCAGGACCTGCTCGCCGCCGGCATCGATGTCTACACCACCGTCAACGTCCAGCATCTGGAAAGCCTCAACGATCAGGTCCGCGGCATCACCGGCGTGCAGGTTCGCGAGACACTCCCGGACTGGGTCTTGCAGGAGGCCGATGAACTGCTGCTGATCGACCTGCCATCGCGCGAGCTGCTGGAGCGTCTGCGCGATGGCAAGGTTTATGTGCCGGAGCAGGCGCGGGCGGCAATCGATGCGTTTTTCACCCAGACCAACCTGACCGCGTTGCGTGAACTGGCCATGCAAACCGCCGCGGCTCAGGTCGACAACGACCTTACCCAGGGTTATCGACAACTGGGCCAGGCCGCTCCGGCGGTGCGCGGGCGACTGCTGGTGGGGGTCGACGGTGACGTTCAGGCTGAACGTCTGGTACGCCACGCCAGCCGCGTTGCCCAGCGCCGACATCTGCCGTGGAGCCTGGTGCATGTGGACAACGGTGGCGCGCGGGACGAGTCGTCGCGCCAATACCTGCAAAGTGCTCAGCAACTGGCTGAGCGTCTCGGCGGGGAAGTGGTGCTGCTGCGGGCCGGCGAAGTCGCCAAGACCTTGATCCAGCACGCCACCGAGCGACGCGCGACGTTGGTGCTGGTGGGGCAGTCGCGGCCACGCCTGCGCAGGCGGCTGTTCGGTGGCGGCCTCGCTTCACGCCTGCTGCGCGATGCGCGGGGCCTGGAAATCAATGTGCTGGACAGCGATGAACAACCGCGTCCCGCTCGCGTGCGTTCAAGTGCGGTGCAGACGGGGTTTGACTATGTGCTGGCGCTGCTGGCGACCGTGGCGGCCAGCGCCTTGGCCTGGGGCGTTTCGGGGTTGCTGGCGTTGCCCAATATTTCCCTGGTGTTTCTGATGGCGGTGTTGCTGGTAGCGGTACGCAGCAGCCTCGGCCCGGCGTTGGCCTGCGCGGCGCTGTCGTTCCTGGCCTATGATTTTCTGTTCATCCCGCCGAATTTTTCCCTCACCATCCAGCGTGAGGAAGATGTGCTGACGCTGGTGTTTTTCTTACTGATGGCCGCCCTGACCGGCAACCTCGCGGCCCGTCAGCGCCGCCAGTTGCAGGCCCTGCGTGATACCCAGCAGGAAACCGGTGAGTTGCTCGATCTGTCGCGCAAACTCACTGCCGCCACCGACCGCCAGGCAGTGGTCAGCGCCGCCGCGCAGCACCTCAACAGCTTGCACGATTTGCAGCTTTGCTTGCTTAACCGCGACAGCCAGGGCAGTTGGAAGGTCGAGACCGGCGAGCCGTTGACCTTCACCGAAGCCGAACGTGCGGCGGCCGACTGGGCCTGGCAGCACGATCAGCCGGCCGGTGCTGGCACCGGGACGCTGCCGTCCGGGCGCTGGTGGTGGTGGCCGTTGTCGGCGGAGGGTGGGCCGCTGGCGCTGCTGGGCGTGTGCCCGAACGAAGGCAAGCCGCTGAGTGGCCAGCGACGCCGCTTGCTGGCCGCCCTCAGTCAGCCCCTGGCCCAGGCGCTGGCACGGGCGCAACTGGCCCAGGACCTGGAAGCGGCACGCTTGCATGGCGAGACCGAGCAACTGCGCAGCGCCTTGCTGGCGTCGGTGTCCCACGACTTGCGCACGCCGCTGACGTCCATGCGCGGCAGTATCGACAGTCTGCTGGCGCTGGGGGAGGCGATCCCGCTGGCGGATCGTCGTGAACTGCTCGAAGGCACCCGCGATGAGGCCGAGCGGCTGGATCGCTACATCCAGAACCTGCTGGACATGACCCGTCTCGGCCACGGCGCCCTGAAGCTGGCGCGGGACTGGGTGGCGCCGGCCGATATCGTCGGCAGCGCGCTGAACCGTCTGCGGGCGGTGCTGGCACCGCTGGCGGTCGGTGTCGAAGTGCCTGCCGAGTTGCCCTTGCTGTATGTCCACGCGGCGTTGATCGAGCAGGCCCTGGTCAACGTACTGGAGAACGCCGCGCGATTTTCACCGGCTCACGGGCGGTTGCTGCTGAGCGCCGGCACGACCGACAGCGAAGTGTTTTTTGCCGTCGCCGATGAAGGGCCGGGGATCCCTCAGGAAGAGCGGGAGAAAATCTTTGATATGTTCTACACCGCTGCCCGCGGCGATCGGGGTGGGCAGGGCACCGGGCTGGGGCTGGCGATCTGTCAGGGCATGGTCGGCGCCCACGGTGGACGAATCAGCGTCGACGACGGCCTCGACGGGCGTGGCACCTGCATCACGTTGCACCTGCCGTTGCAGCCTCAGCCGGGCATGGACGATGAAGCCTGAGCGGCGCTGCGTTATTCTCTTTTCACCTGATTGCCTTGAATGGACCCCATGAGCCAGACCGCGACCCTTTTGGTCATCGATGACGAACCGCAGATCCGCAAATTCCTGCGCATCAGCCTGACTTCCCAGGGCTACAAGGTGCTGGAAGCCGGCACCGGTACCGAAGGCCTGGCCCTGGCGGCGCTGAATAAGCCCGATTTGCTGGTGCTCGACCTGGGCCTGCCAGATATGGACGGCCAGCACGTGCTGCGCGAGTTTCGCCAGTGGTCGACGGTGCCGGTACTGGTGCTCTCGGTGCGGGCCAGCGAAGCGCAGAAGGTCGAGGCGCTGGACAACGGCGCCAACGATTACGTGACCAAGCCGTTCGGCATCCAGGAGTTCCTCGCCCGCGTCCGCGCACTGCTGCGCCAGGCCCCGGCAGGCGAACCCCAGGAAGCGGCGCTGCGGTTCGGCCCGCTGACGGTGGACCTGGCGTATCGCCGGGTGCTGTTGGACGGCGCCGAAGTGGCCCTGACCCGCAAGGAGTACGCGGTGCTGGCGCAACTGGCACGACACCCGGGGCGGGTCATCAGCCAGCAGCAATTGCTCAAGGACATCTGGGGCCCAACCCACACCGAAGACACTCATTACTTGCGGATCGTGGTCGGTCATCTGCGCCAGAAACTGGCCGACGATCCGACCCGGCCGAAGTTCATTGCGACCGAGGCGGGGGTGGGGTATCGGTTGTTGGAAGAGGGTGGCAGTTAGTTCTTCACTGCCTGGGCTGCCGCCATCGCGAGCTTGCTCGCGATGAGGCCTGCGCAATCAATCGAGATTTCCCGGATTCAGTTCTGCTCACTCTCATACCGATCCAACGTATCACTGGCAATCTCCCGCCCAAGGGCGATCAACTCCGGCGCCTTGTAAAACTCAAAAAACCGACACACCCGTTTCGGCACGTTGATCAGTACGTCCGGCGGATAACCGGCGATTTTGTACTGGGCCAGCGATGTCTGCATCACCTCGAAACTCTGGTTGATCAAATCCAGTAGCGAAGCCGGGCCGACGTTATCGATGATGAACGAGCCGGTGGCGGATTTTGGTGCGCCTTCGGTTTGCGGCGCGGCGGCTGGTTGCTGGCCTTCAGGTTCGGCCGATTCGATCCACGGGTTGATCTCGGCGGCCTCGGCCTTCAACGCTTCCTGCTCCAGCAGCAACAATTGCTCGGCCTGCTTGCGGCGAAACGGCAGGCGCGAGCCCAGGGAACTGACGAGGGTGTCGAAGCGGCGCCTGAACGCGGCGGGGCGCGGGATCACCGGCAGTCTGTACTGTTTCTGGTTGGTGGCATTGAGATTGACCGCGATGATCAGGTCACAGTGGCTTGATACCACCGGCACGATTGGCAACGGATTGAGCAGGCCGCCATCTACCAGCATGCGGTTGCCCTGCATCACCGGCGTGAACAGGCTGGGAATCGCTGCCGAAGCCCGCATCGCTTGATGCAGGCAACCTTCCTGGAACCAGATTTCCTGCTGATTGGTGAGGTCGGTGGCCACGGCGGTGTAGGGAATGCGCAAGTCCTCGATATTGATGTCGCCGACGATCTTGTGGATCTGCCCGAAAACTTTCTCACCGCGAATAGCCCCCAGGCGAAAGCTGACGTCCACCAACCGCAGGACATCCAGGTAGTCCAGGCTCTCGATCCAGTCGCGGTAATCCTTGAGCTTGCCCGCGGCATAGATCCCGCCCACGACCGCGCCCATGGAGCAACCGGCGATGCAGGCAATGTCGTAGCCTCGTCGTTCGATTTCTTCGATCACCCCGATATGGGCATAGCCCCGGGCGCCGCCCGAACCCAATACCAATGCGACACGTTTTGTCATGATCCGGCCTCTTGTCGAACAGACTTCAACAATGCACTCATCGACGGCTGGGCTCAATCGTTCTGGCGAGGGCGTCGTTTTTTGACACGCCGTGGCGGCATTTGCGTATGCTCGGCCACACATGAATTTCCGTGGTCAAGCCAAGGCACTTTTCGCCTTTGCCACCGTCTTAACAGCACGACTGTTTTCTGACTTGAGGTGTAATCGATGAAAGCCCGGATCTGCCTGCCCCTGGTGGCGTCCCTGATGGTTCTGGCCCTGGCCGGTTGTGCAGGCAAAACCGCTTACCGCGACAGCTGCGGCAGCCAGCTCGACAGCGCCTGGCGTGAACTTGACCTGGCCAAGGCCGAAGGTTTTGCCGGCACCGTCAGCTACTCAAAGGCCCTGTCGTTGCTGACTGGCGCTAAGACCCAACAACAATTCGAAGCGTTCGAGGGCTGCTCGAAGAAGGCCGAGAAGGCGCGTTTCTACATCCGCGAATCCCGCGCAGGACGATAGAAACAGCGGCAAGCTGCAAGCTTCAAGCTAAGGGTGCACACTGCTGCTCACCCGAAGCTTGAAGCTGCGTACGGAGTACGTCCCCATGATTGATCGGCTAGTGGCCCAAATACTGGGCCTGGAAGTCCGGTTGCTGGCCTGTCAGGCCCGCTTGAATGCCCATACCGACAGCGAAGCACTGCATGACCTGCGGACCACGGTACGCCGATTGCGCAGCCTGCTGCGCCCTTTGCGCGGGTTGCCCGGCGTCGAACAGCTCGAAGCAGCCGCTTCGGCAGTCGGCACCCTGACCACGCCCTTGCGCGACCGGGAGGTGCTGGCGGCTTACCTTGAGCAGCACGGCAAAAGTGAAGCGGCGAAGCGGCGTCAGGTGCAAATGGCCGATGCTTATCCCGCCGTAGCCGCCAGCCCGGAATTGGCGCAGTTGCTGATGTTCCTCGATGCGTTTCCCCGTTTCATTCGCGCCGCCCAGCGCGAGGGACTGCTCAGGGGATTGCGCCAGCGCATCGAAAAGCGCCTGGATAAACAGTGGAAAAAGCTCGGTGAAGCCCTGCGCGATCCGGCCCATGACCGTCACCGGTTACGCCTGCTGATCAAGCGCGTGCGCTACGCCATCGAAGCTTATCCTGAACTCGACCGCCTGCCTGAAGCGGCCATGCCACGACTCAAATCCGCCCAGGGCGCATTGGGCGACTGGCACGATTGCTGGCAATGGTTGGCCAGGGCCGAGGAGGAGGCCGATCTGCAATCTTGTGTGCTGGTCTGGCAGGTGACCATGGAAAAGGCCGAGTCCAAGTCCGATAAGGTGCTCGATAAGCTGATGGCGAGCTGCTTCGAAAAATCCTGAGTTCGCTCCCACAGGGACTCATGGTGGATTCAAGGTTTGCGGCCTATCTGTCAGTCTCTTTGGCCGGAATGAGCGCTGTGCCGCCTGCCCGGGCTGGTTAAGATCCTTCCATCTTGTTCCCCTGTTTTCGAGGTCGTCATGCGCTTTTCCGATTTGATCGATGCTGTGCGCCGTCAGCCAGACGCCGTGACCATCGCGCCTGAATGGGGCCAGGGCCGCGCCAGTTTTGGCGGGTTGGTGGCGGCGTTGCAATATGAGGCAATGCGTGCCCGGGTGCCGGCGGATCGTCCGGTGCGCTCGCTGGCGATTACCTTTGTCGGCCCGGTCGAGCCCGACGTGCCCGTCAGTTTCGAAGTCGAGGTGGTGCGTGAAGGCAAGGCCGTCAGCCAGGTCTTGGGGCGTGCCGTGCAGAAAGGTCAGGTGGTGACCGTGGTGCAAGGCAGCTTCGGCGCATCGCGTCCCTCCGTGGTGGCGGTGCCGGCCGATCCCGCGCCTGAATTCAAAAGCGTGGAGCAATGCCAGGAGCTGCCTTACATCAAGGGCGGCACCCCGGAGTTCATGCGTCACCTGGCGCTGTGCTGGAGCGTCGGTGGCCTGCCGTTCACCGGCAATAAATCCCGGAGCATGGGCGGCTGGGTGCGCTTGCGCGGGGACGTGAAGGAGGAGCCGTTGAACGAAGGCCACATTCTGGCATTGGTGGATGCCTGGCCGCCGGCATTGTTGCCGCACCTCACGCAAATGGCCCCGGGCAGTACGCTTACCTGGACCATTGAGTTCGTCCAGCCGCTGCTGGAGCTTACGACACTGGACTGGTGCAAATACCTGGCCGACATCGAGCACGCCCAGGACGGTTACGGCCATGTTGCTGCGAAGTTCTGGAGTGCCGACGGCCGCTTGATCGCCATGAGCCGGCAGACGGTGACCGTTTTCGGCTAAGGCTCTGCGTGACTGTGGTGCTGCAACCCGAGTGCAGCGACCACGCCGATAATGCCGATGGCGACATCGGCCAGACTCTGGCTGAACACTCCCGACACCATCAGCACAAACGCAATGATGAACAGCGGAACGGCCATCAGGTACGACGCCTGGTGGGTCGGCTGGCGATGATTTTCAGGGTGGGCGCGCCATTGCCAGGCCGCAAGGTTGGGGTGACGTTTGCCCATGATGCTGATCCTTGAGTTCATGAAACTGAATGACCCAAGAATAGGCTTGGCCGGGCAGGGCGGCGAATCACGGTTGGCTATCGACGCGATAGGTGGCGATAGCTCTTTCACCCTCGTGGCAGGGACTGTTTTTGTGGCGAGGGGATAAATCCCCTCGCCACAAGAGCTGCTGCGCGGTTCTACAGCTTGAGCTGTCCGATCGCCCTGTTCAACTCACCGGCCAAGGTCGCCAGTTCATGGCTGGTGGTGGCCGAGTCCACTGTCTGGCGCACGGTGTTTTCGGTCACGTCGCGAATACTCACCACTGCCCGATTCATCTCCTCGGCGACCTGGCTTTGTTGTTCGGCCGCGACGGCAATCTGGGTGTTGCTCTCGCGCATCTGCGCCACAGCCCCAGTAATCTGCTCCAGTGCCTCGCCGGCCTCGCGGGCCTGTTGTACGCAATCGTCGGCCTTGTGCGAGCTCTCCTGCATGAAATCCACTGCGTCTTTGGTTCCGGCCTGCAGTGCCGAGATCATGGTGGTGATTTCATCCGTGGAGATCTGCACTCGCTTGGCCAGGTTACGTACCTCGTCGGCCACCACGGCAAAGCCCCGGCCCATCTCGCCAGCGCGTGCGGCTTCAATGGCCGCGTTGAGGGCCAGTAGATTGGTTTGTTCGGCGATGCTGTGAATCACACTGACCACGCTGTTGATCTTCTGGCTGTCTTCAGCCAGGCGCTGGATCATCTCGGCGGTCTGCTGCACGCCCGAAGACAGCCCGGTGATCGACTGTTGCACGCGGCCGACCACTTCGCGGCCATTCCCGGCCAGGGCGTCGGCGGTTTTCGACAGGTCACGGGTGGCGCCGGCATGTTGGGCGATGTGATAAACCGTGGTGGACATTTCATTGATCGCCGTGGCCGCCTGATCAGTTTCGCTTTGCTGGCCGAGCATGCCGTGGCGAACATCGTTCATGCTCGACGCCAGGCGCGCCGCGCCGCTGTCGAGTTGCCGGGCAGTGCTGGCGACGGTGTCCACCACACGTTGATATCCGGCCTGCATGGCATTGAATGCGGCGGCCATCTGGCCCACTTCATCCTTGCAGGCCAATGGCACGCGGGCGGACAGGTCACCGGTTTTTTCCACGTGCAGCATCACGTCCTTCAGGGTGTTGAGCTGGCTGAGCAGAAAACGGATCAATAACTGCGACGCCCCCAGCATTGCCAGCATCAGCACGAACACTGCCACGGCGTATTGGCTGAAGCGCTCGCCGAACACTTGGCTCAGGCTGGCGCCATGGGCCAGTACGGCGAGGCGTTGGTCGTCGCCTCGACGGATCACTTCGGCGCCCAGCAGGGGATCGTCGCCGAACAGCGCTCCGGCGTTCAGTTCAACCCAACCATCGGCCTGCACCAACGAAGGCAATGGTTGTTCGTTGAAAACGGGGGCCTGATCACGCTGGAACGTCAGGAGGTAGTCGGCCTTGGGCAAGGGTTGTCCGGCAGGCCAGGCGTTGAGCAAGTGAGCCTGTGCCTGGGCGTTCGCCTGGGCCGCATGGTTGCGCGCTTGTTGCTCCAGATGCACGGCGTAGAGCACCAGCAGCAAGGTGGTGACAAAGGCGACCGCATTGACCGCCCAGAATTTGTACTTCAGTGAGATATTGCTAAGCCAGGCACCCATGGAAGGTCTTCTCTGATAGCGGAAACAGCATTGGCAAGGTGCCATTATTGTGCCGCTACTCAGGTGCCGGGATTTTGATGTGGGTCAACAGACACCGCAGATCCTCTAATGTGGGAGCGAGCAAGCCCGCTCCCACAAGGGGGATGTGTGTTTAATCGGAAATGATGGGCAACCCAAAAAACGCCCGGGCACAGGCCGTGCTGTGGGCCGCCAGGTCTTCCTGGGTTTCGCCTCGATGCACGGCGACTTCACGCAAGACCTCTGGCAGGTAGGCCGGCTCATTGCGACCATTCTTCGGTTTGGGTCGCAGCGTGCGGGGCAGCAGGTACGGCGCGTCGCTTTCGAGCATCAGCCGACCGCGGGGTATTTCGCGCACCAACGGATGCAGGTGCGTGCCTCGGCGTTCATCGCAGATCCAGCCGGTGATGCCGATGTGCAAATCCAGATCGAGGTAGCTGAACAGGGCCTTTTTTTCACCGGTAAAGCAATGCACCACCGCAGCAGGCAACTGGTCGCGAAATTCCCGGAGGATTTCCAGCAGGCGTTGATCGGCGTCCCGTTCGTGGAGGAAGACCGGCAGTTGCAATTCCACCGCCAGGGCAAGATGTTCCTCCAGGACTTTTTCCTGCTGCGGTCGGGGGGAGAAGTCCCGGTTGAAATCCAGTCCGCACTCACCCACGGCGCGGACGCGGCTTTGCCTCAGCAAATCCTTGAGGTGCCTGGCACTGTCGGCAGTCCAATCGCTGGCGCTGTGAGGGTGAATGCCAGCGGTGGAAAACAGCCGCTCTGCGCTGTCGTCGAGGCGTTCGCACAGCGCCAAAGCCTGTTCGCTGCCCTCGATGCTGGTGCCAGTCAGGACCAGTTGGCAGACCCCGGCTTCATAGGCGCGCTCAAGCACCGCCTGGTGTTTGTCGGCAAAACTGGGGTTGGTCAGGTTGACGCCGATATCGATGAGTTGCATGGTGCTACCTCGGCCCAAAGGCCGGAAAGCATATCAGAGCTGTAGATTTATAAGAAAAGCCAAGAACTACAACGAGTTGAGGCTGTCTGTTGAGGCCGCGAGACACGTCAGGTTGGTATAAACGCCATCACTGTGCCAGTCTTGCGCACTTTTTCAGCGCCCCAGGTGCTCTGTTTCTGTCGACCCAGCCTGGTTTTCAAGAAGGCGGTCCACAGTATTCCTTCCGGAGAGTGGATGACACGTCCCCAGGTGTTGCTACTGTTGTGTTGTTCGCTGTTGCTGCCGATGCCGGCCGAAGCGCGGCTGCCTGGCCCGGTGCAGGCCGTGGCGCCGGGCACGGTGCGCGATCTGGCGCAAATCCGCAGCAGCCGGGTGCTGAAGGTTCTGGTCAACCAGAGTCGCAACAGCTCCGGTGAAGTCCAGGGCCAACCCATTGGGGGCGAATACCATCGGTTGCGGGCGTTCGAGCAATACCTCAACGGCCACGCCCGGGATGGCCAGGAAATCACCCTCAAGATCATTCCCATGGCCAAGGACCAGCTACTTGGCGCCTTGCGGCGCGGCGAGGGCGACCTGGTGGCGCCCGGTGAGTTGCTCGATCCCCTGACTGGCCATGGGGTCAGCGCCAGTGATCCGATCCGTACCGACGTGCCGTTGTTGCTGGTGGGCATCAAAGGCGAGAAGCGCTACACACGAGTAGAACAGTTGTCCGGCAAGACCCTGGCCCTGCCTAACGGCAGTGCGGCGGGGGATGCGGTAAGCCAGATCAACCAGAAGCTCGCGTTGCTCAAGTTGCCACCGGTGAAGGTCGAATGGGTTGACCCAACCCTGGCGGTGGAAGATGTGCTGGAAATGGTCCAGGGTGGAATTTTCCACCTGACGATCGTCGAGCAGCCCATCGCCGAACGCTGGGGCAAGATCCTGCCCAAGCTGCGCTTTGATCGCCAGGTGCTGATCGGTGAACCGGCTGACGAGTATTGGTTCGTTCGTCGCGACGCTGCCATGCTACGGGCGAGCATCGACCAGTTCCTGGCGATCTACAAGGTACCGGCCAACCAGGATGCTGCGTTCCTGCGCATCTACCGCCGCTTGTACCAGGTTCACTATCCGCTGGCCCGGGCTGATCGCCAGCGCCTGGAGAAACTGCGTCCGGTGTTGCAAAAACATGCCGAGGCCCAGGGCATGGACTGGCTCAACCTGGCGGCCCTGGCATTCAAGGAGTCAGCCCTGCAACCCAACGCCCGCAGCGGCAGCGGCCCTACCGGCCTGATGCAGATTACCCCGTCGGCGGCCCAGCGAGTCGGGGTCAATAACATTCAGAACCTGGATGCCAACGTGCAGGCCGGCGCCAAGTACCTGGCCCTGATCCGCCGCAAGTTCTTTGCCAGCCCCAAGCTTAACGAGCGCGAACGCATGGCTTTCGTGTTGGCGGCCTACAACATGGGGCCTGAGCGCGTCCAAGGCATGCGTGCCGAGGCCCGGCGACGAGGGTTGAACCCCAACCAGTGGTTTTTCCAGGTCGAGCGCATTGCCATGGAGCAAGTGGGAATGGGCGCCGTCAGCTATGTTAATAGTGTGAACAAATACTATCTGGCGTTTGATCGTGAGCGGGAGTCGCTGGAACCGAAGGAGCAAAAGGTTGCATTGCGTAAGTGATCGAATAAACTGATTGGTATCACGGAATTATTCCGCTTTTAACATGAGTTTTATTGATTAATATGGCGGCCAACCCAACACATCCCAAGGAATGCACCTTATGAGCACTCTCATCAACAAAGTTCTGTTCACCCGCGCCGGCTACGGCCTGACTGTCCTGCGCATCGTTGTCGGTATCATTTTCGCCGCTCACGGCTCGCAGAAACTCTTCGGCCTGTTCGGTGGCTACGGTCTGGCGGGGACCGCGCAGTGGATGGAAAGCATCGGCCTGACCCCAGGTTATGTGATGGCGACACTGGCGGGCGGTACCGAGTTTTTCGCCGGCCTGGCGCTGATCATTGGCCTGTTGGCCCGTCCAGCAGCATTGGGCCTGGCCTTCCTGTCGCTGGTGGCGATTTTCTCCGTGCACATCGGCAACGGTCTGTTCATGGCCAACAACGGTTATGAGTTTGCCCTGGCGTTGCTGGCCGGCAGCATTGCGGTGTTGATCGAAGGGGCTGGCAAACTGTCGGTCGATCGTGCCATCGCCGGTTGATTACCTGATTTGATCCCGAGGCCCGTCTTGCACGGGCCTTTTTTGTCGGCGTCGATTCTTGACACTGGCCGGTCAGCTTCTCTAGGATGCTGCTCATGCGCCGATTTAAACAGCTACTTGCGGGGCGCCAGGTGACTGATCCAGTTGCCGACAGAAGCCGGAAAGCCGGGCTTCGAAATACCGCTAAAGCGCTGGTTCGGTGTTGCCTCTCACCTGCCATGCAGACTTTTGAGGCAGAGACACGACACGATGAACGCACCCAGCCCCCTTGTACGTCTTGCGCCGATCACGGCGAACCTTCTGCAGCGCAATCCAAAAATTCTCCTGGGCGGTACCCACCAGCCAACGCTGTTGCGCTATCTCGATGGCTGGCCACGACGCAGTCACGGGCCGGCTGCTTTCCTGATCCAATTCATAGAAGACGGTGAGTCCCTGGCACGTTTCGCCGACGACAGTTTCGACCTGGCCGTCATCCAGTCCCCCAGTGCCGCGCAAGCGCCTGAAATGATCCGGCAACTGATCCGTGTTGCACGACAGGGCTTGATCACTCGTCGTTGAGGTGATCGGCTCTTACGAATGCAGGTTACGGATAATTGATATCCACGATGTAAACCTGCTTTTCTCCGGTCGGTGTCTGTACTTTGACTTCAGCGTCCAGGGCCTTGCCAATCAGGGCCCGTGCCAACGGTGAGTCGATGCTGATCAGGTTCTGCTTCAAATCGAGCTCGTCCGGGCCGACGATGCGGTAGCGTGATTCTTTGCCATCCTCGTCTTCGACCGTGACCCAGGCGCCGAAATACACTTTGTTTGGATCGCTGGGTTTTTCACTGACTACTTTGAGCGCTTCAAGGCGCTTGGTGAGGAAGCGCACGCGACTGTCGATTTCCCGCAGCATTTTCTTGCCGTAGGTGTATTCGGCATTTTCCGAACGATCACCCTGGGCCGCCGCCTCGCTGACTGCCTGGGTCACTTGCGGACGGCGCACATGCCACAGTTCATGGAATTCAGCACGCATCCGCGCCTCACCCTCGGGGGTGATCAGCGCGGTGCCGGCGATGCGGGGTGGACGATAGCGGCTCATGGCAACTTCTTGTAAGGGTGAAGCCCGGAGTCTATCAACCCTCGCGCAACACTGTCAGCGGGCTGGCATTGAGCGCACGACGGGTGCCAAACACGCCGGCGGCGCCGATCAGCAAGGCGCCCACCAGCGGCAATACCAGCAGCCACGGATGCGGATGCCAGGGCAGGTCGAAGGCGTAACGGTAGAGCACCAGGCTCACCAGTTCCGACCCCAGGGCCGCGAGCAGGCCGCTGACCGCACCCAGCAAGCCGAACTCGATGCGCCGGGCCTTGACCAGCAATGGCCGCTCGGCGCCCAGGGCACGCAGCAGCGCACCTTGGCGAATCCGTTCGTCGAGGGTGGCCTGTAGACCGGAGAAGAGCACGGCCATCCCCGCCGCCAGCACGAACAGCAACACATACTCCACGGCCAGCGTCACCTGGGCCAGGATGCTGCGCAGTTGTTCCAGCAAGGCTTCGACCTGCAGGATCGTCACCGCCGGGAAGGATCGGGCCAGGTCGACAATCTGTTGGTCGTGACCGGCCGCCAGATAGAAACTGGTGAGGTAGGTGGCTGGTAGATCCTTCAGCGTGCCCGGCTGGAAGATCATGAAGAAGTTAGGCTGGAAGTTGTCCCAGTTGATCTCTCGCAGGCTGGTGACCTTCGCTTCACGGTTGACGCCACCTACGCTGAAGACCAGGCGATCGCCCAACTTGATCTTGAGGTTCTCGGCCACTTTGCCTTCTACCGAAACCCCTGGGATATCGTCCGTTGGTTGCTGCGACCACCAGGTCCCGGCCGTGACGACATTGCCCGGCGGCAGGTCGGCGGCCCAGGTCAGGCTCAGGTCGCGCTGCAGCGCCCGGTCGCCCGCCGAGTCCTTGGTGACAAACTCCTTGGCCGGTTCGCCGTTGATGCTGATCAGCCGCCCCGGGACAACGGGGTAGAGCGGCGCCGATTGCGCCGACAACGCCAGCAGCTTGTCGGTGAAGGCCTGCTTGTCGTTGGGCAGGATGTTCAGGGCGAAATAGTTCGGGGCATTTTTCGGCAACTGGTTTTGCCAGGTGTCCAGCAATTCGCCGCGCAACAGCGCGATCAGCGCCATGGACAACAGAATCAGGCCGAATGCCAGTGCCTGTCCGGCCGCCGCCAAGGGATGGCGCAGCAACTGACCGAGGCCCAGTCGCCAGGGCAATGAGGCGCGGGCCAGCATGCGGCGCAGGCTCTGGAGCAGTAACAGCAGCAGGCCGCCGAGGACCAGCGCCGCCACGACGCCACCACCGAGCAGGGCGAAGGTGAGCACCAGGTCCAGGCTCAGACGCCACATGATCAGGCCAAGGGCACCCAATGCGGCACCGTAGATCACCCAGGAGCTGGAAGGGATCGGCAGCATGTCCCGGCGCAGCACGCGCAACGGCGGTACCCGGCCCAGCGCGGCCAGTGGCGGCAGGGCGAACCCCGCCAGCGCCACCAGCCCGGTGCCGATCCCGGCGATCGCCGGCAGCAGGCCACCCGGCGGTACGGTGGTGGGCAACAAGTCATGCAACAGGGCGAACAGGCCCAACTGGGCGATCCAGCCAAGCAGGGCGCCGCTGATGCTGGCCAGCAGGCCCAATATGGTCAATTGCAGGCTGAACAACACCATGGTTTCCCGGCGTGACAGACCCAGGCAGCGCAGCAGGGCGCTGGCATCGAAACGCCGGGTGGCAAAGCGATTGGCCGAGAGCGCGACGGCGACGCCGGACAGCAACACCGCCACCAGGCTGGCCATGTTCAGGTAGCGCTCGGCCTTGCCCAGGGCACCACCGATCTGCCGGTTGCCGTCGCGGGCATCCTGCAGGCGCTGGTTGGCCTCCAGGCCCGGCTTGATCAGGTCGCGGTAGGTCTGCAGTGCGGTCGCCGGGCCGCGCCACAGGTCGCGATAGCTGACGCGGCTGCCGGGCTGCACCACGCCAGTGGCGTCCAGGTCCTTGAGGTTGATCAGGACCCGGGGTGTAAGGCTGTAGAAGTTACCGGCGCGATCCGGTTCATACGTCAGCACCCGGCTCAGGCGCAGGGTTTGATTGCCGACGTCGATGCTGTCGCCGATCTTCAGGTCCAGGGCCGTCAGCAGCCGTGCTTCGACCCAGGCCTCGCCAGGGTTCGGTCGGCCGCCGGTTTCTTCCGGGGCGAATGGTGCAGGGGCGCTTTTCAGTTCGCCGCGCAGTGGGTAGATGTCGTCGGCGGCCTTGACGCTGGAAAGCTGGATGCCATTGTCGGTGGCGACGACGCTGGAAAACTCCACGACCCGGGCATGTTCCAGGCCCAGCTCGGTGCCACTGCGGATTTGTTCGGGACGGGCGGGCGAGCTGCCTTCGAGCAGCAGGTCGGCGCCAAGGAATTCGGTGGCGCGCATCATCATCGCGCCGTTGAGGCGGGCACCGAAATAACCGATGGCGGTGCTCGCCGCCACCGCCACCAACAGGGCGAAGAACAATACGCGCAATTCGCCGGCGCGGGCATCGCGCAGCAATTGACGGACAGCGAGACTGAACAGGCGCAACAGCGGCAAACGTGCCATCAAGGCTCCAGGGGCGCGACCATCTGGCCCGCTTCAAGTCGGATCAGGCGCCGGCAGCGATGGGCCAGGCGTTCATCATGGGTGACCAGCACCAGGGTCGTGCCGCTTTCCTTGTTCAGCTCGAACAGAAGATCGCTGATGCGCTCGCCGGTGTGGCTGTCGAGGTTGCCGGTGGGCTCGTCGGCGAACAGCACATCGGGCTCGGCGGCAAAGGCGCGGGCGATCGCCACGCGTTGTTGCTCGCCACCGGAGAGCTGGCGGGGCGAGTGGGTCAGGCGCTGGCCCAGGCCGACCCGCTGCAGCAATTCCGTGGCGCGTTCGCGAGCGTCGCGGCGACCGTCCAGTTCCAGCGGCAGCATGACGTTTTCCAGTGCGTTGAGGCTGTCGAGCAATTGGAACGACTGAAAGACAAAACCGACATGTTCGGCACGAATCCGCGCCCGCTGATCTTCATCCAGCGCGCTGAGGGCCTGGCCGGCGAGGGTCACTTCGCCGCTGCTGGGCAGGTCGAGGCCGGCCAGCAAGCCCAGGAGGGTGGATTTGCCGGAACCTGATGCGCCAACGATGGCCAGGCTGTCGCCCTTGTTCAGTTCCAGGCTGAGTTCGTGCAGGATGGTCAGTTCACCTTCCGCGCTGGGAACCACTTTGCTAAGGTCCTTCGCGGTGAGAATGCTTGAGCCCATGGAGAATCCGATGCGTGTGTGGTTTTTGAGTGCCGGCCTGGCCTTGATGTGCATGGCCCAGAACGCAGCGGCGGGTACAGTCCTGATCGTTGGCGATAGTATCAGCGCGGCTTTCGGCCTGGATACCCGGCAAGGTTGGGTATCGTTGCTCGAGCAACGGCTCAAGGCCGAGGGTTTCGACGACAAAGTGATCAATGCATCGATCAGTGGCGACACCAGCGCGGGAGGCCAGGCGCGCCTGCCAGCGCTGCTTGCAGCCCATAAACCGGAACTGGTGATCCTCGAGTTGGGGGGCAACGATGGCTTGCGCGGACAGCCGCCAACACAATTGCAACAAAACCTTGCAGCGATGATCGACAGCTCCCGCGCCAGCGGTGCCAAGGTGCTGTTGCTGGGCATGCAACTGCCGCCCAACTATGGGCGTCGATACACCGATGCCTTTGCCCGGGTCTACAGCACTCTGGCCGAGGAGAAACAGGTGCCGCTGGTGCCGTTTTTCCTCAAGGACATCGGGGGTGTCCCCGGGATGATGCAAGGCGATGGCCTGCACCCGTCCGTCGCGGCCCAGGGCAAGTTGCTGGAAAATGTCTGGCCGACGCTCAAACCGCTGCTTTGACGCTTTTCTACAGGCGGTCTTTCGGCTAATGTGGCGCCCCCGATTTGGAGCCCCTGATGCCGCGTCCCGCCTGGTCCCTGTTTGCCTACCAACTGATCGAGCCTGACGAGCAGCTGGACCTGTTCGCCTGCCAGGAAGTGCGGGTGCATCTGGTGACCCGGCAGTTGGAACTCGGCGGCTCGGCCGACCGGACCCTCTGCGGCAGCCTTCTACCGGCCCAGCCGCGATGGTCGAGTGTCGACCGCAAGATCTTCCAGGATCATCGCCTGTGTTCATTGTGCCGGGCGATTCTGGAGTCGCAGAAACGCGGCACCTCGCCGATCTGGCCGGAGTTGCGGTTCGAGTTGTAGCGCACTGATTCGAAGCCCGCCTCCACAGGAGTTTGTGGTGGATGCCAATCCGGTGAATGCCTCAAAAAATGCTGCGCATCGGACGCCTCATTGCCGCCCTCCCCGAAATAACAGGTGGCGGTGTACAATCGCCGTTTTCATACCCTCTGTTCGATTTGCGAAGGATTTCCGGATGTTGCCGCGCTTGCCTGCCGTCGCCCGCTGCTTGTCTCTTGCCGCCCTGTGTATGGCTGGCCCCGTTGCAGCATTGGAGCTGCCCCTGCCACCGCCGGGTGAAGACATCATCGGCCAGGTGCAGGTCATCAAGGCCAAATACGAAGACACCTTTGCCGACCTGGGCACTGCCTACGACCTGGGCTATACCGAGATGGTCGCCGCCAACCCGGGCGTGGATCCGTGGTTGCCGGGCGCCGGCACCGAGATCGTGCTGCCGACCCGGTTCATTCTGCCGCCGGGCCCGCGCCAGGGTATTGTGATCAACCTCGCCGAGTACCGTCTCTACTACTTCCCCAAAGGCCGCAACGTGGTCTACACCTTCCCACTGGGGATTGGTCGGGAAGGCTGGGGTTCGCCGATCGCCCACACCAGCATCATCGCCAAGACCCCGAACCCGAGCTGGACCCCGCCGGCCTCGATCAAGGCCGAGCATGCCGCCGACGGCGACCCGCTGCCTAACGTGGTGCCGGCTGGCCCTGATAATCCGCTGGGGCCGTTCAAGTTCACTTTGGGCACCCCGGGCTACCTGATCCATGGTTCGAACAAAAAGTTCGGTATTGGCATGCGCACCAGCCATGGTTGCTTCCGGATGTTCAACAACAACGTCCTGGAAATGGCCGGCATGGTGCCGGTAGGCACTTCGGTGCGGATCATCAACGACCCGTACAAGTTGGGTTTGAGCGGTGGCAAGGTTTACCTGGAAGCCCATACACCGCTGGACGACAAGGGCAACCCGTCGGTGGTGGACAAGCACACCGCGGTGATCAACGCGATGCTCAAGCGTGAAGACATTACCAGTAACCAACGCATGAACTGGGATGTGGTGCGTGACGTGGTGGCTGCCGAAGACGGCCTGCCAGTCGAGATCGCTGTTCCGAGTACTTCCGCACCGATGGTCTCAAGTGCACCGCTTGATCTGCAGCAATAAAGGCTGATTAGAGCCCGCCGATGTTTTGCGACGTCGGCGGGTTTTTTATTGCCTGGGTAAACACCGGGCAAAAAAAAGCCGACCCAAAAATGGGTCGGCTCGATAACAATCCCGAAGGACTATTACTTGCGGCTAGCTTTGTCCAGCATGCGCAGAGCACGCTCGTTAGCTTCGTCAGCAGTCTGTTGTGCTTTTTGAGCAGCAGCCAGAGCTTCATCAGCTTTACGGTAAGCTTCGTCTGCACGAGCCTGGGAGCGAGCTGCTGCGTCTTCGGTAGCAGTCAGACGTGCTTCGGTTTCTTTCGATGCGCTGCTGCAACCGGTAGCCAGAACTGCGGCCAGGGCCAGAGCAGAGAATTTCAGAACGTTGTTCATCGTGTTCCCCTTCAAGGACTTTCTATTAGTGACTGTCTCCTCAGACTGAGGAGTTAGCCGGCGTACATACTACCCATTACTCGTAGTAAGTAAACTGACGTAGCGCAAGAAGCAAAAAAATTGTAGGCGGTGATTCTTTTTCGAGCAACTTTTCTGAGGATTGTTTGAAAAATATACAGCCTCGGGCCCCTGGCGGGAGCGCGCGGATGAAGGAAAGTTCCGCTTGCAGGAGAACACTTCCAACCCGCGCTAACGTCGTTGTTTATTGATTCAGATGCACTTTTGTACAAAATTTGCTCAATGCCTCAAGCATCTTTATTGGTTATTGGCGGTGACTTTAATAACGGGCGCTCGTCTCAAGACTCAACAACTGGCGATGTTCAGCTATTGCACCTTGGCCGACTACCGCACGACGGTGGCGCTCAATCGATAAACCCGAGAGGGTTTCCCCTTCAATGACGGGCGTGCCTTGAGCATTTGCGTCATTGGTGCCTACTATTCACGACGTGCTCGGGTTTGAGCGGCTGGGTTTTTGACGCTCGGTGACCAGACAGGCACGGGGTGGCGTAGATGTTCCTTCGCCGGAAAAACATCGGTAAGGTAGGGGTCAGCATTCAGACCCGCGAGGAGTAGTGATGAGCGAGGCGTTGTCCATCCACCATGACCAGGCTGGTCATCAGTTCGAGACCAATGTGGACGGTCATCGTGCTTATCTGACCTATATGGACCTGGGCAAACAGACCTTGGATATCTATCGCACTTTCGTGCCCAACGCCTTGCGCGGCAGAGGCATTGCGGCGGCGTTGACCGAAAGGGCGTTGCAGTATGCCGAAGAAATGGGCTACACGGTGATCCCATCCTGCTCCTACGTGGAGCGCTACATGGAGCGTCACCAACGGCACGCGGCGAAGCTCTGACACAACGGATTCCCCAATAAAAACGCCGGACTGAAAAGCCCGGCGTTTTTTTATGCGTTGCTTTTTATGCGTTGAAGCAGGCCGATCAGCTGCGCTGGCGCTTGGGCAGCACGTCCTTGAGTTTGGCGTGCATGCTACGCAGGGTGTTCTCGGTTGCGCTCCAGTCGATGCAGGCATCGGTGATGGAGACGCCGTATTGCAAGTCGGCGAGATCCTTGGGGATCGCCTGGCAGCCCCAGTTCAGATGGCTTTCGACCATCAGGCCGATAATCGACTGGTTGCCTTCCAGGATCTGGTTGGCCACGTTTTCCATCACCAGCGGTTGCAGCGCCGGGTCCTTGTTGGAGTTGGCGTGGCTGCAGTCGACCATGATGTTCGGCTTGATCTTGGCCTTGTTCAGCGCCTGTTCACACAGGGCGACGCTGACCGAGTCGTAGTTCGGCTTGCCGTTGCCACCACGCAGTACCACGTGGCCGTAGGCGTTGCCCTTGGTGGTGACGATCGACACGCCACCTTCCTGGTTGATACCCAGGAAACGATGTGGGCTGGAAACCGACTGCAAGGCGTTGATCGCCACGGTGAGGCCGCCGTCGGTGCCGTTCTTGAAGCCCACGGCCGAGGACAGTCCGGAGGCCATCTCGCGGTGGGTCTGGGATTCGGTGGTGCGCGCGCCGATGGCCGACCAGCTGATCAGGTCCTGCAGGTATTGCGGGGAGATCGGGTCCAGGGCTTCGGTGGCGGTGGGCAGGCCCATTTCGGCCAGGTCCAGCAACAACTGGCGGCCGATGTGCAAGCCGTCCTGGATCTTGAAGGAGTCGTCCAGGTATGGATCGTTGATCAAGCCTTTCCAGCCGACGGTGGTGCGCGGCTTTTCGAAATACACCCGCATCACCAGGTACAGGGTGTCGGAGACTTCCGCGGCCAGCACTTTGAGGCGCTCGGCGTATTCGTGGGCGGCCTTGATGTCATGGATCGAGCAGGGCCCGATGACCACGAACAGGCGATGATCGGTGCCGTCGAGAATGTTGCGAATGACTTCCCGGCCCTTGGTCACGGTGCGCAGGGCAGCATCGCTCAAGGGAATATCGCGCTTGAGCTGGTCAGGCGTGATGAGGGTCTCGTTGGAGGCGACGTTAAGGTCGTTGATCGGTAAATCAGCCATCGTGTTACTCGTCAGGTCACGGGTGCCGGCCGCCAGCGATCCCCGCGCGGCGGTGCACAGCGGATTTTAAGCGCGTCGGGGAGCCGAACCTTATCGCGTTACGAGGCTGCTCGACAATGGGCAAGGGCGGGTTTAATCCCCTATTGACTGGGTAAAAGCCTTTAAGGGGGGGCTGCAAGAGATTCGTGAGCGGATGTAATGAAGATTGCGCGGCGCGCCGCTCACGCTGATAGTGTGCAGGGGCCGTTTACCAGAGGAGGTTGCAAAGATGCAGGCAGGCGTTAAACCGCGGATCGGGATGATCGGCACGGGGGCGATTGGCGGATTCTACGGCGTGATGCTGGCGCGCGCTGGTTTCGACGTGCACTTCTTGCTGCGCAGCGAATTTGGTGCCGTGGCCGACGGCGGCCTGCAGGTCGACAGCGCGGTTCATGGCGCGTTGACCCTCAATCCGGCCCAGGCATATCGCTCGGCGGCCGACATGCCGCCTTGCGACTGGTTGCTGGTCGGCGCCAAGACCACCAGCAATGCCGACCTGGCCCCGGCCATCATCCAGGCTGCCGCTGACGGTGCAAAAGTCCTGTTGCTGCAGAACGGCCTGGATGTCGAGGACGAGCTTCGCCCGTTGCTGCCGGACTCTCTGCATTTGCTGGGCGGCCTGTGCCTGATCTGCGTGCATCGTGTTGGCCCCGGCGTCATCGCCCACCAGGCCCTTGGCGCGGTCAACATTGGGTATCACAGTGGTCCTTGCAATCATCAGGCTGAGCGCATGGCGATTGTCGAGCAAGGGGCGGGGCTGTTCCGCAGTGCCGGTATCGACTCCCAAGCCATGCCTGACCTGCAACAGGCCCGTTGGCAGAAACTGGTGTGGAACGTGCCGTACAACGGCCTTTCGGTGCTGTTGGGCGCCAGCACCACGCCGTTGATGGCTGACGATCACAGTCGTGGATTGATCCAGGCGCTGATGGGGGAAGTGGTGCGCGGCGCCCAGGCGTGCGGCCACCATGTTGCGCCGGGCTACGCCGAGTATCTGTTCGCGATGACCGAAAAGATGCCCGACTACTGGCCGAGCATGTATCACGACTATTCCCACAAACGTGCGCTGGAGCTGGAGGCGATCTACGGCCGGCCATTGGCGGCGGCGAAAGCTGTGGGGTGTGAGCTGCCGAAAATCGAAGCCTTGTATCAGGCGTTGGCGTTCATCGATCGACGCAACCGCTGATCGGGCGAAAGGGGAAGCGACATGGCAAATAACATCGACGACAAACTGGTGCTGGCGATTTCGTCGCGAGCGCTTTTCGATTTGAGTGAAAGCCACAAGGTGTATCTGTCCAGCGGTGTCGAGGCCTATCGGCAATACCAGATCGAGCATGAAGACGAAGTCCTGGCCCCCGGGGACGCGTTCGCCCTTGTGCAAAAGCTGTTGAACCTCAACGAACATTTGGGCCGGGCCCGGGTCGAGGTGATCCTCGTCTCGCGCAACAGTGCCGATACCGGTCTTCGCGTGTTCAACTCGATTCATCACTATGGCCTGGCGATCTCCCGTGCGGCGTTCGTCGGTGGGCGCAGTCCTTATCCTTACCTCAAGGCGTTCGGTTGCGACCTGTTTTTGTCCACTCATGCCGAGGATGTGCGCAGCGCACTGGATGCCGGGTTTGCCGCGGCGACCATTTTGTCGGGTGGCGCCAGCCGCGCCGCCAGCGAAGAATTGCGCATCGCCTTCGACGGCGATGCGGTGCTGTTTTCCGATGAGTCCGAGCGGGTCTACCAGACCGGTGGTCTGGAAGCGTTCCAGGCCAGCGAGCGCCAGGCTGCACGCGAGCCGTTGCGAGGCGGACCGTTCAAGGGTTTCCTGGCGGCGCTCAATGCGCTGCAACGCGAGTTTCCCGAGGACGCCTGTCCGATCCGCACGGCTTTGGTTACTGCCCGTTCGGCGCCAGCGCACGAGCGGGTCATCCGCACGTTGCGCGAGTGGGATATTCGCCTGGACGAATCGCTGTTTCTCGGCGGCCTGACCAAGTCGGCGTTCCTCGAAGCCTTCGCCGCCGATGTGTTTTTCGACGATCAGACGGGCCACTGCGAACTGGCCCGCGAGGTGGTCGCCACGGGGCACGTGCCCCATGGCATCAGTAATGAAGTGAAGCTCTAACTGCCCGTTGTTCAGGACGTTACACCGCACGTCACGCTCCTCTAGGCACTGCTAAGCTGAATCAATCTCCGCCATCTTGGCACGCGAGGAGGTCACATGATTCGTTCGATGCTGTACGCCACAGACCTGGGGCTCTATGCCCCCTATGTGATGCAGCATGCCTTGGCGCTGGCACGGACGTTTGAAGCCGAGTTGTATGTAGTGCATGCGGTAGAACCGATGGGGCTGTTCGCCGAATCGGTGTTGCAAAGCTATCTCGATGAGCAGGCGCTGAACGAATTCCATAGCCAGGGTCTGAATACGGTGATGGCCAATATCGAACAGCGGGTGCTCGACAGCTTTCGAGAGGAGTTGGGGGAGGGGCAGCAGGACTTGAAGCTGATCAAGTCGGTGAGGGTGTACCAGGGCGATCCTTCGCAAGTCATTCTCGAACAGGCTGCGAAACTCTCCGTCGATTTGCTGATCGTCGGCAGCCATTGCCAGGGAGCAAGTGGCGAGAGCCCCTTGGGTAGGACCGCCGCACGGGTATTGCAGTTATCCCGGGTGCCGGTCTACCTGGTGCCGTTGGTGCAGCGCCGACGGCAGGGGGAGGCTTGAGGCTAAATAATAGTGTCTTATAAAAAGTTCTAGATTTATTGTCTAAACCTTCCATATAGTTATATACCGTCGCTGATGCCCGTGGCGTCCAACTGCTTTGAGGGATACATATGAAGCTTCAACAACTGCGCTACATCTGGGAAGTGGCGCACCACGACCTCAACGTTTCCGCTACTGCCCAAAGTCTCTACACGTCGCAACCCGGCATCAGCAAGCAGATCCGCCTGTTGGAAGATGAACTGGGCGTCGAAGTCTTCGCCCGCAGCGGCAAGCACCTGACCCGCGTGACCCCGGCCGGTGAGCGCATCATCACCACGGCTGGCGAGATCCTGCGCAAGGTCGAAAGCATCAAGCAGATCGCCCAGGAATTCTCCAACGAGAAAAAAGGCACCCTGTCGATTGCCACCACCCACACCCAGGCCCGTTATGCGCTGCCTCCGGTGATCAGCAACTTCATCAAGCAATACCCGGACGTGGCGCTGCACATGCACCAGGGCTCGCCGATGCAGATCGCCGAAATGGCTGCCGACGGTACGGTGGATTTCGCCATTGCCACCGAGGCCCTGGAGTTGTTCGGTGACCTGGTGATGATGCCGTGCTATCGCTGGAACCGCTGCGTCGTCGTGCCCCAGGGCCACCCGCTGACCAAGCTGCCAAAGCTGACCCTCGAAGCCTTGGCCGAGTACCCGATCGTCACGTACGTATTTGGTTTCACTGGCCGTTCGAAACTCGACGAAGCCTTCAGCCATCGCGGCCTGACTCCGAAAGTGGTGTTCACCGCCGCCGACGCCGACGTGATCAAGACCTATGTTCGCCTCGGGCTGGGCGTGGGCATCGTGGCGAAAATGGCCGTTGACACCAAGCTCGACAGTGACCTGGTGGTGTTGGATGCCAGCGAGTTGTTCGAGTCCAGCGTGACCAAGATCGGCTTCCGTCGTGGCACCTTTCTGCGCGGTTTCATGTGCGACTTCATCGAGAAGTTTGCCCCGCACCTGACCCGGGAAGTCATGGCCAAGGCCATCCAGTGCCACAACAAGCAGGAACTCGAAGAGCTGTTCGACGGTGTCGAACTGCCGGTGCACTAAGGCCCGACCCTTCTAGATCGCCTCGGTGACAGCGAACTGTTGCCGGGCGCCCGCTACGACGATCTCCACCTCATCCCCTTCGAATTTGCCCAACAGGCCTCGGCCCAGTGGCGAGCGAGGGGTGATGACCGTGATCGGCTGTCCCACCAGCGAAACCTTCAACCCCGCCGCATCGGGCCCCAGAAACAGCCATTGCTGGCGACCCTCCTCGTCCTCCAGCCCGATCAACGTGCCCACCTGAATGCCGCGCTGATCGTCGTATGGCCTGAGCGTCAGGTTTTGGCAAAGGGTCAGGGCCTGGCGGATTTCTTCCACGCGCCTGGCTTGTCCGGCGGCGAGGTAAGACGCTTCCAGGCCCAGGGTGTCGTACTTGTTCTCGGCGATGTTTTCCTCGTGGGTCGCGGTTTCGTAGGCGGTCTGCGCGGCGCGCTCGGCGATGTCGAGATCAATCTTGAGCTTGTCGAGAATCAACTGGTGGACGGTCTGTTTGTTCATGATCATTCACAGAATTGCAAAACGTTGGCGCGGCTTTTTTCGCTGGGCGCGTTCTGGTCCTGTTGCAACCAGAACTGGCACTTGGGGTTGGACAGGTTGCGCGGGTTGCTACGGACCTGATCGAGCGCCTGGCGCTGCTCGTTCCTTTGCAGGTTTTGCTGATACTGCTCGAACATCGGCGTTGGCGGTTCGGGGGGCGGTTGCACGGCCGGTGGTTGCGCCAGTTGATGGACGGCGGCGGCCACCGGGGCCAGTTGTTCGTTGAACAGGAATCTGGACAGCAGCCAGCCGGTCAACACGATGGCGAGGAACCCCAGCCACAGGCCCAGGGCAATGCTGACGGTCAATTGCAAGGCTGAGAGACGCGGGGCTGGCGGGTGATCAGGCATGGCTGCATCCTGGCAGGGGCACGGGGAGGCGATGATTGTCGCATGAAGATTAATCGCCGTCGGCTCTTCTGCATCATCGGTTTATTCGGGACAATCGGAGCTTTGCCACAAGGAGTCGGGAATGACCGTGCGTTGGGATATTTTTTGCACCGTCGTCGATAACTTTGGCGACATTGGCGTTACGTGGCGCCTGGCTCGGCAATTGGTAGCCGAGCATCAATGCACGGTGCGGTTATGGGTCGATGACCTGCGGGCCTTCGAACGGCTGTGTCCGGAAATCGACGTCAGCCTCGGCGAGCAATGGCAGCAGGGCGTGCAGGTGCGTCACTGGCCCAAGGAATGGTTGCCTACCGAGGCGGCTGATGTGGTGATCGCTGCGTTTGCCTGTCAGTTGCCGAGCGCCTACATGGATGCAATGGCCGAGCGCCAGACCACGCCATTGTGGATGAACCTCGATTATCTGAGCGCCGAGGATTGGGTGGTCGGCTGCCATGGCTTGCCGTCGGTCAAATACAAGCATGTGCAGAAGTACTTCTTTTTCCCCGGCTTCCAGGCGGGGACAGGTGGCCTGCTGCGTGAGGCAGGTCTGCTGGAGCGCCGTCGGCAATTTCAACAGAATGCCCAGGCGCAACGAATATTCCTGCAAGGGTTGGGTGTCGATCGGGAGGCGGATGCCTGTCTGATTTCGCTGTTTGCCTACGAAAACGCCGGGCTGGCGAGTTGGTTCGACGCCATGGCAGCCGATACCCAGGCATTTCACGTGCTGGTGCCCGAAGGGCGGGTACTGGGCGATGTCGAGCGTTGGCTTGGGGTCGATGGCCTGAAGGTGGGGGCGCTGCATCGGCGCGGCGCACTGACGGTGCAGGTACTGCCGTTCGTCCGGCAGGATCAGTACGATCAACTATTGTGGTGCTGCGACTTCAACGCCGTGCGTGGCGAAGACTCCTTTGTGCGCGCCCAGTGGGCCGGTCGACCGCTGCTCTGGCACATCTATCAGCAGGAAGAAGACGTTCATCTGGAAAAGCTCGAGGCATTTCTCAGGCTCTATACCCAGGGGCTTTCGCCGGCGGCGCAAAAAGCGATCAGCGGTCTTTGGCGGGCCTGGAATGCCGGCCAGGACATGACCGAACACTGGAAAGCCACCCGCCAAGAGCAGCAGGAACTGGCCGAGCATGCCCAGGCGTGGTGTCTGGAACAGGCCTCGCGAGCCGATCTTGCCGCAGCGCTGGTGAAGTTTTATGGAAATTGGATATGATACGCGGCCTAGATTTTTGTAAATCCCATCCAAATTCGGATATTCGCAATGAAAACTGGTAAAGAACTGAAACCCGGGACCGTGATCCGTCTCGAAAACGATCCTTGGCTGGTTCAGAAAGCTGAGTTCACCAAGTCGGGTCGTAACAGCGCGATCATGAAGACCAAGCTGAAGAACCTGCTGACCGGTTACAAGACCGAGATCGTCTACAGCGCCGATGACAAACTGGACGACGTGATCCTCGACCGCAAAGAAGCGACCCTGTCCTTCATCAGCGGCGACACCTACACGTTCATGGACACCACTGACTACACCATGTACGAGCTGAACGCCGAAGACATCGAAAGCGTTCTGCCGTTCATCGAAGAAGGCATGACCGACGTCTGCGAAGCCGTGTTCTTCGAAGAGCGCCTGGTTTCCGTAGAGCTGCCGACCACCATCGTGCGTCAGGTTGACTACACCGAAGGCTCCGCTCGCGGTGACACTTCCGGCAAGGTGATGAAGCCTGCCAAGCTGAAGAACGGTACCGAGCTGTCGGTTGCTGACTTCATCGAAATCGGCGACATGATCGAGATCGATACCCGCGAAGGCGGTTCCTACAAAGGCCGTGCTAAATAAGCGAAGTCTTGTGTATAAAAAAGCCCGACCATTGAGTCGGGCTTTTTTATTTCCGATGTCTTCTGTTAGACCGGGGGGACAGCGGGAGCTTGTGTGGGGGCAAAGCTTGCTCGCGATACAGACACCTCGGTTCCAGAGGCACCGCGTCGCTTTCATCGCGGGCAAGCCTTGCTCCCACAGCCCTCGCCACAAAGGCTTTGGCCTGCAGTCACTTCAGGTGTTGCTTGAGCTCTTCGGACGCCTGCAACATCGCCGAACGCACCGCTGGCACCTGGCTCACCACGTTGAGTAAACCGTAGTCGTGGATCATGCCGTTATAGCGCACGGCGGTGACGGGCACTCCGGCCGCGTCCAGTTTGCGGGCATAGGCTTCACCCTCATCGCGCAACACATCGGCCTCGGCGGTCTGTACCAACGCTGGCGGCAGGCCCTTGAGTTGTGCGGTCGTGGCCCGCAACGGCGAGGCATAGATCTCGTTACGCTGCCCGGCATCGGTGGTGTAGTTATCCCAGAACCACTTCATCATGTTTTTGCTGAGGAAATGTCCTTCAGCGAACTGGTTGTAGGACGCGGTCTTGAAGCTGGCGTCGGTCACCGGCCACAACAGCGCCTGGAAACGGATCGCCGGCGTGCCTTTGTCCTTGGCCATCAGCGCCACGACGGCCGCCATGTTGCCACCGACGCTGTTGCCTGCCACGGCCAGGCGCTTGCCATCGACGTTGATTTGCTTGCCGTGTTCGGCCACCCATTTCGTCGCGGCGTAAGCCTGGTTGATCGCCACCGGATAGTGCGCCTCGGGTGAGGGCGTGTAGTTGACGAACACCGCGACGGCGCCCGAACCCGCCACCAGATCCCGAACCAGCCGTTCATGGGTCGGGAAGTCTCCCAGGACCCAACCGCCGCCGTGGAAAAACATGAACACGGGCAGCTCACCCTTGACCCCGGCCGGCCGGACGATGGTCAGGCTGATCGGCTGGCCATCGACCTGGATGGTTTTCTCGCTGACGTCAGCCTTGGGCAAGGTCAGTTTCACACCTGCCTGGGCGCCGACCAGGACGGCGCGGGCGTCCTTGGGCGACAGCTGCTCCAATGGCTTGCCGGTGCCGGCATTCAGCGCATCGAGAAACGCCTGGGTGTTGTGTTCGACGATGCCGTCGGCGAAGGCGCTGCTGACGCTGAGCGCGAGAAGGGTGCCGGTCAGGGCTTTGCTGAGCGTGTTCATGTGCATCTCCTTAAGTTCGGGTCCAAGGTGGGTGGTTAGACGGTGACGTGCAGGCGCACATCAACGTTGCCGCGGGTGGCGTTGGAGTACGGGCAGACTTGGTGAGCCGCATCCACCAGGCTTTGCGCGTCGGTCTGCTCCAGGCCTGGCAGGCTGATATGCAGGTCGATGTCGAGGCCGAAACCGCCGGGGATCTGGCCGATGCCGACATGGGCGGTAATCGAGGCGTCGTCGGGGATTTTGCGTTTGCTTTGGCTGGCAACGAATTTCAGCGCGCCGATGAAGCAGGCCGAGTAGCCAGCGGCGAACAGTTGCTCAGGGTTGGTGGCCGCGCCACCGGCACCGCCGAGTTCCTTGGGCGTGGCGAGTTTGACGTCGAGGATGTTGTCGCTGGAGATCGCACGACCGTCACGGCCGCCAGTGGAGGTTGCGATTGCGGTGTAGAGAGTTTGCATGGTGAGAGCCTCGCTTTGGGTTGGTTTTTTCGCGCTAAATGTTTGCGCGCTAAGTAGGTGTGAAGCGAATGTATAGCGCTAATATTTTGCGCGCAAGTTAAATTTTCGAGATGAGTTGAATTTGAGAAGCTGAAAGGGCGTGTAACCCTTGAGCTAGAGCTGTTTCAGAGGGTTGAATTTTTTTTCAGTGACGCCAGGCTGAACGCAACATTCAGGCTCGCCACGATTCTCCTGTGGGAGCGGGCTTGCTCGCGAAAGCGGTGGGTCAGTCAGAGATAATTCAGGATGTGCCGCCGCCTTCGCGAGCAAGCCCGCTCCCACATTGGATTTGTGGTGTTCACAGCGTTTGGGTTTGACTCAGGTACCTGTGGGAGCGTCGCTCCCACAGGGAAAGTCAGAGGCTGCCCTGCAAATTCCCGCGCAGTGCCTGCAGGTCCAGTTGCAGTTTTTTCAACTGCTCCAGGGTCTGGCCGCTGGCGGCGAGGATGCATTGGGGGATGTCGAGGGCCTTTTGCTGCAGGGCGCGGCCCTGTGCGGTGAGTTCGACAATCACCACGCGTTCGTCTTCACGGCTGCGGGTGCGGCTCAGCAGGCCTTCGGCTTCCAGGCGCTTGAGCAGCGGGGTCAGGGAGCCGGGGTCAGTGAGCAGGCGTGTGCTGATTTCACCGACGGTCAATCCGTCCTTTTCCCACAACACCATCATCGCCAGGTATTGCGGATAAGTCAGGCCGAGGGCCTGTAGCAGCGGCTTGTAGACTTTGGTCATCAGCAGCGATGTGGAGTGCAGGGCGAAACAGACCTGGTTGTCGAGCAACAGGGCTTCGCAGGCTTCGGGGGTGTCGCGCGGGGTGCTCATGGCAAAAACCTTCAATCAATGATCGTGACAAATCTAGCGGGCGAACCTTTAATGCGCCAGATAATTCTGACGTTCTGATCAGATGTTACGTTCCCCCGCTGGCGCCGACTGCGTAGGATAAGCGTCCTGATGAAAGGGGAATCGTCTGTGATCGAATTTGTAATTTTTGTGGCGTTCGGTGCCGTGTTAGGCACCCTTGGGGGATTGTTCGGCATTGGTGGCGGCTTGATTGCAATTCCGGTGCTGGGCGTTTGGTTCGGCCTCGACCAGCAACTCGCCCAAGGTACGGCCCTGGTCATGGTGGTACCCAACGTGATGCTCGCGTTGTGGCGCTATCACCAGCGCAATCGCCTCGAGTTGCGCCATGTGCTACCGCTGGCTTGCATGGGTTTTTGCTTTGCCTGGTTGGGTTCGATCTGGGCCGTGGGTATTGATGCAGAAAGCATGCGTATTGGCTTCGTGGCGTTCCTGATTGCCTTGACGATCTACAACCTTGTACGAATGTTCGCGGCCACTGCCCCCGTGTCGGCGCAGATGCGTTATGGCTGGCCATGGCTCGCCGTGTTGGGAGCGGCATCCGGGACCATGGGCGGTTTGTTTGGTGTGGGTGGGGCCGTTGTCGCGACACCGATCCTGACCAGTGTGTTCGGCACTACCCAGGTGGTTGCCCAAGGCTTGTCCCTGGCGCTGGCCTTGCCCAGTACCGGCGTGACCCTCGCCACTTATGCGTTTCATCACGAGGTGGACTGGAGTATCGGCCTGCCGCTGGCGATCGGTGGCCTGCTGAGCATCAGTTGGGGGGTGAAAGTTGCCCACGCGCTGCCGGAGCGACTGCTGCGCGGGCTGTTCTGCGGTTTCCTGGTGATCTGCGCGGTGCTGCTCGCCTTTAAAGTTTGAAGCCTTCGACGATGTGTTCGGCCAGGCACTCGGTGATCGGCGACGGATTATGCAGGTTGCGGATCAACATGATGCTGGCCTCGGGCAGCTCCGGGAGGTCTTCGGCTTCGCCGAGCACGCGCATGTCCGCGGGCAACAGGCTTTCCAGTTGTGCGGTGATCGCCAGGCCCGCGCCCACCACTGCCATGAGCGCCGACAAGCTGGAGCTGTTGTACGCCACGCGATAATCGCGGCCCATGGCATCCAGCGCATTGCAGGCCCATTGCCGACAGAAGCAATCACTGTTGAACATCGCCAGTGGCAGCGGTGTTTTTTCATGGACGTTGAAGCAGGCGGCTTCGGCCCAGACAAAGCGTTCCTTGCGCAGTAACTGGCCGATTTCGTCCCCCGGTTTACGGGTGACGATGGACAGGTCCAGGTCTTGGCGCTGCAGCAGCTGCTTGGACGATTCGCAGTGCACTTCAATTTCGATCAGCGGGTAGAACTGGGCGAAACGCTGGAGGATCCCCGGCAGGAACCGCATCACATAATCGTCCGGCGTGCCGATGCGCACCGTGCCGACCATGTGCGGCTCGCGCAGGGTATTGAACACCTCACTGTGCAGTTTGAGGATCCGCCGGGCGTAACCCAGCAGCACCTGGCCTTCGGCGGTGAGTTTGACCTGGCGACCGTCGCGCTCGAACAGCCGGCGCTGCAGCACATCTTCTTCCAGCCGCTTCATCTGCATGCTGACGGCCGACTGCGTGCGATTGACCAACTCACCGGCCCGAGTGAAGCCGCCCTGGTCAGCGATGGCGACAAAGGTGCGCAGTACTTCGGTATCGATGCTCGGGTAACTCGACAATTGATCAATCTCCGAGATGTATTGCATAAGAAACATTCGTTGGATTGATCTTAGCGTTAGCGTGAGACTTGAGCCATCCCCAACGGAGGACATCACGATGAAAGGTCAAAAAGGATATCTACTGATAGACAAACTCTCCCACGGCTTTTCGGTCAGCGCCCTGCTGCACAAGTTTAGTCGCTGGTACGAATTGCACCATGAACGCGAACTGCTCGCCGGAATGAGCGACGAGGCGCTCAAGGACATTGGTGTCAGCCGTGCCGACGTGGAGCAGGAAGTGGTTCGGCCATTCTGGGATGACCCAATGCACAAATGAGCCATCCTTTCCTACACAAACCCCTTATTGGTGAGGTAGGTTGCGAGCAGACAAGGAGATCTTCATGCCCGCGACTCAGTCCTTTACCCTCAAACAGGCCCGGCGTCTGGCGTTGTCCGCCCAAGGATTCGATGGGCGGTCATCGCCGGCTTCGGTGCAACCGGCGCGCCTCAACCGTCTGATCGAACGCCTCGGTGTCGTGCAGATCGACTCAGTCAATGCGTTGGTGCGCTCGCACTACCTCCCGCTGTTTTCCCGTCTTGGTCACTACAACCCCGATTTGCTCGATCAAGCTGCCTGGAGTCAGGGCCGACGTCGCACGCTGTTCGAATACTGGGGCCATGAAGCGTCGCTGCTGCCAATGTCCATGTATCCGCTGATGCGCTGGCGCATGAATCGTGCGTCCCGTGGCGAAGGTATTTATCAGCAGTTGGCGCGTTTCGGTCATGAACGCCGGGATGTCATTCGCCGCGTCCTGGCTTCGGTCCAGGAGCAGGGCGCCATTGGCGCGGGCAGCTTGTCCACGCGCCAGGAAAAGGCCGGACCCTGGTGGGACTGGAGCGTCGAAAAGCACGCGTTGGAATGGCTGTTCGCCGCAGGTGAAGTCACGGTGGCGGGGCGGCGGGGTTTCGAGCGGCTTTACGATTTGCCGGAACGGGTACTCCCGGCCGCAGTCCTGCAGCAAGCGCTGCCCGACGAGGCCCAGGCTCAACGCGGCTTGCTGCTGCATGCCGCTGACGCCTTGGGCGTTGCCACCGAGAAAGACTTGCGCGACTACTTTCGCCTCGCTCCGGCTGACTGCCGTGGGCGACTGGCCGAACTGGAAGAGGCCGGTGATCTGTGGCGTTGCCAGGTGCAGGGTTGGAAGCAACCGGCCTGGTGTCGACCCACCGTGAAAATCCCGCGCAAAGTGACGGCCAGCGCCTTGCTGTCGCCGTTCGATTCGCTGGTCTGGGAGCGCAGCCGTACCGAGCGGCTTTTCGATTTTCGCTATCGATTGGAGATTTACACCCCGGCTGACAAGCGGGTGTACGGCTACTACGTCTTGCCGTTCCTGCACAATGAACGCATCGCGGCGCGGGTCGATCTGCGGGCAGAGCGAGCCCTCGGGCGATTGGCGGTGCATGCCGTGCATGAGGAGGAGCCGGGGCTGGACGAGGAGGGGATACAGGCGTTGGCGATAAACCTGCGGCGCATGGCTGACTGGTTGGGGTTGGCGCGGGTTCAGTTGAATTGCCGGCGGGTGAGTGGGGTTCGGTTGGCGGTGGCGTTGGCTGAGATTGGTGGTGACTGAACTGGCCTCTTCGCGAGCAAGCCCGCTCCCACATTGACTGCGTCGTTCACAAATATTGTGTTCACCAGAGATCAAATGTGGGAGCGAGCTCGCTCACGATAGCAGTCCAACAGCCGACGAATGCTTTACTGACTCACCGCCGAACCTGCTTCAACGTCTCGGCAATCAAGAACGCCAATTCCAGCGACTGATCGGCGTTCATCCGCGGGTCGCAGTGGGTGTGGTAGCGGTCCGATAGTCCGTCTTCGGTGATCGGTCGCGCGCCGCCGATGCATTCGGTGACGTTCTGCCCGGTCATCTCGATGTGAATCCCGCCGGCATAGGTGCCTTCGGCCTGGTGGACCTGGAAGAACTGCTTCACTTCGCCGAGGATCTGCGCGAAGTCCCGGGTCTTGTAGCCGCTGCTGGCCTTGATGGTGTTGCCGTGCATCGGGTCGGAGCTCCACAGCACCTGCTTGCCTTCGCGCTGCACGGCGCGCAACAGCGGCGGCAGGTGCTCGCCGACCTTGTTTGCGCCCATCCGCGCGATCAGGTTCAGCCGGCCCGGGTCGTTGTCCGGGTTGAGCACGTCGATCAGGCGGATCAGATCGTCGGGGTCCATGGTCGGCCCGACCTTGACCCCGATCGGGTTGTTCACCCCACGCAGGAATTCCACATGGGCACCGTCCAATTGACGGGTGCGGTCGCCGATCCACAGCATGTGGGCCGAGCAGTCGTAGTATTCGTTGGTCAGGCTGTCACGGCGCACGAAGGCTTCTTCGTAATTGAGCAGCAGCGCTTCGTGGGCGGTGAAGAAGCTGGTCTCGCGCAGTTGCGGCGAGCTGTCCATGCCGCAAGCGCGCATGAAGGCCAGGGTTTCGTCGATGCGGTCGGCCAGGTGGCTGTACTTTTCCGCCAGGGCCGAATTGGCGATGAAATCCAGATTCCACTTGTGCACCTGGTGCAGATCGGCGAACCCGCCCTGGGCGAACGCTCGCAACAAGTTCAGCGTGGCAGTGGACTGGTGGTAGGACTGCAGCAGCCGCTCCGGGTCTGGTACACGGCTTTTCTCGTCGAAACCGATGCCGTTGACGATGTCGCCCCGGTAGGCCGGTAGGGTCACACCATCAATGGTCTCATCGTTGGCCGAGCGCGGCTTGGCGAACTGGCCGGCCATGCGCCCAACCTTGACCACCGGGCAACCGGCGGCAAAGGTCATGACGATCGCCATTTGCAGCAACACCTTGAAAGTGTCGCGAATCTTCGCCGCCGAGAACTCGGCAAAGCTTTCGGCGCAGTCGCCGCCCTGTAGGAGGAAGGCCCGGCCCTGGGTCACCTCGGCGAACTGACGGCGCAACTCCCGGGCTTCACCGGCAAACACCAGTGGCGGATAACTGGCCAGGGTCTGCTCCACCTGCAACAGATGCGCTGCATCGGGGTACCGGGGTTGTTGCTGGATCGGCAGGGCGCGCCAGCTTTCAGGGCTCCAGGGTTGGCTCATCATGATCTCTAAGGTGATTTAAGCTCGGGTGGCCATGTTATCAGCAATTAGTGCGTGACCTGTTTGTGTCGCTTCGCGGACAATTGCACCTTTGCCCAGTTTGCGCATAGGTTCAACGGGTTGCTGCAGTCGTCCGGTGACCATCAGGAGATGAAATGACAGAGGAGCGCGTCGAGCATCTGCTCGCCGAGGTGCATGACGAGTTCGGCATGATCCGCGTACTCGAAGTGGCCGATTACCGGTTTCTTGAATTCGGTGATGCCATCGAGCAGAGCTGCGTGTTCACGGCTGATCCGAGCTGGCTCGAATACGATTACACCCGTGCGATGCTGATCGGTGCGCTGTGCCATGAGCAGCCGGAGAGTGCGTTGTTCCTGGGGCTGGGGGCGGGGACGCTGACCCAGGCCTGCCTCAAGTTCCTGCCGCTGGAAGATGTCGAGGCCATCGAACTGCGCCCCGATGTGCCGCGCCTGGCCATCGAGTACCTGGGGTTGGACGACGATCCGCGGCTGTACATCCGCGTCGGCGATGCCCTGGAACTGCTGGAAACCGCCGAGCCGGCGGACCTGATTTTCGTCGACCTTTATACCGATGTGGGCCCTGGCGTCGGGCACCTGGCCTGGGGTTTCCTGGAAAACTGCCAGAAACGCCTCAACCCGGGCGGCTGGCTGGTGATCAACCAGTGGGCCACCGACGATGGCAAACCGTTGGGCGCGGCATTGCTGCGTGGCCTGTACCATCGTCATTACTGGGAGCTGCCGGTGAAGGAGGGCAATGTGATCCTGATCGTGCCGGCTGACCTGGACCAGTCGCTGGACATGCAAGGCCTGGTGGCCCGGGCTGAAGGGCTGGCACCGCGATTGGGTTATTCGCTGCAGTCGTTGATCAAGGCGATCCGGCCGGCGACTTGAAACACGTCCAGGGTGTGACAACCCCACAGGTAAAGATGAACCGTTTTAGCATCCCGCCCCCACAGCGCCGGGCCTTTGCGAAACAGACGATTTTGCAGTGATCCCCAAAGCCTGTGGCAGAGAGCCATATACCGGGCTTTTCCGATAAAAAAAGCTCCCTTTTTGGGCAAATTCCGGTATAGTGCGCGCCGGCCTTTAGCCGGGCCGCGTCAAGGTAGCGCAATTCCCCGAAGCCAGCTTCGGTTGCATGTCCGCACAACGGATGCTTCCACGACGTTCTTATTCATTCATTCGTTTTCGCAAATCCCCGCCGACAAAGCAGCCAGGGCGACTCTTGAGTCTCAACACGGCACGCGCAGCTTTGGAGCATGGGTCTTTGCGGATGCACTTAGAGGCAGACCCATGACCCAGGAAACCGGCGGCTTCGCCGCTTTTAATCTTAATCCGAACATTCTTGCAGCCGTCACCGCGACCGGCTACGAAGAACCTTCGGCGATTCAGCAGCAATCGATCCCGATCATCATGGCCGGCCACGACATGATTGGCCAGGCGCAAACCGGTACGGGTAAAACCGCTGCGTTCGCCCTGCCGATCCTGCATCGCATCGATCCTGCCAAGCGCGAGCCGCAAGCCCTGATCCTGGCGCCAACCCGCGAGTTGGCGCTGCAAGTAGCAACCGCTTTCGAAACCTACGCCAAGCAAATGCCCGGCGTTACCGTTGTGGCCGTCTACGGTGGTGCCCCGATGGGCCCACAACTGAAAGCCATCCGTAATGGCGCCCAGATCGTGGTCGCCACTCCGGGTCGTCTGTGCGACCACCTGCGTCGTGACGAAAAAGTTCTGGCTACCGTGAACCATCTGGTTCTCGACGAAGCCGACGAAATGCTCAAGCTGGGTTTCATGGATGACCTGGAAGTCATCTTCAAGGCCCTGCCAGCGACCCGTCAGACTGTACTGTTCTCGGCCACCCTGCCGCAGTCGATCCGTGCCATTGCCGAGCGCCACCTGCGCGATCCGCAACACGTGAAGATCCAGACCAAGACCCAGACCGTTACCGCGATCGAGCAGGCTCACCTGCTGGTTCACGCTGACCAGAAGACCTCGGCTGTATTGAGCCTGCTGGAAGTCGAGGATTTCGACGCCCTGATCATGTTCGTGCGCACCAAGCAAGCGACCCTGGACCTGGCCAGTGCCCTGGAAGCCAAAGGCTACAAAGCCGCTGCGCTGAACGGTGACATCGCCCAGAACCAGCGTGAGCGCGTGATCGAGTCCCTCAAGGATGGCCGTCTGGACATCGTTGTGGCAACCGACGTCGCCGCCCGCGGCCTGGACGTTCCGCGCATCACCCACGTGTTCAACGTGGACATGCCGTACGATCCGGAATCCTACGTTCACCGTATCGGCCGTACTGGCCGTGCCGGTCGCGAAGGTCGTGCACTGCTGCTGGTCACCCCGCGTGAGCGCCGCATGCTGCAAGTGATCGAGCGTGTGACCGGTCAGAAGGTGGCTGAAGTTCGCTTGCCGGATGCCCAGGCCGTTCTCGATGCCCGCATCAAGAAACTGACCAACAGCTTGTCGCCGCTGGTGGCTGACGCCGAATCGACCCACGGTGATCTGCTCGATCGCCTGACCGCCGACATCGGTTGCACCCCGCGTGCCCTGGCCGCCGCACTGCTGCGCAAGGCCACCAATGGCCAGGCGCTGACCCTGGCTGCGATCGAGAAGGAACGTCCTCTGGTGCCGAACAACGCACCGCGTGGCGACCGTCCTGAGCGTACCGGTGACCGTCCGGACCGTGGTGATCGCGAGCGTCGTGCGCCGATCCCGCTGGCCGAAGGCCGTGCTCGTTGCCGTACCGCGCTGGGTGCCCGTGACGGCATCGCAGCCAAGAACCTGCTGGGGGCCATCCTCAACGAAGGCGGCCTGGCGCGTGAAGCCATCGGTCGCATCCAAGTGCGTGACAGCTTCAGCCTGGTGGAACTGCCGGAAGATGGTCTGGAGAAGTTGCTGACCAAACTGAAGGACACCCGTGTGGCCGGCAAGCAGCTCAAACTGCGTCGCTATCGCGAAGATTGATCGGCTTGCGGGCTGATTGATCGAACATAAAAAATCCCCGACTGGTTCGGGGATTTTTTTGCCTGTCGTTTGGGTTTCTTCAGGTTGACTGGCGTTGCCTCATTCGTGAGCAAGCCGGCTCCCACACCGGACTGCGGTGCGCACAGAGGCAATGTTCACCACAATCACCTGTGGGAGCGGGCTTGCTCGCGAATGCAGCGACTCGGTCTATCTGTCAGTCAAACCGATAGATATCCATCCCCAACGTCCCCATCGTGAACCCCGTATGGGCAACACTGAATTTCCCACCCGCACCCCGGGCGAAATACAGCGGCAACAGATGCTCGTCACTGGGGTGGCTGCGCACGGCGTTCGGCGCCTGGCGCCGGTAATCATGCAGCGTGGCCTCATCGTTGGCCGCCAGTTGCTCCACCATCCAGTCACGAAAGGCTTTCGCCCAGGGCTCGATGCTTTCAGGGCCGGCGTTCCAGTCCAGGTCGCGCAAGTTGTGGGTGATGCTGCCAGAGCCGATCAGCAGGACGCCCTGCTGGCGCAGGCTCGCCAGGGCATGGCCGACTTGCGTCTGCAATGCCGGTCCCTGGCGGCTGGGCAGGGAGATCTGCACCACCGGGATGTCGGCCTCCGGATACATCAAGGACAGTGGCACCCAGACGCCGTGATCGGACGGCCGTTGAGGGTCGAGGCGTGTCGGCAGGTGCGCGGCGTTGAGCAGGTCTGCTACTTGCGCCGCCAGCTGCGGGTCGCCCGGCGCGGGGTACTGCACCTCGTACAACGCCGCTGGGAAGCCGCCGAAGTCGTGCCAGGTGGGTGGTTGCGGGTTCGCGCTGACCAACAGTTCACTGCTTTCCCAGTGGGCGGACACGATGACGATGGCGCTGGGGCGGGGCAGTTGAGCGGCCAGGCGAGCCAGCGCCGGGCCACTGTCGCCGGGTTCCAGGGCCAACATAGGTGAACCATGGGAGATAAACAGGCTGGGCAGCATGAACAGGCTCCTGAGCGTTAAGATGTTGTCATCTTCCGCCAGGTCAATGATCTAAATCTAATATAAGTTTTAGCCCGTTTTGATCGAATTTTTGGAGCGAATCATGGAGCCTGAGTTTTGGCACAAGCGCTGGTCATCGAACCAGATTGGCTTTCATTTGCCGGAGGTGAACCCCTATCTGCAACGTTTCTGGTCGCAACTGGGGGTAGAGCAGGGCAGTCGGGTGCTGGTGCCCCTGTGCGGGAAAACGCTCGACCTTTTGTGGCTCGCCCAGCAGGGGTATTCGGTACTGGGGGTGGAGCTGTCGGAAAAAGCCGCCGCGGATTTCTTCCTTGAGCATCAGCTTGAGCCGAGCGTGAGTGAAGAGGGCGCGTTCAAGGTGTTTCGTGCCGGGGATATCGAAATCCGTTGCGGTGATTTTTTTGCCTTGGGTGCTGCGGATGTGGCCGATTGCGCGGCGTTGTATGACCGTGCTGCGTTGATCGCCTTGCCTGGGGCGATGCGGGAGCGGTATGCGGCCCATTTGCAGAAGATCTTGCCGGAGTGCGTTGGGTTGTTGATTACCCTGGATTACAACCAGGATGAAATGCCCGGCCCGCCTTTCTCCGTAGGGGATGATGAAGTGCAACGGTTGCTGGGTGGGGGCTGGCGGCTGGAGGTCTTGCAGGAGCAGGATGTGCTGGGGGAAAGCTGGAAGTTCTTGCAGGCTGGGGTGAAGAGGCTGGAGGAGCGGGTGTATCGGGTCTCCAGGCGCACCTAAACCAGCAGACAAAAAAAGCCCGCATCTCTGCGGGCTTCCTATGATGCTCGAACCTGTCAGCCGCGACGACGCAGTGCGTCGATACGCTCTTCCAGGGGCGGGTGGCTCATGAACATGCGTGCCAGGCCCTGCTTGATGCCACCGTTGATGCCAAAGGCATTCAAGGTATCGGGCATGTGAACAGGCAAACCCTGCTCGGCACGCAGGCGTTGCAGTGCGCCGATCATGGCGCTGGTGCCAGCCAGGCGTGCGCCGGCTTCGTCGGCGCGGAACTCGCGTTTGCGCGAGAACCACATGACGATGGCGCTGGCGAGGATGCCCAGTACCAGTTCGGCAAAAATGGTTGCCACGTAGTAGGCGATACCCTGGCCTTCTTCATTCTTGAAGATCACCTTGTCGACGAAATTGCCGATGATGCGGGCAAAGAACATCACGAAGGTGTTCACCACGCCCTGGATCAACGCCAAGGTCACCATGTCGCCGTTGGCAACGTGGCCGATCTCGTGGGCCAGCACGGCCTTGACTTCATCGCGTGAAAACCGCTCGAGCAAACCCTGGCTGACCGCGACCAATGCGTCATTCTTGTTCCAGCCGGTGGCAAAGGCGTTAGCCTCGTAGGCCGGGAAAATCCCGACTTCCGGCATCTTGATACCGGCTTCGCGAGACAACTGCTCGACGGTTTGCAGCAGCCATTGTTCGTGGTGAGTGCGCGGCTGGCTGATGATCTGGGTGCTGGTGCTCATCTTCGCCATCCACTTGGAGATGAACAGCGAGAACAGGGAACCGGCGAAACCGAACACCGCACAGAAGATCAGCAGCTGATTGAGGTTGAGGTCAACCCCGTTGGCCGCCATGAACCCGTTGAAGCCAAAAAGGCTCAAGGTGATGCTGGCAATCAGCACGACCGCCAGGTTAGTGGCCAAAAACAGCAGGATGCGCATCATGGTGGTGGAAATCTCCTCATGCTAAAGATGTAGCGTTATGCGGGGTATATAAGGTGCTGCCGCAGGCTATTCAACTCGCCGACTATTTCAAACTGTGTCCTACAGACGTCCCAAATGATTGAAAGACTTTTCTGAAAGTGTCCGGGGAAAAGAAATATGGCGCCGATCTCCCGTGAACGTTGGGCCGGGAGGCCCGCTAGCTGCTCAGCCCCTAGTGTAGAAGGCTTGCCGGAACCGGCGCAGCGGATATGTTGCTGAATCAAACAGCGTGCGAGGCGAGGGCTCCTCGCACGCGGTCCGGCTTATTGGCGGTAGGACTTGAGGAAGTTGCCGATCCGGCCGATGGCCTGGTCGAGGTCATCGACCCGCGGCAGGGTCACGACGCGGAAGTGATCCGGCCACGGCCAGTTGAACGCGGTGCCCTGGACCACCAGCAGCTTCTCGGACAGCAGCAGGTCGAGGACGAATTTTTCATCGTTGTGGATCGGGCAGACCTTCGGGTCGATCCGTGGGAAGGCATACAGCGCCCCCATCGGCTTGACGCAGCTGACGCCGGGAATGTCGTTGAGCAGTTCCCAGGTACGATTGCGTTGTTCCAACAGACGGCCCTGGGGCAGGACTAGGTCGTTGATGCTCTGGTAGCCGCCTAGCGCTGTCTGGATCGCGTGCTGGCTCGGCACGTTGGCACACAGGCGCATGTTGGCCAGCATGTCGATGCCTTCGATATAGCTCTGGGCGTGATGCTTGGGGCCGGTAATGACGATCCAACCGGAGCGGAAGCCCGCGACCCGATAGGATTTGGACAGGCCGTTGAAGGTCAGGCACAGCAGGTCCGGCGCCAGGGAGGCGGTGCAGATGTGCACGGCATCGTCGTAGAGGATCTTGTCGTAGATCTCGTCGGAAAACACCACCAGGTTGTGCTGGCGGGCCAATTCCAGCATGCCCAGCAGCACTTCCCTGGAATACACCGCGCCGGTCGGGTTGTTCGGGTTGATGATCACCAGCGCCTTGGTATTGGGCGTGATCTTGGCCTTGATGTCCGCCAGGTCAGGGAACCAGTTGGCCTGCTCGTCGCACAGGTAATGCACCGGGTTGCCGCCGGACAGGCTCACGGCGGCGGTCCACAATGGATAATCCGGCGCCGGCACCAGCACTTCATCGCCGTTGTTGAGCAGGGCCTGCATCGACATCACGATCAGCTCGGATACGCCGTTGCCCAGGTAGATGTCTTCGATGCCGACACCTTCGACCTGCTTCTGCTGGTAGTACTGCATCACGGCCTTGCGGGCGCTGAACAGGCCCTTGGAGTCGCTGTAGCCCTGGGCGGTCGGCAGGTTGCGGATGACGTCCTGGAGAATTTCATCGGGCGCTTCGAAACCAAAGGGTGCCGGGTTGCCGATGTTCAGCTTGAGGATGCGATGGCCTTCCTCTTCCAGGCGTTTGGCGTGCTTGAGCACCGGGCCGCGAATGTCGTAGCAGACGTTGGCGAGCTTGTTCGATTTGCTGACCTGCATGGCGATGTGTTCCCGAAAATGAACGATCCAGGCGGCGTATGAACTACCGTACTGGGGATCCTGCGTCTGTGCCCAGGCCTGACGCGGTACATGCGTCACAATCCGTTTGAATGCGCATGACGTGACTGCCAGACTGGCGCCTGACGAGGCGCAATCATACGTGCCGCCCGATCTGCGGAAAAGCGTCGGATCGGGCTTTTTCAATTGCCGAGGTAGGACGATGGAAAAGTTGCAGAAAACCCTTGAAGAATGGCGCGCCATGCTCGACCCGGAGCAGTACAACGTCTGTCGGCTGAAGGGCACCGAACGGCCATTCTCCGGTAAATACAACGACACCAAGACCGACGGCGTGTACCACTGCATCTGCTGCAACGAGCCGCTGTTCGATTCGCGGACCAAATTCGATTCCGGCTGTGGCTGGCCGAGTTTCTACGCGCCGATCGAAGGCAGTGCGGTGGTGGAAGTGCGCGATGTCAGCCACGGCATGATCCGCACCGAAGTGGTCTGCGCCCAATGCGACGCCCACTTGGGCCATGTTTTCCCCGATGGACCGCCGCCTACCGGCCTGCGCTACTGCATCAACTCGGTGTGCCTGGATCTCGTGCCCCGCGATTGAGTCCTGTGGCGAGGGGATAAATCCCCTCGCCACAGGTTGTGTTCGTCTAAGGATCATCGGTGCAATTGCTGCGGCTTCGAGCAATTAAATTGCACACAATTGAATCGTTCGCTATCTTCAGCGTCCTCTTCTTTCCATCTGGAGCCTTGCCATGAGCGACAACCTGCTGAGCATCCCCTGCACCACCATCAAAGGTGAGCAAAAGACCCTCGCCGATTTCGCCGGCAAGGCTGTGCTGGTCGTCAACACCGCCAGCCAGTGCGGCTTTACTCCGCAATACAAGGGGCTTGAGGCGCTGTGGCAGACCTACAAGGACCAGGGCCTGGTGGTGCTGGGCTTTCCCTGCAACCAGTTCGGCAAGCAGGAGCCGGGCAACGAAGGGGCGATTTCCGAGTTCTGCGAATTGAACTTCGGCGTGAGTTTCCCGCTGTTCAAGAAAATCGAGGTCAACGGGGCCAACGCCCATCCCCTGTTTGTCCAGCTCAAGCAGCGTGCGCCCGGCGTACTGGGGTCCAAGGGGATCAAGTGGAATTTCACCAAGTTCCTGATCGGCAAGGACGGTCAGGTGGTCAAGCGTTTTGCCCCGACCACCAAACCCCAGGAGCTGACCGGTGAGATCGAAGCGCTGCTCAAATGAATGATATGTCAGTCGATTCGCTGAAGCTCGACAACCAGTTGTGCTTCAAGCTGTACGCTGCATCCCGGGCGGTGATCCGTGGCTACAAGCCGATGTTGGATCAGCTTGGCCTGACCTATCCGCAATACCTGGCAATGCTGGTGCTGTGGGAGTGGCAGGAAAGCGCCCCGCAGCAACCTACGGTCAAGGCCCTGGGGGAGCGGTTGTCGCTGGATTCCGGCACGTTGACGCCGCTGCTCAAGCGCCTGGAACAACTGGACCTCGTCCAGCGTCAGCGTTCGGCCCACGACGAGCGGGAGGTGCATTTGAGTCTGTCCCAGGCAGGTCGGGCCTTGCGTGAGCAGGTTGGCCCGCTCAAGGCGCGCCTGTTGTGCGACAGCGGGATTGATCTGGACCGTCTGGGGAGTTTGCGAGACGGTCTCGATCATCTGCTGGGACAGATCAAAGCGCTGACGTAGTGGGTATCCACTGGTCCAGCAGCGCCGCCAGTTCTTCTCGGCGGAATGGCTTGGACAAGTAATCACTCATGCCGGCAACCCGGCAGCGCTCGCGTTCCTCGGGCATGGCGTTGGCCGTCAGCGCGACTATCGGCAGATCCGACCAACGCCCGCTGCGACGAATCTGCCGGCTGGCTTCGTAGCCGTCCATCACTGGCATGTTGCAGTCCATCAACACCAGGTCGAAAACCCGCTGTTCGAGCTGATCCAGGGCCTCGACGCCGTGGGCCGCGACCGTGACTTCGCAGCCCAGTTTTAACAGCATGCCCTTGGCCACCAGTTGGTTGACTGGATTGTCCTCCACCAGCAACACCCGACCGCGCTTGGACGGTGCCAGGGCTTCGATCTGTGCGTCATTGATGGTGGTCGCCTCGCTTTGCAGGGCGCGCCGCAAAATCTGATACAGCGCATGGCGCGCCAGCGGCCGAGCCTGTTGTATCAGGGGGACGAGGGCGGCGGCTTCTTCGCCGGGCATGAAACTGCCGTAAGCGGTTACCAGCAGGATCGGGGCGTCGAAGGTTGGCCGCAGTTGGAACAGGCATTCCGGGCAATCAGTGATCAGGACATCAGGCTTGAGCCCCAGCAGGCTGTCATCCACGGAGCGTCGTGAGTAATCCAGCCCCCAGCCTGGCAGCAACATGCCCAGTAACTCGGCCAGGCCGCTGCTACCGGCGGTAATGGCGACGACGTTGCCGTGCAGGGATTCAATGGGGGGCGCAGGGGTATGGCAGGGCAGGGGCAGGTCTGCGCAGAATTGACTGCCAAAACCGGCTTCGGAACTGATCGTCAACCGACCCTGCATGGCTTCGCAGAGGTTGTAGGTCAGTGCCAGACCCAGCCCGGTGCCACCAAACTGGCGGGTAATACCGGCGCCGGCCTGGGTGAACGGCTGCAAGATTTTCGCTTGATCCTCCTGGGGAATACCAATGCCCGTATCACAGACCTCAATGCGCACGCCGCCTTCGTAGTGGCTCAATTTCACATCGACCCGGCCGAAGCGCGTGAACTTCAGGGCGTTGGACAACAGGTTGCTGACGATCTGGCGCACCCGGGTCGGATCGCCCAGTACCTGCGCCGGGAACCGCGGGTCGATCAGGCAGGCCAGCTCGACACTGGGCGCGGCGTTCTGGGAAAGCAGGTTGGCGGTGTCCTCCACCAGCGAGCCGAGGTCGAACGGGATGCGTTCGAGTTCCAGTTGACCGGCGTCGAATTTCGACAGGTCGAGAATGTCGTTGAGCAGTTCGACCAAGACCTTGCCCGAGTCATGGGCAATCGATAGCTGCTGCTGTTGTTCAGCGGTCAGGGGGCCATCCAGGGACAGTGCGATCATCCCCAGCAAACCGTTGAGTGGCGTGCGGATCTCATGGCTCATGTTGGCCAGGAACGCAGAGCGGGCTTCGGCCATGTCCAGGGCCGTGCGTCGGGCCACCTCCAGTTCTTCGTTGGATTGGCTGAGGCGGGCGTTGATTGCCTTGAGTTCGGCGGTGCGTGCCGAGACGATGTTTTCCAGTTGCGCCAGGTATTCGGTGAGACGATTTTCGGCCGTGCGCCGCTGCTGGATTTCGGTGGTGATATTTTCGAACTGCTGGTTGGCGACCGACACCAGTACACCGATTTCATCGGACTGGTGGCCGGAAGGGCACTCCAGGCGGTTCTGTTCACTGCTGCTCGGGTCGCGACTGCTCAACTCGCGGATGACCCGTACCAGCGGTTTGGTCAGCATCACGTAGAACAGCGCCAGCAGAATACCGGTCAGGATCAGGCTGCGGGCAAAGCCGTTGAGCAACGTGACCTCGGCGCGCCGCAGGAAGCGGCTGCCGAACGCGTAGGTGTCGACCTCCAGTCGCAGCACACCGAGGGATTCGGCGGGCAGGTGGTCCAGGTAGAGGCGGTCCTCGAACTGACGCTGGGCGCCGAACAACGAATCGCTGATGAACCGGTAACTGCTTTGCAGTTCGGGCCGTTTGACGCTGGCCAGTACGGTATTGTTGTTGTCGATCAGCTCGGCACCGATGATCGCCGGTGAGCGCAGCAGGCCCATGGACAGCTCCTGGGCGAGTTCGGCGTCAATGTTGTAGGCGATGCGCGAGGCCGGGTTGTGGCTGATTTCCAGCAACGAGAGGATTTCACGGTTGATCGAAGCGTCTTCGCTGGCATAATCGATGCCGATCTGCATCAGGCTGAGCAACGTGCCCAGCACGAAACCCACCAGGACGGTCAGTCTGGCCTGTTTATAGGACAGCCGTTGGGTGAATCTGATGTCCATTGAGTGATGAACCACTTACGTTTCCCTTCGCCGGTCAAGCATAGCTGATCATCTCTGAATACCGGAGTAACCGGTTTGTGTCGTGTGGGGTAGACCCGCCATTGAATACGGCGTTTCGTTGCCGTTGCGCCATCATTACTGTGAACCTGCCCGAGGAGAAGACGTGGACTCGCGATTGAATGCTTTTCTTGAGCGTGCCGATGCGGTGCTGGCCCGGATCGAGCCGCTGTTGCCTGCTCCCCGGCCCAACATTGATTGGACCCAGACCCTGGCCGCCCGCTGGCAACGTGACGGGCGCAGCGGCTACCTGCTGCCGCTTCAGGTCAGCCTCGACATGCGCCTGTCGGACCTGATCGGCGTCGACCGCCAAGTTGAACAGTTGGGTCGCAATACCCGGCAGTTCATCGATGGCATGCCCGCCAACCATGCCTTGCTTTGGGGCTCGCGTGGCACTGGCAAGTCGTCCCTGGTGCGCGCCTTGCTGGCCGAGCATGCCCAGGATGGCCTGCGGTTGATCGAGATCGAGCGCGATCACCTGGCCGATCTGCCCCGGGTGGTCGAGCAGGTGGCAAAACTGCCGCAGCGCTTCGTGTTGTTCTGCGACGACTTGTCGTTCGAGTCTGGCGAAGGCGATTACCGCGTGCTTAAAAGCGTGTTGGACGGTTCCCTCGAGCAGGCGCCGGACAACGTGCTGTTGTATGCCACGTCCAACCGCCGACACCTGGTGCCGGAAAAGGAAAGCGACAACGAGAACTGGAAACGTGTGGACGGTGAACTTCACCCCAGCGAAGCGGTGGAGGACAAGATCGCGTTGTCCGACCGGTTCGGGTTGTGGTTGTCGTTTTATCCGTTTACCCAGGAGCATTTCCTCAACGTGGTAGAGCACTGGATCGGCGAGCTGGCGGCCAAGGCCGGGCTGGCCTGGCAGCGCGACGAAGCGCTGGACGTGCTGGCGGTGCGCTGGGCCACCGGTCGTGGCAACCGCAACGGACGTTGCGCTTATCAGTTTGCCCGTTATTGGGTGGGCCTGAAACTGCTGGAGCACAAGGCATGATCGATTTGAAAAACACCGGCGAAGGCCTCGACGGCTACCGCTTGTTATCGGCACAGCTTGAGTCCTTGCTGGCGGATGAGCGTGATTTCATCGCCAACGCCGCGCAGTTCTCGGCCTTCCTGTTCAGTCAGCTGGACGACCTGAACTGGGCCGGTTTTTACCTCAATCGAAACGAAGAACTGGTGCTGGGACCCTTCCAGGGCCAGATCGCCTGCGTGCGGATTCCCTTCGGACGCGGTGTGTGCGGCACGGCTGCGGCAACCGGCCAGACCCAGCGCGTCGAAGACGTCCATGCCTTCGCCGGCCACATCGCCTGCGACAGCGCGTCGAACAGCGAGTTGGTGGTACCGCTGGTCAAGGACGGGCGCCTGATTGGCGTGCTCGACCTGGACAGTCCGAAACTGGCGCGTTTTACCGAACATGATCAGGTCGGTATTGAAGCATTGGCCACGATTTTCCTGCGCTTGACTGATTGTTGACCGGCTTTGTGCAGGAGCTGGTGCAGCCTGCGATCCTTTGATCTTTCGCTTGAGATTCAAGCGTCAGGGGAAAGATCGCAGCCTCGCTTCGCTCGGCAGCGCCTACAGGGATAGCTTTCATGCCTTCAGCCCCGCCTTGACCAGCAGGCTTTGCGGGTCGACGTCGTCGATCTGGTGCGGGTCGAGAAACTGGTTGGCGTAGTCGAGGTAGATCTGCTCTTCGATGAACAATTCGAACAGTTCGGGATCGATGTGGGCGTCACGGCACATGGTGGCCATGATGCCCAAGGCTTCGCTGAGTTTCTTGGCTTTCTTGTAGGGACGGTCGGCCGCCGTCAGCGCTTCGAAAATATCTGCAATGGCCATCATGCGTGCCGGCAGGCTCATCTCCTCGCGTTTGAGTCGCTTGGGGTACCCGCTGCCGTCCATCTTCTCGTGATGACCGCCGGCAATCTCCGCCACGTTGTCCAGATGACTGGGGAAGGGCAACTGACTGAGCATCAGGATGGTTTGCACCATGTGATGATTGATGACGTAGCGCTCTTCACGGGTCAGCGTGCCCCGCGTAATGCTCAGGTTGTAGAGCTCGCCGCGATTGTACTTCCACGGCGGCACGTCGAGCTGGAAGCCCCATGGGTTATCCGCCGGGATCAGTTCGGCGTCGTTGCGCTCCACCAGGTGCTCGGGCTTGTCCGCCAACAGCGGCTCGGTGACCGGCAGGGTTGGCTTGGGTGTGCGCGCCTGGCGCCGGTTCTCTTCCCAGGACACCCCCAGGCGATCATCGAGGGTCCGGGTCCACGGGTGCTGGGCGATGTGTTGCAGGCGTTGCAGGTCGGCGTCGGCCATGGCTTCGGAGCCCAGATTGCAGTGGGCGACAAAGGCGAAATCGCTATCGAGGCTGGCCAATGTCGCGTCGCGCCGCTGCGCCAGGGCTGACGGCTCGCCACCCGTCGCCACGGCTTGCCAGTAATCGACCCAGGCGTCGCGCTTGAGCACCTCGAAGCGGGTGCGGATTTCGTGGATCCGGTCGTTCAGGGTTTCCAGTTTGGTGGCTTTGTCCACCACGTACTCCGGCGTGGTGACCTTGCCACAATCGTGCAGCCAGGCGGCGATGTGCAGCGCTTCCCATTCATCTTCCGTCGGCCGGTAGGCCTGGAACGCCGGTGCCTGGCTGGCGGCGGCGGCCTGGGCGAGCATCAGTGTCAGGGCCGGCACCCGTTGGCAATGGCCGCCGGTGTAGGGGCTCTTGGCATCGATCGCACCCGCCAGCAGTTGGATGAATGAGTCCAGCAATTGTTTTTGCCTGGCTTGCAGGCGCTGGCCTTCGATGCTCACGGTGGCGGTGCCGGACACGGCCTGCAGGAAGGCGATGCGGTCCGGTTGCAGTTTTTCCAGGTCGGCTTCGGTGCCACTGTCGCTGATCAGCAGCACCAATAGGCCGACGGTTTCCTGATGACGGTTGCGCAGGTGGATACCGATCAGGTGAACCCGCGGAGAGTTCAGGGCCAGCAGGACGCTGCGCAGGTCGCCAGCTTGCTCGAAGCCCAGTGAGGTCACGAGGTTTTCCGCGGCGGTCAATTGCTGGAGCCATGGCGGGCTGCCGGCTGCGTTGAGCGTGTACCCTTGCAGCTCGAAAGCCCCAAGGTCACGAGGGGTTCCGTCGATCACCAACCCGTAGGGCTTGACCCGATCCTCGTCGTTTTCCCGCAGGTAGATCAGGCCGGCCTGGGCCTGGCCGATTTTCACGGTCTCGAACAGCACTCGCTCCAGTAACGGGGCGAAGCGGGTTTCGGCGCGCAAGCTGGCGGTAATTTCAAAGAAGCTAGCCAAGGTGTCTTTCATGCGCGCCATCGAGACGCTCAACTGATCGACCTCCAGCACTGGCGAGCGACGCGACACCGGGTAGTTGAAATCAAAGCTGCGAATCGCATCGGCCTCCTGCACCAGTTCACGCAGGGGCTTGACCAGGATTCTGGAGGTCAGCCAACCCAGGGGCAGGCACAGCAGCAAGGTGGTGAGGGTGACAAGCGCGCCTTGCCAGCGCATGCGATAGGCGTCGGCCAGCAACTCGTCTTCAGGGACCAGTAATGCCAGCTCCAGGCCCTGCGGCCCGCCTTCCTGCATGTGGCTGCGAGAGACGATCCACTGGCGTCCGGCCGCCGTCAGGCGGGGGGTGTCAATGTTGTTGTCGAGCGCGGCGGCGATGGCCGGGCTGAGGTCGCGGGCCTTGGTCAGGCGTACCGGCTCGGTATCGGCAATCAGCCGGTCGCTGTCGGGATAGCCCACGGCATTGCCTTGGGGATCGAGCAAGACGATCTCGGTGCCAGCGGTCACTTTGTGCTTGGCCAGGGTCTGGGACAGGGCGGCCAGGGTCAGGTCGGCACCGATGACTGCTTGTTCGCCGCTGCGCCGGGCCAGCGTGGTGCCGATATGGCGGGTGGAAAAAAATGCATAGGGTTCGGTGGTGATCTGGCCTGTGTTGTCCAGAGCGCTGCGAAACCAGCCGCGACTGCGCGGATCGTAGGTTTCGTCGGCGATGTCCTGGCGAGCGATGAGCACCAGGGCCTCGTCGTAAAACAATGACTGGGAGCGAACCTGGCCTCCGTTGTTCGCCCGCTCTATGGTCCAGATCTGGTAAGCCGCGTTGGCCGGTGCCTTCAGGGTGGTTTTCAGGGCCGCGGTGCGCAGTGGCCGGACCATCAGGAAGTCGCCGTTGCTGTCGCCCAGGTACAGCGACGCCAGGTTCGGGTTGTCCCGCAGCGCCTGGCTGAAGGGCACGATCAAGGCCAGGCGTTGAGTCATTTGGGGCGCGCGTGTCGCCGGGTAGTCGGCCAGCAGGCCCAACAGATGACGGATCGGTTCGTAGGTGTCGTACAAATCCAGGCGCACATCCTGTTCAATGCGGTTGAACAGTTTTTCGCTGCTGGACAGGATAATTTGCGTGGTTTGTTGGTAATTGAAAATGCCCAGCACCACGCCGGTCAGCAGCAGAAGTAGCGTGAACATCATGCTGATGTGGACGTGCAGGGGGAACCGACGTTTTTCCGGACGCGGTGCGCTGGGCATTGCAGTCACTCCAAGTGTTAGGGGCGTTCTCAATCAGTTTTCCGGTGCGCTGGGGCAACTGATTGAGAACGCCCCCTGGTACGCACTGCTGAGCGAACAGCATAGTAAACACCGGATTATTTTGCCTTGGCGATCTCTGTTTCCAGGGCGCGCTCCAATTCCGCCATGGCGTGATCGAGGGCCTTGGCGCATTCGATCATTCGCCCTGGCGCCCGTGCTTGATGGCATGCCTGTTCCAGAGCCTCGCACCGTTGAATCAACGAGGTCGCCTGCACAATCCGAGCGACGCCTTTTATTTTGTGCGCCGCTTCGATCAGTGCCTGCCGGTTGCCGCTGCGGGCAACATCGAGCAGTTCCTGGCGGTCCGAGCGGTTGCTGCTGAGCAACTCGGCCAACAGACGCTGGGTGGAGCAAGGGTCGCCACCGGTCAATGCCTGTAGGTTCAGCACACTGAAAACACGGGGCCGGTTGGTGGGTTTGAGCGCCTTCATCCATTGGCTCAGCGCGTTCAGGCTGATCGGTTTGAACAGGCAGTCGTCCATACCGGCGTCCAGACAGCGTTGTTTTTCCTCCGGTTGTGCATTGGCGGTAAACCCCAGGATGGTGCAGGGCTGTCGCTGTTGTTCGGACTCTCGCCGCCGAATCGATCTGGCCAGTTCGTAGCCGCTCATGACGGGCATGTTGCAATCGGCAATGACCAGGTCGAAATGCCCCCCGTGCCAGGCTTCGAGCCCCTGTGCGCCATCGTGGGCGACCTGATAGTGATGACCGAGATATTCCAGTTGCTGTGACATCAACAAGCGATTGGCTGGATGATCGTCCACGACCAGAACGTTCAAAGCGCTCGCAGCCGTTTCGATCACTGGATCAGTGGGCACGTCTGCCGTTGTCGTTGGCAGGACGGTCAGTTGCAGGTCAACCAGGACCTGCGTGCCGACGCCCGGCTGGCTACTCATGTGCAGGCTACCGCCCATCATCTGGCAGAGGTTGCGACTGATTACCAGGCCCAGCCCTGCACCTTTTCGGGCCATCCGACCGGTATTGTCGACCTGGGCAAAGGGTTCGAACAAACGTTGCAGGTCCGTCGGACTGATGCCGATGCCGCTGTCACTGACTTCCAGCTGCATGTGCACGACGTTGTCCTGGACCGTTCGAGACAGGTGGACCTTGACCTGTACCTGTCCCTGTTCGGTAAATTTGAGGGCATTGCTGATCAGGTTCGAGAGCACCTGCTTGAATCGCAATGGGTCCAGCAGTACGTGTGGGTCGCCTTCGGCAGGGTCGAACTGCAATGACAACACCAGGTTTTTCTGCCGGGCCAAACCTTCGAAGACCCGTATGACCGATTGCAGCATGGCCCTGAGGTTGACGCGCTCGGGTGCCAGGCTCAGATGGCCTGATTCGATCCGTGCGATGTCCAGGATGTCGCCTATCAGTTCGAGCATACCGGAGGCCGACTCGTAGGCGACTTCGATGGCCGAGCGGTCCAAATGGCCCTTGTCGGCATGTTTCAAGGCCAGTTCAAGCATGCCGATCACCGCGTTCATGGGGGTGCGGATTTCATGGCTCATGGTCGCCAGGAACGTGCTTTTGGCCCGGTTCGCGTCATCGGCCTGTTTCTTGGACGCACGCAGTTCGTCGAAAAGCTGTCGTCGCTCACTGATGTCGATCCAGCCGCCGATGATGCCTTGCACTTCAGCAGCGCTGTTACGGTAAGGGAGGATCCAGTGATAGATCGTCAGCTGTTTATCACCGATGTGCAGCGGTCGGTCCACGATCAGGGCCGTGCCTTCGGCCATGACACGCTGATAGTCCGCCTGGTACTCCTGCGCTTCGAATGCATTGCTCACGGACCCGGGCATGACGTTTTTGCCGATGACGTCTTCGCGTTTGGCCCCGAACGTTTGCAGGTAGCTGTCGTTGCAGCTTTGCAGGAAGCCGTTGCGATCCCTCACGTAAATGGGGTGAGGGGTGCCGTTGAGCAGCGCGTGCATGAACTCGAGCTGGTCGTTGAGGGCCAGTTCGGCCCGTTGCCGCTGCCTGATCTGGCGCTGCATGTAGGCATTCCATGCCAGCGACAGCAGCAGCAACAGGCCGACGCCTGCAACGATCTGGAAGAACAGGCGGTTATAGGTGCGCCAGGTGTGTTCCGATGCCGAGACGTAACCGCGCCAGCGGTTGTTGATGACCCCCAGGTCGTCGGGGTCGATGCTGATCAAGGCCTTGTCGAGAATGGAATTCAACTCTGGGGCATTTTTCCCGGTGGCCAGCGAGAACATGGCCTGCTGGGTGCCTACCGTGCTGCTGATTTGCAAGGTGTCTCGCTGCAAGTGAGACGAGATGAAGTAGTTGGCCATGACCAGGGAATGCACGCTGCCATCGACCTGGCCCTGGGCGAGGGTTTCAATGGCATGCAAGGGGTCGGTGGTTTCGATGATCTGGATACTCGGATACTGGTTGCGCAGCCATTCGATGATGGGGTTGCCCTTGTTGATCGCCAGGCTTCGGGCTCCGAACTGGTCGAGTGTCGCAGGTGTATCGGATTGCTTGCGGGTCAGTAGGACGAACGAGCTGTCGACATAGGGACGGCTGAATTTCAACTGTTGTTGTCGTTCGCTACTCGGCAGAAGTGCCGCGATCAGGTCGGCTTCACCCTTCAGGACCGCGGCAATCATTTCGTTGTCGTTCTGATACCGCTGGATGTCCAGGCGCAGGCCGGTATGCAGCCGGATCAACTCCAGCAGGTCTGCGCTGATCCCGTGGAAGTCGCCGTCCGAATCAAAAAAAGTGAAGGGGGCCGACGTTTCGTTCACCGCCACCCGAACCACCGGATGCCTGGCCAGCCACCGTTCTTCCCGGTCGGTCAGTTGTATCTTGTGCTCCATGAGAAACAGGTCACTGCCTGCGCTCCAGCGCTTGAAAATGGCCGCTTGCTCGGCGATGGAAATCTGGTTCAGCGTGGCATTGATGACTTCCAGCAGCCGGGGATCATTACGCCGCACCGCGAAGCCGAAGCCGTAGGACTCATGTTTGCCGAAGCTGGCCATGCGGATATTGTTCAGATAACCCTTGTTGATCATGTAATGGGTGGAAATCGTATCGCCGAGAAATACATCGGCCTGGCCGAAGGCGACGGCGTTTATGGCGTTCTGGTAGGAGGGATAGGTGGTGATGAGCGCTTCGGGGTACAGCTTTTCGATTTCCGCTGGCGGCAGGTAGTGATAGACCATGCTTAGCCGCAGGCCCTTGAGGTCTTCAGTCAAGGATCGGCTTTCATTCGCCCGAGTCACCAGAACGGGTTGGTCTACGGCGTACGGCATCGACAGGATGATACCGGGGGTGCGAGCTTCGAAACCGTTGGCGGTCCCCAGCATGTCGATTTGCCCATTCTGGAGCGCAGTGATGGCCGCCTCACGGGAAGCGAAGCGCAGGACCTTCATGGGCAGGCCGCTGGCTTTGGCGATGATGCCGGCGTAGTCGGCGCTCATGCCTTCGTAGTCGCGCCCGCTGGTGGAGAGATCGAAGGGCGGATAGTCCGGCGCGGAGGTTCCCAGAACCAATTCCTGTCGGTCCTCTAGCCAGGCACGGTGGGTGTCATCGAGCCTGACCTCGCTATGGGCCGGGGTCGAGCGTCCCAGAAGCGTGTAGGTCTCGGGCATGCCCGAGGCCGCGGCGAGCGCCCCTGCATATAACCCTGCGCTCAACAGCAAGAGCCATCCCTTTATGCATTTGAGCATCCTGTCCTGTCTCATACCAGCGCGTTGCGCTTCGCCATTTCAATCAGCTCTACCAAAGATTTGACTTTGAGTTTCTGCATGAGCCGTTTTTTGTAGGTGCTGACGGTTTTATTACTTAGAAACATGCCTTTGGCTATTTCTTTGTTGGTGCGGCCCTGGGCAAAAAGTTGCAATACCATCAGTTCCCGATCATTGACGCTCTTGAAAAGATCCAGCTCTATACTGCGCGGGTCATCCGGACGTACCGGATTCAGCGCCTGGCTGGGGAAATAGTTGTAGCCGGACAATACGGCTTTGATCGCGCTGACAAGTTCGCTGAGGTCTTCTTGTTTACATACGTAACCGGAGGCACCGGACTGCATGCATCGGATACCGAAGAGCGTTGGTGATTGTGCCGTTAGCACCAACGTTTTGAGGGGCGTGGTCATGGCATTGAAGCGCGAAAGGATTTCCAGCCCGTCAAGTTTGGGAATGCTGATGTCCAGGATGACCAGGTCGGGCATGCATTCGCGCACCATTTGCATCGCGTCGACGCCGTTGTCAGTTTCCCCTACGACCTTATAGCCCTCATGCTCCAGGAGCATGCGAACGGCGAGGCGGATGACCGGATGATCGTCGACAATGAAAACGGAATTCATGAATAAAGTATCCCTACGAGCTTAAATAAAGCGCGCACCTTAGCCCAGTTAAAGCTGGGGCCGTACGAGGAGAACGGCATGCTTCTTCAGTTTCAGATGTTTCCTACAAAAAAAGAGGCAAGGTACTACGTTGTAATTGGGTTTTTAGTAGGCGGATGAAATAGGAAGGGGGATTTGTCGGCAGTTTGTGAAAGGATGTTTCTTTGAATAAGTTGTTTGTTCAAACAAGTTGTGAAGGGTTTTGTTTATCAGGGCTGGAGTACATCTCATGTGAACTTGCGCGACGAGCCCATTGTGGGAGCGGGCTTGCTCGCGAAGGCGCAGGCTCATTCAGCATTGTCGCAGGCTGAACAACCGCTTTCGCGAGCAAGCCCGCTCCCACAGGTTTTGTGTCAGACACAGAACCCTGTCGCGCCGCCCACGCAGCTCACTGCCGGGTGCGGCCTGTCATCTCCTGGGCCATTTCGCTGGCGTAACTGTCGGTCATCCCGGCGATGAAATCGATCATGCGCAGAAAAGCGCTGTGCAGCGGGCCATTGGGATCGGGGGCGTTGTTGCCCAGCAGATCAAGGATGCGACGATTCTTGAACGAAGGCGTGCGGCCGCCGTGCTGCTCCAGAGCGGCTCCACAAAAGCCGTTGAGCAGGATTTCCAGCGTGGTGTAGGCACCGATCTCGTGCAGGGTCTTGCGCTTGTCCTGGAATATTTTCTTGCGGGCCATGTCCTTGGCATTCAGCACGCAGCGCTTGGCCGGACCATGCATGTGCTCCACCAGGTCGCCCGGCAGCGTGCCGGCCAGCAACGCCTCCTGCTGCTCGACGAATGCCCTCGCGGCGGCGTTGGTCAGGTGCTCGATGGCCTTGCCCCGCAGGATCGCCAGTTTGCGCCGCCGCGAATCCAGTGGCCCCAGTTGACGGTAGGTGTCTGGAAGATCGTCGCCCACCAGGTCCAGGAGCAGCGACTCCACCTGTGGGTATTCCAGAAGATCCATTTCCACGCCGTCTTCCAGGTCGATCAGCGCGTAGCAGATGTCATCGGCGGCTTCCATCAGGTACACCAGCGGATGCCGCGCCCAGCGTTGGTCCTCGATCTGTGGCAGGCCGAGTTTGTGGGCGATCTGCTCCAGCAATGGCAGTTCGCTCTGGTAGCAGCCGAACTTGTGTTTCTTGTAGCCCAGGGAGTCGGCGTGACGGGCGGTCCAAGGGTATTTCAGGTAGGTACCGAGGGTGGCATAGGTCAGCCGGGTGCCGCCGTCGAACTGATGGTATTCAAGTTGTGTCAGGACCCGGAACCCTTGGGCGTTACCTTCGAAATTGAGGAAATCGTTGCGCTCGGCTTCGCTCATGGCGTCAAGCCAACCGCGGCCTGCGGCTTGCTGGAACCAGTAGCGAATAGCGTCTTCGCCGGAATGGCCGAACGGCGGGTTACCAATGTCGTGGGCCAGGCAGGCCGATTGCACCACCATGCCCAGGTCACTGGGTTCGCACCAGTCGGGCAGGGCGCTGCGGATGGTTTCCCCCACGCGCATGCCCAGGGAGCGTCCGACGCAACTGACTTCCAGCGAATGGGTCAGGCGCGTGTGGATGTGGTCGTTGCTGGAGACCGGATGCACCTGCGTCTTGCGCCCGAGGCGACGGAAGGCTCCGGAAAAGATGATGCGGTCGTGGTCTTTGTGAAAAGGGCTACGGCCCAGTTCTTCCGGGCTGTGCAACGTTTTTCCGAGGCGTTCGCGAGTCAGCAGGGTATGCCAATCCAAGGCCGGTTACTCCGTTTGATGAGGACGATGCCCTAGCTTCCCGGTTCCCGGGGCGCCCTGCAAGGGCTATGGGGTCGTGCACAGAGGAGGATGGTCAAGCACAAAACCCTGTGGTGAGGGAGCCTGCTCGCGCCGGACTGCGCAGCAGGCCCATTCTTGTGAGTGCTTCGCACTTCAAGCGCGAGCAAGCTCCCTCGCCACGATGTGTGGTGCCTCAGGGCTTGCCCACGCTCTTGGCCAATTTGATCAACGGCAGCAGCGTCGTTGCCAAGCGGATCAGGCTTGTCACGCCGCCGGCGCCTCCGCTGCGACTGCGTTTGCCGGTGATGAAGCCGAGCAAGGTCACTGCGGCTACGCCCCAAAGCGGCGCATGTTTGATGCCGAATCCTTCATGCCAGCTTTGCGTCAAGCCGCGAACCCGTTGCAGGGGTTGCAACAACTGACGCGTTTCCTGGCGGATTTCCTGGCGGTGCATTTCCATACGCAGGCGCACCAGCGCCTTGCGCATTTCCTGGCGGGTCCGGGCTTGAGGAATATCAGGCAAGCTCATGGCAGCAGGCGCTCCCGATCATTGGCCAATTCTTCGAGGGTGGCATGGAAGGGGGACGATTCGTCAAAGATCGCTGCCTTGAGCCGAAGACCGCAGAACAGCGCCGCCAGTAGATAAAACAGACACAGGCCGATGATTCCCGCCAGCCGATAGGTGTCCCATACCAGGATCAGCACCAGTGCCGAAAGCCCGACCAGCAGCAGCAGACCGAACACCAGCGCAAGCCCGGCGAACAGCAGCAGGCTGACGGTACGGGCCTTTTGTTCCTGCAATTCGATGCCGAACAGTTCGACATGGCTGTGCAGCAGGCCAAGGAATGCCGCGCCCAGGCGGCGCGCCGTAGGTTGTGTGCCCGCTTCGGACGAGCCCGGTTGTTCGATACCCATGATCAGCGCCGTGTTGCCAGCAGACCAATCAAAAAGCCCACGCCTGCTGCAATGCCGACGGATTGCCAAGGGTTGGCCTGTACGTATTCTTCGGTGGCGGTTACTGCGGCCTGGCCCCGTTCGCGTACCGAGTCTTCGGTCAACTTGAGGGTTTCACGGGCGCGCAATAGCGTTTCGTGAATCTGGCTGCGCAATTCATCCGCCTGGTCACCTGCCAGCGTCGCGGTGTGATCCAGCAACCGTTCGGTGTCGCTGACTAGCGTCCGAAAATCTTCCATCAGGATTTCTTGAGCAGTCTTTGCCTGGGTTCTGGCCATGGGGTGAATCTCCGTAAGTGACGTCTGAAGCGTTCGAGTATGAGCCTTGTCGGAAGGTTCAGTGAAAGTGACTGGTACAACTTTTGCTCAGGCTTTGCCATGTACTGGTGCGACACCCTGCGCCGGTGCGCTGAAGCTGGGCACAACCCCGCGAAACCTTAACCCAAATAATCACAACCCGCGAAGCACCTCGAGCGGGACGTTGTTTTGCGCGGTCTCTCGCACCAAATCGGTTCGCAGGTCTTTGCCAGGCAAATGGGCTGTTTCAACTTGGTGCGCTGGCGGGGCGAGTGAACCGGCTTGGTGCTTTTTTCAACTTTTTTCAGGTCTGCCAACACCATGGAAAATATGCAAAGCGCTGTGGACAGTCTCGTCCACAGCTCCAATACGTTGTTCATCCTGCTGGGTGCGGTCATGGTTCTGGCGATGCACGCCGGTTTTGCGTTCCTTGAAGTGGGAACCGTCCGGCAAAAGAACCAAGTCAACGCACTGTCCAAGATCCTCAGCGATTTCGCCGTCTCGACCCTGGCCTATTTCTTTATAGGCTACTGGATTTCCTACGGCGTGACCTTCCTGCAACCGGCAGCGGTGCTCAGCGCCGATCATGGTTATAGCTTGGTGAAGTTCTTCTTCCTACTGACATTTGCCGCCGCGATCCCGGCGATCATCTCCGGTGGGATTGCCGAACGTGCCCGATTTGCGCCGCAGTTGTGCGCCACGGTACTGATCGTGGCATTTGTTTATCCGTTCTTCGAAGGCTTGGTCTGGAACGGCAATTTTGGCCTGCAAGCCTGGTTGCAAGCCAGGTTCGGGGCCAGTTTCCATGACTTCGCCGGCTCCGTGGTGGTGCATGCCATGGGTGGCTGGCTGGCGTTGGCCGCGGTGCTTTTGCTCGGGCCGCGTAACGGTCGCTACCGGGATGGCCGCCTGGTGGCGTTCGCGCCGTCGAGTATTCCGTTCCTGGCCCTGGGCTCGTGGATCCTGATTGTTGGCTGGTTCGGTTTCAACGTGATGAGTGCCCAGACTTTACCTGGAGTGAGCGGACTGGTGGCGGTCAATTCGTTGATGGCCATGGTCGGCGGTACCGTGGCGGCATTGATTGTCGGGCGCAATGACCCTGGCTTCCTGCACAACGGCCCATTGGCCGGGCTGGTGGCGGTCTGTGCCGGCTCCGACCTGATGCATCCGGTAGGCGCATTGGCCACCGGAGCCATTGCCGGTGCCTTGTTTGTCTGGTGTTTCACCGCGGCCCAGGGCAAATGGAAGATCGACGATGTGCTCGGGGTCTGGCCTCTGCATGGCCTGTGTGGCGTCTGGGGTGGTATTGCCTGTGGCATCTTTGGCCAGGGCGCTTTGGGCGGCCTGGGTGGGGTCAGCCTGGTCAGCCAATTGATCGGCACGGCGCTAGGGGTTGTCATCGCCCTGGCCGGCGGCTTCGCGGTCTACGGCGTGATCCGGGCTGTGCTGGGCCTGCGCCTGACCCAGGAAGAGGAGTACTACGGCGCCGACCTGTCGATTCACAAGATCGGCGCAGTCAGCCAGGACTAAGGCTCCTTGTCCTGATTGCCAGGGTAAAAGCCATGCAGCAGTCGATAGCGGTCGTGACGGACCTGATCCACATGATGCCGGACCTGCTGCTCGGGCAGGCCCAGCATGATCAGGGCGTGCGAAGCCAGCATCAGGCTTGACTCCAGCAGTTCCGGGACCACCTCGCTGGCCCCGGCAGCCTGCAACTCGGCCAGTTGACTGTCATCGCGGGTGCGCACCAGGATCGGCACCCGCGGGTTGAGCCGCCGGGCTTCCTTGAGCACGGTGATCGCGATGTCCGTCTTGTCGACCGCAATCACCAGCAACCGGGCACGGCTCAGGCCTACAGCGCCAAGCAGGTCGCCGCGTCGCGAGTCCCCATAATGCACGCAGTGTTCCCCGACGGTGGCTTCCTGGATGATCACCGGGTCGTCATCCAGGGCGACGAATGCCTGGCCTTCACGGCGCAGGAAGCGCCCGATGGATTGGCCGACGCGCCCGTATCCGCAAATGATTACATGGCCAGACAAGCCGGCGTTGAGCGCGATGATCTGCTCCAGCTGCGCCTCTTCGTTGGGTTTGCGATGCAGGCGGGCGGCGACGTGTGGCGCGGCGCGCAGCAACAGCGGGGTCAGTAACATGGAACAGAAGGTCGCCGCCAGCAGCAGGCCGCTGATGTCGGCGGGCATGAGGCGGTTCTGCTGCATCAGTGCCATCAGGGCAAAACAGAATTCGCCACCCTGGGCCAGGGCCAGGCCACTGCGCCAGGCGGTTTCACCGTCGCTGCCGCGCCATTTCACCAGCACGGCGACCACGCACCCCTTGATGAGCATCAACCCCAGGGTCAACCCCAGGATCAGCAAGCCGTCATCGAAGAACAGCTGCAGATCGATCAACATGCCGATACTGACGAAAAACAGCCCGAGCAGGATGTCGCGGAACGGACGGATATCGGCCTCGATCTGATGCCGGTAATGGCTTTCCCCCAGCAGCATGCCCGCCAGAAACGCCCCCAGGGCCGGTGACAGGCCGAGCAGATGGGTCAGCCATGCCGTCAGCAACACGATCACCAGGGCCAGCAGCACGAACAGTTCTGCGGACCGGGACGCGGCCACTTCATGGAACAGCCGGGGCAACAGCAGGCGGCTGGCCAGCAGCAGGCCACCGAACAACACCAGGGTCTTGCCCAGGGTCAAGGGCAGCGCCAAGTACCACGGGTGTTCGCTGCTGCCGGCGAATACCGGTACCAGGGTCAACAACAGCACTGCGACCACATCCTGGAACAGCAGCACACCGATGGCGTTCTGGCCATGGCTGCTGAAAATCTCCCCCAGGCTGGTCAACTCCTTGCTGACAATCGCGGTGGACGACAAGGCCAGCCCTGCGCCGAGCAACAGCGCGGCTATCACCGGTGCTCCGGAGAACGCGAGCAATGCCGCCAGGAGCGCGCCCGAACACAGCACCTGCAAGCTGCCGAGGCCGAACACGACCCGGCGCAGTTCGAGCATTTTCGACAGGGAGAACTCCAGCCCCAATGAGAACAGCAGGAAAACCACGCCGAACTCGGCCAGGTCTGGCAGTTCTTCGCTGTCGTTCACCCAGTCCAACGCAGTCGGTCCGACCGCGAGCCCGACGCAGAGGTAACCCAGCACCGGTGGCAGGCGCAGTCGCCTGAACAGGGCGATGACCACCAGGGACGAGGCAAGAATGATCAGTAGATTGGCAAACAAGGGGCACTCCGATTCAAGGCTCTGACACACAGCGTAGAGGGAAAAAAGCGTTAAGCATCGCCGGAAAAACTTTAGCGTTCAGTGATTTGCATCAGCGTTTTACCGAAACACCCCGAAGCGAGGCGGCGGCTCGACGGTTTCCCGGGGCGGGCCTAGAATGACCGTCTCTCTTTTGTGGGTCTACCGTCATGCCTCCTGAATGCCAGCTATTCGGCACCCTGGGTTGCCATCTCTGTGAAGTGGCCGAATCGGAGTTGATGCCTTTGGTTGAACATGGATTGTTGGTGGAGCTGGTGGATATCGCCGAGAGCGAAGCGACAGCTGAAACCTATGGGTTACGTATCCCGGTCCTGCGCAGAATCGATACTGGCGCAGAGCTGGACTGGCCTTTTGATACCGAACAGGTTGTAGCGTTTCTGCGCTGATAGGCTCTCCATTCATCGTATCCGCGCGCAGCCATTGGCGAAAATCGCAGTCTTCGGTTACTGTATGCCCATACAGCTATCTGGAGTGCATCCCTTGGTCAATGTCGAACAACTGAAAAACAGCGTGAACCGGATGTCCGTGGACGTTGTGCGCGAGGCCGTCCAGGAGTTACGCCTGGACGGGCTGGTGACCGAAGGCAAGACACCCTTCAACAAACTGCATTTCAATACCTGTTTCGCCGAGATCGAAGCGTTGTTCCAGCGTGCCGGCTATCACAAGCAGTTGGATGTGGTGGGTTACCAGGGCCTGTTGTACGCGTTGTACGATCCGGGTCGTTGGGAGGCGGTGGAGGTGCTGCGCTGGTTGAAGGAATTCACCGAAGCGGCGGCTAAGCCGACGTCAATCCCGGCCTGAAGCAATCATTGCTGGGCTGGCTTGCGCGACTGGCAGATAATGCTGCCCTGCAAAATGGCTAAGGGTCTTCAATGTCCGGTTCCTCGTTCTCCGCCGCCCATCATCAAGCCAGCACGTTGTATCTGCCGCCCGGCGCCTGGCAGACAGTGCTGGAATGCCTGTGTGAGCACTTCAGCGCCATCAGCCGCGAGCAGTGGCTGGACCGGATCGCCCGGGGCCGAGTGCTGGATGGGGAGGGCAAGGCCATTCGTGTCGACTTGCCTTACCGTGAAGGCCTGCGCATCCACTACTTCCGTGAAGTACCGGACGAGAAGCCCATCCCGGTGCTGGAGTCGATTCTGTACGCCGATGAGCACTTGGTGGTGGCAGACAAACCGCATTTTTTGCCCGTCACCCCGGCGGGCGAATATGTCGAGCAAACCTTGTTGCGACGGCTGATCCGGCGACTGGACAATCCCCATCTGGTGCCCTTGCACCGTATCGATCGGCACACGGCCGGACTGGTGCTGTTTTCCGCCAACCCGCACACCCGGTCGGCGTATCAGTCGCTGTTTCCGACGCGGCAGATCGAGAAGCGCTACCAGGCCATTGCCCGTGCCTTGCCTGAATTGACCTTTCCCCGGGTGCATAAAAGCCGAATGATCGATGGCGAACCGTTCTTCCGGATGCAGGAAGGCCCGGGCGAACCCAATACCGAAACGGCCATTGAGGTGCTGGAAAGAAACGGCGAGCTGTGGCGCTACGGCCTGTACCCGGTCACGGGCAAGAAGCATCAGTTGCGGGTTCATATGAACGCCCTTGGCGCAGCCATCTGTAACGATCCGTTTTACCCTGATGTGCTTCGGGATACGGCGGATGATTATGCCAATCCGCTTAAATTGCTGGCCCAAGGATTGCGTTTCATCGATCCCGTCACTGGCCTGCAACGTGTTTTCGAGAGCGACATCAGGTTGCAGTGGTAGCCCTTCCGACTTTCTGACAGGCATAAAAAAGCCCGCAAATATTGCGGGCTTTCCTGTATCAGGTCGCCACGTCGAAGATTACAAATCTTTAACGGTACGAACCTGATCCTTGTTCACGCGAGTCTGCTTGCCATCCAATTGCTCAAATTCGTAGAAGCCGCTTTCTTCGTCGTACTTGGGCGTGTCGACGGCTTGGATTTCGCGACCGTCATTCAAGGTGATCACTGTTGGCGATGCGCAACCGGCGAGAGTGGCAAGGCCCAGTGCGAGCATGAAAGTGGCGAGGGTCCGTTGAGTCATGGTGTTTCTCCGAAATGGATTCTTCAAGTTACTAACCTTCAGACGTATACATCGCATGCAAGTTCCTGGCTAGTGTCAATCTGACACGCCTTTGTGTGCGGCCAGTAGTTCCGGCGTATTCAGGTTGGCCAGCCGAGGATCGTTGGCCGGGCATTGCAATGCAACCGCATGGAGTCTGCGCATGATTCGGCCCGGGCTGCGTTCGCCTTCGCTCCAGGCCTGCTCGAAGGTCCCTGCCAGAGCCCGGGGAATGACGCACAGCAGCGGTTCCCAATGCTCGCCGTGACGCACCATGAGCGGCTTGTCGGGATGCAGGCTGGCCGTTTCGCGCATGCTGTCGAGCAGGCTGGAGTCGATTTGCGGAACGTCGCATGGCAGCACCAGCAGATACGCATGCCTTGCCGCCTTGAGGCCTGCGCGGATCCCCGCCAGCGGTCCGGGAAAGTCGCCTTCGTCGTCATGCACCAATTGATCGGCATATAACGCATAACGTTCCAGGTTGCGGTTGCAGGAGATAATCAGGTCATCGCTCATGGCCCGGGCCTGTCGATGGAGATGGGCAATCAACGGTTCGCCCTGCCACTCCACCAGGCCTTTGTCCTGGCCGCCCATGCGTTGCCCGCGCCCGCCGGCCAGGAGCAGAATGGAGCAGGGGGGCAAGGGCTTATTCGAGGTCATGGCGTGTCTCCGCACGGGCGAAAAAATGAAGCGCTGTGATATAACACCGGGCTGTTTCCCCTACAACTGGACGAGCCTATGAAAGCCAAGGCTGATGTACCTTTCGTGCCGCTCAATATCGCGGTGCTGACTGTCAGTGATACCCGTACCCTGGAAACCGACACGTCCGGGCAGGTTTTTGTCGACCGACTCACGGCAGCCGGCCACAACCTGGCGGCGCGGGTCCTGCTCAAAGATGATTTGTACAAGATTCGGGCACAAGTCGCGACCTGGATTGCCGAGGACGTGGTGCAAGTGGTGTTGATCACCGGTGGCACCGGTTTCACCGGTCGCGACAGCACCCCGGAAGCCGTTGCGTGCCTGCTGGACAAGCAGGTTGACGGTTTCGGTGAGTTGTTCCGGCAGATTTCCGTCGCTGATATCGGCACCTCCACGGTCCAGTCCCGGGCGCTGGCAGGCTTGGCCAATGGCACGCTGGTGTGCTGCTTGCCGGGCTCCACCAATGCGGTGCGCACCGGCTGGGACGGGATCCTCGCCGAGCAATTGGATGCACGGCATCGCCCGTGTAACTTCGTGCCCCATTTGAAACAGGCCGCTGCTTGTGAATCCCGTGGGTAAACCGGGTAAGGCCGGCGCCTTGATAGCCGTCGAGGTTGCGTTGGAGCGACTGCTCGAAATGGCAGCGGCCACGCCGATTGTCCAGCGCGAGCGTTTGCCCTTGGCTGCCGCACAAGGGCGGGTGCTCGCCGAGGATCTGGTATCGACCCTTGATTTGCCACCATGGCCTAACAGTGCGATGGACGGCTATGCCTTGCGATTGGCTGACTGGAACGGCGAGCCGTTGCAGGTCAGCCAGCGGATTTTCGCCGGGCAGGCCCCGGAGCCGCTGGCCGTCGGAACCTGTGCGCGGATATTCACTGGGGCACCAGTCCCTGCTGGCGCCGACTGCGTGGAGATGCAGGAAAACGTCGTGGTGGAAAGTGACCAGCGGGTACGGTTTATCGAATCGATGGTCAGCGGACAAAACATTCGTCCTCAAGGGCAGGAAACCACCGTTGGCGAGCAGGTCCTCTCAGCCGGGACTCGCCTGGGGCCCATCGAGCTGGGGTTGGCGGCGTCCTTGGGCTGTGCGTCGTTGGAAGTGGTGCGCAAGGTACGCGTTGCCGTCCTGTCCACCGGTGACGAACTGATCGAGCCCGGAAGTGTATTGGGGCCGGGCCAGATCTATAACAGTAATCGCGTGTTGCTCTGTGGTTGGTTGCAGCGCCTGGGCTGTGAAGTCGTGGATGCGGGTATCCTGCCTGACGACTTGCCGACTACCCGCGAACGCCTGGCGCAGTTGTCAGATGTCGACCTGATCCTGTCCACGGGTGGCGTATCGGTGGGGGAGGCGGACTTTTTGGGCATCGCGTTGCGCGAGGAAGGAGAGTTGGCACTTTGGAAGCTCGCCATCAAGCCTGGGAAACCGCTGACGTTCGGGCATTTCCGTGGCGTGCCTGTGATAGGCCTGCCTGGAAACCCCGCCTCGACACTGGTGACATTCGCACTGTTGGCGCGGCCTTACCTGCTACGGCGCCAAGGTGTCCAGTCGGTAGCGCCGCTCAAGTTCACAGTGCCGGCCGGGTTCACCTGGCCGAAGGCTGGCGGTCGACGAGAGTACTTGCGAGGCCGCATGGAGAATGGTCGCGCGATTATCTACCGAAACCAAAGCTCCGGTGTCCTGCGCAGCGCAGCCTGGGCTGAAGGACTGGTCGAAGTGCTCGAGGGGCAAACACTGGTCGAGGGTGACCAGGTAGGCTTTATCCCCCTGAGCGAAGTCCTGGGCTAGCGGTGGCGCGATAACGTGCTCCGGCCCGAGTGGAATACTTGGGCCTTCATGGCCGTGCCTTTATCGCGAGAGCAGCGTCACCAACTGATCGAAGCGACTGTTTGCAATCCACCCCAGCAGGCCGAGGACCACTGCCGCCGCGCCTGCCGAATAGGCTAGCCTGTGGCGGATCACCTTGACGTCAGTGCGAATTTCATCCATGTCTTTGCGGATGTATTTGAGGTGGGTTTCCAGTTCAACGACGCGCGGTTCCAAATCAATTCCTCCAGCGGGATTACTGCAACTTTTGCATTCGTTTTGGGTATCGGCCCGCTCGCTTCCAAAAGACGCGAATTGCCGGGGCGAAAGCCTGTATTCGTGGCTACGCATGGGATGCTCCATCCCTTTGGTCGTCAATGTTCGAACCACTGACCAGGCCCCTGCGGGCCCTGACATATCCATTCATGAGTGAGTACATCCTTGTGTAATGAGGGTTTTAAGGGTCCAGCACAACAGAATGCCAAGGTGTCTCAATACGGCTAGAGGGTCAATTGAGCGGATTCGCCAAGTCTTGTAGGAAAATTCTTCGAATGGAGACGTATCGATCGAGTGAGCTGCTTCGGCGTTTCCTCCTGGGGCGAGACGTGGTGTTTTTTTAAATTGAGTCGTGCCGGGCTTTTTCGGTCGAATGAGCGGTCCCATTCCCAGAACCTTCCAATGACGGAGAAAACGATGAGCAAGGGCAAGGCGCTGATGATTTTGCATGGCAAGCAAGCGCTCAACGACGAGGTTCGCGCTGCGGTGATGCTCAAGCGCAAGCAGGGCTGGGATCTGGCGGTACGGTTGACCTGGGAGGCCGGCGATGCCCGACGATGCGTTGATGAGGCACTGGACGCCGGTTACACGCGACTGATCGCCGGCGGCGGTGACGGGACCTTGCGTGATATCACCGAGGCTATCGTCCATAAGTCGAGTGACGCCAGCCTGGTGTTGCTGCCGCTGGGCACTGCCAATGATTTTGCCCGGGCCGCCGGTGTCCCGCTGGAGCCGGCCCAGGCTCTGGACTTGCTGGATATTGCGCCGCACGCCGTTGATGTGGGTGAGGTTGGCGGGCAGGTGTTCCTGAACATGGCCACGGGTGGTTTTGGCAGCCAGGTGACGGCAAACACCTCCGAAGATCTGAAAAAAGTCCTGGGGGGCGCCGCTTACTTGTTCACCGGCTTGTCACGCTTCAGTGAGTTGAGTGCGGCCTATGGCGAGTTGCAGGGGCCTGGCTTTCAGTGGAAGGGCGATTTGCTGGCGCTGGGCATCGGCAATGGCCGACAGGCCGGAGGTGGCCATGTGCTGTGCCCGGAGGCACTGGCTGACGACGGATTACTGGACATCAGCATCCTGCCGGCGCCTCAGGAAGTGGTCAGCACGCTGAAGGATTTGCTGGCTGGTGGCTTGGGTATCGACAACATGTTTATACGCGCGCGCTTGCCGTGGGTGGAAATCAAGGTCGCCCAGGGTTTGGATATCAACCTTGATGGCGAACCGTTGCAGGTCGAAAGCCTGCGTTTCACGGTGCGTGCGAAGGCGTTGCGCCTGCACCTGCCGTCCGATTCACCGCTGCTTGGCGCGTCGGCGGCGCTCAATCGTCCAGGCTGATGATCTGTTCGCGCACGGCAAACAGCACCAGCCCGGCCACGTCATGAATTTGTAGTCGCTTCATGATTTGTGCTCGGTGGGTTTCCACGGTCTTGATGCTCAGGTTCAGGCCGTTGGCAATTTCCCGGGTGGACTTGCCGCGCACGATCAATCGCAGTATTTCCAGTTGGCGTGCGGTCAGGTTGTGGGTCTGGGCAGGGTTGGGCTGATGCTTTTGGACGCGGGTCAGGGCCTGGTTGATCACGGTGTGGGCGATGGCCGGGCTCAGGTAGCGTTCGTTGTGGCGCAATGCCTCCAGGGCGTGCTCCAGCTCGGTGGGCGTGGTGTCCTTGAGCAGGTAGCCATGGGCTCCGGATTCCAGGGCCTGCATGATCAACGCTGGATCGGTGTGCATCGATAGGATCAACACTTTACTGTGAGGACGCACCTGCTTGAGTTGTCGCAAGGCGTCCAGGCCGCTGGTGTTTTTCATTGAAATATCCAGCAGCACGATATCGGGGTTCAGCCGCTCCACCAGTTCCAGTAGTTGCGTGCCGTCATTGGCTTCGCCGATGACCGCGTAGCCGGGAAGATCCATGACCAGGGCGCGCACGCCGGCCCTGATCAGCGAGTGGTCGTCTACCAGAAGCAAATTACAAATCAAGGGAGAACCTTACTCTTGCTGGCTCGCTCCAGGGCTCGGGCCGCCCAGGGAAAGCGTGCTTCGATGTGTGTGCCTTTGCCGGCCTCGCTGGTGATCTTGAGGGTGCCGCCCAGTTGTTCGACCCGCTCCAGCATTCCGGCCATGCCGCGTTGTCCTTCGCGAGCGGGGTGGTCTGCGGGGGCAAACCCCTGGCCGTCGTCGCTGATCAGCAGCGTCAGGCCTTCGGGCAGGCGTTGCAGGCGCACCAGCAGATTTTTCGCTTGGGCATGGCGCAAGATATTGGTAACCGCTTCCTGGGTGATTCGAAAGGTTGCGACCGTCAGTTCTTCCGGAATGCCTGCCATGCGCTGTTGGCAATCGAGGCTCCATTTCACCGGGGTGTTGGCCAGTGTCTTGAGCAGGTGCGCACGCAGGCTGGCTTCAAGCCCCAGGCTGGTCAATTGCCTCGGGTTGAGGATCGCCGACACATCGCGGACCTTGTTGAGGGTTTCGTCCAGGGTTTCGCAAAGTATCGCGCATTGGCCCTGCAATTCTTCCGGCATCCGACGCTTGAGCCATTCGCTTTGCAGTTTCGCCGCGGTCAGCAGTTGGCCGATGTCGTCGTGCAATTCGCGGCTGAGCCGATGGCGCTCGTTTTCCTGGACCTCAAGCAGCCGATCGGCCAGTTCCTGAGGCTGGAACTTGATGGATTTGCGCGACAATCGATGGTGGATCCAGACGCAGGTCATGGCCGCGACATTCAGGGTCAACAGGCTCAGCGGCACCGTATGGGCGAACAGATAAGTCAGCAGGCAGCCGAGAGTCGAGCAGACGCACAACAATAATGTGAAGCGGCGGGCATTTTCTCGGGAGGGAGGCCAGGTGATGAATGACTTGAGGCTGGCGTACATAGCGGATGGAGCCAATGAATGTTCGCTGCGGGCAAGCCGGTCAGCGCATCTGACAGGCCGGGTCGGGTAAACGTTTCAGGTCGAAGGCATCTTCAGTTGGCGGCTTTTGCGCGCTGTCTGAAACGACTGACGCGCGAGATAGTACCACTTCACAAATCGTTGGTCGCGCTCGGCATGGCGGCAAGAAAACGCCATTCGTTACGCCTACCACCTTGCACCGGCATCATTGACATCAGGCTTGTTTCTGGGGGTGAGACACTAACGCTATCGGGCGCGATGCTGGCAATGCCTGGCAGGGGTTCTGGCCGACCTGGAACGCAAATGCTTCGATCAGTGAGGTCTGTTCGCTGTTGTCCAGACCGAGCTGGCCGGTGGTGTGGTCGACCAGTTCAAGTTGCCAGGCCATCAGGGTGAAGCAATCCTTCAGCGCGCCCAGTGCCTGATCATGCAGTTCCATGTGGTTTTGCGCGTGACTGCTAAGCAAACCATGGATATGCAATGAAAACTCCGAAACGGCTTCCAGCGCCAGGGCATTGGCCTTGTTTGCCAGCTTCAACAGGGTGCTGAGCATGCAGTCGATGGCGTCTTTGTCGTTGCTGATCAACTGCAAATGGCTCAGGCATTCCTCGGACTTGGCCAGAAGCATCTCGGCTTCGGTCAAAAACTCAGGAAGGCGCTGACTCCAGTTCTTACGATCGTTCGGCATGCTTATCTCCACAACATCATGTCAGGCGAAAGAAAATCGCGTGTGGCGAACGGCTGGACTGCACCGCCGGCAACGAACGAACGCACGTGTGCATGTCGTTGCCGTTCGGCAATGACAAAATCGCAAACGATTACATTGGCGGGATCGGTCCAAGGGCTGGAAGTCCGAAGTCCTGCGGTCGCGCACAAAGGCCTGACTCCATTCAGCAATGAGAATGGCGTCACATTAATGGCTATTGGATAGCGGGAATATCAGGTTAGACCTGATTGTGCCTAGGGGAATCCCTTAGGCAGGGGAACTTTGTGCGAAAACCGTAGTCGCGCAGCGGGGGAGATTGCGGATAAAACCGTGAAGCCAGTAAAGCATGATGTTAATGTGACATCAATGCCCTCAGCGTATTTTATCCAGGGTTCAAGATCCGGGGCACGCAGCCGATAGCCCTTTATAAGATTCATCTGAACAAGCCCAGGAGTCATCGATGGCCGGCATTCTCGATACAGTAGATCAGCGAACCCAACTGGTGGGTGAGAATCGCCTGGAAATTCTCATGTTTCGCCTGGCGGGGCGACAGCTGTTCGCCATCAACGTGTTCAAGGTCCAGGAAGTGCTTCAGTTGCCGAAGCTGACCTTGATGCCGCAACGTCATCCATTCGTGTGCGGTGTCGTCAATTTGCGCGGCCAGACACTGCCGGTGATCGACCTGTCCCAGGCCATTGGCATGCGTCCGCTGGTGCCGGGGGCCAACAGCACGATCATCGTCACCGAATACAACCGTTCGGTTCAGGCATTTCTGGTGGGCGGCGTGGATCGCATCGTCAACATGAACTGGGAAGCCATCCTGCCACCGCCGACCAGTGCTGGCCGTGAGCATTACCTGACGGCCATTAGCAAGGTGGACGATCAGTTGGTGGAAATCATCGACGTGGAAAAAGTCCTGGCCGAAATCGTGCCGTACAACGCCAAGGTCTCCCGCGAAAAGCTTGAAGACCCGGTGCTGGAGCGTGCCCGCGGACGCGAAGTGCTGCTGGTGGACGATTCCAACGTCGCGCTCTCGCAACTGCGTGACACCCTGGGACAGTTGGGTGTGAAAATGCACATCGCCAGCGATGGCTTGAAAGCCCTGAACATGCTCAAGGCCTGGGCCGATAGCGGCGAGGTGATGACCGATAAGTTGCTGATGATCTTCACCGACGCGGAAATGCCGGAAATGGACGGCTATCGCCTGACCACCGAAATCCGCAACGACCCGCGTTTGCGTGGGCTTTATGTGGTACTGCACACCTCGCTGTCCGGCAGCTTCAACGACTCGATGGTCAAGAAGGTCGGCTGCGACAATTTCCTCTCCAAATTCCAGCCGGACAAGCTGGTTGATGTGGTGCGCCAGCGGTTGATGCTCGACTGACGCGGATGGTGGTTTGCTTCAATGGCCGGCTCGTATAAGGTGGCATTTTTTCGCCACCAGGGAAGTTGACCATGTTGCGGCTGAGCGCGCTGTACCGTTATCCGTTGAAGTCCGGCAAGGGCCAGCCCCTGCAAGGGATTGGCCTGGACAAACTCGGGTTGGACGGTGACCGGCGCTGGATGCTGGTGGATGAGGGCACCGGTCGCTTCCTGACCCAGCGCGCCGTGGCGAAGATGAGCCAGCTCTCGGCATTGTGGAACGAGGCCGGCGGCCTGACGCTCAGCGCGCCGGGCCACGGCGCCATCGACGTGCCATTGCCGGCGGCCCTCGAAGAGCAGCGCCGTGGAGTGATTATCTGGCGCGACACCTTGCGCGTGCCGGATGCCGGCGACGAGGCGGCGGCCTGGGTCAGTGCATTCATCGGCAACCCCACCCGGCTGGTGCACGTGCCGGTGGAACTGGCGCGCACCACTGCTGCCGGCTATGGCAAGGATGACGACAAAGTCGCCTTCGCCGATGGCTTTCCACTGCTGCTGATTGGTCAGGCCTCCTTGCAGGACCTGTCGAACCGAGTCGGCCGCCCGTTGGAAATGCTGCGCTTTCGTCCCAATCTGGTGGTCGAAGGCAGCGAGGCGTTTGCCGAGGATGGGTGGAAGCGCATTCGTATCGGCGATGTGGAGTTCCGGCTGGTCAAGCCCTGCTCGCGTTGCATCATGACCACGGTCGATCCGCAGAGCGGCGAACGCGATCCGAACCGCGAACCCTTCGCGACGTTGCAGCAGTATCGTTCGACACCGGACGGTGCGATGTTTGGCCAGAACCTGGTCAACGACAGTAACGGTCGGCTTGAGGTCGGCATGTCGGTTGAAGTGCTCGAGTAAAAAAGATCCGTGAATAAAAATGCCCGTGTCGCTGGACACGGGCATTTTTATTCATCACGCAACAGCTCTTGTGGCGAGGGAGCTTGCTCCCGCTGGGCTGCGCAGCAGCCCCTATACCTCAGGCTCAGCCACGGTATTCGCACAGGTAAGCCGTGTCGACGGCCACCTTGAGCTGGAACTTGCTGTTGGCCGGTACATTGAACTGGCTGCCGGCCTCGAAGGTTTCCCAATCGGTGCTGTCAGGCAGTTTCACGATCAGGGCGCCGGAGACAACGTGCATGATTTCTCGCTGGGCCGTACCGAATTCGTATTCGCCCGGGGCCATGACGCCGATGGTCGCAGGGCCTTCGGCAGTGCCAAAAGCGATCGACTTGACGGTGCCGTCGAAGTACTCGTTGACTTTAAACATGGGCGATTCCTCGAAAAAGGGGCTGAAAAGGGCCGGCCAGTATGCACAAGGCGTCAACGTTCGTCATCTGCCGCGCCGGGGTAGGGTCCGCCGCTCAGCCGGGAAGCACCAGGGGCAGCAACCGTGCCGTATTGCGTGCATCCTCCAGGGCGCGGTGCTGTTGACCGCAAAATTGCAGGCCAGCCAGTTGCAGTGCCGCATTGAGCCCCAGCGGTCGCTCCAGGCGCCGGGCCTTGGCGAAGCGCTGCTTGAGGTTCATGTGTGGTACTTGGCCGAGCACACTGGACAGCCGTTGATCCTGCCACTCCTGAAGCAGTTGCTTGCGATCGTAGTCGCCCCAGCTGACCCAGCTTTCCAGGTTTGAGTGATACGGCGCCAACCAGCGTTCGAACGCCGGCCAGACCTCGGTCAAGGGCGCGGCGTTGTCGATGTTGGCCTGGGTGATGTGGGTCAGCTCGCGACAGAAAGGCGTGAGCAACGGTCGTCTCAAGGGCCGCACGAAACGCTGGAAATGATTGACCTCTCGGCCGTCACGGTTCACCAGTGTGGCGCCGATTTCGATAATTTCCATTTCGGTTACTGGCCAACCACCTTCATCGGTAGTGGCCTCCAGATCAATCACCAGCCAGTGAGGCATTGCAGGGTTCCCGGTATCGGCGCGCTGATGGGTTTGAGCGTAGTCAAACCCTGCGCATCCGCCTAGTGCCCTGTCTCGACCTGCAACAAAACCTGGCGATTTTTCACCTGATCGCCTGGTTTGACCTGTAATTGTCTGACTGTCCCGTCGATGCCGGCCTTGAGTGGGTGCTCCATTTTCATCGCTTCCAGGACCATCAGCCGTTGTCCCTGGCGCACCGCACAGCCTTCGCTGACCAGCAGCTCGACTATGACGCCGTCCATTGGCGCCTTGAGCATGCCGTCGCCGGGCCTGGTCTCGGGCGCGATGGGGAGCTGAGTCCGGTCTTGCAAGCACAGGCCGCCAGGGCCGGTGAACAGCCACAGGTCGGTGCCGTCGAGGCGCCAGGCATGGCGTTGGCGAATACCGTTGATCAGCAGCGTGGCGTCATATCGATCTACGTCGAGCAATTGCAGTTCGATCACACGCTCGGCGATGCGGATTGTGAGTTTTCCGTCGGTTTCGGCGGCCAGGGTCAGCGTCCAATCGCGTTCCTGCGCGCCAATCCGGTAGTGCAGCACCGCGCCAGCGTTGTTGCGCCAGCCGCCCAGGCCGGGAGCCTGTCGTGCGTGCGAAGCCTGATAAAACAGGGCCGTGGCGATGGCAAGCTGTTCGGTTGTGGGCTCGTGGGGCTGAAGGGCAGCGTGACCGGCGAAATGCTGCCCGATGAATCCGGTGCTGAAATCAGCGTCGATGAACCGCGGATGCGTCAGCAACCCCGCCAGCAATCGCTGATTGCTCTGGACGCCGAGCAGCAGGCAATCCTCCACCGCGCGCAACAATTTGCGTCGCGCCTCTTCGCGGGTGGCGCCGTGGGCGATGAGTTTGCCCAGCATCGGATCGTAGAACGGTGTGATGAACTGACCTTCCCGCAGGCCATGGTCGACTCGCACGCCGTCCCGGGTGGGCGGCTGCCAGCCGATCAACCGTCCGGTCTGAGGCAGGAAATCGGCGGCCGGGTCTTGCGCACAAAGCCGTACTTCCATGGCGTGGCCGCTGAACACGACCTGTTCCTGGCGCAGGGGTAACGGCAGGCCAGCGGCAATATCCAGTTGCCAGGCCACCAGGTCCAGGCCAGTGATCAGTTCGGTCACCGGGTGTTCGACCTGCAGGCGCGTATTCATCTCTAGGAAATAAAACCGGCCATCCGGGACAAGCAAAAATTCCACGGTGCCGGCGCCGACGTAATTCACCGCGCGGCCGGCCTTGAGCGCCGCCTCGCCCATGGCCTGGCGCAGTTCGCTGGTCATGACCGGGCAGGGTGCTTCTTCAATGATTTTCTGGTGGCGCTGCTGGATCGAACAGTCGCGTTCGCCCAGGTGGATCAACTGGCCGTGGTGGTCGCCGAAAATCTGCACCTCCACATGCCGTGGATTGATCAAGGCCTGTTCGAGAATCAACTCGTCGTTGTCGAAGCCGTGCAGTGCTTCGGAACGCGCGCTGCGCAATTGTTCCAGCAGGTCCTCGGCCCGCTGCACCAGGCGCATGCCTCGGCCGCCACCGCCGGCGCTGGCCTTGATCATCAGCGGGTAGCCGATGCGCGCGGCTTCGCGCTGCAGGGTGTCGTCGTCCTGGGCGGCGCCTTGGTAACCGGCAATGCAGGGTACGCCGACTTTGATCATGGTGATTTTCGAGCGGCGCTTGCTGCCCATCAGGTCAATGGCCTCGGGGCTAGGGCCGATGAATACCAGGCCGGCTTCTTGGCAAGCCTTGGCGAACCCGGCATTTTCCGAGAGGAAGCCGTAGCCGGGGTGGATTGCATCGGCGCCGCTGCGTCGGGCTGCATCGAGAATGGCCGGCTGGTTGAGGTATGACTGTTGCACTGAGGCCGGGCCAATCAGCACGGCTTCGTCGGCCATGCGCACATGCAGCGCGTCGGCGTCGGCCTCGCTGAATACCGCCACCGTGCGATAACCCAAGGCCTGGGCGGTACGCTGGATCCGGCAGGCGATTTCGCCACGGTTGGCGATGAGGATTTTGCTGAAGGCGGGCATGGGGTCATTCCTGGGTTTTAGTGGGGGCCGTCAGGGCCTCATCGCGAGCAAGCTTTGCTCCCACAATGCCCGGTGAGTGGATTCACCTGTGGGAGCAAAGCTTGCTCGCGATGGCGGTCTGGCAGGCGATGCACTCATGTTTTTTTCCCCGGCAAAATCCCCATGAGTTTGCAGATGATGCCCAGCATGATCTCGTCCGCACCGGCGCCGATGGACACCAGGCGCACGTCGCGATAGGCCCGCGCCACCGGGTTGTCCCACATGAACCCCATGCCGCCCCAGTATTGCAGGCAGCTGTCGGTGACTTCCCGGGCCAGGCGTCCGGCCTTGAGCTTGGCCATGGACGCCAGTCGCGTGACGTCCTGGCCGTGGATGTACTGCTCGGTAGCCTGATAGACCAGCGCCCGCAGGGATTCGATTTCGCTGGCCAGTTCCGCCAGGCGAAAGTGGATCACCTGGTTGTCGATCAGGGCCGTGCCGAAGGTCTTGCGCTCCTTGCAATACTCGATGGTGCTGTCGATGCAATACTCCAGGCCCTTGAGCATGTTCGCCGCGCCGAACAGCCGCTCTTCCTGAAACTGCAGCATCTGCATCATGAACCCGGCGCCTTCCTGGCCGATGCGGTTGCGTTGCGGCACCCGCACGTCGTCGAAGAACACCTGGGCGGTTTCCGAGCTGCGCATGCCGAGTTTATCCAGGTGCGCACCGAGGCTGATGCCAGGACTGTGCATCGGTACCACGATCAGTGATTTATTGATGTGCGGCTTGTCCTGCGACGTGTTGGCCAGCAGGCACATGAAGTCGGCGCTCGGTGCGTTGGTGATCCACATCTTGCTGCCGTTGATGACGTAGTCGTCGCCATCCTTGCGGGCGGTGGTCTTGAGGCCGGCGACGTCGGAACCGGCACCGACCTCCGAGACGCCGATGCACCCCACCTGTTCGCCACGGATGGCCGGACGCAGGAATTCTTCGCGCAACTCATCGGAGCCGAAACGGGCCAGGGCTGGGGTGCACATGTCGGTCTGCACACCGATGGACATCGGCACACCGCCGCAATGGATGGTGCCGAATGCCTCGGCGGCGACGATCGAATAGCTGTAGTCCAGGCCCATGCCGCCGAACTGCTGCGGCTTGGAAATCCCCAGCAGCCCCAGTCCGCCGGCCTTGCGAAAAATTTCGTGGATGGGGAAGCGCCCGGCTTTCTCCCATTCGTCGACGTAGGGGTTGATGTCATGGTCGACAAACTGGTGAACGGTGCGCCGCAGTGCTTCGTGTTCCTGGGTGAAGATCATTTTCAGTGTTCTCCTGTGAGCCGTGGAGCGTCCTCAGAAACGGGCCACGCCGAAGCTGTTGGGTTGCAGCGGCCGGACCTCGGCCTCGTGACAGATGTCCAGCAGATAGCCCAGCAACGTCCGGGTGTCTCGTGGATCGATGAGCCCGTCGTCCCACAGGTTGGCGCTGCCATAGAGGGCGGTGGACTGGCTGTCGAGTTTCTGCGCGGTGGTCTGCTCGAGCTGGTCGAGCATCTGCGGATCGGGGGGCAGGCCGTTTTTGATCTGCGTGGCCTCGGCGACGATACGCAGGACCTTGCCGGCCTGGGCGCCGCCCATCACCGCTGTGTGGCTGTTGGGCCAGGCGAAAATGAAGCGCGGGTCCAGCCCGCGACCGCACATGGCGTAGTTGCCGGCGCCGTAGGAACCGCCCACCACAACGGTGAGCTTGGGTACGCGGGCGTTGGCCACGGCCTGGATCATTTTGGCCCCGTGCTTGATCACGCCTTGGCGTTCCGCCTCGGTGCCGACCATGAACCCGGTGGTGTTGTGCAGAAACAGCAGTGGCGTGCGGCTCTGGTCGCACAACTGGATGAACTGCGCGGCCTTGCTGGCGCCCTTGGGCGTGATCGGTCCGTTGTTGCCGATCAGGCCACAGGCATGGCCGCGAATGTGCAAGTGGCCGCAGATCGTCTGGGCGTCGAATTCGCGTTTGAATTCGAGAAAATTCGAGTCATCGGCGATGCGGGCGATGATTTCTCGCACATCGTAGGGTTTCTTCGGATCGTCCGGGATCAGTCCCAATAATTCGTCGGCGGGGTAGCGTGGCTCTGTCCAGTTCCGTTGCGGCAGCGGTGGCAGTTGCGCGTTCCAGGGCAGCAGGCTGAGGATTTCCCGGGCCAGGCGCACGCCATCGGCGTCGTTCTGCGCCAGGTACTCGGCGGTGCCCGCCACTTGCGCATGCATCTGTGCGCCGCCCAGTTCCTCTTCGGTGGCGACTTCGCCGGTGGCAGCCTTGAGCAACGGCGGCCCGGCCAGGAATAGCCGCGCCTTGTCGCGCACCACCACCACGTAATCCGACAGCCCCGGCTGATAAGCACCGCCGGCGGTGGCCGAGCCATGCACCACGGTGATCTGCGGCAGGCCCATGGCCGACATCCGCGCCTGATTGGCAAAGCTGCGCGCACCTTCGACGAAAATCTGCGCGGCGTAATTGAGGTTGGCGCCACCGCTCTCGGCCAGGGTGACGACCGGCAGTTTGTTCTCCATGGCAATCTGTTGCAGGCGCAGGGTTTTGTGCAGGCCGCTGGGGGAGATCGTCCCGCCCTTGATCGCGCTGTTGTTCGCCACCACCAGTACCCGCACCCCGGACACATAGCCAATTCCCGCGATCAGGCCGCCGCCGGCCTGGCTGCCGTCCTTGTCGTCATGGAGTTTGTAGCCGGCCAGGCTTGCCAGTTCGAGGAACGGTGCGCCGGGGTCCAGCAGCAGGTTCAAGCGCTGGCGTGGCAGCAGTTGGCCGCGTTTGTCGAATTTACCTTGGGCCTGGGCGGCTTTCGCCAGCACGGCCTGTTCGAGCTGGCGCAGGTGTTCGACACCCGCCAGCATCGCCGCGTGATTGCGGGCGTAGTCGGCACTGTGCGGGTCAAGCTGCGATTCGATCACCGGCATGAGGATTCCTCTCACTCGAACGGACTAGCGCAGAACCTGTGTTTAACCCATGGGCATTCACCATGGCGACCGTCCTTTAGTTGAGCTGATCGGCGATGCTTTGCGGCACCGGTATCTGAATCTCCAGCAACTGCTGGGCAAATGCCTTGCCCTGGGGATCGATGCGCAGGCTGGCAACGCCACCGCCGCCGAGGGCGTTCTCCAGCAGGAAGTTCAGGCTATGGGTGCCTGGCAAATACCAGCGCTCGACGCGGCCCAGCCGTGGGTCGAGTACGTGGCTCATCCAGTCGACCATCACTTCCGGGGTCAGCGCCTCGGCGATCCACGGCAGGTATTCGGGTTCCCGGGCGATCACGCCGATGTTGCTGTGGTTGCCTTTGTCGCCGGAGCGGGCCACCGCCAGTTTCACCAACGGCACGCTGGCATCGGCCCGGCCGTGGGTTTTTGGCAGGTCCGGGGGGATCGGCAAGTCAATGGTTTCCAGCGGTTCAAGAGCCGGTAGGGGGCAGGGGTGAGGCTGGCCGTCGAGTTCGATGTAGAGCCGGCAGGTGGCTTTGTCGATCAGGAACGAGAACAAGCGAATCAACGGGGACACTGCCGGTCGGCCGCCGACCAGGCCGGTCAGCCCCGGCGCCATGCCGGTGGCGGCCTGGGCGATCTCCTTGGAAAACAGTACCAGCGCCACTCTATCCGGGTGCCGCACGGCAATTTTGATCACCACCTCGCGGCTGTCCTGACGCAGGCCGTGCTGGCCGTAAGTGGCTTCGCTGCCCAGCAGCTCGATATTCACTTCGCTGTAGGGCGCCCAGCCGCGTTGGCTGAACAGGTGCGAGGTCTTGGCGATGATCGCCTGGCTGACCCGTTCGGCCTTGGCCACCGCATCGATGCCGGCGATCAGGCAGGTGGCGGTGCAGCGAAAGCCGTCCAGCCACGTGGCGCTGACCTTGTATTGGTCGGTGGGTGGCAAGCCTTTGGCCCCGTGGACGCGCACCGCGTGCTTGCCTTGTTGGATCAGCCTGACCTGGCTGAAATCGCAGATCACGTCTGGCAAGAGGTAGCCTTGCGGGTCGCCAATTTCGTACAGCAGTTGCTCGCCGACGGTCAGTGGTGTGACCAGCCCGCCGGTGCCTTCGGCCTTGGTGACAATGAACTGGCCGTCGGCACTGACTTCAACGATGGGAAAACCGATGTGCTCGTAATCCGGTACCTCCCGCCAGTCGGTGAAATTGCCACCGGTGCACTGGGCGCCGCACTCGATCAGGTGCCCGGCCAGCGCGGCCTGGGCCAGTTTGTCATAGTCGTGCCAGGCCCAGCCGAACGCGTGCACCAGGGCGGCGCTGACCACGGCGCTGTCCACCACGCGACCGGTGATCACGATATCGGCTCCCAGGCGCAGCGCCTCGACAATGCCGGGCGCGCCGAGGTAGGCATTGGTGGAGACGCAGGCGGGCGGCAGGGGCTCGCCGCTGAACATCTCGCGGATGCCTTGGCCGGCGAGTTGTTCGAAGTGCGGTTGCAGGTCATCACCCCGTAGCACGGCGATCTTCAAGGGTACGCCAGCCTGATCGCAGGCCCTTTGCAGCGCCGCGGCGCAGGCCTGTGGGTTGACCCCGCCTGCGTTGCTGATAACGCCGATTCTGCCTTCGTGCAAGCGCTGGAGCAGGGGCGTGAGCACCTCGATGAAGTCCGTGGCATAGCCGCCCGCCGGGTCCTTCATGCGCGCCCCGGCCATGATCGACATCGTGACCTCGGCCAGATAGTCGAACACCAGGTAATCCAGTGCCCCGTTTTCCACCAGTTGCGCCGCAGCGGTACAGGTATCGCCCCAGAAGGCGCTGGCGCAACCGATACGGATCGTTTTTGGCATGGAGTTCCCTCCGACAAACGAAGCTCGAGACTACCAAGCAAGCGCTTGGTCTGTAAACGACCGCTGGTTCTTCTGCCCGAGCGCTTGCTAGGTTGCCCCGGCCGGCTTAAATTGCCCGCGTCACCCCGCCGCTTTGGTGCAGTGGCCGCACGCGGATTGATCGACTGTAGGAGAGAACGGGTGGATGAGCAAAAAGCCCTGAGCGTGATGCGTGAGCTGGTCGACCAAGGGCAACTGACCGATCCGGACAGCGCTCGTGGCAAACTGCTCCAGACCGCCGCTCACCTGTTTCGCAACAACGGCTTCGAGCGCACCACCGTGCGCGACCTGGCGAGCGCCGTGGGCATTCAATCGGGCAGCATCTTCCACCACTTCAAAAGCAAGGACGAAATCCTGCGGGCGGTGATGGAAGAAACCATCCGCTACAACACCGCGTTGATGCGCGCGGCCCTGGCCGAGGCGGGTAGCGTGCGCGAGCGGGTGCTGGCGCTGATCCGCTGCGAATTGCAGTCGATCATGGGCGGCAGCGGCGAGGCGATGGCGGTGCTGGTCTATGAGTGGCGCTCGTTGTCCCAGGAAGGGCAAAGGCAAGTGCTGGCCTTGCGTGATATTTATGAAGACTTGTGGCTCGAAGTCTTGGGCCAGGCCAAGGAGGCCGGGTATATTCGCGGGGACGTGTTCATTACCCGGCGTTTCCTCACTGGCGCGTTGTCCTGGACCACCACCTGGTTTCGCGCCGAAGGCAGCCTGAGCCTTGATGAGCTGGCCGAACAAGCCCTGATCCTGGTGCTTGAAGAACGGCAATAATCAGCGGCGCTTTAAATGGCCCAATGGCTGGCTAAGCGGCGGAAACCGCCTAGCTTCATTGTATTGACGATACTTTTGGGGAGTGGGTTATCTTGACGTTTTCGCCGATGGGGATGACCTCGCGTGTTCTGCTGGCTGCTCTGGCCATTTTCTTGATGTTGCCTGCCTCGGCGGCGCAATTGGTCCGGATCGGTGCAGCGCATTTTCCGCCCTATACCGTTCGCCCCGAAAACGGCGCCGACACCGGCTTGCTGCCGCAACTGGTCGAGGCCTTGAATCGCTCGCAAACCGACTACCAGTTTGTGCTGGTGCCGACGTCGATTCCGCGTCGTTTCAATGATTTCAAGCAGGGTCGGGTCGATATGGCGATTTTCGAGAACCCCGACTGGGGCTGGAAGGACGTGCCCCACACGGTAGTGGACATGGGCCTGGAGGATGCGGAGATCTTTGTCACTCAGCGCCAGCCGGATCGCCAGCAAAGCTATTTTGAAGACCTGCGGGGCAAGCGCCTGGCCCTGTTCAGCGGCTACCATTACGCTTTTGCCGAATTCAACGCCGACCCCAAGTTCCTCGCCGGCCAATACAACGCCACGCTGACTTATCCCCACGACAGCAACTTGCTGATGGTGCTGCGGGGGCGTGCGGACATTGCCCTGGTGACCCGTTCGTATCTCAGCGATTACGTGTTACGCAATCCCGACGTCGGCCCCCAACTGCTGATATCCGAGCGTATCGATCAGGTTTACCACCATTACGCGCTGATCCGGCCGCAGGCACCGATCTCCAGTGAAGCGTTTGGACTGTTGCTGCAGAAGTTGCGAGACGATGGTCAAATGCTGGCGATTTTCAGGCCTTACCAGATCAATGTGGTGCCAACGCACGACCATTGAATACGACACTAAATTTCCCTTCCCGGCTCACGTCACACGTTGACTACCGACGAATACGTGAGCCCCTTCCATGTCCAACCTCCACCACCCGACGATGCTGCCCTTGCCCGGCGGTCGTCGCCTCGGCGCCGATGAAACCGAACGCCACTTGAGCCTGCTGCTTGAAGGCGCGCCGCTGATCCGGCTGCGCCTGGAGCGCGGTCCTGAGCTGCATGTGCATTTGCAGGAAGTCCACGACCGCCCCGTCGGTCCGGCGCTATGGGCGGCCTGCTATTGGCTGTTTGCCCGCGATTGCGCCTGTCAGCGCCTGACCTGGCACCTCGCCGAGCATCCCGACGAAGCCTTGCTCAGTGGCTTGTTGACGAGTGCCGAGCGTCCCGGCGAATACGTCTGCGAGCGCACAATGTTCTGGCAACTGCCACAACCCTGGCTGGGGGAGTCGTTCAGCGGCAGTTACCCGCAACAGATGATCATCACCGACGGCAAGCGCCATCCTCGTCGGCCGGTGAAGCCACGAGGGGAAGTGTACCGGCGCTTCGATGCGCGGTTGGGCGCCTGGGTGTCCTTGCGCACCTTGGAAATCGAGCAGGACCTGACGCGTTTCAATCGCTGGCAGAACAGTCCCCGGGTAGCGAGTTTCTGGCAGGAGGAGGGCAGCCTGGAACAGCATCGCGAGTATTTGAGCACGCTGCAGAACGACCCTCGGGTCTTGACCTTGATCGGTTGCTTCGACGACCAACCGTTCGCCTATTTCGAAGCCTATTGGGCCAAGGAAGATCGAATCGCACCGTTCTATGACGCCGAGAACTACGATCGCGGCATTCACATGTTGGTGGGCGAAGAACAGCACCGGGGACCGCACAAGGTGGCGAGCTGGTTGTCGGCGCTGGTGCACTACCTGTTTCTCGACGACCCGCGTACCCAGCGTGTGGTGGCCGAGCCCCGGGCCGACAATGCGCGGATGATCGGGCATCTGCACAACCAGTGTTTCCATTGTGCGAAGGAATTCGATTTCCCCCACAAACGGGCGGCGCTGATGATCCTGGGGCGGGAGCGTTTTTTTGATCGGTGTGGGTTGATGTGAGGGTAGGGGCGGTCATCAGGCCGCCATCGCGAGCTTGCTCGCGATGGGGCCAGTAAAGCCACTGCAAAATCACCGCCGGGCGAAGGTATCCCCACGCACCCCGGACACCTTGCGGCAATGCACCAGGGCGTCGCGGATCATGAAATTCACCAGGGTCGGCGAGACCCCCAGTTCCTTGGCGATGTCTTTCTGTGGCACGCCATGCAGGCGGTACATCTCGAACGCGTATCGGGTGCGGCTGGGCAATTCGGTCAGCGCATCGGCGATGTGCTCCAGCGTCGAAAAATTGATGTGAGACGTTTCTGGCGAAGCCCCCTGGATCACCACATTCAAACCTTCCTCTTCCGGCCCCGAGTATTTCTGTTCCAGCGCCTGCTTGCGGTAGTGGTCGATCGCCAGGTTGCGCACGATCTGGAACAGATAGCTGAGCTGAGCCTTGAACGAGGAGGTGATCTGCGGCGCCGATTGCAGGCGGAAAAACGCGTCTTGCACCACATCTTCTGCGCGGGACCGGCAACCGGTGATGCGCGCTGCGATCTTGACCAGAATCAGCCGGTTATCGACGAACGCCTGAAGTAACGGTGAGTCGCACCTGCTTGTGGATACTTGTTCCGTCATGGAATTCACCTTGCTGCAAAAAGTTAGCAGGACGACCGGATTGCCGGACTTGTCCTACACATCGAGCGACAAATTAGGCTTAATGATAATGATTGTCAATTGAGAAAAAGAATTATTGATGTGTCGAAGTCCAGCGTGAGAAGCGCGGCCTATTGTCGCGGCCCGTGGCAGGCGAACGTTCTGGTGCAGGAGGTGGCTGACTAATTATTTACCGGTGATATCCGTTCCCATGGGTGACTACTTGCAAGCCGAATTTCAGGCAGGAAACCCCATGACCGACGCGTTCGAACTCCCCAGCACCCTGGCCCATGCCCTCCAGCGCCGCGCCGCGTTGACGCCGGATCGGGTGGCCTTGCGCTTCCTTGCCGACACCGCGGAGCAGGGTGTGGTGTTGAGTTATCGCGAGCTGGACCTGCGTGCCCGGACCATTGCCGCCGCGTTGCAGGCCGAAGCGGCATTTGGCGAGCGTGCGGTGCTGCTGTTCCCCAGCGGCCCGGATTACGTCGCGGCGTTTTTTGGCTGCCTGTACGCCGGGGTGATTGCCGTGCCGGCCTACCCGCCGGAATCCACCCGTCGCCATCATCAGGAGCGCCTGCTGTCGATCATCGCTGATGCCGAACCGCGTCTATTGCTCACCAGCAGCGATCTGCGTGAGCCGTTGCAAGCCATCGAATCGGCGCCGCCGGTGTTGTGCGTCGATACCCTCGACCCGGCCATTGCCGGGCAATGGCGGGCGCCGACGCTGCAGGATGATGACATTGCCTTTTTGCAATACACCTCCGGCTCCACCGCATTGCCCAAGGGCGTGCAGGTCAGCCACGGCAACCTGGTGGCCAACGAGTTATTGATCCGCCACGGCTTCGGCATCGACCTGAACCCCGATGACGTCATTGTCAGCTGGCTGCCGCTGTACCACGACATGGGCTTGATCGGCGGCTTGTTGCAGCCGGTTTTCAGCGGCGTACCCTGCGTGCTGATGTCGCCAGCGTACTTCCTGGCCCGGCCGGTGCGTTGGCTCGAAGCGATCAGCGAGTACGGTGGCACCATCAGCGGCGGTCCGGACTTCGCCTATCGGCTGTGCAGTGAGCGGGTCAGCGACTTGGCCCTCAAGCGTCTCGACCTGAGCGGCTGGCGCGTGGCCTATTCGGGCTCCGAGCCGATCCGTCTCGACACCCTGGAGCGATTCGCCGAGACATTCGCCCCGTGCGGCTTCACACCAGACAATTTCATGGCTTCCTATGGCCTGGCCGAAGCGACCTTGTTCGTCGCCGGCACGCCGCGCCGTCACGGCATTCCCGCGCTCCGGCTGGATGACGCGGCGCTGGCGCAAAACCGCGCCGAGGCGGGGCAGGGCAGCGCGGTGATGAGTTGTGGGGTCAGCCAGCCCGGGCACGCGGTGCTGATCGTCGAGCCCAGCACATTGCAGCCATTGGCCGACAATCAGGTGGGCGAGCTCTGGGCCAGCGGACCCAGCATCGCCCACGGCTACTGGCGCAACCCCGAAGCCAGCGCCAAGACCTTTGTGACGCACGAGGGTCGCACCTGGTTGCGCACTGGCGACCTGGGTTTCCTGCGTGACGGTGAGCTGTTCATCACCGGCCGTCTGAAGGACCTGCTGATCGTGCGCGGTCATAACCTCTATCCTCAGGACATCGAGCAAACCATCGAGCGCGAAGTAGACGTGGTGCGCAAGGGCCGGGTGGCGGCGTTCGCGGTCAACGACGGCGGTGAGGAAGGCATTGGCATCGCGGCGGAAATCAGCCGCAGTGTGCAGAAAATCCTGCCGCCCGAGGCCTTGATCAAAGCCATTCGCCAGGCCGTGGCCGAAGCCTGTCAGCAAGCGCCGAGCGTGGTGGTGCTGCTCAATCCCGGCGCGTTGCCCAAGACCTCCAGCGGCAAGTTGCAGCGTTCGGCCTGCCGCACTCGATTGGCGGACGGCAGCCTCGACAGTTATGCACTGTTCCCGTCGGCCGAGGTTGAAGACGCCCGTGAAGCCGGCTCGTCGTCGCAGTTGCAAACGCTGATCGGCCAGGTCTGGCGCGAGCAGTTGCAGGTCGAACAGGTCCAGGCTGACGATCATTTTTTCCTGTTGGGCGGCAATTCCATCGCTGCCACCCAAGTGGTTGCGCGGCTGGGTGAAACCCTGGGCCTGACGCTGAACCTGCGCCTGCTGTTCGAAGCCCCCACCCTGGCGGCTTTCGCGGCAGCGGTGGCGAACCAGCAACAGCATGGCGGCCAGGCCCCGGGCGCAATCAGCGCTTTGCCGCGCCATGAAGCCTTGCCGCAATCCCTGGCGCAGAACCGGTTGTGGATCACCTGGCAGCTCGATCCGGCCAGCCACGCCTACAACATTCCCGGCGCCTTGCACCTGCGCGGCGAGTTGGACGCAGACGCCTTGCGCGCCAGTTTCCAGCAACTGATCGAGCGCCATGAATCCCTGCGCACGCGTTTTCTGGAGCGTGACGGGCTGGCCCTGCAACAGGTCGACCCAGCCGGTGAATTCAACCTGCAACTGATCGACCTCAGCGGCTTGCCTGCCGACCAGCGCGAAGCCCGGGCGCGACAGGTTCGAGAAGATGAAGCGTCCACGCCGTTCGATCTGGAAAAGGGACCGCTGCTGCGGGTCACCCTGTTGCGCCTCGATGAAGACGACCACCAATTGCTGGTGACCCTGCACCACATCATCGCCGACGGCTGGTCGATGAACCTGCTGATCGATGAGTTTTCCCGGTTGTACGCCGCAGCCTGCCAAGGGCAGGTCGCCGCGTTGGCGCCGTTGCCGTTGCAGTACGCCGACTACGGCAATTGGCAGCGCCAGTGGCTGGCCCAAGGGGAGGCCGAGCGTCAGCTGAGCTACTGGAAACAGCAACTGGGTGATGAACATCCGACCCTGGCGCTGGGCACGGATCATCCCCGCAGCGCCCAGCACCAGCGCAGTGCTACGCGCCATAGCCTGCGCCTGGACAAAGGGCTCGGCGATGCCCTGCGCCAAGTGGCCCAGGCCCACGACGCCACCCCGTTCATGCTGTTGCTGGCAGCCTTCCAGGCGCTGTTGCAGCGCTACACCGGCCAGTCCGACATCCGCATCGGCGTGCCCAACGCCAACCGTCCGCGCCTGGAAACCCAGGGGCTGATCGGCTTTTTCATCAACACCCAGGTGCTGCGCGGGCAGGTCGATTCGCGCCAGCCGTTCGCCGCACTGCTGGCCCAGGCCCGGGAGGCCACGCTGGGGGCCCAGGCCCATCAGGACCTGCCGTTCGAGCAACTGCTCGAAGCGTTTCCAGAAGCTCGGGAACATGGCCTGTTCCAAGTGATGTTCAACCATCAGCAGCGGGATTTGAGCGCTTTGCGCCGCTTGCCGGGGCTGTTGGCCGAGGAGTTGCCATGGCACAGCCGCGAAGCCAAGTTCGACCTGCAACTGCACAGCGAAGAAGATCGCAACGGTCGGCTGACACTGTCGTTCGACTATGCCGACGAGTTGTTCGAGGCGGCGACCATCGAGCGGTTGGCGGCGCATTACTGCAACCTGTTGCGGGCCATCTGCGCCGATCCGCAACAAGCCATCGGCGATGTGCAGCTATTGACCGCCGATGAACACACCCAACAGCAGCAGTGGGGCGCGGCCCCGTGCGCGCCGGCCAGCCAATGGTTGCCGGAGCTGTTGAACGAGCAAGCCCGGCGCACGCCGCAAGGCACCGCGCTGCTGTGGGACGGCGGCGGCCTGGACTACGCCGAGCTGCACGCCCAGGCCAATCGCCTGGCCCATTACCTGCGGGACAAAGGCGTCGGCCCGGACGTGTGCGTGGCGATTGCCGCCGAGCGTTCGCCGCAGTTGCTCATCGGCGTGCTGGCGATCATCAAGGCCGGTGGTGCCTACGTACCGCTGGATGCCGACTATCCGGCCGAACGCCTGGCCTACATGCTTGCCGACAGCGGCGTTGATTTGCTGCTGACGCAAACCGGGTTGCTCGAACGCTTGCCGGCCTGCGAGGGCGTCAGCGTCATCGCCATGGACGCCTTGCATTTGGAGCAATGGCCGAGCAACCCGCCGGGCCTGCACCTGCACGGCGATCACCTGGCTTACGTGATTTACACCTCCGGCTCCACCGGTCAGCCCAAAGGTGTTGGCAACACCCACGCGGCCCTGGCCGAGCGCCTGCAATGGATGCAGGCCACCTACGGGTTGGATGAAACCGATGTGCTGATGCAAAAAGCGCCGATCAGCTTCGACGTGTCGGTGTGGGAATGCTTCTGGCCGCTGATCACCGGCAGCCAACTGGTACTGGCCGGCCCTGGCGAACACCGCGACCCGCACCGTATCGCGCAATTGGTCCAGCAATTTGGCGTGACCACGCTGCACTTCGTGCCGCCGCTGCTCAGCCTGTTTATCGATGAGCCCCTGAGCGCCCGCTGCACCAGCCTGCGCCGGGTCTTCTCCGGCGGCGAAGTCTTGCCCGCCGAGCTGCGCAACCGGGTGCTGGCGCAACTGCCGTCGGCCCGATTGCACAACCGCTACGGCCCGACCGAAACCGCCATCAACGTCACCCATTGGCATTGCACGGACGCCGACGGCGAGCGCTCGCCGATTGGTCGGCCGCTGGGCAACGTGCTGTGCCGCGTACTGGATGGCGAACTCAACGCCGTTCCGGCCGGCGTGCCGGGCGAACTGTGCATCGGCGGTCTCGGGCTGGCGCGGGGTTATCTCGGACGTCCGGGCCTGAGCGCCGAGCGTTTTATCGCCGACCCGCTGGGGCCGGCCGGGGCGCGGCTGTACCGGACCGGCGACCGGGCACGCTGGACCAGCGATGGGGTGATCGAGTACCTCGGCCGCCTCGACCAGCAGGTCAAGCTGCGTGGCTTTCGGGTCGAGCCACAGGAAATCGAAGCGCGCCTGCTGGCCCAGGACGGCGTCGCCCAAGTGGCGGTGCTGGTGCGCGACACCTCGGCCGGCGCGCAACTGATCGGTTATTACACCACCGCGGATGTCGCTGAAAGCGAGGATGCCCAGAGCACTCGTCTGAAAACCGCCCTGGCCGCCGAACTGCCGGAATACATGGTGCCTGCGCAACTGCTGCGCCTGGACGCCATGCCCCTGAGCCCGAGTGGCAAACTCGACCGCCGCGCCTTGCCCGAACCGCAATGGCAGGTACGCGAGCATGTCGAGCCGGTCAGTGCCCTTGAGCAGCAGATCGCGGGTATCTGGCGCGATGTGCTGGGCCTTGCGCGCGTCGGCCTGCGGGATGACTTCTTTGCCTTGGGCGGCCATTCGTTGTTGGCGACCCAGATCATTTCCCGCACGCGCCAGGCCTGCGACGTCGAACTGCCGCTGCGCACGTTGTTTGAGGCCAGTGAGCTCGGGGCGTTTGCCGAACAGGTGCGCTTGATCCAGGCCAGCGGCCAGACCAACCGCCAGCCGCCGATCGAGAAAGTCGATCGCAGCCAACCGGTGCCGTTGTCCTATTCCCAGCAGCGCATGTGGTTCCTCTGGCAGATGGAGCCGGACAGCCCGGCCTACAACGTCGGCGGCATGGCGCGCTTGCGCGGGGTGCTGGATGTCGGGCGCTTCGAGGCAGCCTTGCAGGCGTTGGTCCTGCGTCACGAAACCCTGCGCACCACGTTCCCGAGCGTCGATGGCGTGGCCCGGCAACAGGTGCACGACGCCACCGGCCTGGGCATGGATTGGAAGGATTTCTCGATGCTGGCTGCTGAGACCCGCGAACAGCGGGTCCAGCAACTGGCGGACAGTGAGGCTCACAAACCCTTCGACCTGGAGAGCGGACCGCTGCTGCGGGCCTGCCTGGTCAAGACCGCCGAGCATGAGCATTACCTGGTACTGACCCTGCACCACATCGTCACCGAAGGCTGGGCGATGGACATTTTCGCTCGCGAGCTCAGTGCGCTGTACGAAGCCTTTATCGACGACCGCGAATCGCCCCTGGAACCCTTGCCGGTGCAGTATCTGGACTACAGCGTCTGGCAGCGCCAATGGCTGGAATCCGGTGAGCGTCAACGGCAACTGGACTACTGGACCGCGCAACTGGGCCGTGAACATCCATTGCTGGAATTGCCCGGCGATCGCCCGCGTCCGCCAGTGCAAAGCCATCGCGGCGAGCTGTGGCGTTTTGACCTCAGCGATGACCTGGCCGCCCGGGTCCGCGCTTTCAACGCGCAACAGGGCTTGACCCTGTTCATGACCATGACCGCCGCCCTGGCTGTTTTGCTTTATCGCTACAGCGGCCAGACCGACCTGCGCATCGGCGCGCCGGTGGCCAACCGCATCCGCCCGGAAAGCGAAGGGCTGATCGGTGCGTTCCTCAACACCCAGGTGTTGCGTTGCCAGCTCGACGGGCAAATGTCGGTGAGCGAGTTGTTCGAGCAGGTGCGCCACACCGTGATCGAAGGCCAGTCCCATCAGGACTTGCCGTTCGATCATCTGGTGGAAGCCCTGCAACCACCGCGCAGTGCCGCCTATAACCCGCTGTTCCAAGTGATGTGCAACGTGCAGCGTTGGGAATTCCAGCAGAGCCGCACCCTGGCCGGCATGACCGTCGAGTACCTGGCCAACGACGCCCGGGCCACCAAGTTCGACCTCAACCTGGAAGTCACCGACCTCGACCATCGCCTGGGCTGCTGCCTGACCTACAGCACCGATCTGTTCGACGAACCGCGCATCGCCCGCATGGCCGGGCACTGGCGCAATCTGTTGGAAGCGCTGCTGGCCGACCCGGCCCAACGCCTGAGCGAACTGCCGTTGCTGGAAGCTGGCGAGCAGCAACAGATGCTCGACAGCCTCGGTGTCGAGCCCGGTGAGCATCGCCTGGATCAATGCATTCACGAACTGTTCAGCGAACAGGTCGAGGCTCGACCCGACGCGCCGGCGCTGACGTTTGCCGGGCAGACCCTGACTTACGCGCAACTGGACAGCCGCGCCAATCGCCTGGCCTGGATGCTGCGCGAGCGTGGCGTCGGCCCGCAGGTGCGGGTGGGCCTGGCCCTGGAGCGTTCGCTGGAAATGGTCATCGGCCTGCTGGCGATTCTCAAGGCCGGCGGCGCCTACGTGCCGCTGGACCCGGAATACCCGCTGGACCGTTTGCACTACATGATCGAGGACAGCGGCGTCGGCTTGCTGCTCAGCGACCGGGCGATGTTCCAGGCCCTCGGGACATTACCGGAGGGCGTCGGCTGCTGGTGCCTGGAAGATGACTCGGTGGCACTGGCGCAGTACCCGGACCAGGCGCCACCGTCGATCAACCTGCCACAGCATCAGGCCTACCTGATCTACACCTCCGGCTCCACCGGCAAGCCCAAGGGCGTGGTGGTGTCCCACGGTGAAATCGCCATGCATTGCCGGGCAGTGATCAAGCGCTTTGGCATGCGAGCGGACGATTGCGAGCTGCATTTCTATTCCATCAACTTCGACGCCGCCACCGAGCGCCTGTTGGTGCCGCTGCTCAGTGGTGCCCAAGTGGTGTTGCGGGCCCAGGGACAGTGGGACGCCGAGGAGATCTGTGGGCTGATTCGCGAGCATGGCGTCAACATCCTCGGTTTCACCCCCAGCTACGGCAGCCAGTTGGCGCAATGGCTGGCGACCCAGGGGCAAACCCTGCCGGTGCGCATGTGCATCACCGGCGGCGAAGCCCTGACTGGCGAGCATCTGCAACGCATTCGTGCCGCCTTCGGTCCGAGCCTGTTTTTCAACGCCTATGGCCCGACCGAAACCGTGGTCATGCCGTTGGCGAGCCTGGCCCCGGAGCAACTGGAGGAGGGCGTGGCCAGCGTGCCGATTGGCAGCGTGATCGGCGCTCGGGTGGCGTACATCCTCGATGCCGATCTGGCCCTGGTGCCGCAAGGCGCCACGGGTGAGTTGTACGTCGGCGGCGCGGGATTGGCCCAGGGCTATCACCAGCGTCCTGGCATGACCGCCGAGCGCTTCGTCGCCGACCCATTCGCCACCGACGGCGGACGGCTGTACCGCACCGGCGATCTGGTGCGCCAGCGCGTCGACGGTTTGGTGGAGTACCTGGGACGCATCGACCATCAGGTGAAAATCCGCGGTTTCCGCATCGAACTGGGGGAGATCGAAACCCGCCTGTTGGAACACGGCGCCGTGCGCGAAGCCGTGGTGCTGGCCCTTGGTGCGCCAGGTGGCAAGCAACTGGCCGGCTACCTGGTGACCGACGTCGCCGAACAGGACGCCGAGCAACAAGCGACCCTGCGCGATGCACTGAAAAACCACCTCAAGGCACAGTTGCCGGACTACATGGTGCCCACGCACCTGATCCTGCTGGCGAGCATGCCGCTGACCGCCAACGGCAAGCTCGACCGTCGTGCCTTGCCGATGCCCGATCCTGAACTCAATCGCCAACACTACGTGGCGCCGAGCAATGCCCTGGAGCAGACCCTGGCGGCGATCTGGTGCGACGTGCTGAACGTGAAACAGGTGGGGCTTAACGACAACTTCTTTGAACTGGGCGGCGATTCGATCCTGTCCATTCAAGTCGTCAGCCGTGCCCGGCAGCAGGGCATTCATTTCACGCCTCGCGACCTGTTCCAGCACCAGACCGTGCAGACCCTGGCCTTTGTTGCCACCCGCAGCCAGCAGGTAAGCGCCGAGCAGGGCCTGTTGGACGGTGAGTCTGCGCTGACGCCGATCCAGCACTGGTTCTTCGACAGCCAGATGCCCAACCGTCATCACTGGAACCAGGCATTGCTGCTGGAGCCGGCCATCACCCTCGACCCGCCACTTCTGGAGCAGGCACTGCGCGCCGTCTTCCAGCACCACGATGCCTTGCGCCTGGGCTTCGACGAACACGCCGGCCACTGGCGCGCCGAGCACCAGCCATTGTCCGAGGCGGGGCTGTTGCAGACGGTGTCCGTGGAGAGTGTGCAAGCCAGTGAAAGCCTGTTCGCCGAGACGCAGCGCAGTCTGAACCTGCCAACCGGGCCGCTGCTGCGCGCTGTGCTGGCGCAGTTGCCCGATGGTCGTCAACGGCTGCTGATCGTCATCCATCACCTGGTGGTCGACGGTGTGTCGTGGCGGGTGCTGATGGACGATTTGCAAAGCGTCTACCGCCAGATCGCCGCTGGGCAAACCGCCCGATTGCCGGCCAAGACCAGCCCGTTGCGTGATTGGGCCGCGCGCTTGCAGGCTTACGCCGGCAGCGAGTCCCTGCGCGAGGAACTGGGCTGGTGGCAAGCGCAGTTGAGTGGCCCGGATGTGGCGCTGCCTTGCGCGCATCCTGATGGCGGGCGCCAGGAGCGTCACGCTCAAACGGTCAGCGTGCGCCTGGACGCCGAGCGCACCCGGCAACTGCTGCAACAGGCGCCGAGTGCCTACCGGACTCAGGTCAATGACCTGCTGCTCACGGCGCTGGCCCGGGTGCTGTGCCGCTGCAGCGGCCAGGAATCGGCCCTGGTCCAGCTCGAAGGCCATGGCCGCGAGGCGCTGTTCGAGGACATCGACCTGACTCGCACCGTGGGTTGGTTCACCAGCGTCTATCCGGTACGCCTGAGCCCTGCGGGCGAGGACTTCAGCGCGTCGATCAAGGCCATCAAGGAGCAGCTGCGCACGGTGCCCCACAAGGGCCTTGGCTATGGCGTGCTGCGCTACCTGGCCGACCCGGCGAGTCGCGCGGCAATGGCCGGCCTGGCGCAAGCGGCGATCACCTTCAACTACCTCGGCCAGCTCGACCAGACCCTGGGCCATGACGCGTTGTTCCAGCCGTTGGACGAACCGCTGGGCGCGATCCACGACCCCGATGCGTCGTTGCCCAACGAGCTGAGCGTCGACAGCCAGGTCAGCGGCGGCGAGCTGGTGTTGCGCTGGACCTTTAGCCGCGAACGCTACGACAGGCAGGCTATCGCCACCCTGGCCGAGGCCTACCTCGATGAGCTGCAACGCCTGATCGAGCATTGCCTGACGGACGAGGCGGGCGGCCTGACACCGTCGGACTTCCCCCTGGCGAAACTGACCCAGGGCCAGCTCGACAGCCTGCCGGTGCCGGCCGGGCAGATCGAAGATGTCTACCCGCTGACTCCGATGCAGGAAGGCATGCTCTTGCACACCTTGCTGGAACCGGGCACCGGCCTGTACTACATGCAGGACCGCTACCGCATCAACAGCGAACTCGATCCGCAACGTTTTGCCCGGGCCTGGCAAGCGGTGATCGCCCGTCATGAAGCCTTGCGCGCGTCATTCTGCTGGAACGTCGGCGAAGACATGCTGCAAATTATCCACAAGCCCGGTAGCACGCCGGTGGATTACCTCGACTGGTGCGAGGTGCCCGAAGACCAGCAAGAGGCCAAGCTGCAAGCGTTGCTCAAGGGCGAGCGCGAGGCCGGTTTCGATCTGTTGAACCAGGCGCCGTTCCATCTGCGGTTGATCCGGGTCGGCGCGGCGCGCTACTGGTTCATGATGAGCAACCACCACATCCTGATCGATGCCTGGTGCCGTTCGCTGTTGATGGACGATTTCTTCGAGATCTACACCGCCCTGGGTGAAAACCGCGAACCGCAGTTGGCCGTGCCGCCGCGTTATCGCGATTACATCGGCTGGTTGCAGCACCAGAGCCTGGCCGAAGCCCGGCAGTGGTGGAAACGCAACCTGCAAGGCTTCGAGCGGACTACGCCGATCCCCGGCGACCGACCGTTCCTGCGTGAACACGCCGGTGACAGTGGCGGCATGATCGTCGGCGACTGCTACACCCGCCTCGATGCCCAAGACGGCGTACGGCTGCGGGAACTGGCCCAGGCCCATCAATTGACGGTCAACACCTTCGCCCAGGCGGCGTGGGCCCTGGTACTGCGGCGCGTCAGCGGTGATCGCGACGTGCTGTTCGGTGTCACCGTCGCCGGACGTCCGGTGGAATTGCCGCAGATGCAACGCACGGTGGGGCTGTTCATCAACAGCGTCGCCTTGCGGGTGCAGATGCCCGAGGACGATCAGCCGTGCAGTGTGCGCCAGTGGCTCGGCGGCTTGCTGGACAGCAACATGCAACTGCGTGAGTACGAATACCTGCCGTTGGTGAGCATCCAGGAAGTCAGCGAACTGCCCAAGGGCCAGCCGCTGTTCGACAGCCTGTTCGTGTTCGAAAACGCGCCGGTGGAAGTCTCCGTACTGGATCGCGCCCAAAGCCTCAACGCCACGTCGGACTCGGGCCGCACCCACACCAACTTCCCGCTGACGGCGGTCTGCTATCCAGGGGATGACCTGGGGCTGCACCTTTCGTATGACCAGCGTTACTTTGATGAGTCCACCGTCCAGGGCTTGCTCGGCGAGTTCAAGCGCTTGCTGCTGGCGCTGATGGAAGGTTTCCACGGTGATATGGCCGAGCTGCCGCTGATTGGCGCCGAGGAACAGGACTTCCTGATCCACGGCTGCAACCAGAGCGAGCACGCCTATCCGTTGGAGCAGAGTTACGTCGAACTGTTCGAGGCGCGAGTTGCCGCCCATCCGCAACGCATCGCCGTCAGTTGCCTGGACGCGAGCTACAGCTACGCCGAGTTGAATGCCCGCAGCAACCGCCTCGGCCACGCCTTGATCGCTTCCGGCGTCGGGCTCGATCAGCCGGTGGCGCTGCTGGCCGAACGAGATGCGGAGCTGCCAGGTATGATCATTGGCAGCTTCAAGGCGGGTGCCGGTTACCTGCCACTGGAGCCGGGCCTGCCGAGCCAGCGCCTGAGCCGCATCATCGAACTGAGCCGCACGCCGCTGCTGGTCTGCACCCAGGCCTGTCATGCCCAGGCGCTGGCACTGCTGGATGAGTTTGCCTGTGCCGGGCGGCCGAAGTTGCTGGTGTGGGAAGCCATCCAGGCCAGCGCTGTGTCGCAGGAAAACCCCGGCGTCTACAGCGGGCCGGACCACCTGGCCTACGTGATCTACACCTCCGGCTCCACCGGCCTGCCCAAAGGCGTGATGGTGGAACAGCGCGGCATGCTCAACAACCAGCTCAGCAAAGTGCCGTACCTGGCGCTGAGCGAGGCGGATGTGATCGCCCAGACGGCGTCCCAGAGCTTCGATATTTCGGTGTGGCAGTTCCTTGCCGCGCCGTTGTTCGGCGCCCGGGTGGACATCGTGCCCAATGCCATCGCCCACGACCCGCAAGGGCTGCTGGAGCATGTGCAACACCAGGGCATTACCGTGCTGGAAAGCGTGCCATCGCTGATCCAGGGCATGCTCGCCCAGGACCGAATCGGTCTGGACGGCCTGCGCTGGATGCTGCCCACCGGCGAAGCGATGCCGCCGGAGTTGGCCCATCAATGGCTGTTGCGCTACCCGGACATCGGCCTGGTGAACGCCTACGGTCCGGCGGAATGCTCCGATGACGTGGCGTTCTTCCGTGTTGATATGGCCTCGACTCGCGGCACGTATCTGCCGATTGGCACACCCACCGACAACAACCGCTTGTACCTGCTCGACGGCGCGCTGGACTTGGTGCCGCTTGGCGCGGTGGGTGAGTTGTGCGTGGCGGGAACCGGGGTTGGGCGCGGCTATGTCGGCGATCCGTTGCGCACCGCCCCGGTGTTTGTGCCCAATCCCTTCGGCGCACCGGGAGAGCGCTTGTACCGCACCGGCGACCTGGCGCGGCGACGCAGCGACGGGGTGTTGGAGTACGTCGGGCGCATCGACCATCAGGTGAAGATTCGTGGCTACCGCATCGAACTGGGGGAAATCGAAGCGCGGCTGCATGAACAGCCAGAGGTGCGCGATGGGGCGGTGAGCGTGCAGGAGGGCGCCAATGGCAAACATCTGGTGGGCTACCTGGTGGCTGCCGACACGGCACTGAACCCGACCGAACGCCTGGAGCGCATCAAGCAGCGCCTGCGCAGCGAACTGCCGGAATACATGGTGCCGCTGCACTGGCTGTGGCTTGATCGCCTGCCCCTCAACGCCAACGGCAAACTCGACCGCAAGGCCTTGCCGGCCCTGGAGATCGGCCAGTTGCAAAGCCAGGACTACCAGGCGCCCGGCAACGCGCTGGAGCAGACCCTGGCGGACATCTGGGCCCAGGTGCTGAAAGTCGAGCGAGTGGGTGTGCGCGACAACTTCTTTGAACTGGGCGGCCATTCCCTGCTGGCGACGCAAATCGCCTCGCGCGTGCAAAAAGCCCTGCAACGCAACGTGCCGCTGCGGGCGATGTTCGAATGCAGCACGGTGCAGGAACTGGCCGAATACATCGACGGGCTGGCGGCCAGTGAGATCACTGAGGAGAAGGTGGATCGGTTGAATGATTTGATGGCGGAACTGGAAGGATTGTAGTTTTGCGGCGTCTATAGAGGCCTCATCGCGAGCAAGCTCGCTCCCACAGGGGGTTTGTGTTCACCGCGAATCCAGTGTGGGAGCGAGCTTGCTCGCGATGGCGTCATTACTAACACCGAGAAGCCCGCGGTTGACGCCTCGCCCTGCGCAGCTCAGTCTTCCCAAGGCTTTCCCCCAGTCAAAACAAGGAAATCATCAATGCCCTTTTCAACTATTGACGGACAACAGCTTCACTATCTGGACCAAGGCCAGGGCCCTGCGGTGCTGCTGGGTGGCAGCTATCTATGGGACCACACCATGTGGGCGCCGCAGATCGAGCTGTTGTCCCGCAATCACCGGGTGATCGCCCCGGACCTGTGGGGCCACGGCCGGTCCGAGCAGTTGCCTGAGGGCACGACTTCACTGGATGACCTGGCCCGCCAGGCCTTGAGGTTGATGGATGAACTGAGCATTGACTGCTTCAACCTGGTAGGGCTCTCGGTCGGCGGGATGTGGGGCACCCGGCTGGCACTGGCGGCGCCGAAGCGGGTCAAGGCGCTGGTGCTGATGGACACCTACGTGGGCGTCGAACCGGAGATGACTCGCCAGTATTACTTCTCGCTGTTCGACAAGATCGAAGCCAGCGGCAGCGTTCCCGAACCGTTGCTGGACATCATCGTGCCGATCTTCTTCCGGCCGGGCATCGATCCGCAGTCCGCGCTCTACCAGCAGTTGCGCGCCACACTGGCGGCACTGCCGGCTGATCGCCTGCGCAACAGCATCGTGCCGCTGGGGCGGATCATTTTCGGGCGGGACGATCTCCTGCCGCGGCTGCATGAGCTGGATGCCAAGAATACCGTGGTGATGTGTGGCGACGAGGACAAACCGCGTCCACCGTCCGAGTCCCTGGAAATGGCCGAGCTGATCGGTTGTTCCCATATTCTGATTCCGCAGGCGGGACATATCTCCAACCTGGAGAATCCGGAATTCGTGAATCGGATGTTGCTGGGATTTTTGCGTAGCTGACCTAAAACTGTGGGAGCGGGCTTGCTCGCGAATGCGGTGGGTCAGTCACAGCTGTATTAACTGATCCTGCGCGTTCGCGAGCAAGCCCGCTCCCACAGGGGGATCTGCTGTGGGGGCCAGTCACTTCGGCCCGAGAATCTTCACCAACTTGTCTGGCGACGGCGCGCCTTGCTGCTGTTGCAGTTCGCCTTTGTCATCCAGGTAGAAAATCGCCGGGGTGGCGGACAGTTCCAGCTCGTCCATCAACTGTTGGTTGGCGTCGAGTTTGGCCTGGATGGCCGCCGGGATGTCCTTGACGGGCTTGAGCGCGCTGCCCTTGCCGGCCTTTTCATGCTCCGCCAGGGCTTTTTCAGGGTCCTTGGCGGCCAGTAAGGCGGCGGATTTACCGGGACTGTCTTCGCGGATGATGCCCACCATGATGTGACGCAACTGCACCTTGCCGGCCTTGACCCATGGCCGTGCCTGTTCCCAGAACATGTTGCAGTACGGGCAGTTAGGGTCACTGAACAGGTACACCGTGCGCGGTGCGTCCTTGCTGCCGTCGGCGATCCAGTTGCTCGTCTCCATCTTCGCCCATATTGCCTTGGCCATCGGTGCATAGACCAGTTTTTGCAGCGGCTCCGCGCTCAGGTCCTTGCCGTCGGCGTCGTACAAGTTGCCCAGCAGGACATGCTGGCCATCCGGCGTCAGGTACAGCGCCATGCCACGGTTCTGGTATTGCGCCGCGTAACCGCGCAGGCCGTCCGGCGCGTCGAAGGTGCCGACGATTTTCGCACCCTTGGCTTCGATCTTCTTGATGGCGGCCGGCAGTTCTTCGGCCTGGAGCAGCGGTGCCTGCGACAGTGCGGCGGCTACGGCCAGGGTCAGCAGGTGGCGGAGGCGGGGCATGGCGGTTTCCTTGTGGCGGTGTGGGGCGCCGCGGTCGAGCCCGGCGTTTCGAAGTGTTCCAGGGCACGGGCCAGGCTCGCTTCCGAGAGTTCACCCAGGTGGCTGCCCAGCAGACGGCCGTCGGCGCTGTAGAACAGGGTCGTCGGCAGGGCCATGGAGCCGACGGCCTGACCGAGACGGCCACTGCCATCGAACAATACGTTGGTCAAGCTCAGGCCCTGGGTGGCGAGGTAGGTGCTGACGCTTTGCATGCTTTCGGCCTGGTTGACGAACAGGAAGGTCAGGTCTGGGCGCAACTGCTGGGCTTCTTCGAGCACCGGCATTTCCCGTCGGCAGGGTGGGCACCAGGTGGCCCAGAGGTTGATCACCAGAGGGCCGCCCTGATAATCGGTGAGTTTCACGGTTGCGCCATCGGCGGTGCGCAGGTTGATGTCCGGCAGCCGGGTGCCTTGTTCATAGATCGTCAACGACATGCTCGCCACCAGCCAGAATAGCAGGCCGCTGCCGACGCCCAAGCCCAGTGACTTGCGCAGTGGCGGTCGGCGCCGCGCCCAGAGCAACGCGCCAATCACCAGCGCCACGACGCCCGGCCAGGCCAGGAAACCACCGTCGCGCAGATCGACAACCTGCCACGGGTCGTCCTGGTAATGTTGCCAGTAGGCGGCGACAAAGCCGATTCGCGCAGCCAGCAGCCCGAGCAAAAACAGCACGAACAGCACTGATTCGGGGTTCTCGCCACCGCGCTTGGCCACCCGCCATCCGACAAAGGTTGCCAGCGCCAGGGCGCTGATCAGCAACAGATGATTAAGGGCGATGGCAAAGGTGCCGAGGGTGAACGTCAGCATCAGCGCGCGTCCCGGGTGATGTTCCAGCGCTCCAGGAACACCTTGGCATTGACTTCCCCAGTGATCCGCTGACTGCGGCGCTCTTCACCGTCGGTGCCGATCCACAGCAGGCTCGGAGGCCCTGGCACCCGGTAACGGCTCAGCAGTTCGCGACTGGCGGCGTTATCGGCGGTGACATCGAGGCGTACCAGGCGCACATCTTTCAAGGCGTCGAGCACCTCTGCGCGGCCGAATACCTGTTTTTCCATGATCTTGCAGGACACGCACCAGTCGGCGTAATAGTCCAGCAGCACCCATTGGCCCTGGGCCTTGGCCGCGTCCAGTTCCCGTTGCAGGGCGGCAGGTTCACTGATGGTGACGAAAGCATCATCGGCGCTGACGGTCGCGCTGCCCTCGGTGCCGGCGTACACCTTCAGGGGCTGGAAGAAATCATCGCCGCCGCCCGCTGCGCCAATCACCAGCAGGCTGCCCCACAAGCCGAATAGCAACGAGGCGCTGCCGCAGACATAGGCGATGCGGCCGAAGCCCTCGGTCTGGCGCCAGGCACTGTAGGCGGCAATCAACAACAGCACGCCCCACAGACCGACCCACAACGAACCGTCGATGACCGGACGAATCATCAGCAACGCAGTGCCCAGGAACAAAAAGCCGAACACGCCCTTGAGCAGGTTCATCCAGGCGCCGGGCTTAGGCAGGAAGCGGTTGCCCACGGTCACCAGCAGCAACAGCGGCAGGCCAATGCCGACGCCCATGGCAAACAGGATCAGCCCACCGTGCAGCGCGTTACCGCTCTGGGCGATGTACAGCAGCGCGCCTGCCAGCGGGGCGGTCATGCACGGGCCGACCAACAGGCCGGACAGCGCTCCGAGAACGCCAGCGCCCAGCAGACTGCCGCCGCGTTGCTGGCGCCCGGCGTTTTCCAGGCGGTCGCGCAGGGCGGCGGGCAATTGCAATTCGAAGAAGCCGAACATGGGCAGCGCCAACAACACGAATATTGCCGCGAAGGTGCCCAGCAGCCATGGCTGCTGCAGCAGCGCCTGGAGATTGGCCCCCAGCAGCGCGGCGAGCACGCCCATGGCGGCGTACACCAAGGCCATGCTGATCACGTAGCTGCCGGCCAATGCCAGGCCGCGCCGGGGCCCGGCGCCGCTGCCCACCACCAGCCCGGCCAGGATGGGCAGCATGGGCAGCGAACACGGCGTGAACGCCAGCAACAACCCCAGGCCGAAGAACACCAGCAGGCTCCAGCCCAATGCCCGTTGTTGCAGGCCGCTGGCCAGGGCCTGGTCCGGTGCCTCGCTGCTATTGGCTGTTGCGGGTGCGTTGCCACCGAGGTCGACCACTTGGGTCTGGGGTGGATAGCACAGGCCCGCGTCGGCACAACCCTGGAAGCCGACCTTGATCTTGCCGCTGGCGCCAGCCGGGATCTTCAGTTCCAGCGCCTGGCGATAGACTTGCTGGTCGCCGAAAAACTCATCGCTGTGGGCTTCACCCTCCGGCAGCTTCGGTTTTTGCGCCTCGGCAAGGCCATCGAACTTGAGCCGTTGCTGATAGAGGTAATAGCCATCGGCGATCTGCCAGAACAGCTGGGTTTCACCGGTGTCCAGGCGTTCGGAGGTAAACACGAACGCCTTTTCCACCGGCAGGAAATCGGGTTTGGTCTCGAAGGGATTGGCGGCCTGGGCCAGGCCCGAGATCAGCAGCAGCCACAGCAAAAACAATCGACGCATGGATAAAGCCTTAGAACGAAGCAAGTGGAAAGCACAATGGCGCCTGGCGATTAACCGTCGATTAACCCGGCGACGACCGGCAGGCAGCAATGATCGCCCATGTTTGCCGTACTCGTCGCATAATGTCGGCTTAATCGGCCAGCGGCCTAATGTACCTTTTTCCACGGGGCTTACCATGCACGTACTGGTCTGCGAAGACGATGAGTTGATCGCCAGCGGGATCGTCGCCGGGCTCACGGCCCAGGGCCTGACTGTCGAGCACGTCGCCACGGCATCGGCGGCGCGGGCGATGGTCGGCGTGGCCGAGTTCGACGTCATGGTGCTGGACCTCGGGCTGCCCGACGAGGATGGCCTCAAATTGCTCAAGCAACTGCGCCAGCAAGGCCTGGAGATTCCGGTGCTGATCCTCACCGCCCGGGACTCGGTGACCGACCGGGTCGACGGCCTGCAGGCCGGTGCCGATGACTATCTGCTCAAACCCTTCGACCTGCGCGAACTCGCCGCGCGCCTGCACACGCTGCTGCGGCGTGTGGCGGGGCGCAGCGTCAATCTGATCGAGCATGGCCGCCTGACCTACGACCCCAGCAGCCGGGAAACCACGCTGGGTGGGCAGCCAGTGGATTTATCCCGTCGGGAGCAGTCACTGCTGCAAGCGCTGTTGCACAACCGCGGCCGGGTGCTGTCCACCGAGCAACTCAAGGACAGCGTCTACGGGTTCAATGACGAGCTGGAAAGCAATGCCCTCAACGTCCACATCCATCACCTGCGGCGCAAACTCGGCAACGGGATTGTCGAGACGGTGCGCGGGCTGGGTTATCGCCTGGGGCCGGCCGACGGCGGGGAATCTTCCAAGTGATGAGCCTGCGACTGCGCCTGAGCCTGACCCTCGGCGCGGCCTTCGCCCTGATCTGGGCCTTGGCCGCGGCGTGGATGCTCAGCGACCTGCGCAACCAGATGATGTTCTCCCTCGACCAGCGCCTGGTGGCCTCGGCGCGGATGGTCGCCGGCCTGCTGGAACAGCTGCCGCCGTTGTCCAGCAAGGGTGAAGGCACGCATTTGAGTGCAGAGCAATTGAGCATTCCCGGGGGCATGGCCTGCCAGGTCAGCTCCTTGCGCGGCGAGATTCTGGCCCGCAGCCACGGCACTCCGGAACAAGTCCTGGAAGCCGAGAAGATGGGCTTTCGCGACCAGATGATCGACGGTGCGCCCTGGCGCAGCTTCACCCTGGCCCGAGGCGATCTGCGCATTACCACCGCCGACCGCCAGATCGAACGCGAAGCGCTGAACATGTCGATACTGCTGGCGGCCTCGGTGCCGGTGGGCGTGGCGTTGCTCGGATGCCTGTGCTTGCTTTGGCTGGGCATCGGCCAGGGGCTGGCGCCGCTCAATCGCATGCGCGATGCGCTGATGCGGCGCAATGCCGATTCCCTGGAACCCTTGCAGATTCATCCGCTGCCCAGCGAGTTGCGGCCACTGTTGGAAACCCAGAACCAGCTGTTCCAACGCATCGGCAAGACCATTGAGCGTGAGCGTCGGCTGACTGGCGATGCCGCCCACGAACTGCGCAGCCCGTTGACGGCGATCAAGACCCACCTGCAGGTGGCGCGCATGACCGAAGGCGCCGCCCGCGACCAATCCCTGGCCCGGGCCGAGGAGGGCGCCGACCGTTTGCATCGCACGCTCGAGCAGTTACTGTTGCTGGCCCGTGTCGAAGGCAGCCTGTCGTTCGACGATGGTGTGCAGTGCAACGCCGAGCAGGTTGCGCGCCTGGCGATTCAGGACGCGGCCAGCAGTGATTCCCGGCGGATCAAGCTGCACGTATCCCCCGGGTTGTCCGACGCCCCGGTGCAGATGCCGGCGGTGCTCTCCATCGCCGCCTTGCGCAATCTGCTGGACAACGCCCTGCGCCACACCCCGGCAGATACCGATGTGGAGCTGAGGCTGGAGATGATCGGCCAGCGCGTGCGTTTCCAGGTCCGTGACCATGGCCCTGGCATTGCTGCCGACGATATCCAGCACCTGACCCAACGCTTCTGGCGCAATGGCCAGAGCACCGGCTGCGGGTTGGGGCTGGCGATCGTCCAGGCCATCGTCCAGCGTTGCGGCTGCGGCCTGCATTTCGACAGCCGCCCTGACGGGCTGCGGGTCGAGTTGACGATGCCGGTGCAGGTGTTGCCGGGTTAGTCCCCTGTAGAAATAGAGCTTTGCTCCCACAGGCTCTGCTATGTACATCTGCTGTAACGACCTGCCATTGGCGCGCCCACCTGATCCGGGTCTATGTTTTTTCAGCTCGACTCAAGGACTGAGGAAAACCGCGCCATGGACACGCTCATCGAAATCAGCACGGCCTCGCCCAGCGATGCCGGCATCATCAGCCGCATCGCCGAACGCTCGATCCGGGTCGGTTGCGCCGTCGAACACCGTAACGATCCGCGCATCGTGGCGGCCTGGACCCGCAACAGCGCCCTTTCCCAGATCCAGCCCTGGCTGGTCGACCCCAGGTTACGCCTGACCCTGGCGCGTTTGCAGGGGCGACCGGTGGGCACCGCCATGGCCTCGGTCAATGGCCGGATAGCGTTCTGCTACGTGCAACCGGAATGGTTTCGCCGCGGTGCCGGACAGGCACTGGTGCGCGACATCGAGGCCTGGCTGCAGGCGCGTGGGGTGGTTCAGGTGCGACTCAACAGCACCCGCACCAGCCATGCGTTCTACCGGCACCTGGGATTCGAGCAAAGCGCCGAGGCCTTCGCCATCGGCGGCGTCATGGCCATTGCCATGCACAAGCCGCTGATCGACCCCGCCGGGAATGTTCGGCCCGAGGGTAAATCCTTGCCGCGTTGATGCGTTTCCACAACAGGAAACCTGCACGTGCGCCCCAACCGGATGCGCACCTGCCCGGTGTGTCATTGGGTCACCACTTCAATGTATTGCGGGGTCGAGAGATGTCAGTCGCCAACAGCCTTATCGAAGCACAGCCGGCCCGGATCAGCGCCGCGCCGGTCGAGACGCTCTACCGGTTCAATGAATCGCCACTGCTGGCCCGCCAGAGCCGCCAGGAGTCCAACGCCCGCAGCTATCCGAGACGCATTCCCCTGGCCCTCAAGCGTGCCAAGGGGTTGTATGTCGAGGACGTCGAAGGGCGTACTTTCATCGACTGCCTGGCCGGGGCTGGCACGCTGGCGCTGGGGCATAACCACCCGGTGGTGATCGCGGCGATCCAGCAAGTGCTGGCCGATGAGCTGCCTTTGCACACCCTGGACCTGACCACGCCGGTCAAGGATCGCTTTGTCCAGGACCTGTTCGGCCTGTTGCCGGCGGGCCTGGCCGACGAGGCGAAGATCCAATTCTGCGGCCCCACCGGCACCGACGCGGTGGAAGCCGCGCTCAAGCTGGTGCGCACTGCCACCGGGCGCAGCACCGTGCTGTCGTTCCAGGGCGGCTACCACGGCATGAGCCAGGGGGCTTTGAGCCTGATGGGCAGCCTGGGGCCGAAGAAACCCCTGGGCGCCTTGCTCAGCAGCGGCGTGCAATTCATGCCATACCCCTACGATTACCGTTGCCCGTTCGGGCTGGGCGGCGCCGAGGGGGTGAAGGCCAATCTGCATTACCTGGAAAATCTGCTGAATGACCCCGAGGCCGGCGTGCAATTGCCCGCGGCGGTGATCGTCGAAGTGGTGCAGGGCGAGGGCGGGGTGATCCCGGCTGATCTGGATTGGCTGCGTGGCTTGCGGCGCATTACCGAGCAGGCCGGCGTGGCGCTGATCGTCGACGAAATCCAGAGCGGTTTCGGCCGCACTGGCAAAATGTTCGCGTTCGAACATGCCGGGATCATCCCGGACGTGGTCGTGCTGTCCAAGGCCATCGGCGGCAGCCTGCCGCTGGCGGTGGTGGTTTATCGTGACTGGCTTGACACCTGGCTGCCGGGTGCTCATGCCGGAACCTTTCGTGGCAATCAAATGGCCATGGCCGCCGGTTCCGCGGTGATGCGCTATCTGGTTGAGCACAACCTGCCCGCCCATGCCGCCGCCATGGGCGAGCGCTTGAGCGAACACCTATACATCCTGCAGCGGGACTTCCCGCAACTGGGCGACATTCGCGGTCGCGGTTTGATGCTCGGTGTCGAACTGGTGGACCCGACGGGTAAGCCAGATGCCCAGGGCCATCTGCCGGTGCATGCACGACTGGCGCCACGCCTGCAGCGTGAATGCCTCAAGCGTGGCCTGATCCTGGAATTGGGCGGCCGTCAGGGCGGTGTGGTGCGTTTCCTGCCACCGCTGATCATCACAGCGGCGGAAATCGATCGGGTCGCCGAGATCTTCGGACGCGCCTTGAAGGCTGCCGTCGCCGACGCCTAATTTTCAGCCGGCCCCGTACGTTCCTTTCATATCCTGGCTGCGCATGTGTTGCAGCAAACCTCGAGCAAAGATGGAGAGACACCCATGACTTCAGTATTCGACCGCGAGGACATCGTCTTTCAGGTCGTGGTCAACCACGAAGAACAGTATTCGATCTGGCCCGACTACAAGGCCGTTCCCGAAGGCTGGCGCACCGTCGGCAAAAGCGGCTTCAAGAAGGAATGCCTGGCCTACATCGAAGAAACCTGGACCGACATGCGCCCGTTGAGCTTGCGCAAGAAGATGGAAGAGCAGGCGGCTGCGATTCATTGAATGTAGAACCTGTGGCAGCAAGGAGGCTTTTCACAGGACGGCTGCGGGAGGATGCAGATCTTGCAGCCACATCGAAACCCATGGGGGAGCGAGCAAGCTCGCTCCCCCATTAGGGGCCGGCGTTGTTGGTTATTGTCCCATCAAAAAATCAATCAATGCCCGTGCCGCCGCCGGCAATTGTCGATGGGGCGGGTAGATGATTGAAAACGGTCGGCTGCGCCCGCCAACGTCCTCCAGCAACGCCACCAGTTCCCCTCGCTCGATTCGCTCCCGGACGATGAAGTCATAGGTCTGGCAGATCCCCATCCCGGCCTGGGCCAGGGATACGATACCCAGCACATCGTCGGACACCTGGACATTGCCCGCTGGCAGCCATTCCCGATCTTCATGGTTTATGCGAAACAGCCAGGGCGCGATGCGTCCGCTGCTGGGCATCACGAAGGGCAGGCAGACGTGGGTGGCCAGTTCGTCGAGGTGCCGGGGCGTTCCGGCGCGTTCCAGGTATTGCGGCGCGGCCACCAGGCAAAGGCGGGCGTCTTCGAGCTTGCGGCCGACCAGTCCGCTGTCCGGCAGCGGCCCGAGACGGATCGCCAAGTCATACCCCTCAGCCACCATATCGACATTGCGGTTGGTAATGCTCAGCTCGACCCGCACCTGTGGAAAAGCCTGGCCGAAGCACGACAGCAGCGATGGCAGGCGGTAATGGCCGTAGGTGGTCGGCACGCTCAGGCGTACGCGACCGGACAAGACGCCGTCCTGGCCCTGGATTCGCCGTTCGACATCGTCAATCAGGGCAAAGGCCGAGCGCGACTGTTCCAGGTACAAGGCCCCGGCATCGGTCAGGTTCAGCCGCCGGGTCGTGCGTCGTAGCAGTTGCACCCCGAGCCGGGCTTCGAGGCGGGAGATGGCGCGGCTCAGGACCGAAGGCGTGGTCCCCAGCGCCACGGCACCGGCGCTGAGGGTGCCTTTTTCCACGACCGTGACAAAGGCTTCCACGTCGGCCAGGTAATCAAATCGACGGGGCATTGTTGCCTCCAGAGGCCAGGTGATGTTCCGAGGCGCCAGTTTATCGCCGGTAAGCGCATCAATACAGTGAGCGCCTCTTTTATCGAAGCGTCCTGGAGTCATCATGAAAAAGCTCACGACCTTGGCAACATCGGTTGTTCTGGCAGGCATCAGTGTCGCGGCCCATGCCGATAACGTGCTGGTGGTCCTGTCCGATTCCGATCATCTGGATCTGAAAAATGGCAAGGTCTTCTCCACCGGGTTTTACCTCAACGAATTGCTGCAACCGGTGAAACTGTTGCTGGATGCCGGTCACCAGGTGACGTTCGCGACGCCCGAGGGCAAGGCGCCGACGCTGGACCGGTCCTCGGTGGACAAGATGTACTTCAATAACGACTCGGCGGAGCTGGAGCGCTATCAGGCGTTGCTGGCGCAGTTGAAGATCACGTCGGCCAAGGACTCGCCGGTAGTCAGCCTGGCCCGTGCCGAGCAGATCGGCCTGGAGCAGTTCGACGCCCTGTACATCCCCGGCGGGCATGCACCGATGCAGGATTTGCTCACGAGCGCCTCATTGGGGCGGGTGCTGACGCACTTCCACGACCAGGGCAAGACCACCGCGCTGGTTTGCCACGGACCAATAGCGTTGCTCTCGACCCTGCCCGATGCCAAGGGCTTCACTGGCCAGTTGGCCACCAATGGCCAGGCCTCGGCCCAGGCCGATTGGATCTACGCGGGGTACAAGATGACGGTGATCAGCAATCAGGAAGAAGAGCTGGCCAAGGGGCTGCTGGGCGGCGGAAACATGAAGTTCTATCCGCAAACCGCGCTGGAGCAGGCGGGTGGGCACTACAGCAGCAATACCTCGCCGTGGACGTCCCATGTGGTAACGGATCGGGAGTTGATCACGGGCCAGAACCCGGCGTCGGCGGTGGCGGTGGGGCAGGCGTTGCTCAAGCGGTTGAAGCGCTGACCCAGGAACACCCTAGCTTTCCTTGTGGGAGCGGGCTTGCTCGCGATAGCGGCGGATCAGCAACATTGATGCCGGCTGACACTCCGCAATCGCGAGCAAGCTCGCTCCCACAGGGACTGTTGGTTTATTTGAACCGCCGCTCCACCCCTTTCTCCACCAGAATCTTCGCCGAAATCTCTTCCACGGAAAAATGCGTGGAATTGATATGGGGAATGTTCTCCCGCCGGAACAGGTTTTCCACCTCGCGCACTTCGAATTCGCACTGGGCGTAGCTCGAATAGCGGCTGTTGGGTTTGCGTTCGTTACGGATCGCGGTGAGGCGGTCCGGGTCAATGGTCAGGCCGAACAGCTTGTGCTGATGGGCGCGCAGGGCGCTGGGCAGTTGCAGGCGCTCCATGTCGTCTTCGGTCAGTGGATAGTTGGCTGCACGGATGCCAAATTGCATCGCCATGTACAGGCACGTCGGCGTCTTGCCACAGCGCGACACCCCCACCAGGATCAGGTCGGCCTTGTCGTAATAATGCGTGCGGGCGCCGTCATCGTTGTCCAGGGCGAAGTTGACCGCCTCGATCCGCTCCATGTAATTGGAGTTGTGGCCAATGGAATGGGACTTGCCGACCGAGTAGGACGAGTGCTCGCTCAGTTCCTGCTCCAGGGGCGCCAGGAAGGTGGAAAAAATGTCGATCATGAAACCATTGGACGTTGCGAGAATCTCACGGATGTCCTGATTGACGATGGTATCGAAGATAATCGGACGAAAACCGTCGGTTTCGGCGGCTTTATTGATTTGCTGTACCATGGCCCGCGCTTTGTCGACGTTGTCGATGTACGGACGTATGAATTTGGCGAAGGTAATGTTTTCGAATTGCGCCAACAGGCTTTGGCCTAGCGTCTCGGCCGTGATGCCGGTGCCGTCGGAGATAAAGAAAGCAGATCGTTTCATTTGCGCCTTGGGCCTTAAGCTAGTGACGATTCTTGGATATGATAGGCGCGATTTGCTGGCCGCCAGTGGTCCGCATTCTCACTTATTTTCCAGGTCCAGGCCATATCGCCGGCAATCGCTCCCCTGGAGCCGTCGGTGCCTTGAGCTTTTCCAACACAGTTAGTGGAGAGATCACCTTGGTAGAGTACGTAGTTTCCCTCGATAAGCTCGGCGTCCATGATGTGGAGCATGTGGGGGGCAAGAACGCATCCCTGGGCGAGATGATCAGTAACCTCGCCGGTGCCGGCGTATCGGTGCCAGGTGGCTTCGCCACGACCGCTCAGGCTTATCGTGACTTTCTGGAACTGAGTGGCCTGAACCAGCAGATTCACGATGCGCTCGATGCCCTGGACGTCGATGACGTCAATGCCCTGGCCAAGACCGGTGCCCAGATCCGCCAATGGATCATGGAAGCCGAGTTCCCCGAGAAACTGAACGCCGAAATCCGTACCGCATTCGCCAAGTTGTCCGAAGGCAATCCCGACATTGCCGTCGCCGTGCGCTCCTCGGCCACCGCCGAAGACCTGCCGGATGCCTCCTTCGCCGGTCAGCAGGAAACCTTCCTGAACATCCGTGGCGTGGAAAACGTCATCCGTGCCGCCAAGGAAGTCTTCGCCTCTCTCTTTAACGACCGTGCCATTTCCTATCGCGTGCATCAGGGCTTCGACCATAAGCTGGTCGCCCTGTCCGCGGGTGTGCAGCGCATGGTCCGCTCCGAAACCGGTACCGCCGGCGTGATGTTCACCCTCGACACCGAATCGGGTTTCCGTGACGTGGTGTTTATCACCGGCGCCTACGGCCTGGGTGAAACCGTCGTGCAGGGCGCGGTGAACCCGGATGAGTTCTACGTCCACAAGGGCACGCTGGAAGCCGGTCGTCCAGCGATCCTGCGGCGCAACCTGGGCAGCAAAGCCATCAAGATGATCTACGGCGACGAAGCCAAGGCCGGTCGTTCGGTGAAAACCGTCGACGTGGACAAGGCCGAGCGCGCACGTTTCTGCCTGAGCGACGCCGAAGTCAGCGAGCTGGCCAAGCAGGCGATGATCATCGAGAAGCACTACAAGTGCCCGATGGACATCGAATGGGCCAAGGACGGTGACGACGGCAAGCTGTACATCGTGCAGGCCCGTCCGGAAACCGTGAAGAGCCGCACCCAGGCCAACGTCATGGAGCGCTACCTGCTCAAGGAAACCGGCACTGTGCTGGTGGAAGGCCGTGCCATCGGCCAGCGCATCGGCGCCGGCAAGGTGCGGATCATCAAGGACGTCTCGGAGATGGACAAGGTCCAGGCCGGCGACGTACTGGTCTCCGACATGACCGACCCGGATTGGGAACCGGTGATGAAGCGTGCCAGCGCCATCGTCACCAACCGTGGCGGGCGCACCTGCCACGCGGCGATCATCGCCCGTGAACTGGGCATCCCGGCTGTGGTGGGTTGCGGCAACGCCACCCAGTTGTTGAAAGACGGCCAGGGCGTGACCGTTTCCTGCGCCGAAGGCGATACCGGTTACATCTTTGAAGGCGAGCTGGGCTTCGACATCAAGAAGAACTCCGTCGATGCCATGCCGGACCTGCCGTTCAAGATCATGATGAACGTCGGCAACCCGGACCGCGCCTTTGACTTCGCGCAGTTGCCCAACGCTGGCGTGGGCCTGGCCCGCCTGGAATTCATCATCAACCGCATGATCGGCGTGCACCCCAAGGCGCTGCTGAACTACGACGGCCTGCCGCAGGAAATCAAGGACAGCGTCGACAAGCGCATTGCCGGCTACGACGATCCGGTCGGTTTCTACGTCGAGAAGCTGGTGGAGGGTATCAGCACCCTGGCGGCGGCATTCTGGCCGAAAAAGGTCATCGTGCGCCTGTCGGACTTCAAGTCCAACGAATACGCCAACCTGATCGGCGGCAAGCTTTACGAGCCGGAAGAAGAAAACCCGATGCTGGGCTTCCGTGGGGCCTCTCGCTACATCAGCGAATCGTTCCGTGACTGCTTCGAGCTCGAGTGCCGTGCCCTCAAGCGCGTGCGTAACGTGATGGGCCTGACCAACGTCGAGATCATGGTGCCGTTCGTCCGTACCCTGGGCGAAGCGAGCCAGGTCGTCGACCTGCTGGCGGAAAACGGCCTGGCCCGTGGCGACAATGGCTTGCGCGTGATCATGATGTGCGAGCTGCCGTCCAACGCGATCCTGGCTGAAGAGTTCCTCGAGTTCTTCGACGGTTTCTCCATCGGTTCCAACGACCTGACCCAGCTGACCCTGGGCCTGGACCGTGACTCCGGGATCATCGCCCACCTGTTTGACGAGCGGAACCCGGCGGTCAAGAAACTGCTGGCCAATGCCATCGCTGCCTGTAACAAGGCCGGCAAGTATATCGGCATCTGCGGCCAGGGCCCTTCGGACCACCCGGACCTGGCCAAGTGGCTGATGGAGCAGGGCATCGAAAGCGTTTCGTTGAACCCCGACTCCGTGCTGGAAACCTGGTTCTTCCTGGCTGAGGGTCAGGCTGCGGTCTGATTGAGTGAAGGGGCCTCACCGGTGATGTAAGCCGGGTAACCTTTGTGGGAGCGAGCTTGCTCGCGATAGCGGAGTGTCAGCCAAGATTATTTTTGCTGATCCACCGCAATCGCGAGCAAGCTCGCTCCCACAGTCGTCTTTTTTTGTGCAAGAGCATTATGCAAAGCAGCAGCAACCTATTTCCTGTCGCCCTGATCAGCGCCGAACGGCGTGGTGATCTGAGCGAAGACGTCTATCGTTTGAAGCCTGGCAACAGCCCGGACTACAGCGTTGAGCTGGCCGTTACCCGATTGGGCATGGCCGATGGCAGCGATATACGCGGCGTTCCGGTGATTCTGTTGCACGGCAGCTTTTCCAACCGACGTTTCTGGTACTCGCCCAAGGGCCTGGGCCTGGGGGCGTACCTTGCCCGCCTGGGGTTTGATGTCTGGATTCCCGAGATGCGCGGCCACGGACTGTCCCAGCGTAACCAGGGCTATCGCAACAACCGCGTGGCCGACTACGCCCGTTACGACTTGCCCGCCATCGGTGCCTTCGTGCGCGAGCAGAGTGGGCAGGTGCCACACTGGATCGGTCATTCCCTGGGAGGCATCACCCTGGCAGCAGCCCTGGGCGGCCACTACCTGGGCGAGCCTGCGGTGGCTTCAGTGGCGCTTTTTGGCACCCAGGTCAGCCGCACCTACTGGCCGCTGAAGATCCCTCCGGTGGAGTGGAGCGGACGCTTCATTCTCAAGCGGTTTGCCCAATTGTCTGGTTCACGGCTCAAGCGCGGCCCCGAGGACGAGCCCATCGGGCTGGCCCTGGAGAGCATGCGCTGGTACGGCCTGTTCGGACGTTTCGGCGATGCCGAGAAGAACTGGTGGGCCGGATTGGCCGATGTCCAGGTGCCGGTGCTGGCGGTGAGTGCCACGGGTGATCACCAGGACCCGACCTGGGCCTGCCGCAAACTCTTCGACCAGATCGGTTCCGAGCACAAGCAGTTTGTCTGCCTGGGCCGGGAGCAGGGTTTCAAGGGTGATTTCGGCCACGTCGAGATGCTGGTCAGCAAAGCCGCACAGACTGAGGTCTGGCCTTTGGTCGCGCGCTGGCTGCAGGATCAGCAGGCGCCGTTGCTGGAAAGCTTGCCCGCCCTGGCCGAGGCGGTTTAAGCGAAAGGCTCTGACGGGGGCATTTCGCTCTGGTCGGCTTGCGGCTAAGATATGACGCGTTACGCGGTTCCGGTCACAAACGGTTGCTCATTCAGTCTGACGTTCCAGCCTTCCAGGAGTTGTTCGATGAACCATTACCTCACGCCCGACCTGTGCGACGCCTACCCAGACCTGGTGCAGGTGTTGGAACCGATGTTCAGCAATTTCGGTGGCCGCGATTCCTTCGGCGGCGAAATCGTGACCATCAAGTGCTTCGAGGACAACTCGCGGGTCAAGGAGCAGGTTGAGCTCAAGGGCAACGGCAAGGTGTTGGTGGTCGACGGCGGTGGCTCCTTGCGCCGGGCGTTGCTGGGCGACATGCTGGCCGAAAAAGCCGCGAAAAATGGCTGGGAAGGGCTGGTGATCTACGGTTGCATCCGCGACGTCGATATCATCGCCCAGACGGATCTCGGGGTTCAGGCCCTGGCCAGTCATCCGATGAAAACCGACCGGCGTGGCGTCGGCGAACTCAATGTGCCGGTGACTTTTGCCGGTGTGACGTTTCGTCCGGGTGAATATGTCTACGCGGACAATAACGGCGTGATCGTCTCGCCGAGCCCGCTGAAGATGCCTGAATGAAGCGCCAGCTATAAGGGATGAGGATGTTCGAGGAAGAAAACGCGCAATGGGGGCTGGTGCATGCCCTGGTGCTGGACGGTAAAGGCGGCGCGCGTTCCATAGCCCGGACTGAACTCGATGATTTGCAGTTGCAGGCCCATGAAAGCCTGTGGCTGCACTGGGATCGCAGTCATCCGCAAACCCACACCTGGCTGCGCAAATCCAGCGGCCTGAGCGAATTCAACTGCGACCTGTTGCTTGAAGAGAACACCCGGCCGCGGCTGTTGCCGTTGCCCAACGCCGAGCTGCTGCTGTTTCTCAGGGGGATCAACCTCAACCCGGGTGCAGAGCCGGAAGACATGGTCTCGGTGCGCATCTTCGCGTCCGCCCAGCGGGTCATCTCCCTGCGCCTGCGTCCATTGCGCGCCACCGATGAGCTGCTGGCGCAATTGGCCGAGGGCAAGGGACCGAAAACCGCGTCGGAACTCATCCTCTATATGGCGCAATACCTCACCAACAAGGTGCAGGATCTGGTCACTTGCCTCTCTGAAATCGTCGATACCGAGGAAGAAAAACTCGATACCGACGAACGGTATACCCCTGAGCACGACGCCATTTTGCACATCCGTCGAAGGGCCGCCGGGCTGAAGCGATTCCTGGCGCCACAACGGGACATCTTCGCTCAGATGACTCGGCTTAAATTGCCGTGGTTTGTCGACGACGATGGCGACTACTGGAATGAATTGAACAACAGCCTGACCCGTTATCTCGAAGAGCTGGAATTGACTCGAGAGCGCGTGGGGCTTGTGCTGGAGGCCGAAGACCGGCGTCTTTCGGTACGCATGAACCGCACGATGTACCGCTTTGGCATCATCACCGGGATTTTCCTGCCGATGAGTTTTCTCACCGGCCTTTTGGGCATCAACGTCGGCGGTATTCCGTTCTCCGCGAGCCCTTACGGCTTCATGGTCGCTTGCTGCTTGATGGTCTGCGTGGCCCTGGGGCAGTGGTGGTTATTCCGCCGTTTGCGCTGGGTGTGATGGGGTTTCATGTGACCCGACGAAATTTGATCGCGTCTTTCACAGACATCACGAGAGGTGCGTATGCACGATCCGTTTGAACAGTCTTTGCGCGACATGCTCAAGGCTTCGCCGTCCAGCCGGGACGATGATGCTTGCCTGGGGCGTGTACTGAAAACCGCCAACCGCCAGGTCGGCGCCGGCGATCTGTTCAGCCTGCTGGGCCGCTGGTTGCCCGCGCTGATGATTGCCTTGAATAACGGCTCGGCCCACGTCTCGCCGGTCTCCCGTCGTAAACCTGTTACTCGCACCGCTGATAAGGCTGATTGAATATGGAACTTGATCTCTGGACCCAGAGCCTCGTCACGGCAATGACTGCGTTGTGGACCAAGGTGGCTAACTTCATTCCCAACCTTTTCGGCGCGCTGGTCGTGCTGCTGCTGGGTTTTGTCGTGGCCAAGCTGCTGGACACGCTGCTGTCCAAGTTGCTCGCCAAACTGGGTCTCGACCGCCTGATGGGTGGCACCGGCCTGACCAAACTGTTGTCCCGGGGTGGCATCCAGGTGCCGATCTCGACCCTGGTCGGCAAGATCGTCTATTGGTTCGTGCTGCTTATTTTCCTGGTTTCTGCGGCTGAGTCCCTTGGCCTTGAGCGAGTTTCAGCTACGCTCGATATGCTTGCGCTGTATTTGCCGAAGGTTTTTGGTGCTGCGCTGGTGTTGCTGGTCGGCGTCTTGCTGGCGCAACTGGCCAACGGGCTGGTGCGCGGTGCGGCCGAAGGCGTGGGGTTGGACTATGCGGCGGGCGTGGGGCGAATCGCCCAGGGCCTGGTGATCATCATCAGTATTTCGGTCGCGATCAGCCAGTTGGAGGTCAAGACTGACCTGCTCAACCACGTGATCGTGATTGTATTGATTACCGTTGGTCTGGCGGTTGCGCTGGCAATGGGCTTGGGAAGCCGGGAAATCGCCGGGCAGATTCTTGCGGGAATTTATGTGCGTGAATTGTATGAGGTTGGGCAACAAGTGCGTGTTGGCGAGGTCGAAGGCCAGATCGAAGAGATCGGCACGGTGAAGACTACATTGCTGACCGAGGAGGGCGAACTGGTGTCGCTCTCCAATCGGATCCTGCTGGAACAGCATGTGAGTAGCCGCTAACCCGGCAAACCCTGCTAATGTATGCCGCCGCAAAATGCCCGATATCGCAGGCTGCGGCGCACATTGACCTAGACTGTCGGCCCGACTTGTTTTGAACAAACCCCAATCGCTATCTACGCGCTACGACCCCCGTGATCTCTCCGATGAGGAGTTGGTTGCGCGCGCGCATACGGAGCTGTTTCACGTAACACGCGCGTACGAAGAGTTGATGCGCCGTTACCAAAGAACATTATTTAACGTTTGTGCACGATATCTCGGGAACGATCGCGATGCTGATGATGTCTGTCAGGAGGTGATGTTGAAGGTGCTGTATGGCCTGAAGAACTTCGAGGGGAAATCGAAGTTCAAGACTTGGCTCTACAGCATCACGTACAACGAATGCATCACCCAGTACCGCAAGGAACGGCGAAAGCGTCGCTTGATGGACGCCTTGAGCCTGGATCCTCTCGAGGAAGCGTCTGAAGAAAAGGCGCCCAAACCCGAGGAGAAGGGTGGACTCGATCGCTGGCTGGTTTATGTAAACCCGATCGACCGGGAAATTCTGGTGCTACGATTTGTCGCAGAGCTAGAGTTCCAGGAGATCGCAGACATCATGCACATGGGTTTGAGCGCGACAAAAATGCGTTACAAGCGCGCTCTTGACAAATTGCGTGAGAAATTTGCGGGTATTGCTGAAACTTAGTTCGGCGCAAATATCTCTTACGTGTAGGCAAGTTCTGATAGACTTGCCGCCGAGTTGTCCCCCGGTTTGCGGGACTGCTTCACAATCACCAGATGGGGATTTAACGGATGAAACTGAAAAACACCTTGGGCTTTGCCATTGGTTCTTTGATTGCTGCCACTTCGTTCGGCGCTCTGGCACAAGGCCAAGGCGCAGTTGAAATCGAAGGCTTCGCCAAGAAAGAAATGTTCGACAGCGCTCGGGACTTCAAGAACAACGGCAACCTGTTCGGCGGTTCGGTTGGTTACTTCCTGACCGACGACGTAGAACTGCGTCTGGCCTACGACGAAGTGCACAACGCACGTTCCGAAGACGGTCGTAACATCAAGGGCTCCAACACCGCTCTGGATGCTCTGTACCACTTCAACAACCCGGGCGACATGCTGCGTCCGTACGTTTCGGCTGGTTTCTCCGATCAGAGCATCGGCCAGAACGGCAAAAGTGGTCGTAACGGTTCCACCTTCGCCAACGTTGGCGGCGGTGCCAAGCTGTACTTCACCGACAACTTCTACGCCCGTGCCGGCGTTGAAGCTCAGTACAACATCGACCAGGGCGACACCGAGTGGGCTCCAAGCGTCGGTATCGGTGTGAACTTCGGTGGCGGCTCCAAGCCTGCTGCTGCTCCAGTTCCAGCTCCGGCTGAAGTCTGCTCCGACAGCGACAACGATGGCGTGTGCGACAACGTCGACAAGTGCCCTGACACCCCAGCCAACGTAACCGTTGACGCTGATGGCTGCCCAGCAGTTGCTGAAGTTGTACGTGTTGAGCTGGACGTCAAGTTCGACTTCGACAAGTCGGTCGTCAAGCCTAACAGCTACGGCGATATCAAGAACCTGGCTGACTTCATGAAGCAGTACCCATCCACCACCACTACTGTTGAAGGTCACACTGACTCCGTCGGTCCTGACGCTTACAACCAGAAACTGTCTGAGCGTCGTGCAACCGCCGTTAAGAACGTTCTGACCAACCAGTACGGTGTTGAATCGTCCCGCGTTCAGTCTGTTGGCTACGGCGAATCCCGCCCAGTTGCTGACAACGCCACTGAAGCTGGTCGTGCAGTTAACCGTCGCGTAGAAGCGCAGGTTGAAGCTCAAGGTAAGTAATTACCCCGCAGCTTTAGAAAAGCCCGGCTTAGGCCGGGCTTTTCTTTGTCTGGGATTTATGGAAGTGAGGGGAGCGCTGCCGCAAAACAGTTGGTTAAACACAAAACCTGTGGGAGCGAGCTTGCTCGCGATAGCGGTGTGTCAGCCAGTATTGATGCTGCTGACCCGACGCTATCGCGAGCAAGCTCGCTCCCACATTAGGTTGGATGTTGTTTGTTACAGCGCCGAAGCCTGGACCCACGCCGGCTGCGACCCCGCACGTTCGGCAGCGCCTGCCACCGCACCAATGACCAGAATCGCCGGGCTCTTGAGTTGAAATGCGCCTGCATCGGCCTCCATCGAGGCCAGGTCGCTGCGGCAGTCACGCTGATGGGGCAGGGAAGCGTTTTCGATCATAGCCACCGGCGTGTTCGCCGCCAGGCCGCCGGCCAGCAGTTGTTCGCGGATTTCGCTGAGCTTCGCCACGCCCATGTACACCACCAGCGTTGTGCCGCTTTGGGCCAAGGCTTGCCAGTTCAAGCTGCTACCGTCCTGGGTGTGGGCTGTCACCAGCGTCACACCACGGGCAATCCCGCGCAGGGTCAGTGGAATATCGCACTGGGTAGCCCCTGCAAGCCCGGCGGTGATGCCATTGACCAGCTCCACCTCGACACCATGCTCGCGCAGCCACTGCGCCTCTTCACCGCCGCGGCCGAAGATGCACGGGTCGCCGCCCTTGAGACGCACCACGCATTTGCCCTGGCGGGCATAACGCAGCATCAGGCGATGGATGAAGGCCTGGGGTGTAGAGCGGCATCCGCCGCGCTTGCCCACGGCAATGATGCGCGCAGCGGGGCAATGCTCCAGCACGGCAGCGTTGACCAGGTCGTCGATCAGCACCACGTCGGCCTCGCGCAGGGCGCGCACGGCTTTGAGGGTCAGTAATTCAGGGTCGCCAGGACCCGCACCCACCAGCCAGACTTTTGCGTTCATAGTGTTTTCCTCACGAGATAGCCGCCAGTGGTTGCGCGGTGGCAACCAGCAAGCGCTTGATTTCCGGTACGCAGGAGCCGCACTGCGTGCCACAGCCCAATTCCTGTTTCAGTCCCTGCAAGTCCAAGCCACGTTCAATGCCCGCGCAGATCGCGCGCTGGCTGACGTTCATGCAGTTGCACAGCGTTTTGCTGCCGCCAAGCGCAGCGCCAACGTTGCCCGGCGGCGCGCTCAAAGGCGCCAGCAACCAACGGCGCAATTGCTCATCGGCACGACCTTCCAGCCATAGGTTTTGCAACCAATGCCGGGCCAGTGTTTCGCCAGCCAGGCGAATGGCGGTGATACGACCGTTTTCGATCCGCACCCGTTTGCCGATGGCGCGACGCGGATCGTCATAAGCCAGCACCGGCCCGTCGATCAGCCCCAATTGCTCGTCGATCGCCTGAAGCAGTTGCGCCTCGGGCGCGATGGCGCCGGCAGCGCGAATCAGCAACGCCGGGCGCTCACGGCCGGTCAGACTCAGGCTGACGTAGGAAAATGCCTCACACAGCGGTCGCAAGGCCTCCAGATGTTGTTGAACATCGCCCTCGATCAAGGCAAACAGCTGCCAGGGCAGGTTCACCGGTTCCAGGCGTACGCCGCTGTGCTTGAGTTCCGGTTGTTTCGACAGGGGGTCGAAGGCCGGTTGAGTCAGGGTATTGACCCCGCCCTTGAGGAACCGGTCGCCCCAGTGCATAGGCAGGAATGCCTGGCCGGGGCGAATGCTTTCGTCACTGTCCACGGCCACGATCACCGCGCCACGACGGCTTTTGAGGCTGACCAGGTCGCCCGCTTGCAGGCGGTGGCGAAGCAATTCGTCGGGATGCAGGCTCAGTACCGCTTCGTTCACATGACCAAACAACTGTGCGGCGGTACCGGTACGGCTCATGCCGTGCCATTGGTCGCGCAAGCGACCGGTGTTCAAGGTCAACGGGTAGCGCGCGTCACGCAGCTCTTTGGCGGGGCGATACGGTTCGGCCAAAAAGCGGGCACGGCCGCTGTCGGTAGGGAAAATGCCGTCTACGTACAGGCGCGCCGTTCCAACCGTAGCGCCCTCCGGGAAGGGCCATTGCTGAGGACCGAGCTGATCGATCAGCGCATGGCTGATGCCGGACAAGTCCAGGTCGCGGCCACGGGTCAGCTGTTTGTATTCATCGAACAGTTGGGCCGGGTTATCAAAGGCGAACAGGCTGGGCTGGCCCGGCCGCAGACGTTTCTCCAGGCGCTGTGCGAAATCCACGGTAATCGCCCAGTCCGCTCGTGCTTCACCTGGTGCGTTAATTGCCCGGCGGACGTGGGAAATACGCCGCTCGGAGTTGGTCACCGAACCTTCTTTCTCGCCCCAACTGGCCGCGGGTAGCAGCAGGTCGGCAAATGCGGCGGTCTCGGTGGTCCGGAAGGCTTCCTGCAACACCACGAACGGGCAGGCTTGCAGCGCTTCACGTACCGCCGTCTGGTCTGGCATCGATTGGGCCGGGTTGGTGCAAGCGATCCACAAGGCCTTGATCTTGCCGCTGCGAACCTGCTCGAACAGCTCGATGGCGCTCAAACCGGTGGTGGCGGGCAACTGCTCGATGCCCCAGTAGCGGGCGACTTCGGCGCGATGCTCCGGGTTGGCGGCTTCACGATGGCCCGGCAGCAGGTTCGACAGGCTGCCGGTTTCCCGCCCGCCCATGGCATTGGGTTGGCCGGTCAGCGAGAACGGGCCAGCACCCGGACGACCGATTTGCCCGGTGGCCAAGTGCAGGTTGATCAACGCGCTGTTCTTGGCGCTGCCGGCGGTGGACTGGTTCAAGCCCATGCACCACAGCGACAGGAAACTCGGCGAGGTGCCGACCCATTCGGCGCACTGGTGCAGTTGTTCGATGCTGATGCCGCACAACTGGGCGACCATCGCCGGGGTGTAGTCGCGCACCAGGTTCTTCAGGTCCGCCAGGCCTTCTGTGTGGGCCTTGATGAAGTCGCGGTCGACCCAGTCTTCCCACAACAACAGGTGCAAAATCCCATGGAACAGGGCGACATCGGTGCCCGGCAGGATCGCCAGGTGCAGGTCCGCCAGGTCGCAGGTGTCGGTGCGCCGGGGGTCGATGACGATGATTTTCATCTGCGGCCGGCGGGATTTGGCTTCTTCGAGGCGGCGAAACAGGATCGGATGAGCGTAGGCCATGTTACTGCCGACGATCATCACGCAGTCGCTCAGTTCGAGGTCTTCATAGCTGCAGGGTGGGGCATCGGCGCCGAGGCTGCGCTTATAGCCCACCACGGCGGAGGACATGCACAGGCGCGAATTACTGTCGATGTTGTTGGTGCCCACCAGCGCCCGGGCGAGTTTGTTGAAGGCGTAGTAGTCCTCGGTCAGCAGTTGACCGGAGATGTAGAACGCCACGCTGTCGGGGCCGTGCTCGGCGATGGTCTCGGCGAAGACACTGGCGGCGTGATCCAGGGCGCTGTCCCAGTCGCTGCGGGCCCGGGCCAGGCCCTTGCCCAGGCGCAATTCCGGGTAAAGAGCGCGTGCGGCGAGGTCACCGGTCAGGTGCAGTGTCGAGCCCTTGCTGCACAGTTTGCCAAAGTTGGCCGGATGGGCGGGATCGCCGCTGACGCCGAGGATGCGCTCGTCGTCATGCTCGATCAAAACGCCGCAACCGACCCCGCAATAACAGCAAGTCGAAGCAGTGGTCTGGCTCATCAGCTTGCGTCCCGCAACGCCAGCATCACCCGGCCGTTCTCGACCCGTGCCGAGTGATGGTGGGCGCAGCCGACATCCGGGGCCTGGGCCTGGCCGCTTTCCAGGTCGATCTGCCAGTTGTGCAGCGGGCAGGCCACACGCTTGCCGTAGACCAACCCCTGGGACAGCGGGCCACCCTTGTGCGGGCAACGGTCATCGAGGGCGAACACTTCATCGTCGCTGGTGCGGAAAATCGCGATATCGCCTTTGGGGCCATTGATGATGCGCGAACCGAGGATATTGATCTCTTCCAGGGCGCAGATATCCAGCCAGTTCATGCCGGCACCTCCAGGTTTTTCACGGGGATGACTTCAAACTCTTTTTTCAGCTGGGGCTGTTCCAGACGCTGTTTCCACGGGTCTTGTTCCAGTGACAGGGAAAACTTCAGGCGCTCGTGGAGGGCCTGGCGCCGCGCCGGGTCTTCGAGCACGGCTTTCTTGATGTGCTCCATGCCGACCCGCTGCATGTAATGCACGGTGCGCTCAAGGTAGAAGGCTTCTTCGCGGTACAACTGCAGGAAGGCGCCGTTGTATTCACGCACTTCTTCGGCGGTCTTGAGTTTGACGAAGAACTCGGCCACCTCGGTCTTGATCCCGCCGTTGCCGCCGATGTACATCTCCCAGCCGGAATCGACGCCGATAATGCCGACGTCCTTGATGCCCGCCTCCGAGCAGTTGCGCGGGCAACCGGAGACGGCCAGCTTCACCTTGTGCGGCGACCACATGTTGAACAGGTCATGTTCCAGCTCGATGCCCAGTTGGGTGGAGTTCTGCGTGCCGAAGCGGCAGAACTCGCTGCCCACGCAGGTCTTCACGGTGCGGATGGACTTGCCGTAGGCGTGGCCGGACGGCATGTCGAGGTCTTTCCAGACGCCCGGCAGGTCCTGCTTTTTGATTCCGAGCAAATCGATGCGCTGTCCGCCAGTGACCTTGACCATGGGCACGTTGTATTTGTCGGCCACGTCGGCGATGCGCCGCAGTTCTGACGGATTGGTCACGCCACCCCACATCCGTGGGACGACCGAGTAGGTGCCGTCTTTCTGGATGTTGGCGTGGGCGCGTTCGTTGATCAGGCGCGATTGTGGGTCGTCCTGGGCTTCGCCCGGCCAGGTGGAAATCAGGTAGTAGTTCAACGCCGGGCGGCAGGTGGCGCAGCCGTTCGGGGTGCGCCAGTTCAGGTAGCTCATGGTTCCGGCGATGGTCAGCAGGTGCTGGTCGCGGATCGCCTGGCGGATCTGGCCGTGGTTGAGGTCGCTGCAACCGCAGATGGCTTTTTCGCTTTTCGGCTTGACGTCCGCCGCACCGCCCACGGTGTTGATCAGGATCTGTTCGACCAATCCGGCGCAGGAACCACAGGAACTGGCGGCCTTGGTGTGTTTTTTCACGTCGTCGACGCTGAACAGCCCGTGCTCCTGGATCGCCTTGACGATGGTGCCTTTGCACACGCCGTTGCAGCCGCAGACTTCGGCGGTGTCGGCCATGCTCATGGCTTTGTCCTGGCCCTGGTGGCCTACGTCGCCCAAGGCGTTTTCACCGAACATCAGGTGATCGCGGATCTCGCTGATGGTGTGGTTCTCACGGATCTGGCGGAAATACCAGCCACCGTCTGCCGTATCGCCATACAGGCAGGCACCGACCAGCACGTCGTCCTTGATCACCAGTTTTTTGTAGACGCCGCCGATCGGGTCGGAAAGGGTGATGGTCTCGGTGCCTTCGCCGCCCATGAAGTCCCCGGCGGAGAACAGGTCGATGCCGGTGACTTTGAGCTTGGTCGAGGTGACCGAGCCCTTGTAAGTGGCGAAGCCCAGTTGTGCGAGGTGGTTGGCGCAGACCTTGGCCTGTTCGAACAGCGGGGCCACCAGGCCATAGGCGGTGCCGCGGTGGCTGGCGCATTCGCCGATGGCATAGATGCGCGGGTCGTAGGTCTGCAGGGTGTCATTGACCAGGATCCCGCGGTTGCAAGGGATGCCGGATTTCTCCGCCAGTTCGGTGTTGGGGCGAATGCCGGCGGCCATCACCACCAGGTCGGCGGGGATGATGTCACCGTTCTTGAACTGGACCGAGCCGACCCGGCCGTTGCCGGCGTCGTACAGGGCCTGGGTCTGCTCGCAGAGGCGGAATTTCAGGCCACGGTTTTCCAGGGCGGTTTGCAGCAGTTGGCCGCTGGTCTTGTCCAGTTGCCGTTCCAGCAACCATTCGCCCAGGTGCACCACGGTCACGTCCATGCCCCGCAACTTCAGGCCATTGGCGGCTTCCAGGCCGAGCAGGCCGCCGCCGATCACCACCGCATGCTTGTGGGTCTTGGCGGTGTTGATCATGGCCTGGGTGTCGGCGATGTCGCGGTAGCCGATCACGCCTTCCAGGGTGTTGCCGGGGATCGGTAGGATAAAGGGTGTGGAGCCGGTGGCGATCAGCAGGCGGTCGTATTCGGCCTCGCTGCCGTCTTCGGCGATGACCCGGCGCTTGACCCGGTCGATCTCCACCACTTTGCGGTTGAGCAGCAGCTTGATGTTGTTGTCCAGGTACCAGCTCAGGTCGTTGAGCACGATCTCTTCGAACGTCTGCTCACCGGCAAGCACCGGCGAGAGCAGGATGCGGTTGTAGTTGGTGTGGGGCTCGGCACCGAACACCGTGATGTCGTACAGCTCGTTACTCAGTTTGAGCAGTTCTTCGAGGGTTCGAACCCCGGCCATGCCGTTGCCGATCATTACCAGTTTGAGTTTTTTCATCAGGGTTCTCCGCAAGTACAGGCCCGTTTCATCACGGTGATCGGGCTGGCTCGGCAATTTTTTCGAAAACAAAAAAAGGCGTCCCGCTAGTTGCCTAGCGAGGACGCCTTTGTCCTGGTCCCGTTCTCTCGGGAAGCACCGCCTTCATCGTTGGAGGCGTTGCTTTATGTATGGTGAGAGAGGTTATGCAGTGGTTGTGCCAAGTGGCTTGAGGGCGTGGATTTATTGGGGGAACGGCTGATTGCACGAATGGGGGAGGGATTTATTGCACCGAATCAAAGCGTGTTGCCCGGTAATGGAGCGTGGAGGCGAGGGGCGCGACTGGATTTCAGCCATGAAATACCAAAAACAGCAGCACAATATTCACCACCAAAGACACCAGCGCCAACGTCCGCCAGACCTTCAGTGGTTCTCTTTCCAGCAGCGGCCGGGGCCTTACGCCCAAGCTGCGGCGTTCGCCCTGTTCCAGCAGCAACAGCCATTCCTCGGCGGTTTCAAAACGCTGCTGCGGATCGGCCGCGACGGCGCGTTCCAGGCTTTGTCCGAGCCATTCGGCCAGGTCTGGCCGATAGCGACTGGCATTGACCGGCACGCCAAAGCGCGGGCGCTGGAACGCCTCGATTTCGCCGTAGGGATAATGCCCGGTCAGCAGGAAATACAAGGTCACGCCGAGGGCATACAAATCCTGTTGCGCGGTCGGCGCAGCGCCACCAAAGGCTTCCGGTGCGATATAGCTAGGCGTGCCGGGCAGCATGTTAGCCTGATCTTCGGACAAGCCCGGGCAGTACGCCAGCCCGAAGTCCAGCAAGCGCAATTCCCCATCGTCTCCCAGGTGCAGGTTTTCCGGCTTGATGTCGCGGTGGTAGATCTGCCTTCGATGCAACAGGCCCACCGCCCGCACCAGCCGCTGCGCCAGGTCCAGCCATTGGGCCAGAGGGAGCGGCCCGCCCTGGTTGAACAGCTCGGCCAGGGTCATGCCCGAATATTCGCGCATCACGTAGTACAAATGCTGACGCTGGGGAACGCCATGGACCTCGGGAAACTGCCGCCCTGCGACCCGTTTGAGAAACCACTCTTCCGACAGCAATGCCTGTCCGGCCCGGGTGTCGTCCCGTAGCTGCCCGGGCAAGGTTTTCAGCAGCCATGGCTGGCCCTGCCCATCGTGTACCCGGTAGAGCAACGATTGCTGGCTCTGGCCGAGCAGACTTTCGATCTGCCAGCCCTCGAACACCTGACCCGGTTTCAGTGCCGGGGGAAGGGGCCATTGCTGCAATTGGATCAGCGCATCGCCGATGCTTGCCTCGCCCAGCGCATCGACACGTACCAGCAGAGCGCTGGCGTTGTCCTGGCTACCGGCCAGGTGCGCGGCGTTGACCAGTGTCTGCGCCGCGAGGTCCAGGTTCGGTTGGTCGCGAAGGATGCCGGCGATGGCCGTGTCCCCGAGGACCGCCCAGACGCCGTCGCTGAGCAGCACGAAGGTTTCGTCGGTGCGCAGTTCACCGTCGAGAAAGTCGAGGATCAGATGTTGATCCAGCCCCAGGGCACGTTTGAGCACATGTTGCATGCCCTGTTGCTCCCAGACGTGATCTTCGCTGACCCGCTGCAGATGATCGGCGTGCCAGCGGTAGACCCGGCAATCGCCGACATGCGCGAGGGTGAAGCGCCGGCCTCGCAGCACCAGGGCACTGACGGTGGTGAGCAGGGGTTGCCCGCCACCGTTGGCCTGCAGCCAGCGATTTTGTGCGAGTAACAGCCGGTCCAGCGCCTGGGCCACGCCCCAGGTTTGCGGCGTGGAGTAATAGTCCAGGGCCAGCGCCTGCAAGGTCGAACGGGCGGCCAGCCCGCCATCGGCGCATTGGCTCACGCCGTCAGCGATGGCGAACAGGTAACCCTTGCTGGCAGCCAGGGCCGGGGCCGGGGTGACCAGGCGCAGGGCGTCCTGGTTTTCTTCCCGCGGGCCAATGGCACTGGCTTCGGCGAAACTCAGTTGCAGGCTCATGGTTGCACGTTATACCCGAGCTGCAGTGACGGCGGCCGAACCCCAAGTGGTTCTCCAGCGACGTTTCACGCCGTACAGGCCGAACCAGGCCAGGACACCGAGGCTGGCGAACAACCACAGTGCCAGTTGATAGCTGCCGGTGCTCTGTTTGATCGCACCCATGCCCGCCGCCAGGGCGAAACCACCGATGCCACCGGCCATGCCGATCAGTCCGGTCATCACGCCGATTTCGCGACGGAAGCGTTGTGGCACCAGCTGGAATACCGCGCCGTTGCCCGCACCCAAACCGAGCATGGTGCAGACGAACAGGGCCAGGGCCGCGTAGGAACTCGGCAGGTTGAAGCCCACCGCCGCGATGCAGACCGCCGCAACGGTGTACATGCCGAGCAAGGTGCGGATGCCACCGAAACGATCCGCCAGGGCGCCACCCAACGGACGCATCAGGCTGCCACCGAAGACGCAGGCGGCGGTGTAGTAGCCGGCGGTGACCGGACTCAGGCCGTATTGGTCGTTGAAGTAGCCGGGCAGGGCGCTGGCCAGGCCGATGAAACCACCGAAGGTCACGCTGTAGAAGAACATGAACCACCAGCTGTCACGGTCGCCGAGGGCCTTGAGGTAGTCGGCCATGGATTTGGCTTTCGGCCGCTCGGGAGCGTTCTTGGCCAGCCAGGCAAAGAGCACCAGGGTCAGCACCAGCGGGATCAGCGCGAAGCCGAAGACGTTGCTCCAGCCGAATGCCACTGCCATCACCGGGGCGATCAACGCCGCCAGTACGGTGCCCGAGTTGCCAGCGCCGGCAATACCCATGGCCTTGCCCTGGTGCTGTGGCGGATACCACTGGGACGCCAGCGGCAAGGCCACGGCAAACGACGCACCGGCCACACCCAGGAACAGGCCCAGCAGCAGCGCCTGTTCATAGCTGTGGATGCCCAGTTTCCAGGCGCAGAACAGCGCGCCGATCACAATCACCTGGCCCACCATGCCGGCGGTTTTCGGTGAGATGCGATCAGCCAGCAGGCCCATGAACAAACGCAGTACCGCACCGGCCAGGATTGGCGTCGCCACCATCAGGCCGCGTTGCTGGGTGGTCAGGTGCAGGTCGGCAGAGATCTGCACCGCCAGTGGACCGAGCAGGTACCAGACCATGAAACTCAGGTCGAAGTAGAGGAAGGCCGCGAACAGTGTCGGGGTGTGGCCGGATTTCCAGAAGCTTGAATTCATCGCGCACCTCAGCTGTAAAAGTCTCGAGAAATGAGTCAGTGCTTTGAGCAGTGCGCCGTCTGTGGTCGCACCACCGGCCCCGAGGGGCCAAAACAAAAAAACGCCGCAACCCGGATCGCCAGAGAGGCAAGGAGGGTGTGCGACGTCTTTGTCGTAGGTGGGGCAACCGCCGTTGGTTACCTGTGGGATTACTTAAGCGAGATCTGTGCCAACAGCGGGGATTGGTGTGAGGGCTATTGCGAGCAGGCTCGCTCCCACAATGGATCCTCAGGGGTCACGAACCTGTGGGAGCGAGCCTGCTCGCGGTGGCGCCAGCCCAGTCGCTACAGGGCTTTCAGCCCAGCAACTCATTCATGGCAATGATCTGCTCCGCCACCTGGATCAGCTTCTGCTGGCGGCTCATGGCCTGGCGGCGCATCAGGGTGTAGGCCTGTTCTTCGTTGCATTCTTTCATCTTCATCAGCATGCCCTTGGCCAGTTCGATGCGCTTGCGTTCGGCCAGTTGCTGGTCCCGCGCCAGGAGCTGGGCGCGCAGGGCCTGGTCGCTTTCGAAGCGGGCCATGGCCACGTCGAGGATCGGTTGCAGGCGCGCGGCGTGGATGCCTTCGACGATGTAGGCGCTCACCCCCGACTTGATCGCCTGGCGCATCACATCCGGGTCGTGCTCGTCGGTAAACATGACGATCGGTCGTGGTTGGTCGCGGCTGACCAGCACCACTTGTTCCATCACATCGCGTCCGGGTGACTCGGTATCGATCAGGATCACGTCCGGACGCACCGTTTCGACGCGCGCCGGCAGGTCAATGGTCAAACCGGACTCGTCGATGACTTCGAATCCGGCTTCAATCAGGGCGGCTTTGAGGCGGCCGACTTTTTTCGCCGTGTCGTTGATCAGCAGGATACGCAGCATGGTCGAGGCTCCTGTCAGCGGCTGGCGAGAAGGGGAGCCGCATCGCTCAAGGCGTGCAGTTTGAAGCTACGGGCATACGTGGCCGGGTCCGAGCCGTCCCAGATGATGCCGTCGATCAACTGGCTGCTGCGCATGTCCTGGCGTGGGGCCGCGATGTCCAGCGCCGCGCAGGCTTCACGGTACAGCGTGAGTTGCTGGACTTGCCGGGCCACGGCCAGGTAGTCCGGGTCTTCACGCAGTAGGCCCCAGCGGCGGAACTGGGTCATGAACCACATACCGTCGGACAGGTACGGCAGGTTCACCTCGCCGTTGCCATGGAAGCGCATCGCGTGAGGATCCTGCCAGCTATTGCCCAAGCCGTCGGCATAGATGCCCAGCAGGCGCGGCTCGATGCAGTCCAACGGTGCGTCGAGGTATTCGGGCGCACTCAACAGTTGCGCGGTGCTGCGACGGTTTTCCGTGCTTTGTTCGATAAAGCGGCTGGCTTCAAGGATCGCCATCACCAGCGCCCTGGCGGTATTGGGGTACTGCTCGACGAACGCGCGGGTGCAGCCCAACACTTTTTCCGGATGATCGGGCCAGATGGTCTGGGTGGTCGCCAGGGTGAAGCCCAGGTTCTGCTTCACCGCGCTGGCGCACCAGGGTTCACCGACGCAGAAGCCGTCGATACGCCCGGCCTGCAGGTGCGCGATCATTTGCGGCGGCGGCACCACCACGCTGTCGACATCCGACAAGGGATGGATGCCCTGGGCGGCGAGCCAGTAATAAAGCCACATGGCATGGGTGCCGGTGGGGAAGGTCTGGGCGAAGGTCAGTTTCGGGCGAGTTTGGTGCACATGCTGCTCCAGTGCCTCAGGACTGGTCACGCCTTGGGCCTGGAGGCCATGGGACAGGTTGATGCTCTGGCCGTTCTGGTTCAGCCCCATCAGCACCGCCATGTCAGTCGGCGCGACGCCACCGATGCCCAGGTGCACCGCATAAATCAGGCCGTACAGGCTGTGGGCGGCATCGATTTCACCGCTGACCAGCTTGTCCCGCAGGTTGGCCCAGGACGTCTGGCGCTTGAGGTTCAGGGTCAGGCCGTAGGGTTGGGCGAAGCCCTGGGTGGCGGCCACCACCACCGGGGCACAGTCACTCAAGGCCATGAAGCCAAGATTGACCGCGCTCTTTTCCGGGGCATCGCTGCCGTTGACCCAGGCCAGGGGGTTGGCTGGAATTTCATTCATTGAGCATCACCTTCCACAAAAAAGGCGCCGTATCCGGACGGCTGCCAGAGCAGGGGCGGATGACGACGCCGTTGTCCCTTAAAACAGTGTGGCACGCATTCCGCCGTTGGCATGGGCACCGATGAACACAAATGGTGCAAGGCATATGCCAGCCCGGACCTCATCCGCTTTCCTTCAGATTTCAATACGGCGCCAAGCAGGGAGCAGGCAACTATCGGTTGCTCGCTCCCATCCCTTCACCCCGCTATAATCCGCGCCTCATTTCTCCGATCGAGTCAAACCCACCCATGTACACCCTGGCCCGTGAGCTGCTGTTCAAACTTTCCCCGGAAACCTCCCACGATCTGTCCCTGGACCTGATCGGCGCGGGCGGACGTTTGGGCCTCAACGGGTTGCTGTGCAAGGCTCCGGCGAAATTGCCGGTGACGGTCATGGGGCTGGAGTTCCCTAACCCGGTCGGGTTGGCGGCGGGGCTGGACAAGAATGGCGCGGCCATCGATGGGTTCGCCCAGCTGGGTTTCGGTTTCGTGGAAATCGGCACCGTCACCCCACGCCCGCAGCCAGGCAACCCCAAGCCACGGCTTTTCCGCCTGCCGGAGGCGGAGGCGATCATCAACCGCATGGGCTTCAACAACCTGGGCGTCGACCATTTGCTGGCCCGGGTGGCTGCGGCCAAGTACAAGGGCGTGCTGGGCATCAATATCGGCAAGAACTTCGACACCCCGGTGGAGCGCGCCGTCGACGACTACTTGATTTGCCTGGACAAGGTCTACGCCCATGCCAGCTATGTGACGGTCAACGTCAGTTCGCCGAACACTCCGGGCCTGCGCAGCCTGCAATTCGGTGATTCCCTCAAGCAACTGCTGGCCGACCTGGCCCGCCGACGTGCAGAGCTGGCGGTGATTCATGGTCGCCATGTGCCACTGGCCATCAAGATCGCTCCGGACATGACCGACGAAGAAACCGCTCAAGTCGCCCAGGCCCTGATCGAGACCGGCATGGACGCGGTGATTGCCACCAACACGACCTTGGGGCGTGAAGGCGTCGAGGGGCTGGAGCATGGCGATGAGGCGGGCGGCTTGTCGGGTGCTCCGGTGCTCGAGAAGAGCACCCACACCGTGAAGGTGTTGGCCGCCGAGTTGGCGGGGCGCTTGCCGATCATCGCGGCGGGTGGCATCACACAAGGCCGGCATGCCGCCGAGAAAATCACCGCTGGGGCGAGCCTGGTGCAGATTTATTCGGGCTTTATCTATAAAGGACCGGCGTTGATTCGTGAATCAGTGGATGCGATTGCGGCGCTGCGTTGATTGATCTTTTGAAGGCTACGCAGACCCACCGTGGCGAGGGAGCAAGCTCCCTCGCCACAATGGTGTTCACAGTAGAGTTAGTAACCCTGTTCAGAAAACCCAGGCATTAAAAAGGGCTCCTCGAAGGAGCCCCCTGGGCCGAAGCCCGCCGTCCGGATGGGACGCGCGTGGTTAAATCGATGTGAGTATCAAATTGTCGAGTTCTTGAGTGTTGAGCCCTGTGTCAGCCGACGGCGTGAAGTTCGTTGAGTCTATGGATACCCGCAGTGCCGGTCATACCGTCCCAGTTGTCGCCGCGTCCTTCTCGCCAGCCATTGATCCAGGCTTGACGTACTGACGGTAGAGTAAAGGGGCAAAGCTCACGGGATTTACCACCAACGCCATATTGGTAACCGCGTAAAAATGCTCTTTCCAACGGATCACGCTTAAGTCTTCTCATAGGGTGTTGCCCTCACTTGTTGACTGTTGCTTAGCGTCGACCTCTATCGAGGCCGGGGCAGAATCATTCTGCCGTTGGTGGCTCGTTGCCGGCGTGACGAGCCAAGGTGTTGGCGCCGTTGTGGCGTCAACCTGTGTTGAGTTCTAACCAAAGCGTCACATGGATGGAATGATCGTTTTGTCATAAGCACGTAACAATAAAGACGTTAGGGCGATAAGTAACTTGATGTTCGTTGACCGCTTTTGAGCTAGACCCCTGTATGATCGGCCTCGCGCCGAAGGGCGCGGTCTTTCCTCGAATGAGAATGTCCCCCCGTTGCACTCGGGTACTATTCGACGAAAGGGTCGAGTTTTCACAAATTGTTATACAGAATTTTTTATCTGCCCTCCCATCCAGGCTCTTCTAACCTGAACGGCGAGGGCGGGACGGCACACTTTCGTGCCACGTGGGTGCTCTTGAGAAAAGCACCTGATTGAACCCGGCCCGGCAATGCGTTGCCCGGTCCACTTAGCCAAAGGCGCTGGAAATCCCATGTCCGATCGTTTCGAACTCTTCCTCACTTGCCCCAAGGGCCTCGAAGGCCTGCTCATCGAGGAAGCCGTCGGGCTTGGCCTTGAAGAGGCGCGCGAGCACACTTCGGCCGTGCGCGGCATGGCCGACATGGAAACGGCTTATCGCCTGTGCCTCTGGTCGCGCCTGGCCAACCGCGTGTTGCTGGTGCTCAAGCGTTTCCCGATGAAGGACGCCGAAGACCTGTACCACGGCGTGCTGGACGTCGACTGGCAAGACCACATGCTCGCCGATGGCACCTTGGCGGTGGAGTTCAGCGGCCACGGCTCGGGCATCGACAACACCCACTTTGGCGCCCTGAAGGTCAAGGACGCCATCGTCGACAAACTGCGCACCCCGACGGGCGAGCGACCGTCCATCGACAAACTCAACCCGGACCTGCGCATTCACCTGCGCCTGGACCGCGGCGAAGCGATCCTCTCCCTGGACCTCTCCGGCCACAGCCTGCACCAGCGCGGCTATCGCCTGCAGCAAGGCGCCGCGCCGCTGAAGGAAAACCTCGCTGCCGCCATCCTGATCCGCGCCGGCTGGCCGCGCATTGCCGCTGAAGGCGGGGCGCTGGCCGACCCGATGTGCGGCGTGGGCACGTTCCTGGTGGAAGCCGGGATGATCGCTGCCGACATGGCGCCGAACCTGCGTCGCCAGCAGTGGGGCTTCACCGCCTGGCTCGGCCACGTGCCGGCGCTGTGGAAGAAGCTCCACGAAGAGGCCTCCGAGCGTGCCGCCGCCGGGCTGGCCAAGCCACCGTTGTGGATTCGCGGCTATGAAGCCGATCCACGGTTGATCCAGCCAGGCCGCAACAACGTTGAGCGTGCGGGCCTGAGCGAGTGGATCAAGATCTATCAAGGCGAAGTCGCCACCTTCGAGCCGCGTCCGGATCAGAACCAGAAGGGCCTGGTGATCTGCAACCCGCCGTACGGCGAGCGTCTGGGCGACGAAGCCAGCCTGCTTTACCTCTACCAGAATCTGGGCGAGCGCTTGCGCCAGGCTTGCTTGAACTGGGAGGCGGCGGTGTTCACCGGCGCGCCGGACCTGGGCAAGCGCATGGGCATTCGCAGCCACAAGCAGTATTCGTTCTGGAACGGCGCCTTGCCGTGCAAGCTCTTGCTGATCAAGGTGCTGCCGGATCAGTTCGTCACCGGCGAACGTCGCACCCCGGAACAGCGTCAGGCCGAGCGTGAGCAGGCAGCGTACGATCAGACGCCGGAGGTGCCGCAAGAGCGCCAGTACAACAAGAACGGCAACCCGATCAAGCCAACCCCGGCTCCGGCCCCTGTGGTCGAGCAGGCCCGTTTGAGCGAGGGCGGGCAGATGTTCGCCAATCGCCTGCAAAAAAACCTCAAGTTGCTGAGTAAATGGGCCAAGCGTGAAGGCGTGGACTGCTATCGGGTCTACGACGCTGACATGCCGGAATACTCCATGGCCATCGACCTGTATCACGATTGGGTGCACGTTCAGGAATACGTCGCGCCAAAATCCATCGACCCGGAAAAAGCCTCGGCCCGGTTGTTCGATGCCCTGGCGGCGATTCCACAGGCGCTGAATGTCGACAAGAGCCGCGTGGTGATCAAGCGTCGCGAGCGCCAGAGCGGCACCAAGCAGTACGAGCGCCAGAGCGCCCAGGGCAAGTTCACCGAGGTCAACGAAGGCGGCGTGAAGCTGCTGGTCAACCTCACCGACTACCTGGACACCGGACTGTTTCTCGATCACCGGCCGATGCGCCTGCGGATCCAGAAAGAGGCGGCCGGCAAGCGCTTCCTCAACCTGTTCTGCTACACCGCGACCGCCAGCGTCCACGCTGCCAAGGGCGGTGCGCGCAGTACCACCAGCGTCGACCTGTCGAAAACCTATCTGGACTGGGCACGGCGCAACCTGTCGCTCAATGGCTTTTCGGATAAGAACCGCCTGGAACAGGGTGACGTGATGGCCTGGCTCGAAGCCAGTCGGGACGAGTACGACCTGATCTTCATCGACCCGCCGACGTTCTCCAATTCCAAGCGTATGGAAGGGGTGTTCGACGTGCAGCGCGACCACGTCCAGTTGCTGGACCTGGCCATGGCCCGTCTGGCGCCGGGCGGCGTACTGTATTTTTCCAACAACTTCCGTAAGTTCCAGCTCGAGGACAACCTTGGCGAGCGATACGCCGTGGAAGAGATCACCGCCAAGACCATTGATCCGGATTTTGCGCGCAACAGTAAGATCCACCGTGCCTGGAAGATCATGGCCCGTTGATCCTATCGCTGATTGGATCCACGAAGCCTTGTAAATCAAGGCTTCTGGGCCCTTTTTGGGACTGGCTAAAGTGATGGCTAATAGCTATAACTTAGGCTGTGTCCAGGGCTGCGCCTACGCCTGGCTCCTTTCTGAGTTGTATTTATGGCATTGCATCAGGTACGCCCCAGAATCCTGGGCTTTATCAGCGAAGATGTGTCGGCCTGGCTGGTGGCTTCGCTGGTCTTGCTGGCCGGTACCTGCCTGACCGGCTTGCTGACCTGGTCGATGATGGAGCTGTTCAAGCAGCAACTGCGTCAGCGCTTCGAGCTGCAAGCCGAGGAACGTTTCAGCCGCCTCGAGGAACGCTTCCAGGGTCAGGAGCAACGCCTCGATAGCCTCAGGCGTTTCTTCGCCAATTCCGATGGGGTTTCCTACGCCGAATTCCGCGGTTACACCGAAGCTTTGTTGCCGCGCACCCGAGCCTTCGCCTGGGCGCCAAGGGTGCTTGGGGGCGAACGGCAGTCGTTCGAGCAGCAGGCACGGGCCGAGGGGGCAGACAACTTTACGATCCGTGAGGTGGATAACACCGGTGACCTGCGCCAGGCCCCCGAGCGGGACGAATACGCGCCGGTGCTCTACCTCCAGAGCCAGGCTTCCTACGGGTCACCGTTGGGGTTGGACCTGCTTTCTGACCCGCTGCGCCGGGCGGCGCTCGAGCGGGCCCGCCAGCGTGGCGGGTTGGTGGTCTCGCAGCCATTGGACCTGATGGGCGTCGACCCGAACTTGGCCCGTGGGGTTTTGCTGGTCGCGCCGGTCACCAGGGCGTCGGCCAAGGAGCCGTTCGGTTATGTGGTGGCGGCCATCAGCATGCGTCAGCTGGTGGGCGATGGCCTGCCGGAGTCCGGGCAAGACAACCTTTCGATGCGGGTCCTGGACCTGTCCACTGAGGACCGGGAGGAAGTGCTGTTCGAGTCTCTCGACCCATCGGTTGACAGCAGTTTGTCGGCGATCCGCTTGTTACGCCTGGCAGATCATGACTTTCGGGTGGAGTTGCGGCCCAGTGGGGCCTTCCTGGCAACCAACCATTCCACGGTGGAGAGCCTGGTGGTGCTGGGCGGTTTGCTCAGCCTGTTGCTCAGCGCCTTGCTCTATGTGTTGGTCAGCCAGCGCCAACGGGCTCTGAAATTGGTGGAACAGCGGACCCAGGAACTGCGCGCACGCGAGCAAGAGTTGCGGGGCACCCATGGGCAGTTGCGCGGAGTGCTGGATGCCGCGACCCAGGTTGCGATCATCGCCACGGACCTGCGCGGTGTCATCACTACATTCAATGCCGGTGCCGAACAGATGCTTGGCTATGCCAGCAGCGCCGTCCTGCAGAGCATGACCCTGGAAAGCTTGCACGTTCCGCGTGAACTCCAGGCCCGGGCCGCACAGCTTGGCGCACGCTACGGCAAACCGATTCCAACGTGTCACGCGATGTTGGTCGAGGGCGGTGAGCAGGGTGGCCAACAGGCCCGGGAATGGACGCTGGTGCGCCGCGATGGCAGCCATCTGACCGTGAATATGCTCGCCACCCCGATGCTCGATGACCAAGGGCTGTGGGTCGGCCATCTGGCGATCTGCATCGATATCACCGAGCGCAAGCGCGTCCACGAGGCCCTGGCCGCCCGGGACCTGTTACTGAAAAAACTCAGCGCCCACGTTCCTGGCGGCATCTACCAATTCAAGATGGATTTCAACGGTCGTTTCAGCGTGATCTACGCCAGTGACGGCATTCGCGACATCTATGAGCTGGAGCCTGATGTGTTGGTGCAGCACGCCGAAGCGGTTTTCTCGCGTATTCATCCCTTGGACGGCACACGGGTCCGCGCTTCGATTCGTGCTTCGGCGGCGACGTTGAGCCCCTGGCGCGAAGAGTACCGAGTGCAACTCCCGGTGCGTGGCCTGCGCTGGGTGCGTGGTGAGGCCACACCCGAGGAGCTACCCGGTGGCGGGGTGCTGTGGCATGGCTATATCTCGGATATTTCCGATCTCAAGCGCGTGGAGGAGGAACTGCGGGCCCTGTCCGTGACCGACGCCCTGACCGGCATTCGCAACCGGCGCTATTTCCAGGAGCGCCTGACCTCGGAAATGGTTCGGGTCGAACGGGGTTCCGGTGAGTTGGCGGTGATCATGCTCGACATCGATCACTTCAAGCGTATCAACGACCAGTACGGCCACGCGGTGGGCGACCGAGTGTTGCAGGCGGTCTGCCAGCGCGTCGCCCAACGGTTGCGCCGTACTGACGTGTTCTGCCGGCTGGGTGGTGAAGAGTTTGTGGTGCTGTGCCCGGACACTGACGGTACCAGCGCCTATGCATTGGCCATTGGGCTGTGGGAAGGCCTGAGGGCCGCGCCGATCGATGGCGTGGGCGTCGTCACCGCCAGTTTTGGTATCGCCAGCTGGCGGATCGGTGAGGGCGCGGATGCGTTGCTGTTGCGGGCCGACTCAGGGGTGTATGCGGCCAAGCAGGCTGGGCGGGATCGGGTGGAGACGCAGTTGGGATAGCTATCTGGATATACGCGGTCAATTGTGGGAGCAGGCTTGCTCCCACACTGTTCTCTGGTGCCGCTGAAGTTGCGGCGAATCAAGGGTTCAGAGCACCGAAGCCGTCTGCGGCAGTTTCGGCTGGCGGTACAGGTCCAGCAGCACCTGGTCCAGCACCGAAGAAGCGCCCCAGGGCTTTGGATCATTGAGGATCGCCACCACCGCCCAGGTATTGCCATTGATGTCACGGCTGAAGCCGGCGATGGCGCGGACAGTATTCAAGGTGCCGGTCTTGACGTGGGCTTCGCCGGCCATGGCAGTGGTCTTGAGGCGTTTGCGCATGGTGCCGTCGGTGCCAGCGATCGGCATCGAACTGATGAACTCCGCCGAGTACGGGCTGCGCCAGGCGGCCTGCAGCATCGCCGCCATTTCCCGGGCGCTGACCCGTTCGGCGCGGGACAGGCCGGAGCCGTTCTCCATCACCAGGTGCGGTGCGGTGATGCCTTTCTTGGCCAGCCATTGGCGCACCACCCGTTGCGCCGCCTTGGCGTCGTCACCGTCGGCTTCGTTGCGAAACTGCGCGCCGAGGCTCAGGAACAGTTGCTGGGCCATGGTGTTGTTACTGTATTTGTTGATGTCGCGGATGATCTCGGCCAGGTCCGGCGAGAACGCCCGGGCCAGCACCTTGGCGCTGCTCGGGGTCGGAGCCAGGCGGTCCTTGCCCTGGATGCTGCCGCCCAGCTCCTTCCAGATCGCCCGCACGGCTCCGGCGGTGTAAGTGGCGTGGTCCAGCAGCGACAGGTAAGTCTGCGAGCTGCAACCGTCACCGAGCTGGCCGCCGACGGTCACGGTCACACTGCCGTCCGCCTGTGGCACCGGGTTGTAGCGCACGCCGCCGGTGCATTGCTTGGAATTGACGGCCTTGACCTGGTTTTCGATGCGAATAGTGGCAATCGGTGGCTCCACCGACACCAGCACCCGACCGCCGTCATTGCGGGCGACGAAGCGCAGGGCCTTGAGGTTCACCAACAGCGAGTCGGGCTTGACCAGGAACGGTTTGTTTTCGTCATTGCCGTCATCGTTGAACTCGGGCAGTTGCGGCTGGATGAAGAAGCTGCGGTCCAGCACCAGATCGCCAGTGATTTGCTGCACGCCGTTGGCCCGAAGGTCACGCATCAACAGCCAGAGTTTTTCCATGTTCAGCTTGGGGTCGCCGCCGCCCTTGAGGTACAGGTTACCGTTGAGAATTCCGCCGCTGAGGGTGCCGTCGGTGTAGAACTCGGTTTTCCACTGGTGATTGGGGCCGAGCATTTCCAGGGCCGCGTAGGTGGTCACCAGTTTCATGGTGGAGGCCGGGTTCACCGAGACGTCGGCGTTGTACAAGGTCGGAGTGCCGGGGCCGTTGAGTGGGATCAGCACCAGGGACAGGGCGTTGTCTTGCAGCTTGCTGTTCTTGAGGGCCTTTTGCACATTGGGCGACAGGGCGGTGTTGATGGTGGCGGCGTTGGTAGTAACCGGCAGGGCCAGGGGAAGAATAAGGCTGGCCAGAAGCAGTGGACGCAAAGATTTGATCATGTGAAATAAAACCCTACGGGCGAGGGGGAAAAAGACGAGGGCATGAAAATGAACGCCCTCAACGGTCATGAAAGTGTCGGCATTATGCCCCAAGGTGCACCGGCTTGTGCCGTGCCTGAGCCCTTGGGGGGGCTATTTTTTACCGACGGTAGGGCGAATGCGCCCGATCAGTCGGGCAATCGACGCACCAAACTGGTAAAGTGCCGGCCGTTATTACTTATGAGGATTGTTCCAATGGCGACTAACCGTTCCCAGCGTCTGCGCAAAAAGCTGTGCGTGGATGAATTTCAAGAGCTGGGTTTCGAACTGAACCTGGATTTCAAAGAAGATCTGGCCGATGAGGCTATTGACGCTTTCCTCGATGCTTTCCTCAAAGAAGCCATGGAAGCCAACGGCCTGGGCTATGTCGGCGGCGACGACTACGGTCTGGTTTGCCTGCAGAAGCGTGGCTCGGTGACCCAAGAGCAGCGTGCAGCCGTTGAAGCCTGGCTCAAGGCGCGTCCTGAGCTGACCAGCGTTGAAGTCAGCCCGCTGATGGACGTCTGGTACCCGGAAAAGCCGATCAATCCGGTCGCTTGATGTTCAAAAACCGGCAGCCCGTTTGGGCGCCGGTTTTTTTGTGCCTGTCATTTACTGGTTGTCTGTCAGGCCGCCTTCGCGAGCAAGCCCACTCCCACAGGAGTTATGTGGGCGACACAGATCTGCTGTGGGAGTGGGCTTGCTCGCGAAGCTTTTAGCCGTCAGGCGCTACGCCAGTTCAGAATCACTAAGGTCAACACCCCGGCCACAATCCCCCAGAACGCCGACCCGATGGAAAACAGCGTCAGTCCCGACGCCGTGACCATGAAGGTGATCAGCGCTGCTTCCCGTTCCTTGGCTTCGCTCATGGCGATGCTCAGGCCATTGATAATCGACCCGAACAGCGCCAGCGCCGCGATGGACAGCACCAACTCCTTGGGCAGCGCCGCGAACAAGGCCGCCAGTGTCGCGCCGAACACCCCGGCAAAGCCGTAGAAAACTCCGCACCAGACCGCTGCCGTGTAACGCTTGTTGCGGTCCTCATGGGCGTGAGGCCCAGTGCAGATGGCTGCGCTGATGGCTGCCAGGTTGATGCCATGGGAGCCGAACGGGGCCAGCAGCAACGAGGCGATGCCGGTGCTGGTGATCAACGGCGAGGCCGGCACGGTGTAACCGTCGGCCCTCAGCACGGCGATGCCCGGCATGTTCTGCGAGGTCATCGCCACCACAAACAGTGGAATGCCGATGCTGATGGTCGCCGCCAGGGAGAAATGCGGAGTGGTCCAGACTGGCGTTGCGACTTCCAGGGCAAAGCCGCTGAAGTCCAGCAGCCCCAACAGGCCGGACAGTGCCGTGCCGATCAGCAGCGCCGCCAGCACGGCGTAGCGCGGCGACAGGCGCTTGACGATCAGATAGCTGAAAAACATCCCCAGCACCAGGCCGGTGCGATGTTGTGCGGCGACGAAGATCTCGCTGCCGATCTTGAACAGGATCCCTGCCAGCAATGCCGCCGCCAGTGATGCCGGAATGCGTTTGACCAGGCGTTCGAAACTGCCGGTCAAGCCGCAGATCGTCACCAGCGCCGCGCAGGTGATATAGGCGCCGATGGCCTCGCCATAACTGACACCGCCAAGGCTGGTGATCAGCAATGCCGCGCCGGGAGTCGACCAGGCGATGGTGATTGGCGTGCGATAACGCAGCGACAGCCCGATGGAGCACACCGCCATGCCGATGGAAATTGCCCAGATCCACGAGGAAATCTGTCCACTGGTCAGCCCGGCTGCCTGGCCAGCCTGGAACATCAGCACCAGGGAACTGGTGTAGCCGGTCATCATCGCGATGAACCCGGCGACAATCGCCGAGGGCGAGGTGTCGGCCAGTGGGCGAAGTGGAGTGGTCGTGACTTCGGTCATGGTGTGCGATGGTCCTTGTTGTAGATTGACGGGCTTGGAGGAGCCACAGGTTGCGGGTTTAAGCCTAAACTCAACCCAGGAGCCGATTGCAATACAGCCATGCCTGCAAACAGCCGTACAGTCGTGTTGCCATCAGAGGTTGTGTACAATCGGGCTGTTTTTTACGCGATACTTGCCAGCGATCCGCTGTGCCGTATTACAGTCACGGTCAATTCGCCGCAGTTCTCCCGACTCGAGTGCCCATGAACGAACAGTTGCAGCCCCTCAAGAAACAACCGCGAGCAGGTAAAGCCGGCCGCAGCGGAACCCAGGACGATATTGTCTATGCGCATATCTTTGAGGCCATCCTCGAACAGCGCCTGGCGCCCGGTACAAAATTGAGCGAAGAGGCGCTGGGGGAGATTTTCGGGGTCAGCCGCACCATCATCCGCCGGGCGCTGTCACGCCTGGCCCACGAAGGGGTGGTGTTGTTGCGGCCCAATCGCGGTGCCGTGGTAGCGAGCCCGAGTGTCGAAGAGGCCCGCCAGGTGTTCATGGCCCGGCGTCTGGTGGAGCGGGCGATCACCGAGTTGGCGGTGCAGCACGCCACCGCTGAGCAGTTGGCCGAACTGCGGCAGATGGTCAGCGACGAGCGCGACAGTTTCTCCCGTGGCGACCGTGGCGCCGGCATCCGCCTGTCGGGCGAGTTTCACCTCAAGCTGGCCGAAGCGGCGAAGAACGCCCCGCTGATCAGCTTCCAGCGCAGCCTCGTGTCGCAGACTTCGTTGATCATCGCCCAATACGAAAGCGGCAACCGCTCCCACTGTTCCTACGATGAACATACCCAGTTGATCGACGCCATCGAGGCCCGCGACGCCACGCTGGCCGTGGACCTGATGATGCATCACATGGACCACATCGACAGCAAACTCAACCTCGACGAGGAAAGTGCGTCGGATGATTTGCATGCGGTGTTTTCGCATTTGTTGCAGAGCAAGAAACCGGGACGGTCGACGGCCAAGCTTTGATGGGTTGAGCCAGTCATACCGAGTCGCGCCCTTCGCGAGCAAGCCTGCTCCCACATTGAAATGCATTCCAAATGTGGGAGCAGGCTTGCTCGCGAAGGCGATTTGGCAGGCGATAAAAATCTACCGCTGATGCACCAACCTGCCAGCCGCATAAGTCTGCATCACCGTCCGGTCATCCCCCAGCGTCATCAACACAAACAACTTCTCGGCAATGTCCCTGGCCTGCTTCAGGCGATAGCTCAACAGCGGCGTGGCGTTGTAGTCCAGTACCAGAAAGTCCGCATCGCTGCCCGGCTGCAAAGTCCCGATCCGCTCTTCCAGGCGCAGGGCCCGGGCGCCGCCCAGAGTCGCCAGGTACAGCGATTTGAACGGGCTCAACCGCGCGCCCTGTAGCTGCATCACTTTGTAGGCTTCGTTCAGGGTTTGCAGCAGCGAAAAACTGGTGCCGCCGCCCACATCCGTGCCCAATCCCACGTTCACCTTGTACTTCTCGGCCATCGGCAGGTTGAACAGGCCGCTGCCCAGGAAAAGATTCGAGGTCGGGCAGAACGCGATGGCCGAACCGGCCTCGGCCAGGCGCGCACATTCGTCGTCGCACAGGTGCACGCCGTGGGCAAACACCGAACGCTCGCCAAGCAACTGGTAATGGTCGTAGACGTCCAGATAACCCTTGCGCTGCGGGAACAGCTCCTTGACCCACTGCACCTCCTGCAGGTTTTCACTGATGTGGGTCTGCATGTACAGGTCTGGATATTCCCCCAGCAGTTGACCGGCCAAGGTCAATTGTTCCGGGGTGCTGGTAGGCGCGAAACGCGGGGTCACGGCGTAATGCAGGCGGCCCTTGCCGTGCCAGCGCTCGATCAGCGCCTTGCTTTCGGTGTAGCTGGATTCGGCGGTGTCGGTCAAGTAGTCCGGGGCGTTGCGGTCCATCATCACTTTGCCGGCGATCATGCGCAGGTCAAGTTTCTCGGCCACTTCGAAAAGCGCGTTCACCGATTGCGGATGGACGCTGCCGAATACCAGTGCGGTGGTGGTGCCGTTGCGCAGCAGTTCCTTGACGAAAATATCGGCCACCGCATCGGCATGGGCCTGGTCGGCGAACTGGCTTTCGCAGGGGAAGGTGTAGGTGTCGAGCCAGTCCAGCAACTGCTCGCCATAGGCGCCGACCATGCCGGTCTGCGGCAAGTGGATGTGGGTGTCGATGAAGCCTGGGGTGATCAGCGCGTCCGGGTAATGGTTGATCTCGATGTCCGCCGCCAGGGTTGGCAGCAGGTCATGGGCAGGGCCGATGGCGCTGATCTGGCCGTTCTCCACCACCAGCAAACCGTCTTCGAAATATTCATAGGACGCTTCGATCCCAACTTCGGCGGGGTCGGCGAGGCTGTGGAGCAGGGCGGCGCGGTAGGCTTTGCGTGTCAGGGGCATGAGGAACTTCTCAACAATGAATTAACGATTGGCCTGGCTACGGCGCGAGGCCGGCAGCAGCTTGGCAATCGGTTCGGCGCGGGCGGTGTGCTGGCCGAAATCGGCGTTATAGGTGGCGATGATTTCACCGGCGATGGAGATGGCGATTTCCACCGGTAACTTGCCTTTGACTTCGCCAATGCCCATCGGGCAACGCATGCGTTGCAAGGCGCTGCTGTCGAAGCCACGATCACGCAGGCGGTGTTCGAACTTGACCCGCTTGGTCTTCGAGCCGATCAGGCCGAAGTAGGCGAAGTCGTTGCGCTTGAGGATCGCGGCGCTCAATTCCAGATCGAGCTGATGGTTGTGGGTCATGACAATGCAGTAACTGCCGGCGGGCAAGTCGTCGATTTCATCCTGTGGGTCTTCGCTGACGATCTTGCGCACGCCGTGGGGCAGGTGTTCGGGGAACTCCGCCTCCCGGGAGTCGATCCAGCGCACTTTGCAGGGCAGGCTTGCCAGCAGCGGGACCAAGGCGCGGCCGACGTGGCCAGCGCCGAACACGGCGATTTGTGCCTGCACCTGGCCCATGGGTTCGAACAGCAACACCGTCACGCCACCGCAGCATTGGCCCAGGCTGGCGCCGAGGCTGAAGCGCTCCAGATGCGTGCTTTGCTGGCCGCTGGCGAGCATTTGCCGGGCGAGTTCCATGGCCTTGTATTCCAGGTGCCCGCCACCAATGGTGTCGAAGGTCTGGCTGGCGCTGATGACCATCTTCGAACCGGCGTTGCGTGGTGTGGAGCCGAGCTCTTCGATGATCGTCACCAGTACGCAGGGTTCACCGCGATCTTGCAGGTCGGCGAGGGCGCTGATCCAGTTGTACATATTCCACCTCAACATTTCTGTTGTCTGTTCGGCCGCCTTCGCGGGCAAGCCCGCTCCCACATTTGGATCGCGGTCCCCTGTGGGTGCGGGCTTGCTCGCGAAGGCCGCGCCGCGGTCTTAGAGCGAAGCCAGCTCGGTTTCAGCTTCCCCAACCTTCGCCACCCTCAACCCGCGCATCTGCTCACACCCCCACAACACCCGCTCCGGTGTCGCCGGCGCGTCGATTTTCGGTTGGTGCCGGTAATCCCCCAGGCTCGCTACGGCGTCCTTGATCGCGCACCACGCGGCGATGCCGAGCATGAACGGTGGCTCGCCGACGGCTTTGGAATGGAACACCGTGTCTTCGGGGTTCTTGCGGTTCTCCACCAGTTTGACCCGCAGATCCAGCGGCATGTCAGCCACTGCCGGGATCTTGTAGCTGGCCGGGCCGTTGGTCATCAGCTTGCCCTTGTCGTTCCACACCAGTTCTTCCATGGTCAGCCAGCCCATGCCCTGGATGAAGCCGCCCTCGACCTGGCCGGTGTCGATGGCCGGGTTCAATGAGGCGCCGACGTCGTGAAGGATGTCGGTGCGCAGCATCTTGTACTCGCCGGTGAGGGTGTCGACGATCACCTCGGCACACGCCGCGCCGAAGGCGTAGTAGTAGAACGGCCTACCCCGGGCCTGGCTGCGGTCGTAGTAGATTTTCGGGGTCTTGTAGAAGCCGGTGCTCGACAGCGAGACCTGGGCGAAATACGCCTGCTGCACCAGCGCGTCGAACGTCAGGATGTGATCGCGTACCCGTACATGGCCATTGTGGAATGCCACGTCTTCCTCGCTGACCTTGTACTGCCGCGCGGCGAATTCCACCAGGCGCTGCTTGATGATTTCGGCGGCATTCTGCGCGGCCTTGCCATTCAGGTCGGCGCCGCTGGAGGCGGCAGTCGGCGAAGTGTTCGGCACCTTGTCGGTGTTGGTCGCGGTGATTTGCACGCGGTCCATTTCCACCTGGAATACTTCGGCCACCACTTGCGCGACCTTGGTGTTCAGGCCCTGGCCCATTTCGGTGCCGCCATGGTTCAGGTGGATGCTGCCGTCGGTGTAGATGTGGATCAAGGCACCTGCCTGGTTGAGGAAACTGGCGGTGAACGAAATACCGAATTTCACCGGGGTCAGCGCCAGGCCTTTTTTCAGGATCGGGCTATTGGCGTTGTAACGACGAATCGCTTCGCGACGCTCGGCGTACTGGCTGCTTTCTTCAAGTTCGGCGGTCATTTCCTCGAGCATGTTGTGCTCGACGGTCTGGTAGTAGTGGGTGACGTTGCGCTCGGTCTTGCCATAGTAGTTGGCCTTGCGCACCGCCAGCGGATCGAGCCCCAAGTGCCGGGCGATGGCGTCCATCACCTCTTCGATGGCGACCATGCCTTGCGGCCCGCCGAACCCCCGATAGGCGGTGTTCGACGCGGTGTTGGTCTTGCAGCGATGGCCATTGATGGTCGCATCGCCCAGGTAATAGGCGTTGTCGGCATGGAACATCGCCCGGTCGACAATCGAGGCCGACAGGTCCGGCGAACAACCGCAGTTGCCGGCCAGTTCCAGGGCGATGCCATGCAGGCGCCCGGTGCTGTCGAAGCCCACGTCGTATTCGATGTAGAACGGGTGGCGCTTACCGGTCATCAGCATGTCTTCGACCCGGGGCAGGCGCATCTTGGTTGGCTGGCCGGTGAGGTGGGCGATGACTGCGCACAGGCATGCCGGGCTGGCGGCCTGGGTTTCCTTGCCACCGAAGCCGCCGCCCATGCGGCGCATGTCCACCACGACCTTGTTCATCGACACACCCAGCACTTCGGCCACCAGTTTCTGCACCTCGGTGGGGTTCTGGGTCGAGCAATAGACGATCATGCCGCCGTCTTCGGTGGGCATCACCGAGGAGATCTGGGTTTCCAGGTAAAAGTGTTCCTGGCCGCCAATGTGCAGCGAGCCCTGGATACGATGCTCGGCACTGGCCAGTGCCGTGGCCGAATCACCCCGTTGATGGGTATGGCTGTCGAGCACGAAATGGCGTTTGCGCAGGGCCTCGACCACATCCAGCACCGGTTCCAGGTCTTCGTATTCGACGATGGCGGCCAGCGCGGCCTTGCGTGCGGTTTCCAGGTCTTTGGCGGCGACGGCGAGCACCGGTTGGCCGACGAACTGCACGTCATCGATGGCCAGCAACGGATCACCGGGCAGCAACGGGCCGATGTCCTTGAGCCCCGGGATGTCTGCATGGGTAATGGCGATGCGCACGCCTTCGAAGGCGTAGCAGGGCGCGGTGTCGATGCGGATGATCCGGGCGTGGGCGCGGTCCGAAAGTCGGGCGTAAACGTGCAGCTGATTAGGGAATTCCAGGCGATCATCAATGTACTGGGCTTCGCCGGACACATGCTTGGCGGCGCTGTCATGCTTGACGCTGCGGCCCACGCCAGTGGTCAGCTCACGGGCGAACAGCTCGGCCAATTCGACTTGAGTCTTCTCTACGGCGTGATGGTTAGACATAAGCGGTCACCCGAGTCTCGATGTGCGGCGTTTGCAGTTCGATGAAGTATTTGCGCAACAGATTGCGGGCGCTGAGCAGGCGGTATTCCTTGCTGGCGCGGAAGTCCGACAGCGGCGTGAAATCTTCGGCCAGGGCGGCGCAGGCGCGTTCGATGGTGCTGTCGTTCCACTGCGCACCGATCAATACGGCTTCGCAATGCGTGGCGCGTTTGGGCGTCGCGGCCATGCCGCCGAAGGCCACGCGAGCGTCGCGGACCACGCCGTTGTCGATGCGCAGGTTGAATGCCGCGCACACCGCGGAAATGTCATCGTCCAGGCGCTTGGAGACCTTGTAGGCGCGGAACGCCTGTTCGGCGCTGGCCCGCGGGACGATGATCTTTTCGATGAATTCGCTTTCCTGACGGGCGGTGACCCGGTAGTCGATGAAATAGTCTTCCAGCGCCAGGGTGCGACGGGTCTGGCCCTTGCACAACACGATCTGCGCACCCAGGGCGATCAGCAGGGGCGGGGAGTCGCCAATCGGTGAAGCGTTGCCGATGTTGCCGCCCAAGGTGCCCTGGTTGCGGATCTGCAGCGAGGCGAAGCGCTGCAGCAGTTCGCCGAAGTCCGGGTATTCGGCTTTCAGGGCCTCGTAGCAATCGGACAGCGCCGTGGCGGCGCCGATCTCCAGGCGATCGTCAAAGCGTTCGACACGCTTGAGTTCGGCGACGTTGCCCACGTAGATCATCACCGGCAGGGTGCGGTGGAACTGGGTGACTTCCAGGGCCAGGTCCGTGCCGCCGGCCAACAGGCGCGCCTGGGGATAAGCGTCGTAGAGGTCGGCGAGGTCGGCGACGGTCAGCGGCACCAGGCAGCGCTTGTCGCCGCTGTTGAGTTCGCCAGTCTCGGTCGGGGCGATGGCTTTGAGGCGGGCGATGGTCTCGGCCTCGCGGGCGTCGAACTGGTCCGGTTGCTTGCCGCAACAAGCCTGCTCGGCGGCGGCCAGGATAGGCCGATAGCCGGTGCAGCGGCACAGGTTGCCGGCCAAGGCTTCGTGGGTTTTGTGGGTGTCGGCTTGCTCGCTGTTCTTTTGCAGGGCGAACAACGACATGACGAAGCCGGGTGTGCAGAAGCCGCATTGCGAACCGTGGCAATCGACCATCGCTTGTTGGACGCTGTGCAACTGGCCCTGGTGCTTGAGGTCTTCGACGCTGATCAGTTGTTTGCCGTGCAGGGCCGAGACGAAGGTCAGGCATGAATTGAGGCTGCGATAGCGCATGCGCTCGTGGCCGGTTTCGTCCGTGTGCAATTCGCCCACCACCACGGTGCACGCGCCACAGTCGCCACTGGCGCAGCCTTCTTTGGTACCGGGTTTGCCGACATGCTCGCGCAGATAATTGAGCACGGTCAGGTTCGGGTCCAGGGCGTGCTCGCTACGGAGTTCCTGGTTGAGTAAAAACTGGATCACGGAAGGCCTCGCAGACTCATTATTGTTGTATCGACTTGGGCTGAATTTATCAGTTCTGACTTTACGGTCAATGATTTTCTGACTTTAAGGTCAGGAAAATCTGTTTTGTCGATGAACAATGGGGTTCGGGTATTGGTCCTTGGGCGATGTCCTACTTCTATCAGTTAAGCGCAAATCCATGTGGGAGCGGGCTTGCTCGCGAAGACGGCGTTTGTGTCGGAAAATTTCTCGCTCACGGACTGGCCTCTTCGCGAGCAAGCCCGCTCCCACAAGGTCTGCACTACTGAAAAAATTGCTTATATCGTGCCAAAACCCGGTGCAGGCCCTGCGCCATGACGTATTGAGTGCGCTACACTGCGCCGCTTGTGCAAATCGAAGAGTTTGAAGGACAACCATGACGTTCAAGGCCCCGGACAGCCTCGCCGAGCAAATCGCCCACCATCTCGCCGAACGCATCATTCGCGGCGAAATGAAGCCGGGGGAGCGCATCCAGGAGCAAAAGGTCACGCTGGCACTCAACGTCAGCCGCGGCTCGGTGCGCGAGGCCCTGTTGATTCTCGAGCGACGTCACCTGATCGCCATCCTGCCGCGCCGTGGCGCCCACGTCACCGAGCTCACCGAACATAATGTGCGCAGTCTCTGTGCGTTGATGAGCGAGCTGTACATCCTGCTGGGCAATGCCGTGGCCCATGGTTGGCAGGATCAGGCCGACATGGCGCCGTTCGTGGCCATCCAGCAGCGGCTCAAGGACGCCTTTGCGCGCCAGGACATCCGCACCTTTGTCGACGAAAGCTTCAGCGTGATGCGCGCCGCGTATCCTTTCGCCAACAACCCGTACTTGCAGGAAACCGTCGAGAACCTGCAACCGGCCATGAGCCGTGCCTATTTCCTCGCCCTGGAACAGCGCAAGGCGGAAATGAGTGAATTCCTCGAGTTGTTCCAGCGCCTGCTCACCGCCGTGCTGGCCCGTGATTTGCCGCAGATCCGCATCGTGCTCACGGCCTACGCCCAGCGCAGTTGCGATCTGGTGGTTTCTGCCCTGACGGCGGCCTGACGTGCGACTCAAGTGCATCAAGCTGGCGGGGTTCAAATCCTTCGTCGACCCGACCACGGTGAACTTCCCCAGTAACATGGCGGCGGTGGTCGGGCCCAACGGTTGCGGCAAGTCGAACATCATCGACGCCGTGCGCTGGGTGATGGGCGAGAGTTCGGCCAAGAACCTGCGCGGCGAATCGATGACCGACGTCATCTTCAATGGCTCCACCAGCCGCAAGCCGGTGAGCCAGGCCAGCATCGAGTTGGTGTTCGACAACTCCGACGGCACCCTGGTCGGCGAATACGCCGCCTATGCGGAAATCTCCATTCGTCGCAAAGTGACTCGCGACAGCCAGAACAGTTATTTCCTCAACGGCACCAAATGCCGGCGTCGCGATATCACCGATATTTTCCTCGGCACCGGCCTGGGGCCGCGCAGCTATTCGATCATCGAGCAGGGCATGATCTCCAAGCTGATCGAGGCCAAGCCCGAAGATCTACGCAACTTCATCGAAGAAGCCGCCGGTATTTCCAAATACAAGGAACGGCGCCGCGAAACTGAAAACCGCATTCGCCGCACCCACGAAAACCTGGCGCGCCTGACCGACCTGCGTGAAGAGCTCGAACGTCAGCTTGAGCGCTTGCACCGACAGGCCGAGGCCGCCAAGAAGTATCAGGAATACAAGGGCGAGGAGCGTCAGCTCAAGGCCCAGCTCTCGGCCCTGCGCTGGCAGGCGTTGAACGAGCAGGTCGGCCAGCGCGAGGCGGTTATTGGCAACCAGGAGGTCAGCTTCGAAGCCTTGGTGGCTGAACAGCGCAACGCCGATGCCGCCATCGAGCGCCTGCGGGACGGCCACCACGACCTGTCCGAACGCTTCAACCTGGTGCAAGGGCGCTTCTATTCGGTGGGCGGCGACATCGCCCGGGTCGAACAGAGCATTCAGCACGGTCAGCAACGACTGCGGCAGTTGCAGGATGATTTGAAGGAAGCCGAGCGGGCGCGCCTGGAAACCGAATCCCACCTGGGCCACGACCGCACTTTGCTGCTGACCCTCGGCGAAGAGCTGGACCGGCTCACGCCGGAGCAGGAAATCACCAGCGCCGCAGCCGAAGAGGCTGCCGCCGCCCTGGAAGAAGCCGAGCTGACCATGCACGGTTGGCAAGAGCAGTGGGACAGTTTCAACCTGACCTCGGCCGAGCCACGGCGTCAGGCTGAGGTCCAGCAGTCGCGCATCCAGCAGCTGGAAACCAGCATGGAGCGCCTGGCCGACCGTCAGCGCCGTCTGGCCGAAGAGCGTGCCTTGCTGGCGGCGGATCCGGAAGATGCGGCGATCCTCGATCTGAGCGAGCAACTGGCCGCCAGCGAAGCCACGCTTGAAGATTTGCAGGCCAGCGAAGACGCCCAGGTCGAGAGGCTTGAGCAACTGCGCCAGGCCTTGCAACTGGCCTTGCAGAACCAGCAGCAGGCCCAGGGCGAATTGCAACGGCTCAACGGGCGCCTGGCCTCGCTGGAGGCCCTGCAGCAAGCCGCGTTGGACCCGGGCACCGGCACCGCCGAATGGCTGCGCGATCAGCACCTGGCCGAGCGCCCGCGCCTGGCCGAGGGCCTGAAGGTCGATGCCGGTTGGGAGCTGGCGGTGGAAACCGTGCTGGGCGCTGACCTGCAAGCGGTGCTGGTGGACGATTTCGCCGGTTTCGACCTGTCGGGTTTTACCCAAGGCGATCTGCGCCTGCTCAGCCCGGCCGGTGACGGCGTGCGGGTGCCCGGCAGCTTGCTGGATAAAGTCGAGGCCCAGGTCGATCTGTCGCCGTGGTTGGGGCAGGTCAAACCGGTAGAAAGCCTCGAACAGGCCTTGGCCTTGCGCGGACAATTGGCGGCCGGCGAAAGCCTGATCAGCCGCGACGGGTATTGGGTGGGCCGGCATTTCCTGCGGGTGCGCCGGGCCAGCGAAGCCGAGAGCGGCATGCTCGCCCGCGGCCAGGAAATCCAGCGCCTGAGTGCCGAGCGCGAAGAGCGCGAGGCCAGCGTCGAAGCCCTGGAAACCGAATTGCAGAACCTGCGGGCGCAACAGCGTCAACAGGAGAACGGCCGCGAACACTTGCGTCGGCTGTTGCAGGACGAAGCACGCCAGCAAGGCGAGCTCAAGGCGCAGTTGTCGGCCGGCAAGGCCAAGGTCGAACAATTGGCCCTGCGCCGCACCCGTCTTGAAGAAGAGATTGCCGAGCTGGGCGAGCAGCGGGCACTGGAACACGAACAGATCGGCGAAGCGCGCCTGCAACTGCAGGAGGCCCTCGATGCCATGGCACTGGACACCGAGCAGCGCGAGCTGTTGCTGGCTCAGCGCGACAGCCTGCGCGAACGCCTCGACCGGGTGCGTCAGGAAGCGCGACAGCATAAGGATCACGCCCATCAGTTGGCGGTGCGCCTGGGCTCGCTCAAGGCCCAGCACGATTCGACGCGCCAGGCACTGGAACGGCTGGAAATGCAGTCCGAACGCCTGACCGAAAAGCGTGAGCAGTTGAGCCTCAATCTGGAGGAGGGCGAAGCGCCGCTGGAAGAGTTGCGCCTCAAACTCGAAGAACTGCTCGACAAGCGCATGAGCGTCGATGAAGAACTCAAGACTGCGCAAATTGCCCTGGAAGACGCCGACCGTGAACTGCGCGACGCTGAGAAGCGCCGCAGCCAGGCCGAGCAGCAATCCCAGTTGATCCGCGGCCAGATGGAACAGCAGCGCATGGAATGGCAAGCGCTGACGGTACGGCGCAAAGCCTTGCAGGACCAATTGCTGGAAGACGGCTACGACCTCGACGGCGTGCTTGCCACCTTGGTGGCCGGGGCGAACGAGAAGGAGGCCGAGGAAGAACTGGAACGTATTGCCCTGCGCATCCAGCGGCTGGGGGCGATCAACCTGGCGGCCATCGACGAGTATCAGCAGCAGTCCGAGCGCAAGCGCTATCTGGATGCCCAGAACGACGATCTGGTGGAAGCGCTGGAGACCCTGGAAAACGTCATTCGCAAGATCGACAAGGAAACCCGCAACCGCTTCAAGGATACCTTTGATCAGATCAACGGTGGTTTGCAGGCACTTTTCCCAAAAGTTTTCGGTGGTGGCAGCGCCTACTTGGAACTGACGGGCGAAGATTTACTCGATACAGGGGTGACTATCATGGCGCGTCCTCCTGGCAAGAAGAACAGCACCATCCATTTGCTCTCCGGTGGCGAAAAGGCGCTGACCGCGCTGGCCCTGGTTTTTGCCATTTTCAAATTGAACCCGGCGCCGTTTTGCATGCTCGACGAAGTCGATGCGCCACTGGACGATGCCAACGTGGGCCGTTACGCACGGCTGGTAAAGGAGATGTCGGAAACGGTGCAGTTCATCTACATCACCCACAACAAGATCGCCATGGAAATGGCCGATCAGTTGATGGGCGTGACGATGCACGAGCCGGGTTGCTCGCGGCTGGTGGCGGTGGATGTGGAGGAAGCCATGGCGATGGTGGATGCCTGACCCTCGGGTTGTAGGGCATCTACTGGGAACGCTGTAGGTATTTTTTACCCTTGGGCTTGTTGTTCAATTCACAGATTGGCACGAGCCTATGCGACAGACGGTGTAAAGTTATCTTTGGTCGTGCTAGTTTAATGTCAATTTTTCGTGTGCGTGGGCAAAACGCCATTCAGAACATAGAGTTGGCGCCACGTTTTAAAGCGGTTTGCAAATAGCTAAGCCCCTTATTTTTCAGCATTTTTATAGAGGCACGGGATTACATGGAAATCGGTCTGCGCGAGTGGCTGATCGTCATCGGCATCATTGTCATTGCCGGTATTCTTTTCGACGGCTGGCGCCGCATGCGCGGCGGCAAGGGGAAACTGAAGTTTCGTCTTGATCGCAGTCTGTCGAACCTGCCGGATGACGATGGCAATGCCGAGCTGCTGGGGCCGCCACGGGTGCTGGACACCCATAAGGAGCCGCAGCTGGACGAGCACGACCTGCCGTCGATGAGCGCGCCTGCACGTGAGCCACGGGAGTCGGGTTCCAAGCGCGGCAAGCGCAACAGCGAGCCGTCCCAGGGGGACCTGAATCTCAATCTGGACCTGGACGGCGGCCCGAGCTTCAGCAGCCGTGACGGCGATTTCCCCGATGAGAACAAATCCTCGGGTGCCGACAAAGACCAGGCCCAAGCCGAAGAAGTGTTGGTGATCAGCGTGATCTGCCGCGACCCGGCCGGTTTCAAGGGCCCGGCGTTGCTGCAGAACATCCTGGAAAGCGGCTTGCGTTTCGGTGAGATGGACATTTTTCACCGTCACGAAAGCATGGCCGGCAATGGCGAAGTGTTGTTCTCCATGGCCAACGCGGTCAAGCCGGGCGTGTTCGACCTGGATGACATCGACCACTTCAGCACGCCGGCAGTGAGCTTCTTCCTCGGCCTGCCAGGCCCGCGTCATCCCAAGCAAGCCTTCGACGTGATGGTGGCCGCGGCGCGCAAGCTGTCCCAGGAACTCAACGGCGAACTGAAGGATGACCAGCGCAGCGTGCTGACCGCCCAGACCATCGAGCACTACCGTCAGCGCATCGTCGAATTCGAACGCCGGGCACTGACCCAGAAGCGCTGAGGCCAAAGATCGCTGGCCCTGTAGGCGCTGCCGAAGGCTGCGATCTTTTGACCTTTCGCTTGAGATTCAAGTGTCTGGGGAAAGATCGCAGCCTCGTTGCACTCGTCAGCTCCTACAGCGCCTACATGCGATCGAAGTATTGAGAATGAGCAGCTTAGGCTGCTCTTTTGCTTTATGAGAGAACATCCATGACTGCCGTCGAAACCCGCATTCAACAGCTGCGCACCGAGCTGGACCAGCACAACTACCGCTACCACGTCCTCGATGAACCGAGCATCCCCGACGCCGAGTACGACCGCCTGTTCCATGAGCTCAAGGCCCTGGAAGAGCAGTACCCGGAACTGGTGACCAGCGACTCCCCAACCCAGCGGGTCGGCAGCGTGGCGCTGTCGGCGTTCAGCCAGGTGCGGCACGAGATCCCGATGCTCAGCCTGGGCAACGCTTTCGACGAAACCACCATGCGCGAGTTCGACCGACGGGTGACCGAAGGCCTCGATCTGCCAATGGGCGATCTGCTGGGCGGCGGCGCGGCGGTGGAATACAGTTGCGAACCGAAGCTCGATGGCCTGGCGGTCAGCCTGTTGTACCAGGACGGCATGCTGGTGCGCGGCGCCACTCGCGGTGACGGCACCACCGGCGAAGACATCAGCGTCAACGTGCGCACCGTGCGCAACATTCCCCTCAAGTTGCAGGGCAGCGGCTGGCCGCCGGTGCTGGAAGTGCGCGGCGAGGTCTACATGTCCAAGGCCGGCTTCGAGCGCCTCAACGCCACGCAGTTGGAGGCGGGCGGCAAGACCTTCGCCAACCCGCGCAACGCGGCGGCGGGGAGCCTGCGCCAGCTGGATTCGAAGATTACCGCCAACCGCCCGCTGGAATTCTGCTGCTACGGCATCGGCCAGGTGACCGCTGATATTGCCGATACCCATATCGGCAATCTCAATCAGCTCAAGGCCTGGGGCATGCCCATCAGTCGCGAACTGAAGCTGGCCCACGGTATCGACGAATGCCTGGATTACTACCGCGACATTGGCGAACGGCGCAGTGCGTTGCCTTATGAAATCGACGGTGTGGTGTTCAAGGTCAACAGCATCGCCTCCCAGCGTGAACTGGGTTTCCGTGCCCGGGAGCCGCGCTGGGCCATCGCCCATAAATTCCCGGCCAGCGAAGAACTCACCGAGCTGTTGGACGTCGAGTTCCAGGTCGGTCGCACTGGCGCTGTCACGCCCGTTGCACGGCTCAAGCCGGTCAAGGTGGCTGGCGTGACCGTGGCCAACGCCACGTTGCACAACATGGACGAAGTGGCGCGCCTGGGTTTGATGATCGGCGACACAGTGATTATCCGTCGCGCCGGGGACGTGATCCCACAAGTGGTGCAAGTGATCACCGAGCGCCGTCCGGACAATGCCCGGCCGGTGGAGATCCCGCAAGAATGTCCGGTCTGCGGCTCCCATGTGGAACGCACGCAGTTGATCAAGCGCAGCAAGGGTCGCGAGACCATCAGCGAAGGTGCGGTGTACCGCTGCGTCGGTCGCCTGGCCTGCGGCGCGCAGCTCAAGCAGGCGATCATTCATTTCGTGTCGCGCCGGGCCATGGACATCGAGGGTCTGGGCGAGAAGAGCGTCGAACAGTTGGTGGACGAGGGCCTGGTGGGGTCGCCGGCCGATCTGTATGCCCTGACCTTCGAGCAGGTGGTCGACCTGGAAGGCTTCGCTGAACTGTCGAGCAAGAACCTGCTGGCGGCCATCGTCGACAGCAAAAAGCCGAGCCTCGCGCGCTTTATCTACGCCCTCGGCATCCCGGACGTGGGCGAGGAGACCGCCAAGGTCCTGGCTCGCTCCCTCGGCTCCCTGGAGCGCGTGCAGGCAGCTTTGCCTCAAGTCCTCACGTACTTGCCCGATGTCGGCCTGGAAGTGGCTCACGAGATCCACAGCTTCTTCGAAGACCTGCACAATCGCCAGGTGATCAAGGACTTGCTGCGCCATGGCCTCGATATCCAGGACCAGGGCGAGCTGGGTGCCGAGTTCTCCGCCAGCACCACCCTGGGCGGTTTTCTGGACAAGCTGAACATTCCGTCGGTCGGGCCGGGCGGGGCGCAGAAACTGGCGGATAAATTCGGTTCACTCGAAGCGGTCATGAGTGCCGACTGGCTCGACATGCGCCAGGCGCTGCCGGAAAAACAGGCCAACGCCGTGCGTGAGTTCTTCGCTATCGCTGCCAACCGTCAGCAGGCCGAATCTGCCGAGAAGCAGCTGCAGGACTTTGGCATGCATTGGCTGAGCGAGAAGAAAGTCGTCGAAGGCCTGCCCGAGGCGGGACACACTTGGGTGCTGACCGGTTCGCTGGAGTTGATGAGCCGCGATGTCGCCAAGGACAAGCTGGAAAGCCTGGGGGCCAAGGTGGCTGGTTCCGTGTCGGCGAAAACCCATTGCGTGGTGGCCGGGCCGGGCGCGGGCTCGAAGCTGACCAAGGCTAACGAGCTTGGGCTCAAGGTGCTGGATGAAGAGGCGTTTGTGGCCTTTTTGAGTAAGCATGGCATCACGGTTTAATCAGAAGCGCTCCCTCGGGCAACATGCTGGCTCTTGTGGCGAGGGAGCTTGCTAGCGCTCGGGGGCACCGGCGGGGTAACGCGTGGGAACGATCGTGGGCAGAGGATGATCTAGTCTTGCAGGCTCCAGGGAGATCGCCATGTACCGCTTCTTTGAACAACTGAGTTCGCGCATTGCCGCGCCATTTGTGGGCGATCGCTCGCGTAACAGCAAAATCTGGGCGTGTCGCTGTGGTCAGTCGCTGTTTTTTCGCAACAGCCAATGCCTGGCCTGCCTGGCGGCGCTGGGCTATCAGCCGGAGCAAAGTCGCCTGTCGTCCTTGCAGCCCGGCGAGCAGCCCGACACCTGGACGCTGGACGCCGACCCGCAAGCCGGGGTGTTCCGCCGTTGCGCCAACCTCGACACCCCGGCGGCGTGCAACTGGTTGCTTGCGGCCAATGACCACGATGCCTTGTGCGTCGCCTGCAGCCTGAATCGCACCATTCCCGACTTGTCGATCCCGGAAAACCCCGAGCGCTGGCGCAAGGTCGAGACTGCCAAGCGCCGTCTGGTGGCGCAACTGATCACCCTCGGCTTGCCGGTTATCCCGAAAACCGTCGATGAAAACATTGGCTTGGCTTTCGATTTCATCGGCGTCGATCCTGATGGCACGCCTCCGACCACGGGGCACGCCAGCGGACTGGTCACCCTCGACATCAAAGAGGCCGACGATGACCATCGCGAGTACGTGCGCCAGCAGATGCGCGAACCGTATCGCACCTTGCTCGGGCATTTCCGGCATGAGGTAGGGCACTACTATTGGGACAGGCTGGTCGCCAGCAGCCACTGGCTCGAGGCGTTTCGCCAGCTGTTCGGCGATGAGCGCGCCAGTTACGCCGATGCCCTGGAGCGGCACTATCAGCAGGGAGCGCCGCTGGACTGGCAAACCCATTACGTCAGCGCCTACGCCACCATGCACCCGTGGGAAGACTGGGCGGAAACCTGGGCCCATTACCTGCACATGATGGACGCGGTGGACACGGCGCTGGGTTTCGGCATGAGTGCCCGGGAAATGGATATCGACTACCAGCCTTTCCCGCCGGAGACCCTGTACGACCCCGAGCACACCGGGGGGACGGCGTTCCTGTCATTCGTCAACGCCTGGATCGAGCTGGCCGGCATGCTCAACGAATTGTCTCGCAGTATGGGGCAGCCGGACTTCTATCCGTTCGTCGTATCCGCCGCCGTCATCACCAAGCTGCATTTCATCCATCTGGTGATCCAGGAGGAGGGTGGTCGGGCGGATGAGGTGCTGATGTAATTTTGCTACCGCTGCAAGTGTCTGCTCAGCAGATAAATTGTCGATTCTCGAAAAGGGGTTGAGCGAAGTTAAAGTGATGCCATTTGTTTTGACAGTGGTTTTCTATTCAAACTTTCCTTTACCCTAAAGCCGCCATGGATGATGGCTATATTTATTATGGAAGATGTTATGAAATATGAAGAGATGGATAAAGCGGCAACTATTCCCAATGCGCCTCGGCGGCTTTCCCAAGCTGGGCAGAGCCAATACACCATTATATTGGCTTGGCAAATCTCGGATAATGTCCGGCCCGATCAGATTGCGGGTCACACGTTTAAAGTAACTGCGGTGGCAACTGGACAGCCACAGTTTGTTCCCGCAACCCAAGTGAAACCGGATGGGCGCGGCTGGTACCGACATGAAATAGGCGTCAGTGGCGGTTCCCGGCCTGTCTATTTCAATGTTCAAGTTCGGGCGCAAGCTTCCAATGGTGAGTATGGGCCGTTCTGCCCAGTGGTAGTTTGTAATACTTCGTCATGACCGGCTATTTAATGTCAACAATGATTCAAGGCCGTAGTTGCTCATTGGTAGTTGTTTGAAAGATTCAATCTATTACGACTCACTGCAGGCCTGTGGGAGCGAGCCTGCTCGCGATGGCGGTGGATCAGCTTGTATTGATGTTGAGTGAACCTCCGTCATCGCGAGCAAGCTCGGCTCCCACATGGGTTCTCTAGTGTCCGCAGATCCAGTGTTCGCTCCAGATCCCTTGTGGGTGCGAGCTTGCTCGCGAAAGCGGTGGGTCAGCTTGCACCCAGGTCGAATGTGCCGAAGCCATCGCAAGCACGCTTTGCCCCCACAGCAAGTGCTTGAACATCTTAAGTTTTTTTATCCGGCGCGAACGGTTGTATCTTCTCGTCAGATAGGTACAATGGCGCGGCTCGTCGTCAGGTGAGCGTCGTTATGGTGACCCCATCGGTCCCCCCGCAACGATTACCCGTGAACCTGGTCAGATCCGGAAGGAAGCAGCCACAGCGGGAACATTGTGTGCCGGGGTGTGGCTGGTGGGGTTGCCTCCATAACGCCCAAGCCTTCGTTCGCAAGGTTTGCCAATTTTCAACTATTCCTATTATTCGCTGATCGATATCGATCGTTGCTTTCTGCTGTCCGGATTTTGGCCGGGGCAGGGCAGCTGAGTACTGGAACAGGTCCGTCTTGCCTCGGCGGACCGAGCTCCTGTCGCAGGTCGCTTGGATCAGCACTCCACGAATCGACGGCAGTGGGGCTGTGTACAAATCGCCAGCCAGGCAAACGAGCGCCAAAGAGAAGCCTGGTCCGGCTTGTACCGACAGGCCAGATTCCTCTTTTTCATGACTGCATCAAGGCTTGGACAAGGCCTGGTCAACCGCTGCGATCAGCTTTCCCAGATCCTTCGGGGTGGCTCTATGTATGACACCGAACAGATACGCTCGCTGTTCGTCTTCATCGCCCATGTCGGCAAAAAAGGCTTTCAGCTGCACATCCAGCACGTCGGCAAGTAGGAACAAGGCTTCGATGCTGGGGGTGTAGGTGCCGGTTTCGAAGCGGCTGATGGTTTTGGGGTCAAAACCGGTTTTTTCGCCAAGTTCAGCCTGAGTAAGCCCCGCTACTTTGCGATAGCGTTTGATGGCCGCACCCAAACTTGAAATTTGCATCGCTCAATTCCCATTTAGAATCAAGAACTTAACGACAGTTTTTTGCATTAGGCAACCGCATTATTCATCACCTTGCTTTGCAAAATGTGATGCGTTTCGTAGAATCGGCCTTTGGCATGGGTATTTGGTGCCCTGCTTCTGAGCCGGGATGTGCGAAAAGAGTGGGCCTTGTGTTTCTTGCCGCGACACAAGACTTGAGCCTGGGCCCTCTGGTAGCACCGCCGGGGGTCTGTGCCCCAGCTTCTCTCAAGGTGTTTGAGCCTAGTTGATTTTCGCCTTTCCTGGAGGCGGTGCAACCGCGCGCGACAAATGAGCCTGACTCATGGATGACTGCTTCGATGGATAAGAAGTACCGCAGAGCCGTTGATGCCGCCGCGATTTTTTCCGAAACAGATCTGAGTGGGCGCATCACTTACGTCAACGATCAGTTTTGTAAACTGTTCGGGTACCGGCGTGAGGAACTGCTGGGGGCCGATCATCGCCTGCTCAATTCCGGCCAGCATCCCGGCGAGTTCTTCAGCGCCATGTGGCGCACCATTGCCTTGGGGCAGGTCTGGAAAGGGGAAATCTGTAACCGGGCCAAGGACGGCACGTTGCACTGGGTCGATACGACTTTGGTGCCGGTGATCGACGATGCGACCGGGCAAATCGAACGCTACCTGGCGATTCGCTTTGACGTCAGCGAAAAGCGCCAGCTGTTGCATTCGCTGCAGTGGCGGGTCGGGCACGATGTGCTGACCGGATTGCCCAATCGCACCTATCTGTCCGAGTTGCTGGACCAGGCCCTGGAGTTTTCCCGGCTGGAAAACTTTCCCTTGGCCGTGTGCATGCTCGATCTGGACGGCTTCAAGGCCGTCAACGATGGTCATGGCCACGCCAGTGGCGATCAATTGCTGGTGGAGGTCGCCAGGCGGCTGCGCACCATTGTGCGTGGAGAGGACGTGGTGGCGCGGTTGGCCGGGGACGAATTCGTGCTGGTGTTACGCCATGTGCGGGGGATGGAGGAATTGCACGCGGCGTTAAACCGAGTGTTGATTGCCGTGTCCATGCCGTATGGCATCAACGGTAAAGGCATCAAGGTTTTCGCCAGCATTGGCGTCACGTTGTTCCCGTGGGACAACGAAAACGCCGAGACCTTGTTGCGCCACGCCGATCAGGCGATGTATGTGGCCAAACAAAGCGGCCGTAATCGTTTTCATCTGTTCGATGTGTCCCGGGACAAGGAGGTCCGGGCCACTTACCAGACTGTCGAGCGGGTCCGGCAGGCGCTGGCGGGTAACGAATTGCGGTTGCACTTCCAGCCCAAGGTCAATATGCGCAACGGCACAGTGGTTGGTCTTGAGGCGTTGTTGCGCTGGAAGCATCCGCAACGTGGCCTGGTGCCGCCTCGGGAGTTCCTGCCGCTGGTGGAGGAGACTGACCTGATCGTCGAGATTGGCGAGTGGGTCATGGAGCAGGTGCTGACCCAGTTGCAGCAATGGCAGCAGGCGGGGCAGGGCTGGCCGGTGAGCATCAATATCTCGGCGCGTCATTTTCAGCGAGAGGACTTCGTCGAGCGGCTGCAGCAGGTGTTGGAGCGGCACCCGGCGGTGTCGCCGCGCATGCTGGATCTGCAGATCGTTGAGTCCGTCGCCGTGGAAAACCTTGCGCACGTCAGCGCGTGCCTCCAGTCATGCCAGGCGTTGGGTGTAGGCTTTTCACTGGGTGGCTTTGGCACTGGCTACTGCTCGCTCAACGACCTCAAGCACCTGCGCACGCAAACCATCAAGATCGACAAGGCCTTTGTCCGCGATATTCTCGAAGACCGCGATGACCTGGCGCTGACCGAAGCGGTGATCGGCCTGGCCCGGGCGTTTGGCCGCGAGGTGGTCGCGGAGGGGTTGGACAGCCTCGAACATGGGCTACTGTTGCTGCGCCTGGGCTGCGAGGTGGCTCAAGGCTATTTCATTGCCCGGCCCATGCCGGCCGAGCAAGTCCCAGGTTGGGTGACGGATTTTATCCCGCCGTTGCAATGGCGGCAGCGGCCGGGCGTTCAAGGCGAACCGGCTTCGGCCTGCGACGTGTCCCTGCGGCCAGTGTAGAGCCGGATGATTGCGTCGATTTCTCCCGACGTTTTCATTTTCAGCAAGGTGCGCAAAATGCGTTGTGCCGGGATTTTCGGATCGTCGCGCACGTAACAGCTCAACTGCTGTTCCTGGAGCAATGCCACCTCATGTAGCTGCCGATCAGCGTTATGCCGTTGATTGAACCAGTCCAGTGCCCATTGATTAGTGACCGCGTAGCGATAGCGGCCGGCCAGCAGTTTCGCCAGTACTTGTTCCTGGCTACGGGCATCGTCACGGTGCAGTTGGCCGCCATCGAAAAAGGGTTGCAAGGTCGGGTAGGTATAGCTCAGCACGGTGCCTATGGACTGGTGCGCCAGCGTCGCCAGCGTCACCGCTGCGGGGGCGTTCGCCGTGCCGACGAGCACGTCACGCTGGAAAAACAGTGGGACACTCCACAAATAATTGCCGCCCTCACTCACCCAGTCGGGGCTGACATAACACCGTACGTCGATTTCACCCTGCTTCATGGCTCCGTCCATCCGGGCGCGGGAGAGGACGTGAAATTCCGCCGGCATACTCACTTGGGTCGCCAGGCTGGTCATGATGTCGGGAAGGATGCCCTGGGTCGGGCGACCTCGTTCGATCTGTACCATGGGCATGGCCCAGCCGTCGGTAATGGCAAAGCGCAGTGGTACTTCGTCAGCCAAACAACCGGTCCCTAACAACAGCAAAGCCCCCATGGCTGAGCGCATAAACTCTCCTGACTGTGCAAAACCCTGTCGACAACCGAGTCCCAGATTCAAGCTTAGACAGATTAGACAAGCACACCGGATGCAATTTCGCCCCTGCTCCGCTAGCATTAGCCGCTTATGTTCCTTCGTTGCGACGGTTTTCGATGAGTTATCAGGTTCTTGCACGTAAGTGGCGTCCGCGCTCGTTCCGCGAAATGGTCGGCCAGACCCATGTGCTCAAGGCCCTGATCAATGCCTTGGACAGCCAGCGGCTGCACCATGCCTATCTGTTCACCGGTACCCGTGGCGTGGGCAAGACCACCATCGCGCGGATCATCGCCAAGTGCCTGAACTGCGAAACCGGCATTACCTCTACGCCTTGCGGCGAGTGTTCGGTGTGCCGGGAAATCGACGAAGGTCGTTTCGTCGACCTGATCGAGATTGACGCCGCCAGCCGCACCAAGGTCGAAGATACTCGCGAGTTGCTCGACAACGTGCAGTACGCGCCGAGCCGTGGGCGCTTCAAGGTCTATCTGATCGACGAAGTGCACATGCTCTCCAGCCATTCGTTCAATGCGCTGCTCAAGACCCTCGAGGAGCCGCCGCCCTACGTCAAGTTCATCCTGGCGACCACCGACCCGCAGAAACTTCCTGCGACGATTTTGTCGCGGTGCCTGCAGTTCTCCCTGAAGAACATGACGCCGGAGCGGGTCGTCGAGCACCTGACCCACGTGCTGGGCGTCGAGAACGTTCCGTTCGAGGACGATGCGCTGTGGCTGCTGGGCCGCGCTGCCGATGGGTCGATGCGTGACGCCATGAGCCTGACCGACCAGGCCATTGCCTTCGGTGAAGGCAAGGTCATGGCCGCCGATGTGCGGGCGATGCTCGGCACCCTCGATCACGGCCAGGTCTATGACGTGTTGCATGCGTTGATCGAGGGTGACGCGAAGGCGTTGCTCGAAGCGGTGCGTCACCTGGCCGAGCAGGGCCCGGACTGGAATGGCGTGCTTTCGGAGATCCTCAATGTGCTGCACCGGGTCGCCATTGCCCAGGCCCTGCCTGAGGGTGTCGACAACGGTCATGGCGACCGTGATCGCGTACTGGCCCTGGCCCAGGCGCTGCCGGCCGAAGACGTGCAGTTCTATTACCAGATGGGCCTGATCGGCCGTCGTGACTTGCCCCTGGCGCCGGATCCGCGAGGCGGCTTCGAAATGGTCTTGTTGCGAATGCTGGCGTTCCGACCGGCCGACACGGCGGACGCCCCGAGGCAACCGCTAAAGCCAGTGGGGATCAGCCAGGCCACAGCTGATTCCGCCAAGCCAGTGGCTGCCGCGCCTGTCGTTGCGCCGGCAGTGGCTTCTGCTCCGGCGGCAGTGGTACCTATGGCCGAACCGGCTCCGGTGCCTGTCATTGCGCCAATTGAACCCGAGCCTGAACCGGTCGTCGAGGCATTGCCTGAGCCGGTCGCCGAAGCGGTCATCGACTTGCCCTGGAATGATCCGGTCGAGCCGCAGATCGTCCAGCAGCCCGCAGTGGAACCCGTGCTGGAAACCACCGCCGAGCAGCCCGAACTGCCACCGATGCCCCTGCCGACGCCCGACAGCGTGGTGCCGGATGCGCCCGAGTGGGTCGCCGCCCCGGTGCCTGAGCCGACAGTGGCCGACGTCGATGACGCCACACCGGGTATGGACCTGGATGACGAGCCGCCGCTGGATGAGGATTACATAGAGCCGGACATGGATTCGGCCTACAGCTATCTGGACGAGCTGGCCAGCGAACACGCTGCTGAACCAGCACCGGAACCCGAGCCGGAGCCGGCGGCGATGCCTGCCACCGGGCTGGCCTTGCAATGGCTGGAGCTGTTCCCGAAACTGCCGATTACCGGCATGACCGGCAGCATCGCGGCCAACTGCACGTTGATCGCCGTGGAAGGCGATCACTGGCTGCTGCATCTGGACCCGGCCCACAGCGCCTTGTTCAATGCCACCCAGCAGCGTCGCCTCAACGATGCGCTGAACCAGTACCACCAGCGCACCCTGACGCTGAACATCGAACTGATCAAGCCTGAGCAGGAAACCCCGGCCCAGGCCGCGTCCCGCCGCCGTGCCGACCGTCAGCGCGAAGCCGAGGAGTCGATCCACAGTGATCCGTTCATCCAGCAGATGATGCAACAGTTCGGCGCCGTGGTTCGTCACGATACTATCGAACCTGTCGAGGCCCCGGTTACTCAGGGCTCATAACTGAAAGCGTCGGGCTGAATGGCCGGACGCGGTGTTTATCCAAGTACTTTCGAGGTGATTCCCATGATGAAAGGTGGCATGGCCGGCCTGATGAAGCAGGCGCAGCAGATGCAGGAAAAAATGGCCAAGATGCAGGAAGAACTGGCCAACGCCGAAGTCACCGGCAAGTCCGGCGGCGATATGGTGACGGTGGTCATGACCGGCCGCCACGACATCAAGCGCGTCAGCATCGACCCAAGCGTGGTCGAAGGCCTGAGCGAAGACGACAAGGAAATGCTTGAAGCCCTGTTCGCCGCCGCCGTCAACGACGCAGTGCGCAAGATCGAAGCCAACAGCCAGGACAAGATGTCCGGCATGACTGCCGGCATGCAACTGCCGCCGGGCATGAAATTGCCGTTCTGATTCGCCATCCCGGTTGGGATGGGCTACACACAATGCCAGGCATCGCGCCTGGCATTTTTGTTTCTGTCATAGGGCCGAGCGGTGGCAGAAACCTTACTTGCTCCCACAAGTACCCACTGAATAAACATCGAACGCCGCTCCACCGGCAATGGTCTGCTTCCTATAGGTCCCACTCAACGATCAAGGAGAACGCTTCCATGTCACAAGCATCGACATCCAACCAGCGCATCGTCCTAGCCTCCCGCCCCAAAGGCGCGCCCACCGCGGACAACTTCCGTATCGAGCAGGTAACGCTGCCGGACCTGGTGGACGGGCAGATCCTGCTCAAGACCCTGTTCCTGTCCCTGGACCCCTACATGCGGGGACGGATGAGCGACGCACCTTCCTACGCCGCCCCGGTGGAAATCGGTGAGGTAATGACCGGAGGCGCTGTCAGCCGCGTGGAGCGTTCGATGCACCCGAAATTCCACGAAGGCGACCTGGTGGTGGGCGCCACAGGTTGGCAGAGCCACGGCATCAGCGATGGGCGCAATGTCACTCCGATCCCCTCCGGGCTACCCAGTCCGTCGATGGCCTTGGGTGTGCTGGGCATGCCGGGCATGACCGCGTACATGGGGCTGATGGACATTGGCCAGCCCAAGGAGGGGGAAACCCTGGTGGTCGCGGCGGCGTCGGGAGCCGTGGGCTCGGTGGTCGGCCAGGTGGCGAAGATCAAGGGGCTGCGGGTGGTCGGCGTGGCTGGCGGCAGCGCGAAATGTAAATACGTGGTCGACGAGTTGGGGTTCGATGCCTGCATCGATCACAAGAGCGAACACTTTGCCGAGGAGCTGGCCCAAGCCTGCGACAAAGGCATCGACATCTATTACGAAAACGTTGGCGGCAAGGTGTTCGACGCAGTGGTGCCGCTGCTCAACGCCAAGGCCCGTATTCCGCTCTGTGGCCTGATCGCGTCCTACAATGAGCACGAAGCACCGAGCGGCCCGGATCGCTTGCCGCAATTGCAGCGCACCTTGTTGACTAAACGCGTGCGGATCCAGGGTTTTATCGTGTTCGATGACTACGGCGACCGTCAGCCGGAGTTCATCAGCGCCATGGCGCCCTGGGTGCGTGATGGCAAGGTCAAGTTCCGCGAAGACGTAGTCGATGGCCTTGAGAATGCACCGCAGGCCTTTATCGGGCTGCTGGAGGGGCGCAACTTCGGCAAGTTGGTGGTCCGGGTGGCGCGGGATTGAGTATTTGACGCTAATCGGAGGCGCGGGTATAAACCGCGTCTCGTTGTTATGTCGGACATTTCCTCCATGAGCTTCAGCCCTTTGATTCGCCAACTGATCGATGCCCTGCGAACTTTGCCAGGTGTGGGTCAGAAAACTGCCCAGCGCATGGCGTTGCAATTGCTCGAGCGTGATCGCAGCGGCGGTTCGCGCCTGGCCCAGGCCTTGAGCCAGGCCATGGAGGGCGTAGGGCATTGCCGTTTATGCCGCACGCTCACTGAAGACGACCTTTGCCCGCAATGCGCGGACCCGCGTCGGGACGACAGCCTGCTGTGCGTCGTGGAAGGGCCGATGGATGTCTATGCGGTCGAGCAGACGGGTTTTCGCGGACGCTATTTCGTGCTCAAGGGTCATTTGTCACCGCTCGACGGCTTGGGGCCGGAAGCCATTGGCATTCCACAGTTGATCGCGCGGATCGAAGAAGCGGGCACGTTCACCGAAGTCATCCTCGCCACCAATCCGACGGTCGAAGGCGAAGCCACCGCCCACTACATCGCCCAATTGCTGAACAACAAAGGCCTGATCGCCTCCCGCATCGCCCATGGCGTGCCACTGGGTGGTGAACTGGAGTTGGTGGACGGTGGGACGCTGGCGCATTCGTTTGCCGGGCGCAAGCCGATCGCGTTGTAACAGCCAGCCAAAAGCTAATGTGGGAGCGGGCTTGCTCGCGAAAGCGGTGGATCAGTCAGTGAACATATTGACTGACACTCCGCTTTCGCGAGCAAGCCCGCTCCCACAGGTTAGATTGTTGTTTGCCGGTTACCTTTCGCTCAGGGAAAACTGCGTCAGGCAGAACGTCGGAATCCCCATATCTTCCAACCGCTGGGAACCGAGCAATTCCGGCAAATCAATAATCGCCGCCGCTTCGTGGACCTTGGCGCCCATGCGGCGGATCAGGTTGGCGGCGGCGATCAGCGTGCCGCCGGTGGCGATCAGGTCATCGAACATCACCACCGAATCACCCTCGCACAGGCTGTCGGCGTGGACTTCCAGGAAGGCCTCGCCGTATTCGGTCTGGTAACCCTCGGCCAGCACATCCGCCGGCAGCTTGCCTTGCTTGCGGAACAGCACCAGGGGCTTGTTCAACTGATAAGCCAGGATTGAGCCGATCAAGAAGCCCCGCGCATCCATCGCGCCGATGTGAGTGAACTCGGCCTCGACATAACGGTGGGCGAAACTGTCCATCACCAGCCGCAGGGCGGTGGGAGACTGGAACAGCGGGGTAATGTCGCGAAAGATCACGCCCGGCTTGGGGAAGTCGATCACGGGGCGGATCAGGGATTTGATGTCGAAGGAGTCGAAGACCATCGTCGAGGTGTCCTGGCAGGGCTGCAAACGCGGCAGTATAGCGCGGCCAGGACAATCCCTCAGCCGCGCATGTGCGTCAGCCTTCGAGCGAGCCGCCGGCCAGGGCGCAGAGCTGGATCGGGTCGAGAATATGAATTTCCTTGCCTTCGGCGGCGATCAACTCGTTCTGCTGGAAGCGGGTGAATACCCGGGACACGGTTTCCACCGCCAGGCCCAGGTAGTTGCCGATTTCGTTACGCGACATGCTCAGGCGGAACTGGTTGGCCGAGAACCCGCGGGCGCGGAAGCGGGCCGAGAGGTTGACCAGGAAGGTCGCAATGCGCTCGTCGGCGGTTTTTTTCGAGAGCAGCAGCATCATTTGCTGATCGTCGCGGATCTCCCGGCTCATCACTCGCATCAGCTGACGGCGCAGTTGCGGCAGTTGCAGGGCCAGTTCGTCGAGACGGTCGAAAGGAATTTCGCACACCGAGGTGGTTTCCAGCGCCTGGGCCGAGACCGGATGGGTCTCGGTGTCCATGCCCGACAGGCCCACCAGTTCGCTGGGCAGGTGGAAACCGGTGAGTTGTTCTTCGCCACCGTCACTCAGGTTGAAGGTTTTCAAGGCGCCCGAGCGCACCGCATAGACGGAATCGAAGGTGTCGCCCTGACGAAACAGGAATTCACCTTTTTTCAACGGGCGACCCCGTTTAACGATATCGTCCAGCGCGTCCATGTCCTCCAGATTCAATGAAAGTGGCAGGCAGAGAGGGGCCAGGCTGCAATCCTTGCAATGGGCCTGGTTGTGGGCGCGCAGCTTGACTGGCTCGGACATTTCTTCAATCCTTGTGGGAAAACACACATAAGGCGTAAGGGTACCCCAGAGCAGTCACTCCGGCCAGTGCGGTTTTGTCGTCAAATTGTCGCGCTCAGATGACCCTGGAGAAGCGTTGCAGGTTGTGTTGCTCCAAATACGCATCGAACACCATGCACACTGATCGCACCAGCAGGCGCCCGGCGGGCAGGACTTTGATGTGCATGTTGTCGAGCTCGATCAGACCGTCCTTGGCCATGGCCTGCAATTGCGGCCATAACGGCGCGAAATAGCCACGAAAATCGATATTGAAAGTTTGCTCGATGTCGGCGAAGGCCAGATTGAAATGACAGATCAACTGCTGGATCACTGCGCGCCGCAGGCGGTCGTCGGCGTTGCAGATCAGCCCGCGACTGGTCGCCAGTTGCCCGTCGGCGAGGGTGTTCTGGTAATGGTTCAGGTCGCTGCTGTTCTGGCAGTACAGATCACCGACCTGGCTGATGGCTGACACGCCGAGGCCGATCAGGTCGCAATGGCCATGGGTAGTGTAGCCCTGGAAGTTGCGCTGCAGGGTCGCTTCTTCCTGGGCGATCGCCAGTTCGTCGTCGGGCAGGGCAAAGTGGTCCATGCCGATGTAACGGTAACCGGCGGCGGTCAGTTGTTCGATGGTGCCTTGCAGCATGGCCAGTTTTTGCATCGGGTTCGGCAGGTCCTGGCTGTTGATGCGCCGCTGGGGCATGAAGCGCTCCGGCAGGTGGGCGTAGTTGAACACCGAGAGCCGATCCGGCTGCAGGTTGATGACTTCCTCGATGGTACGGGCGAAGTTTTCCGGCGTTTGCTTGGGCAGGCCGTAGATCAGGTCGATGTTGATCGAGCGGAACTGCAAGGTCCGGGCAGCTTCGATCACGGCGCGGGTTTCGTCCAGGCTTTGCAGGCGATTGACGGCACGTTGCACGGCCGGGTCAAGGTCCTGCAGGCCGATGCTGACCCGGTTGAACCCCAGCTCTCGCAGTAGGCCCATTGTCGACCAGTCGGCTTCGCGAGGGTCGATTTCGATGCTGTAGTCGCCGGAGTCGTCGTCCAGCAGGTTCAAGTGCTTGCGCAACTTGGCCATCAGTTGGCGCAGTTCGTCGTGGTTGAGGAAGGTCGGGGTACCACCGCCCAGATGCAATTGTTCCACGCGCTGGGCGGAGTCCAGGTGGCAGCCAATCAGCTGGATTTCCTGTTCCAGGCGTTGCAGGTAGACGTGAGCGCGGCCGCGGTCCTTGGTGATGACCTTGTTGCAGGCGCAGTAGTAGCAAATGTTCGCGCAGAACGGCACATGCACATACAGCGACAATGGCCGCAGGGCCTTGCGGCTGTCGCGCAGGGCATGAAGCAGGTCGAAGGCACCCACCTGGCTACCGAATTGCGCCGCGGTCGGATACGAGGTGTAGCGTGGACCCGCCAGGTCATAACGGCGGATCAGGTCTGTGTCCCAACGAATGGCGTCGAGCATGCGGGCGTTCCCCCGGATAGGCTGGCATGGGCACAAGTGTAAAAGGGTGGGCGCGGGGCGGTTTTGATTTGCGTCAACGGGGGGAGTCTGGGCGAAGGCCAATCGCGAGCAGGCTCGCACATTGGGGATGTGGTGTTCGCCCCCCTGCTCGCGATTGGCGGCTACTCGGTCAATGCCCCATCAGCCAATCCTGATGCGGCCCCGGCAATGTCCAGACACCAAAGACTATCACCAGCAACCCACCAGCCATGCGCACACTGCGTTTGCGCAGCAGGGCGGTGACGCGTTCGGCGGCCAGGCCGGTGGCGAGCAGCACCGGCCAGGTGCCGAGGCCGAAAGCGAGCATCAGTAACGCGCTGTCCAGTGCATTGCCCTGGCTGGCGGACCACAACAGGGTGCTGTAGACCAGTCCACATGGTAGCCAGCCCCATAGCGCGCCGAGCAGCAAGGCCCGGGGCAGGCTCGACACTGGTAGCAAACGGTTGGCGACTGGCTGGATATGCCGCCACAAGCCACGGCCAATGCTTTCGATGCGGGTCAGGCCGCTCCACCAACCCGCCAGGTACAGGCCCATGGCGATCAACAGCAAACCGGCCAGTACCCGCATGATCATCGCCGCCGGGCTATTGGCCACGGCCCAGCCGGCCAGGCCGATCAACAAGCCGGCGGTGGCGTAGCTCAGGATCCGCCCCAGGTTGTACGCCAGCAGCAGCCGGAACCGCCGACTGCGCTGTTCCTTGGGAATCGCCAGGGTCAGGGCGCCCATCAGGCCGCCGCACATGCCCAGGCAATGCCCGCCACCGAGCAGGCCAAGGATGACCGCCGAGACGAGTAATGGCGCCAGATCAAGCATGGGGCGGGGCCTTGTCGTCCGGTTCACGGGCCTCGCCACTGGCTTCATCCACGGCCGCCTTGTGGTTCGGGTCCTGATCGTCGAACAGGATGCTGTGGGCCGGGCCGTCAAGGTCGTCGTACTGGCCGCTGTCCACGGCCCAGAAGAAAATGTACACGGCGATGGCCACGATCAGCAGTGCGGCCGGGATCATCACGTAGAGAGCTGGCATGTTGGAACTCCATGCCCGCGCGGCTCAGGCCGGCAGCGGGCGGGTATCGGGCGTGTCGTCGAGAGCGTGCGCCTTGGGCTGGCGGGTCAGCCTCAGCGCATTCAACACCACGGTCAACGAACTGATGGACATGCCGACCGCCGCCCACACCGGCGTAATCCAGCCGAGGGCGGCGAACGGCAACATGAGGCCATTGTACAGCCCGGCCCACACCAGGTTCTCAATGATCACCCGGCGGGTGCGTCGGGCCAGGCTGAAGGCGTGGATCAGGGCGTCGAGACGGTTGGACAGCAGCACCGCATCGGCGCTGGTCTTGGCCAGGTCGGTGGCCGAGCCCATGGCGACACTGATGTCCGCCGCCGCCAGCACCGGCACGTCGTTAACCCCGTCGCCGAGCATCAGCACCTTGCGACCCTGTTGGTGCAACTGTTGCAACACCGCCAGCTTGTCGTCCGGACGCAAGCCGCCGCGGGCTTCGTCGATGCCCAGTTCGGCGGCGACGCTGGCAACCATCGGCGAACTGTCGCCCGACAACAGCAGCGTGCGCCAGCCCCGCGCCTTGCAGGCTGCCAGCAACGCCGGGGCGTCGGCGCGCAAGCGGTCGTCGAGGACGAACCAGGCCAATGGCCCGATATCATCGCCCAGCAACAGCCACTGGCCGGGCTCGTCCGGCATCATCGGCGTGGAGGCACCACTGAGTTCGCAAACGAAACCGGGCTGGCCGATGCGCAGGCGCTGTTCGCCCACCAGGCCTTCTAGCCCCAGCCCCGGAGTGCTGTGCACTTGCTCGGCGGCCAATGGCGCGCGACCGAAAGCGCGGGCAATGGGGTGTTCTGAGCGGTTTTCCAGGGCAGCGGCCAGGCCCAGGCATTGATCGCTGTCGAGGGCCGCCAGCGGTCGAATGGCACGCAATGCCAGGCGGCCCTCGGTGAGGGTGCCGGTCTTGTCGAAAATCACTGTGTCGATCTGGTTCAGGCCCTCCAGCACATGGCCGCGGGTCAGCAGCAAGCCGAGCTTGTGCAGGGTGCCGGTGGCTGCGGTGAGGGCGGTCGGCGTCGCCAGGGACAGGGCGCAAGGGCAGGTGGCGACCAGCATCGCCAATACGATCCAGAAGGCCCGGGAGGCATCCAGTTGCCACCACAACAGGCCTATGACGGCAGCGGCGATCAACGAGAACAACAGAAACCATTGGGCGGCCCGATCAGCGATTTCAGCCAGTCGCGGCTTCTCGGCCTGGGCCCGCTCCAGCAACCGCACGATGGCGGACAGTCGGGTGTCCTGCCCAAGTGCCAGCACCTCGACCGTCAAGGCACCTTCGACGTTGAGCGTGCCAGCGGTGACCGCGTCGCCCGCCTGGCGGGGTTGTGGCAGGTATTCGCCAGTCAGCAGCGATTCGTCGACGCTGGACTGGCCGTCGAGAATCTTGCCATCGGCCGGCAGGATCGCCCCGGGCTGCACCAGCACCTGGTCGCCTGTGCGCAACTCACTGAGCAGGATGCGTTCGCTCTGGCCGTTATCCTCCAGGCGCAGGCACGAGGCCGGCAACAGGTTGACCAGTTGCGCGGTGGCGGCAGCGGTGCGCTCCCGGGCCCGGCGCTCCAGGTAACGACCGGTCAACAGGAACAGGGCGAACATGCCCACGGCATCGAAATACAGCTCGCCCACACCGGTGATGGAGGTCCAGATCCCGGCGACGTAGGCGCCGCCAATGGCCAGCGATACGGAAACGTCCATGGTCAGGTGCCGGGTGCGCAGGTCGCGCATCGCGCCTTTGAAGAACGGCGCGCAGCTGTAGAAGACGATGGGCGTGGTGAGAAACAGCGCAACCCAGCGCAGGATGGTGTGCATCTCCGGGCTCAGGTCGATATTGAATTCCGGCCAGGTGGCCATGGTCGCCATCATCGCCTGGAACCACAGCAGCCCGGCCACGCCCAACTGACGCAAGGCCAGGCGGTTTTGTGCGGCGAGTTGCTCGCAGGCTTGGTCGGCCTGGTACGGGTGGGCGACGTAACCGATCTGGCGCAATTCAGCGAGCAGTTTGCTCAGCGGTAATTGCGCGTCGGCCCACTGCACATGCAGGCGATGATTGGACAGGTTCAACCGTGCCTCGGCCACGGCCGGCAGGCTACGCAATTGTTTTTCGATCAACCAGCCGCAGGCGGCGCAACTGATGCCTTCCATCAGCAGGGTGGCTTCGGCCAGTTCACCGTCATGGCGCACGAACGACTGCTGCACGTCAGGGCGATCGTACAGCGCCAGTTCATCGGTCAGTTGGACCGGCAGGGTTTCGGGGTTGGCCGACGCTTCGCTGCGATGCTGGTAATAACTTTCCAAACCACCGGCAACGATGGCCTCGGCCACCGCCTGGCAGCCCGGGCAGCACAGCTCACGGGTTTCACCCAGGACAACGGCGGTGAAGCGACTGCCGGGGGGGACGGGCAGGGCGCAGTGGTAGCAGGGCTGTGGAATGCTCATGGTTGTCGCTATGAAGGCCTGGCATAGATGGGCTTGCAAGGAGATACACGAATTGTAGGAGCTGCCGAAGGCTGCGATCTTTCCCCTGACACTTGAATCTCAAGGGCAAGATCAAAATCAAAAAATCGCAGCCTTCGGCAGCTTCTACAGAGGCCATCGATCGGTTTTTATTTCTTCAGGTCTTCAGCGCCTTGCAGCGGTTCATCGCCGAGCAGGATGTCCTGCTCATGGTTGATCTGTTCTTCTTCGAACAGACGCCAGGTCTTGTCGTTCTCCACACCCAGCAATTCGACAAAGCGCCGGCCTTCGATCTTGTCCGTCAACTGGCCAACGTACCGCCCCGGTTCGCTGTCGTTGCGAGTCAGGACGATCTTGCGGTCTTTCTCCGGCTGGGTCGGCGAGATCAGGCTCAGCTCCAGGGTCTGAGGCCGGCTGTTGCCGTTCAGGCGCAGGTTCACTTCACCGGTCACGTCGTCCAGTTGCACGTTGGCATGCAACTGCAGGGTCTGGGCCAGCAGTTCGCGTTCCAGCGAGCGGTTGATGCCTTTGCCGGCCTCGTAATAGTTGTCGTTGACCAGATTATCCGGGTTCTTCACCGCAATGGTCACCATCGTCAGGCTCAGTGTCACCGAACAGGTCAGGATCCCAATAATGATCCATGGCCAGAGATGCTTGTACCAAGGGCTGGTGGCGGTTGCTGCAGGCATGTTCAGTTCTCTTAACGAATTTGTGGGCCGATGAACCGGCTCTTGGCTTCAACATGAACGCTGTTGTCATCGGCATCCTTGAGGATGAATGTTACTTCGTTGGTGCTCGACGGCAGTTGGTCCGGTGCGCTGGACAGTTCAACCGGCTGACTGAAGATCTCGCCGGCCGCGACCTTGATTTCTCGCCGGCCCTGCAACTTGAGATCGGGCAGGCCGGTGGCTTCCAGTACGTAGGTGTGGTCGCGTTGGTCCTTGTTCATGATTTTCAGGCTGTAGACGTTTTCGATCCGGCCTTCGGCGTTTTCGCGGTACAGCACGCGGTCTTTACTGACGTCGAACCCCACCAGCGAACGCATGAAGAACGCCGTCACCAGCAGGCTTACCATCGTCAGTAACACCAGCGCATAACCGATCAGGCGCGGACGCAGTTTATGGGTTTTCTGCCCCGACAGGTTGTGTTCGGTGGTGTAGCTGATCAGGCCACGGGGATAATCCATTTTGTCCATGATGTTGTCGCAGGCGTCGATGCAGGCCGCGCAACCGATGCATTCGATCTGCAGGCCGTCGCGAATGTCGATGCCGGTTGGGCAGACCTGGACGCACATGGTGCAGTCGATGCAATCCCCCAGGCCCAGGGCCTTGTAGTCGACACCTTTCTTGCGCGGGCCACGGCTTTCACCGCGACGCGGGTCGTAGGAGACGATCAGCGTGTCCTTGTCGAACATCACGCTCTGGAAACGGGCGTAAGGGCACATGTAGATGCACACCTGCTCACGCAGCCAGCCGGCGTTGCCGTAGGTGGCGAGGGTGAAGAAGCCAACCCAGAAATACGACCAGCCATCGGCTTGGCCGGTAAAGAACTCGAACACCAGTTCGCGGATCGGCGTGAAGTAGCCGACGAAGGTCATGCCCGTGACGAAACCGATCAGCAGCCAAAGGCTGTGCTTGGCGAACTTGCGCAGGAACTTGTTGGTGCCCATGGGCGCCTTGTCCAGCTTGATGCGCTGGTTGCGGTCGCCTTCGGTGACCTTCTCGCACCACATGAAAATCCAGGTCCACACGCTTTGCGGGCAGGTGTAGCCGCACCAGACACGCCCGGCATAAACCGTAATGAAAAACAGGCCGAATGCGGCAATGATCAGCAGTCCGGACAGCAGGATGAAATCCTGGGGCCAGAAGGTCGCACCAAAAATAAAGAATTTGCGTTCCGGCAGGTTCCACCAGACGGCCTGATGCCCGCCCCAGTTCAGCCAGACCGTGCCGAAATACAGCAGGAACAATAGGGCGCCGCCGACCATTCGCAGGTTGCGGAACAGGCCCGTGAAGGCACGGGTGTAGATTTTTTCCCGAGAGGCATACAGGTCGACGCTTTTGTTCGCGTCCTTGGCAGGCGGGGTAACGTCATGTACCGGAATCTGGTTGCTCATCAGTTGCATCCCACGGCAGTGGAAAAGTGCCGAGGCCAGTACGTGCCGACCACGGTCAGAAGGGTGTTGCGGTGGTGCAATGATACGCCTGTCGCTCTAGCCCAAGGGTGCGACCTTTGGTCGCGTTGGGGGTATGCATAGAATGGTGTAGTGGATGTAACAAGTCATGACCCAGATCAATTGACTATAGACATTCCGTGGGGTTGGCAAAAAACGAAAGGGCGGGTGTGGGCAAATCAGTAGACAGGAGAAACCTCCCAACTCGGCTCGCTGAAGGCACCACAAACCGCACGAAGTCTCAGGGTGGATCTAGTTTTTTTCATCTCCTGACCATGGGTTAAGCAACGCCACGCCGCTGCCTTGAAAATCACTCACGTTGCGGGTCACCACGGTCAATCCATGGACCAGCGCGGTAGCGGCAATCAATGCGTCACATTCATTGCTGCGGTCAGGCACATGCAGGCGAGCGCAACGTAACGCGATGGCACGGTCAACCGCCAGGATCCTGCCAGCAAACGCGGGCAGGACGTGGTTATCCAGCCACGCACGCAGGCGGCTGCCTTGGGCCGGGTCCTTGCGTTCGAAGCGCAACACACCGGTTTCCAGTTCCAATACGGTAATTGCCGAGACGTACAGGTTGGGGGCGGGCACGCTACGTGCCCAGGCCTGTACGTTTTTATCTGCCTGCGGTTTGCGTAGTTCCGAAATAACATTGGTGTCGAGTAAAAACATCAGGACAGGTCCACCGGCCTAGGAGTGATGGCGGCACGTTCGGTATCGAAGTCGATATCCGGCGCGTCGGGCATGACCAGCAACTCGACAATGCTGGGGCCGATGCCGGTCAGTTTCTGGTACTCCTCAATGCTTAGCAGCACATGGGCAGGCTTGCCACGGTCGGTGATGATGACCGGTCCTTCACGGCTAGCTTTTTTGGCACCACTTGTGTCGTGGTTGAATTCGCGGCTGGAGATGGTCGTGATGGACATGAAAGTGCCCTCATTGAGCTCGAATGTAGGCACGTTACTACTGGCGTGGGTGGTCGGCAAGCGAAACAGATTTGCCCAGGTTTCGGACCGTAACAAAAAGGCCCCGCCAATCAAATTGGCGGGGCCTTTGGTGTATCAGGCGCTTGCCTTACTGGGCGTCTGCGACCGGAGCCTTCTCGCCGTGAGACAGGCTGTAGACATAGGCGGCCAGCAAGTGGACCTTGTCGTTGCCTTGCAGGTCAGCTTGGGCAGGCATCTGGCCCTGACGGCCGTAACGGATAGTCTGCTGCAACTGAGCGAAGCTCGAGCCGTAGATGAAACCGGCCGGATGCGTCAGGTCGGGTGCGCCCATGGCAGGCGTGCCCTTGCCGGCTGGACCGTGGCAGGCCACGCAGTTGGCGGCAAACAGTTTCTGGCCGTTGGCCGGATCGGCCTTGGCGCCTTCCGGCAGTTTGCGCCCGTGCAGGCTGGTCACCACATAGGCGGATACATCGGCGACGCCTTGCTCGCCGACCACGGCAGCCCAGCCCGGCATCACGGCGTGACGACCGCCCATGATGGTGGTCTTGATGGTTTCCGGTTCACCACCCCAGCGCCAGTCGGCGTCGGTCAGATTAGGGAAACCATAGGCACCCTTGGCGTCGGAACCGTGGCAGACCGAGCAGTTGGAGGCGAACAGGCGGCCACCCATCTTCAGGGCTTGCGGGTCCTTGGCGACTTCTTCGATCGGCATGGAGGCGAACTTGGCGAAGATCGGACCGAACTTGGCGTCCGAACGAGCCATTTCCTTTTCCCACTCGTGGACGCCGGTCCAGCCGGTCTGGCCGTTGGCGAAGGCGGTCTGCTTTTCGGTGTCCAGGTAGTTGTAGCCTGGCAACAGGCCTTTCCAGTTGCCCAGGCCAGGGTAGAGCACCAGGTAGCCGAGGGCGAACACAATGGTGCCCACGAACAGCATGAACCACCATTTTGGCAGTGGGTTGTCATACTCCTCGATGCCATCGAAGGAGTGACCAACGGTTTCGTCCGTTTGCTCGGCGCGCTGGCCCTTACGGGTCGACAACAGCAGCCAGGTCAGGGCGAAGATTGTTCCCAGACTGAGGACTGTGACGTACAGACTCCAGAACGTAGTCATTCTTTGTTACTCCTAGAAGCTTGCTCGACGTGCTTGATGGCTTCGGGATCATCCGCGAACGGCAGCAAGGTCGCGTCTTCAAACTCCGACTTGCGCTTGGGGCTGAACACCCACAAGGCCAGACCGATAAAGGCCACCATTACGACGACGGTGCCCAGGCCGCGAATCATCCCGATATCCATCTAAATCACCGTTTGCTTTTGATGATGGTGCCCAGGCCTTGCAGATAGGCCACCAGCGCGTCCATTTCGGTCTTGCCCTTGACGGCATCCTTGGCACCGGCGATGTCTTCGTCGGTGTAAGGCACGCCCAGGGTGCGCAAGACTTCCATTTTCTTGGCGGTGTCTTTGCCGTCGAGCTTGTTTTCTACGAGGAACGGGTAGGCCGGCATTTTCGACTCAGGCACCACGTTGCGCGGGTTGTACAGGTGCGCACGCTGCCAGTCGTCGGAGTAGCGGCCGCCAACGCGGGCCAGGTCCGGGCCGGTACGCTTGGAACCCCACAGGAATGGGTGGTCCCAGACGCTTTCACCAGCGACCGAGTAGTGGCCGTAGCGTTCGGTCTCGGCGCGGAACGGACGGATCATCTGCGAGTGGCAGCCGACACAGCCGTTGGCGATGTAGACGTCGCGGCCTTCCAGTTCAAGGGCGGTACGCGGCTTCATGCCTTCGACCGGCTTGTTGGTCACGTCCTGGAAGAACAGCGGAACGATCTGGGTCAGGCCGCCGATGCTGACAGCGATGACCATGAAGAAGGCCAGCAGGCCAATATTCTTCTCTACTGCTTCGTGCTTCATCAGTGAGCTCCAACTACGGCGATCTTGGCGGCGGCTTCAGCTTCAGCCGGGTCAGAGGCACGAACGGTGCGATACACGTTGTAGGCCATGAACAGCATGCCGCTGGCGAAGAACGCGCCGCCCAGGGCACGCACGATGAAGCCAGGGTGGCTGGCTTGCAGCGCTTCGACGAACGAGTAGGTCAAGGTGCCGTCGTCGTTGATTGCACGCCACATCAGGCCCTGAGTGATGCCGTTGACCCACATCGAGGCGATGTAGAGCACGGTACCGATGGTCGCGAGCCAGAAGTGCGCGTTGATCAGGCCGGTGCTGTGCATCTGCGCACGACCGAACAGTTTCGGGATCATGTGGTAGATGGCGCCGATGGAAATCATCGCGACCCAACCGAGCGCGCCGGCGTGTACATGGCCGATGGTCCAGTCGGTGTAGTGGCTCAGGGAGTTGACGGTCTTGATGGCCATCATCGGGCCTTCGAAGGTCGACATGCCGTAGAACGCCAGGGAAACCACCAGAAAGCGCAGGATCGGGTCGGTGCGCAATTTATGCCAGGCACCCGACAGGGTCATCATGCCGTTGATCATGCCGCCCCAGCTTGGCGCCAGCAGGATGATCGACATCGCCATGCCCAGGGACTGCGCCCAATCCGGCAACGCGGTGTAGTGCAGGTGGTGCGGACCGGCCCAGATGTACAGGGTGATCAGCGCCCAGAAGTGGACGATGGACAGGCGATAGGAGTAGATCGGACGCTCGGCCTGTTTCGGCACGAAGTAGTACATCATCCCCAGGAAACCGGTGGTCAGGAAGAAGCCCACCGCGTTGTGGCCGTACCACCACTGGATCATTGCGTCGGTCGCGCCCGAGTAGGCCGAGTACGACTTGAAGAAGCTGACCGGCAGGGACGCGTGGTTGACGATGTGCAGCATGGCCGTCACGACGATGAAGGCACCGTAGAACCAGTTACCCACATAGATATGCTTGGTCTTGCGCTTGACGATGGTGCCGAAGAACACCAAACCGTAGGTCACCCAGACGATGGCCAGCAGGATAGCCAGGGGCCATTCCAGCTCCGCGTATTCCTTGGTGGTGGTGTAACCCAGTGGCAAGGTTACGATCGCACCGACGATGACCGCTTGCCAACCCCAGAAGGTGAAGGCCGCGAGGCTGTCGGAAATCAGTCGCGTTTGGCAGGTTCGCTGCACGACGTAATAGGAAGTGGCAAACAATGCACAACCACCGAAGGCGAAGATCACCAGGTTGGTGTGCAACGGGCGCAGGCGTCCAAACGTCGTCCATGGCAGACCGAAATTCAATTCCGGCCAGACCAGTTGCGAGGCGATGAAGACACCGAGCCCCATGCCAAGGATCCCCCAGACCACCGTCATGATGGCGAACTGGCGGACTACCTTATAGTTATAAGCAGTCGGACTGATTGCTGTGCTCATTCTAAGGTTCCACGGTTTGGGTGTTTTATTAGGATAAAAATCGGTCGCAAGTATGGAGAAAGCGGGGGGTCATTGCAACGCGCCATGACCTGGGTCAATGCTTTCCAAAGCTGATTCTGCGGCCTTTCCATGTTCCGTGTAGGGACAAAATTGGCCCTCGGCAAAATGTCGCAACGAAGGAAACAGGCGAGGGGGTCGGGTCGGTTGTAACGGGGTATGTTCAAACACTGCGTTCGGGGGATGCCAGGCAACTGTCGCAACAGCCGTTGTCTACCTGCCTTTGCGGTCTTTTTTGCCGAACGGATTGTCGAACACATCGGGTCGGGTCGACCTGAAACCGGCAATCGCCAGTGCACGCAGAGGCAAGCTTAGACCCGATTAGGGAGAACCGAAAGGCAGACTATGGAAGGGTGCGACAATGCGTCGCGCAGGGGCACGGAACCGCCGCATCCGGATGGATGCGGCTGTTCGTGTGGTCAGGATTTATTCGCTTTTACTTTCAGCTTGCAGGCGTTCGGCGCCGGCGGTGTGGGACAGGCTGTAGACGTAGGCGGCCAGCAGTTGCACTTTGTCATTGCCGAGCAGTTCATTTTGCGCCGGCATATGGCCTTGGCGGCCATGGCGAATGGTCTGCTGCAACTGTGCCAGGCTGGTGCCGTAGATGAAGCCGGCCGGTTGCGTCAGGTTCGGCGCCCCCATGGCTTCGGTGCCCTGGCCGTTGGCGCCGTGGCAAGCCACGCAGGTGGTGTTGAATGCCTGCTGGCCGGCTTGCAGGTCGGCGCCGCTGTCCGCTGGCAGAGGCAGGCCGGCCAGGTCGTGACGCACATACGCAGCCACGTTCTTGACCCCGGCTTCCCCCAACACTTCGCCCCAGGCCGGCATTGCCGCCATGCGGCCGCCCATGATGGTGGTCTTGATGGTGTCGGCAGTGCCGCCCCAGCGCCAGTTGCTGTCGGCCAGGTTCGGGAAGCCGAAGGCGCCCTTGGCGTCCGAGCCGTGGCAGACCGAGCAGTTGGAGGCGAACAGGCGGCCGCCCATCTTCAAGGCCTGTGGGTCTTTGGCAACTTCTTCCACTGGCATGGCGGCGAATTTGGCGAAGATCGGGCCGAACTTGGCATCGGCCTTGGCCATTTCCTTTTCCCATTCATGGGCGCCGGTCCAACCATTCTCGTAGCCTGGCAGGATGCCTTTCCAGTTGCCCAGGCCAGGATAGAGGACCAGGTAGCCGACGGAAAACACCAGGGTGCCGGCGAACAACAGGAACCACCACTGCGGCAGTGGGTTGTCGTACTCCTCGATGCCATCGAAGCTGTGGCCCATGGTCTGGTCGACGCTGCCCTTGGTCTCGCCCTTGCGGGTGCCGATCAGCAGCCAGGTCAGGCCGATCAGGCTGCCGATGGTCAGTACGCAGATCCACGTACTCCAGAAGGTGGTCATGGCCGGGTACTCCTTGTTGCAGGGTCTTGGGGGGTGGCGAGGTCGGCGGGCGGCTCGTCGGCGAACGGCAGCAGGCGCGCCTGGGCGAATTCCGGGCCGCGTTTGCTGCTGAATACCCAGAGGGTCAGGCCGATGAAGGCCACGAACACCACGACCGTGCCCAGGCCGCGGATCATTCCTGTACTCATTTCAAGAACCATGGCTCACCTCTTGCTCTTGATGGCAGTGCCGAGCACTTGCAGGTACGCCACCAGCGCATCCATTTCGGTCTTGCCCTTGAGCGAGGCCACGCTGCCGGTGATGTCGTCGTCGGTATACGGCACGCCCAGGGTGCGCATGGCGCGCAGCTTGCCTTCGGTATGGCTGCTGTCCACCGCTTGGGTCACCAGCCATGGGTAGGCCGGCATTTTCGACTCGGGCACGACGTTGCGCGGGTTGTACAAGTGGGCGCGGTGCCAGTCATCGGAGTAGCGCGCGCCGACCCGTGCCAGGTCCGGCCCGGTACGCTTGGAGCCCCACAGGAACGGGTGGTCCCAGACGCTTTCGCCCGCCACCGAATAGTGGCCGTAGCGTTCGGTCTCGGCGCGGAACGGACGGATCATCTGCGAATGGCAACCGACGCAACCTTCGCGGATGTAGATGTCGCGGCCTTCCAGTTGCAAGGCGGTGTAGGGCTTCATGCCGTCCACCGGTTTATTGGTCACGTCCTGGAAGAACAGCGGCACGATCTGAGTCAGGCCGCCAATGCTCACGGCCAACACCATCAGCAGCATCAGCAGGCCGACGTTTTTTTCGATTGTTTCGTGTTTCATGGTGGACTCCTCAGGCCATCTGCGCGGCAGCGGCGGCTTCGGCAGGCTGGTAGGCCCGCACGGTGCGCCAGGTGTTGTAGGCCATCAGCAGCATGCCGAGGAGGAAGATCGCCCCGCCTGCCAGCCGTACGACGAAGCCGGGGTGGCTGGCCACCAGGGTTTCGACGAAGGAGTAGGTGAGCGTGCCGTCCTCGTTCACCGCGCGCCACATCAGGCCCTGGGCGATGCCGTTGACCCACATGGAGGCGATGTACAGCACGGTGCCGATGGTCGCGAGCCAGAAGTGCGCGTTGATCAGGCCGATGCTGTGCATCTGTGGCCGGCCGAAGACTTTCGGGATCATATGGTAGAGCGCCCCGATGGAGATCATCGCGACCCAGCCCAGCGCGCCAGCGTGGACGTGGCCGATGGTCCAGTCGGTGTAGTGGGAGAGGGCGTTGACGGTCTTGATGGCCATCATCGGACCTTCGAAGGTCGACATGCCGTAGAACGCCAGGGACACGACGAGGAAGCGCAGGATCGGGTCACTGCGCAATTTATGCCAGGCACCCGAGAGGGTCATCATGCCGTTGATCATGCCGCCCCAGCTTGGCGCCAGCAGGATCAGCGACATCACCATGCCCAACGACTGTGCCCAGTCCGGCAGCGCGGTGTAGTGCAGGTGGTGGGGACCTGCCCAGATGTACAGGGTGATCAGCGCCCAGAAATGCACGATGGACAAGCGATAGGAATACACCGGGCGCTCGGCCTGTTTCGGCACGAAGTAGTACATCATCCCCAGGAAGCCTGCGGTGAGGAAAAAGCCCACGGCGTTGTGGCCGTACCACCATTGCACCATCGCATCGGTAGCCCCGGCGTACACCGAGTAGGACTTGGTGAAGCTCACTGGCAGTTCCAGGTTGTTGACGATGTGCAGGATCGCCACGGTCAGGATGAACCCGCCGAAGAACCAGTTACCGACGTAGATGTGCTTGGTGTTGCGCTTGGCCACGGTGCCGAAGAACACGATGGCGTAGGCAACCCAGACGATGGTGATCAAGATATCGATCGGCCATTCCAGTTCGGCGTATTCCTTGGAACTGGTGTAGCCCAGTGGCAGGCTGATGGCCGCCAGCAGGATCACCAGTTGCCAGCCCCAGAAGCAGAACGCGGCGATTTTCGGCGCGAACAGCTGGGTCTGGCAGGTGCGTTGCACCGAGTAGAACGAACTGGCGAACAGGGCGCAGCCGCCGAAGGCGAAGATCACTGCGTTGGTGTGCAGCGGGCGCAGACGGCCAAAGCTGGTCCAGGGCAAATCGAAGTTGAGCTGTGGCCAGACCAATTGGGCCGCGAGAAAAACCCCGAGGCCCATGCCGACGATGCCCCACACCACCGTCATAATGGCGAATTGGCGGACCACCTTGTAGTTGTAGGCGGTACTGATAGAAGTGTTCATGGTTCCCCATCCACGGTTCAGCCGAAGTGAGCGCCTGCGCAAGGCAGTGCGGCGTTCTTCGCCTGGAGTTATAGGCAGACTAAAAGCGAGATCAGCATGGACAAACAGCACAAGGCCAGTATTGACGGGGATCAATGGGCGCGATGTGTGGCCGAACACGGCTGGCTATGGACAGCCGGACAAGCGGTTGCCAGCGCCAAGGCGCCGACCCTGGTCCTGGCCCATGGTGCCGGTGCGCCGATGGACAGCGGCTTCATGGAAGAAATGGCTGCGCGCCTTGCCGCGCATGGCGTCAACGTGTTGCGTTTCGAGTTTCCCTACATGGCCCAGCGGCGCCTGGATGGGGGCAAGCGCCCACCCAACCCGGCACCGAAGCTGCTGGAGTGCTGGCGTGAGGTTTACGCCACGGTGCGGCCTTATGTCGCTGGGCGGCTGGCTATCGGCGGCAAGTCCATGGGCGGACGCATGGCGAGTTTGCTCGCCGATGAGTTGGGCAGCGGTGCGCTGGTGTGCCTGGGCTATCCCTTCTATGCGGTGGGCAAACCGGAGAAACCGCGGGTCGAACACCTGGCGGCGTTGAAGACCCGAACCTTGATCGTCCAGGGCGAGCGCGATGCGCTGGGCAATCGTGAGGCAGTGCAGGGATATGCCTTGTCACCAAGCATCGAGGTGATGTGGCTGGCGGCAGGGGATCATGATCTGAAGCCGTTGAAGGCTTCGGGGTTTAGTCATGAGCAGCATCTGGAGGCGGCGGCGGGCAAGGTGGCGGCGTTTCTTCTTCAGGATTGATAGCGCCTGTCCCGGCCTCTTCGCGAGCAGGCCCGCTCCCACATTTTGAAATGCGTTTGCAGGAGCAACTGCAATCCCCTGTGGGAGCGGGCTTGCTCGCGAAGACGGTTCATAACGCGACACCACTTTTGAATTGGCAATAAAAAACCGGGAAGTATCACCTTCCCGGTTTTTTATTGAACAGGCATCTCTCAGCGGTTAAACCGCTCCACCAACGAATACTGCGTATTGGCCGTGCGGGTCAATTCTTCGCTGAGCAACGCCGAGCTGTGGGCCTGGCCCGAGGTCTGGTCGGCCAGTTCCGAGATGTTGCTGATGTTGCGGCTGATCTCCTCGGCCACCGAACTCTGCTCTTCGGTAGCGGCAGCGATCTGTGTGGTCATGTCGGTGATGTTGGCCACTGCTTCGCTGATTCCCACCAGCGCCGCGTCCGCCTCCATGACCCGTGCCACGCCTTCTTCGGCCTGGCGGTGGCCGGCCTCCATAGTCTGCACGGCATTGGTCGCGGTTTGCTGGAGCTTGGCGATCAGGGCATGGATCTGCCCGGTGGATTCGCTGGTGCGTTGCGCCAATTGCCGCACTTCATCGGCCACTACGGCAAAGCCACGCCCCATCTCCCCGGCACGGGCCGCTTCGATGGCGGCATTGAGGGCCAGCAGGTTGGTCTGGTCGGCGATGCCTTTGATCACATCTACCACGCCACCGATCTCGTCGCTGTCCTTGGCCAGTTGAGTCACGGTCTGGCCGGTCTCGCCGACCACCACCGACAGGCGCTCGATGGCTTCACGGGTTTCGCCTGCGATGTCGCGGCCGCGACTGGTCAGGCGATTGGCTTCCTGGGTGGCGTCGGCGGTGCGCTGCACATGGCTGGCGACTTCCTGGGTGGTCGCGGCCATCTGGTTGACCGCGGTGGCGACCTGTTCGGTTTCCACTCGCTGGCGTTCCAGGCCGCTGGAACTGTTGTGGGCCAGGGTGTTGGACTGGCGCGCCTGATCATTGAGGTGCTCAGCGGTGTCCTGCAGGCGGGTCAGGCAGGTTTTCAGGCGAGCTTCCTGGCTGAGGATCGACATCTCCAGGCGCGCCTGGGCGCCACGGCTATCGGTATACATCTGGGCAATCAGTGGATCGGAGGTGGTTTGCTCGGCCAGGCGCAGCAGGCGCTTGATCCCGCGTTGTTGCCATTGCAGGCCCATCAGTCCCAGGGGCACTGACAGCGCGGCCGCCAGGGCAAAGCCCCAGGAGGAGTTGAGGAACGCGCCCACGACGAAGCTCAATTGGCTGACCAGGATAAACGGCAGCCAGTCCTGCAGTATCGGCACCCATTTGTCGCTGCCCGGGACCGCGGCCTTGCCTTGGTTGATGCGTCGATAGAGTGCTTCGGCCCGAGCGATCTGTTCGGCGGTGGGTTTGACCCGCACCGACTCGTAGCCGACGACCTGGTTGCCTTCGAACACGGGGGTGACATAGGCGTTGACCCAGTAATGGTCACCGTTCTTGCTGCGGTTCTTGACGATGCCCATCCATGGCAAGCCTTGTTTCAACGTGCCCCACATATGCGCGAACACGGCTGGGGGAACATCGGGATGACGCACCAGGTTGTGCGGCGAACGGATCAATTCTTCCTTCGTATACCCACTGATTTCAACGAACGCGTCGTTGCAGTAGGTGATTACACCCTTGGCGTCGGTGGTGGAAATCAATCGTTGCTGGGCCGGGAAGGTCCTTTCGCGTTGTGTGACAGGTTGATTGTTACGCATGGTGTGTATAGATCCGCAAGGCTTTGAAAGGTTGTCGGCGCCGTCAGGTTTTAATTGAGGCTATTTTTACCTGTCGCTATCACGCCAGCATCGGGTAGGTAAATAGGGCGAAATGAAGCAGATTGAGGCCGAAATGGGTGGTAATCGCGGCGCCCAGGCCGCCAAAACGATAAGCGAGGCCGTAACCGACCCCTGCCAGGCCCGACAGCAGCACCCATTGCCAGCCCGCGCCGATGTGCACCAGGCCGAACAGCAGCGAGGCCAGCAGCAGCGCCAGGTTGTCGCCATGGGTCAAATGTTTGAAGCGCCGGCTCAGGCCTCCCTGAATGTAGCCACGAAACAGCGCCTCCTCCACTAACGTCACCAATAAAAGATTATTAAGCACCCACAGCCAGGCGTGGTCCGGCCACTTCGGTGCCCAGTGGATCATGCCCAGGAGCATCGCTCCGCCGAGGGCCAGCACCGTGCTGAACGCCAGGCCCAGGGCCGTGGCATAGATCGACAAACGCAACGAGCGTCGACCAACGATCCACGGGCAGGCCAGTAGCAGCCAGAAACCGATCAGCGGCTTGTCCTGATTCAAGTACATGGCGAACCGCACGGCATCATCGGTCAAGCGTTGCGCCGGGATCGCCCGCCCGTTGAAAAAGCCCGGCATCCAGTGCAGCGCCAGCGCCAGGGCCATTACCAGGAAAAGGATATGTCCGAGAAACCGGCCAACCAGCGTTTGCTCCTGGCGAACCGCATACCCGGCAAATAGCAATAACGCGACTGAGATGCCTGCGGTCCAGGCCAGTTGGCCGTAGGCCAAAGCCGAGACATAGCCGATGGAGAGGAGCGCCAGGTACGGCCAGGGTAGGGCAGGCATATCACATCCTTTTGAGACTGAGGAACCGGTGTGGCGGGTCGGGCAGGCAGAGCCGGCGGGATTATAGGCAGGCTCATACAAAAACACCGCCTTTAAGCGGCGGTGTTTTTGTAGGACGGGTCTTTTTAACCTGTAATCAATTGCCGTAGGACGTAATGCAGGATTCCTCCGGCCTTGAAGTATTCCACTTCATTCAAGGTATCGATTCGACACAGTACTTCAATCCGCTCCTGGCGCCCGTCTTCCCGGGTGATGACCACGGGCAGGTTCATGCGCGGTGTCAGTTCGACGTCATTGAGCCCCAGGATGTCGAGGGTTTCCTTGCCCGTGAGGTTCAGGCTCTTGCGATTCTGATCGAGCTTGAACTGCAACGGTAGTACGCCCATCCCCACCAGGTTGGAACGATGGATGCGCTCGAAGCTTTCGGCGATCACCGCTTTTACGCCCAGCAGGTTCGTGCCCTTGGCCGCCCAGTCCCGGCTCGAACCGGTGCCATATTCCTGGCCGGCAATCACCACCAGTGGCGTGCCCAGGGCCTGGTACAACATGGCGGCGTCGTAGATTGGCATTCTTTCGCCCGTGGGGATGTAGATCGTATTGCCGCCTTCTTCGCCGCCAAGCATTTCGTTGCGAATGCGGATATTGGCAAAGGTGCCGCGCATCATCACCTGGTGGTTGCCGCGCCTTGAACCGTAGGAGTTGAAGTCCCGCGGCTCGACGCCCTGTTCACGCAAATAGCGGCCGGCCGGGCTGTCGGTCTTGATGTTGCCGGCGGGGGAGATGTGGTCGGTGGTCACCGAGTCCCCCAGCAGGGCCAGTACCCGGGCGCCCTCGACATTCTTGACGGCCGGTGGCGGCCCGCCGATGTCGTCGAAGAACGGTGGGTGCTGGATGTAGGTCGAGTCGGCCTGCCAGACGTAAGTCGCCGCTTGCGGCACCTCGATGGCCTGCCATTGCTCGTCACCGGCAAACACGGCGGCGTATTCCTTGTGGAACATGCTGGTGTTCACCTGGGCCACGGCCTCGGCCACTTCCCGGCTGCTGGGCCAAATGTCCCGCAGATACACCGGGTTGCCGTCCCGGTCGTTGCCCAGCGGCTCGCTGCTGATATCGATACGCACCGTGCCGGCCAGGGCATAGGCGACCACCAGCGGCGGCGAGGCCAACCAGTTGGTCTTCACCAGCGGATGCACCCGGCCTTCGAAGTTGCGGTTGCCCGACAATACCGAGGCCACGGTCAGATCGGCCTTCTGGATGGCTTTTTCGATCGGCTCCGGCAACGGTCCGGAGTTACCAATGCACGTCGTGCAACCGTAGCCCACCAGGGCGAATCCCAGTTTGTCCAGGTACTCGGTCAGGCCGGCGGCCTTGTAGTAATCGGTAACCACCTTGGAGCCCGGCGCCAGGGAGCTCTTGACCCAAGGCTTGCGGGTCAGGCCTTTTTCCACGGCTTTTTTCGCCAGCAGCCCGGCGGCCATCATCACGCTGGGGTTGGAGGTGTTGGTGCAGGAAGTGATGGCGGCGATCACCACCGCGCCGTTTTTCAGGCGATGGGTATGGCCTTCGAATTCGTACTCGGTTTCCCCCACCTGATCGGCGTTGCCCACCGCGACCCCACCGCCGCCCTCGCTTTCCAGGCGTCCTTCTTCTTTGCTGGTGGGTTTGACTTGCAGCCCCAGGAAGTCACTGAAGGCCTGGCCGACATTCGGCAGCGAGACACGGTCCTGAGGGCGTTTCGGCCCGGCGAGACTGGCCTCGACGCTGCCCATGTCCAGCTCCAGGGTGTCGGTGAACACCGGTTCCTGGCCGGGCAATCGCCACAGGCCCTGGGCTTTGCAATAGGCCTCTACCAGTTTCACCGTTTCCGCCGGCCGCCCGGACAGGCGCAGGTAGTCCAGGGTCACATCGTCTACCGGGAAGAAGCCACAGGTGGCGCCGTATTCCGGGGCCATATTGGCGATGGTGGCGCGGTCGGCCAGGGGCAGGTCGGCAAGGCCATCGCCATAGAACTCGACGAATTTCCCCACCACACCTTTTTTACGCAGCATCTGCGTGACCGTCAGCACCAGGTCAGTGGCGGTGATGCCTTCGCGCAGCTTGCCGGTGAGCTTGAAGCCGATGACCTCGGGAATGAGCATCGACACCGGCTGGCCGAGCATCGCCGCTTCCGCTTCGATCCCGCCGACCCCCCAACCCAGCACACCGAGGCCATTGATCATGGTGGTGTGGGAGTCGGTGCCCACCAGGGTATCCGGGAACGCGTAGGTGCGACCGTCTTCTTCGCGGGTCCACACGGTGCGGCCCAGGTATTCGAGGTTGACCTGGTGGCAGATGCCGGTGCCCGGCGGTACCACACTGAAGTTGTCGAAGGCGCTTTGGCCCCAACGCAGGAAGGCGTAGCGTTCGCCGTTGCGCTGCATTTCGATGTCGACGTTCTGTTCGAATGCCTGGCTGCTGGCGAACTTGTCCACCATCACCGAGTGGTCAATCACCAGGTCCACCGGCGACAGCGGGTTGATTCGCTGGGGATCGCCGCCGGCCTTTTCCATGGCGGCGCGCATGGCGGCCAGGTCGACCACGGCGGGGACACCAGTGAAGTCTTGCATTAATACCCGTGCCGGACGGTATTGAATCTCGCGGTCGGAACGACGTTCTTTCAGCCAACCGGCCAGGGCCTTGAGGTCGGTGCCGGTGACGGTTTTTTCATCTTCCCAGCGCAGCAGGTTTTCCAGCAGCACTTTGAGCGACATCGGCAGCTTGTCCAGGTCGCCCAGGCTTCGGGCGGCGTCCGGCAGACTGAAGTAATGGTAGGTCCTGGCGTCGACTTGCAGCGTTTTGAGGGTTTTCAGGCTATCGAGGGACGGCATTGAAATGACTCCTTTGAGTCCGCACGGCTACGGACTGACGGGACGGACAGAGCCTTTAACCTAGCCCTGTTTTGAGCGTATGACTAATCACTGGACTCTATGGGCAGGTTCGGGGTTCCGAAGTCCGCTATCATGCGGCGGTTTTCGTGACAGGCTTTGCTACGGAGTTTCAATGAACACGCTTTTCATGCACTGCCGACCAGGCTTCGAAGGCGAGGTCTGTTCCGAGATCGCCGAGCACGCCGCCCGGCTCAATGTGGCCGGCTACGCCAAGGCCAAACCGGCCAGTGCCTGCGCTGAATTTGTCTGCACCGAAGACGACGGTGCCGCGCGGCTGATGGGCGGCCAGCGTTTCGCCGAACTGATTTTTCCGCGCCAGTGGGCGCGCGGCACCTTCATCGACTTGCCGGAAACCGACCGCATCAGTGTCATCCTGGCCCACATGGCGCAGTTCCCGACCTGCGGCAGCCTGTGGCTGGAAGTGGTGGACACCAATGACGGCAAGGAACTGTCGAACTTCTGCAAAAAGTTCGAAGGCCCCTTGCGCAAGGCCCTGGTCGGCGCCGGCAAGCTGGTGGACGACCCGCACAAGCCGCGCCTGCTGCTGACCTTCAAGAGTGGCCGCGAAGTGTTCCTGGGGCTGGCGGAATCCGATAACTCGGCGATGTGGCCCATGGGCATTCCCCGCCTGAAATTCCCCCGGGAAGCGCCGAGCCGTTCCACCCTAAAGCTCGAAGAGGCCTGGCACCATTTCATCCCCCGGGACCAGTGGGACGAGCGCCTGCACAGCGACATGACCGGTGTGGACCTCGGTGCGGCGCCAGGCGGCTGGACCTGGCAGTTGGTCAACCGGGGCATGCTGGTGACCGCTATCGACAACGGCCCGATGGCTGAAAGCCTGATGGACACCGGCCTGGTTCAGCACCTGATGGCGGACGGTTTTACGTTCAAGCCCAAGCAGCCGGTGGACTGGATGGTCTGCGACATCGTCGAGAAACCGGCGCGCAATGCGGCGATGCTCGAAGAGTGGATTGGCGAAGGGCATTGTCGCGAGGCGGTGGTCAATCTCAAGCTGCCGATGAAACAGCGCTATGCCGAAGTCAAACGCCTGCTCGAACGCATCGCCGACGGTTTCAAGGCCCGGGGTATCAAGGTCGAGATCGGCTGCAAGCAGCTGTACCACGACCGTGAGGAAGTGACCTGCCATCTGCGGCGGTTGGATACCAGGAAACCCAAGTCCCGCTAGCGCTCAAAGGCAATGAGATTTCCTTGTGGGAGCGGGCTTGCTCGCGAAAGCGGTGGGTCAGTTAACATTTGAATAACAGGCAGATCGCCTTCGCGAGCAAGCCCGCTCCCACAGGATACGGTGTTAAGCCAGAGGTGACCGAGCGCCGACATTGCGCGACAATGCCGGCCAGTTTCAGGAGTAGAACATGAGTGAAATGAACGATACGCCGGTCGACGGCACACTGGATGCCACCGGTCTCAATTGCCCGGAACCGGTGATGATGCTGCACCAGCACATTCGCGACCTGGCGCCCGGTGGGTTGCTGAAGGTGATTGCCACCGACCCCTCGACCCGTCGCGACATCCCCAAGTTTTGCGTGTTCCTCGACCACGAGCTGGTGGCCCAGCAGGAGGAAGCCGGCACCTACCTCTACTGGATCCGCAAGAAACTCGCTTAACCCACCGTGCGGCTGATGCGGTTCTGCTTGCGTGCGCTGCGGGCCAGGCGAATCGACAGCATCAGCGCCGCGCAGCTCAAGCCCACGATCAGGCCTTGCCACAACCCGCTCGGGCCGCTGGGTGCGCCGAGCCAGTCGGTCAGGCCCAGGGCGTAACCCACTGGCAGGCCAATGCCCCAGTAGGCGAACAAGGTCAGGATCATCGTCACCCGAGTGTCCTGGTAGCCGCGCAACGCGCCCGCCGCCGTGACCTGGATCGCATCGGAAAACTGAAACAGCGCCGCGTAGACGATCAGCATCGATGCCACGTTGATCACCACCGGATCGGCGGTGTAGATCGCGGCAATGGGCCCGCGCAGCGCGAACATCAGGCTCGCCGACAGGCAGGCGTAGGCCAAAGCGCTGCCCATGCCCACGCCTGCGGCGAAGCGCGCTTCACGGGGCAGGCCGCGGCCGAGCGTCTGGCCAACCCGCACCGTCACAGCCATGCCCAGGGAGTAGGGGATCATGAACACCAGGGAGCTGAAGTTCAGCGCGATCTGGTGCCCGGCCACCACCGTGGCGCCGAGGCTGCCGATCAGCAGGGCGATCACTGCAAAAATGCTCGACTCGGCAAACACTGCGATGCCAATCGGCAGGCCGATGCCCAGCAAGCGCTTGATGACCGCCCATTGCGGCCAGTCAAAACGGGCGAACAAGCGGCTTGACTGATAGGCTGGCGCCCAGCGGGCCCAACCGGCCATGCCCAGGGCCATGACCCACATCACGATGGCGGTAGCCCAGCCGCACCCGACGCCGCCCATGGCCGGTACGCCGAGGTGCCCGTAAATGAAGATGTAATTGAGCGGGATGTTCAGCGCCAGTCCGCACAAGCCCAACACCATGGCCGGGCGGGTCCGACCCAGGCCGTCGCTGAAGCAACGCAGTACGTGATACAGCGCCACCGCCGGCAGGCCGGTGCCGATGCCGCGCAGGTATTCCATGCACGGGCCGATCAATTCGGGGTCCACATTCATGATGTGCAGGATCGGCTCGGCGCTGAACAGCGCCAGCGTTGCAGTCAACCCCACCACCAATGCCAGCCACAGCGCCTGGCGCACCAACGGGCCGATCTGGTCGAACGTACCGGCGCCGAAGCGCTGGGCGACTTTCGGCGTGGTAGCCAGCAGTGTGCCGGTCATCAGCAGGAACACCGGCACCCAGATCGAGTTGCCCAACGCCACTGCTGCCAGGTCCCGCGGGCCGACACGCCCGGCCATCACCGCATCGACAAAGCCCATGGCGGTGGTCGCCAGTTGCGCCACCATGATCGGCAGCGCCAGGGCCAGCAGTGTCTTGAACTCCCGGCGAACCCGGGCCGGGCGGGAGAGGGGAGTCGGGGTGTCGATCACAGGATTCACAGGGCAAGCGTCCGAAAAGATTAAGCGCAAGGCGGCGCATTCTACGCCTTGACACAGTGGTCAGGAAAAAACCTGTGTTGGGGATTTGTAATCGCTTTTTCAGTTTGCGAGCACCCGTGGGAGCAAGGCTTGCCCGCGATGAAGATGACGCGGTCTCCCAAGGAACCGAGGCGCCTGCATCGCGAGCAAGCTTTGCTCCCACAAGAGCGGGGAAATCCCTTGGCCACAGCATCGTTCGCTCCCGTTAATGCACGGACTTACGGGAACGCCTACACTGCCAACCCCGCCAAAGGAGCTCTGCCATGCTGATCGTCGCTGACGAAAACATCCCCCTGCTTGATGCGTTTTTCCAAGGTTTCGGCGAAATCCGCCGGGTACCGGGGCGGGGCATCGACCGGACGATGGTCGAACAGGCCGATGTGTTGCTGGTGCGCTCGGTCAGCCAGGTCAATCGGGCATTGCTGGAAGGCAGCAAAGTGCGCTTCGTCGGCACTTGCACCATCGGCACCGATCACCTGGACCTGGATTATTTCGCCGAGGCCGGCATCCGCTGGGCCAGCGCGCCGGGCTGCAATGCCCGTGGGGTGGTGGACTATGTGCTGGGCAGCCTGATGACCCTGGCTGAAATCGAAGGCGCGCAGCTTAAGCAGCGCACCTTTGGCGTGGTCGGCGCAGGCCAGGTGGGCGGACGCTTGATCGAGGTGCTAAAGGGGCTTGGCTGGGCCGTGAAGGTCTGCGATCCGCCGCGTCAGGCCGCCGAAGGAGGCGACTATGTAAGCCTGGAGCAGATCATCGAGCAGTGCGACGTCATCAGCCTGCACACCCCGTTGACCCGCGACGGTGAGCAACCGACCTGGCACCTGTTCGACGAAGCGCGTTTGAACCAGCTCAAGCCTGGCACCTGGCTGATCAACGCTGCTCGCGGGCCGGTGATCGATAATGCGGCGCTGCGCGAGGTGCTGCTGGAGCGTGAAGACCTGCAAGCGGTGCTGGATGTCTGGGAGCAGGAGCCGACCGTGGACGTCGACCTGGCTGACCTGTGCGTGATCGCCACTCCCCACATAGCCGGTTACAGCCTCGATGGCCGTCAGCGTGGCACGGCGCAGATCTACGAGGCCTTATGCGGTTTTCTGGAACGGCCGGTTGAAGTCAGCCTCAACGATTTGCTGCCGCGGCCCTGGTTGGGTGGTATTACCCTGGATGCCGAAACCGACCCGGCCTGGGCCCTGGCGACGTTGTGCCGTGGTGTGTACGACCCTCGTGGCGACGATGCGAACTTTCGCCGCAGCCTGGTGGGAACAGTCAGCGAACAACGCAGCGCCTTCGATGCCCTGCGCAAGCACTACCCGCCGCGACGGGAAATCGACAGCTTGAAGGTTCGTATCGAAGGACAGTCCCCAACCTTGCAGCAGATCGTCACCGCGCTGGGCGCCACCGCCATCTAGATCGTGGAGTGCTCTTGTGGCGAGGGAGCAAGCGCCCTCGCCACAAGAGCTGCACTACAAGGGCCTGCAAAGTCAGCAGGCATAAAAAACCCGACATCAAGGTCGGGTTCAATTGAAGACGGGCTGTATCACTTTTGTTCGGCAGGCTTGACCAGTCGTTTTTCCAGCTCGCTGCAAGCTTTTTGGATCATGTCTTCGGTGATCGGAACTTCGCGCCCTTGGGCATCGATGAACGAGCAGCCCAGGGACTGGTCCGGTTGCGTGCGGATTACTTGAATCTTGTCGTCGCTGCTGTGTTGCAAGGACATGGCCTGTCTCCTCATCAGGTTGTGTGCCTACTTTAATGTCGCCAGGTGACCGAGCCATGACACTCCTTGTAGGTTCATGGCGACACCTCCACTCAATCAGAAACACAGTTGCGTTTCCAGCCAGACTTTAGACCGATAACATCTAGTCCCTAGTCGTTGTGGTCATATTTAACCTGACTCATTCTGATTCAAACATGGTTGCGCTGCGCTTCGGTGTCGCTGATCGGCCTTTTTCTGCTGCATTATCGGACGTTTCTGATGCTTTCTTCCCAACAGCGCCGGGCTATCCACCTGGCCAGCGGTTTTATCGCACCTTATCGCAAGCAGGTCGTCGGCGCTTTGCTGGCGCTGATTGTTACCGCCGGTATTACTTTGTCCATGGGGCAAGGCATCCGGTTGTTGGTGGACCAGGGGTTCATGACCCGTTCCCCGCACTTGCTCAATCAGTCCATCGGTCTGTTCATGGTGCTGGTGGTGGGGCTGGCGATTGGTACATTTTCCCGCTTCTACCTGGTGTCGTGGATCGGTGAGCGGGTGGTGGCGGATATCCGGCGGCAGGTCTTCAACCATTTGGTCTACCTGCACCCGGGGTTCTACGAGAACAACCGCAGTTCGGAAATTCAGTCGCGCCTGACCGCCGATACCACCCTGCTGCAGTCGGTGATTGGTTCGTCGCTGTCGTTGTTTTTGCGCAACGCCTTGATGGTGGTGGGCGGCATCGTGCTGTTGTTTATCACCAACCCCAAACTCACCAGCATCGTGGTGATTGCCCTGCCGTTGGTGTTGGCGCCGATCCTGGTGTTCGGCCGCCGGGTGCGCAGCCTGTCGCGTCAGAGCCAGGACCGCATTGCCGACGTCGGCAGTTACGTCTCCGAAACCCTCGGCCAGATCAAGACCGTGCAGGCTTACAATCATCAGGTCCAGGATGAACAACGTTTTTCCGTGACGGTGGAGCAGGCCTTCGAGACCGCCCGCAAGCGCATCGCCCAGCGGGCCTGGCTGATCACCCTGGTGATCGTGCTGGTGCTGGGAGCGGTTGGCGTGATGCTCTGGGTTGGCGGCATGGATGTGATCGCCGGGCGGATTTCCGGCGGTGAGCTGGCGGCTTTCGTGTTCTATAGCCTGATCGTCGGCAGCGCCTTCGGTACCCTGAGCGAAGTGATCGGCGAGTTGCAACGGGCGGCGGGCGCGGCGGAGCGAATTGCCGAGTTGCTGCGTTCGGAAAACATCATCCAGCCGCCGGCCGCAGGTCTTGTGACATTGCCTGCACGAGTCAGGGGCGATTTGCGTCTCGAAGGTGTGCGTTTTTCCTATCCGTCCCGGCCGGAAAGCTATGCGGTCGACGGCCTTGACCTGACCATCCACGCTGGCGAAACCCTCGCCCTGGTCGGGCCTTCCGGCGCCGGCAAATCAACGGTGTATGACCTGCTGCTGCGTTTCTACGATCCGGTGCAAGGGCAAATCTTCATCGACGACGTGCCGCTGACGCAGCTCGATCCGCTGGACCTGCGTCGCCATTTCGCCCTGGTTTCGCAAAATCCAGCGCTGTTTTTTGGCACGGTTGAAGAGAACATTCGCTACGGCAACCCCGAGGCGACGTCCGAGCAGGTGCGCGAGGCTGCGCAGATCGCCCATGCCCACGACTTCATCGAAAAAATGCCCGACGGCTACCAGACCCACCTGGGCGACGGGGGCCTCGGGCTTTCCGGCGGCCAGCGTCAACGCCTGGCCATCGCCCGGGCGCTGCTGGTGGATGCACCGATCCTGCTGCTGGACGAAGCCACCAGTGCCCTCGATGCGCAAAGCGAACACCTGATCCAGCAGGCCTTGCCCAGCCTGATGAAAAACCGCACCACCCTGGTCATCGCCCACCGCCTGGCCACGGTGAAAAACGCCGACCGGATCGCCGTGATGGATCAGGGCAAAGTGGTAGCCGTGGGCACTCACCAGGAACTGGTGGCCAGCAATGCGCTGTATGCGCGGTTGGCGGCGTTGCAGTTCAATGTGGGCCTGGAGCCGGCAACTGACTGAGGACTACGCACACCTGTGGGAGCGGGCTTGCTCGCGAAAGCGGTTGTCAGTCAGCATCATCGTTGGCTGATACATCGCCTTCGCGAGCAAGCCCGCTCCTACAAGGTCCAGTAACGGACCAAAAAAATGCCCGTATCTTTCAATACGGGCATTTTTGCTTTCAGGAGCCGCTTGCCGCTAACCCTCACTGATCATCAAAGTAGCGCTCATGCCAGTCCACCAGCGGTTGTGGCGAGTTGAGCTTCTGGCCGTAGATCACCGAGTATGACAACACGTTCTGCACGTATTGGCGGGTTTCATCGAACGGGATGCTTTCGACCCAGACGTCGAAGCTCAAGTGGTCGGCGCCGCGCAGCCACTGGCGTACGCGACCGGGGCCGGCGTTGTAGGCCGCCGAGGCCAGGACGCGGTTGCCGTTGAACTGGCTGTGGACCTGGCTCAGGTAGGCCGCGCCAAGCTGGATGTTTTTGTCCGGGTTCAACACCTGCTGTGGCGAAGCCAGGGGGATGCTGAATTTGCGCGCGGTTTCCTTGGCGGTGCCAGGCATCAACTGCATCAGGCCAGCGGCGCCGACGCCGGAGCGGGCGTCGTCCATGAAGGCGCTTTCCTGGCGGGTGATCGCGAACACCCAGCTCGAATGCAGGCCACGGACCTTCGCTTCGCGCACCAGGGTGTCGCGGTGGGCCATCGGGAAACGGATGTCCAGGTCGTCCCAGTACTTGGCCTGGCTGATGGTGCGGATGGCCGGAAAATACCATTTCAGATCATAGGCCAGCTTCGCCTGGGCGACCATTTCGTCCCGGCTGAAATGACGGCTGACGTGATACCACTCGCGGCGTCCGTCGACGATGTCGCCACGGGCATGAAATTCCAGCGCCCGACGTATTCCGGGCGTGTTGCGCACCTTATTGATCAGCGCCTGGCTCATCACCAGGGGTTTGTTGACGAGCGAGTACGGTGACTGGGAGCGGTCGGCAGCCAGGAAACCATAGAAATCCCGCTCACGGGCCAGATGCTTGTACAGCGTCAGCGCCTCGGGGTTTTGCGGCTGTGCCAGCTCCAAGGCGCGGGCCTGCCAGTAGCGCCAGCGGTTGGTGCTGGCCAGCGACTCGGGCAAGCGACGCGTCAACTGATAGGCGTCGTCCCAGCGGGCCAGGCGCAGCAGCAGGCGCAGGCGCCATTCCGAAACGGTGTCGTCCCGCAGTTCCGGGTCGTATTTGGTCATCACGTCCAGGGCGCGGCTGTCGAAGCGCTTGGCCAGGGTCAGGCCAATTTCCCGGGCAATCGCGACTTTTTCATCCCGGGAGAAGTGCATGGTGCTGGCGTAGCCGTCCAGCAGCGCCATGGCTTTCTCTGGATCCTGACGGGCCAGGCGACGCAGGCCGAGGCTGACGATATCGGCCATCGGTTCATCGGCCGGGGCGAAGCGCGATGGTTGGTTGAGCAGTTCCGGTTTCTGCGCGACGTCCACCAGCAAACTGCCGCGGGGGGCAAGGGTGGTCAGGCCGCTGACCAGGCTCTTGGCCAGCGGGTAATTGCGCGCCTGGGCCGCCAGTTTGGTGCGCTCCCAGCGTTTTTGCTCGGTCAGTTGTCCCTGGGATGCCCACAGGCCGAACAGCGCATCGCATGCTTGCGGCTGGGACTTGCCGGTGAGCCACAGTTTTTCGGTGTTGGCGTAGCCTTCGGCCTTCAGCCCATGGGTGAGCTGGTACTGCGCGTTGAGACAGTCCAGTTCGGTGAAGTTGAGTTTGGGGTCGTAATACTTGACGAACGTTTCCCAGTCGCCGCGCTCGCTCAGCCAGCGCAACCAGCGCAGCTTCATCCAGTTGGCCTGGGGCAGGTCACCGTGTTCGGCGAGGAATTTCTCGATTTCGGCGTTGCTGGCGCTCTTGAGGCGAGCGGTCAGTTCGTCGTAGGCCAGGTAGGGTTCCAGCGGATAATCGCGCAGAGCCTGGCTGTAGCGAAAGTAGGGGGCGGAATCACCCTTGGCCAAGGCGCGCTTGGCTTCATCGTAATACTGGCGTTGTGTGGAAATATCCACTGCCTGGGCGGTCTGAACGGCAGTGGCACATACAAATAGGCAAGATAAAACACTGAAAAGGCGACTGCGCATGATACGTCCGGGCAGAAAAAAACATGACAAGCCCAAGGGTTAACCCAGGGTAACTATCTGTAGCTTAGCCTTTTGCCAGCAACCGGCGAAAGCTTTGCAGGGCCGTCGGTGCAAGTTCGCAACAATTATTGTGCAGAGTGCTGCAGTGGCGAAATTGGCGGACTCTTGGGGCCTCATCTCAGGTAGAATGCGCGCCCGGTTTTTGGAGAAGCTCATGACCCTGCTCAAATTCAGCGATGTGTCCCTTGCTTTCGGCGCTATGCCGTTGTTGGACAAGGTGTCCTGGCAGATCGCCCGTGGTGAGCGGGTGTGCATCATCGGCCGCAACGGCACTGGCAAGTCCAGCATGATGAAGCTGGTCAAGGGCGATCAGAAGCCCGATGACGGCTCGGTCTGGCGCGCCCCAGGCCTGAAAATCGGCGAATTGCCCCAGGAACTGCCGGTGGCCGACGAGCGGACCGTGTTCGACGTGGTCGCCGAAGGCCTGGACGGTGTCGGCGCGCTGCTGGCCGAGTATCACCACTTGAGCCAGAACATCGTTACCGATGCCGACCTGGACAAGTTGATGCACGTGCAGCACGACCTTGAAGCCCGTGATGGCTGGCGTCTGCAGCAATTGGTCGACAGCACCCTGAGCCGCCTGCAACTGCCGGCCGACAAGACCCTCGCCGAGTTATCCGGCGGCTGGCGTCGCCGCGTCCTGCTGGCCCAGGCCCTGGTGTCCGAACCGGACCTGCTGCTGCTCGACGAACCGACCAACCACCTGGACATCGGCGCCATCGCCTGGCTTGAAGAAGCCTTGAAGGACTTCCAGGGCGCGGTGCTGTTCATCACCCACGACCGTTCTTTCCTGCAGAACCTGGCGACCCGTATCCTCGAACTGGACCGCGGCGGCCTGATCGACTGGAACGGCGATTACGCCAGCTTCCTGGTGCACAAGGAAGCGGCGCTGGCGGCGGAAGAAACCGCCAACGCGCTGTTCGATAAAAAACTGGCCCAGGAAGAAGTCTGGATTCGCCAGGGTATCAAGGCTCGTCGCACCCGCAACGAAGGTCGTGTGCGCGCGCTCAAGGCCCTTCGCATGGAGCGCAGCGAACGTCGCGAACGCACCGGCAAGGCCAACATTCAGTTGGATACCGCTGATAAGTCCGGCAAGCAGGTAATGGTGCTTGAGAACGTGAGTTTCGCGCACCCGGGCGGCCCGTTCCTGATCAAGGACTTTTCCATGGTGTTGCAGCGCGGTGACCGCATCGGGCTGCTGGGCGCCAACGGCACCGGCAAGACCACCTTGCTCAAGCTGATGCTCGGCGGCCTGGTGCCGACCAACGGCAAGGTGGAAGAGGGCACGAAGATCGACGTCGCCTACTTCGACCAGTTGCGCCATCAGTTGGACCTGGAAAAGACCGTGATCGACAACGTCGCTGAAGGTCGCGACTTCATCGATATCGACGGTCAGAGCCGCCACGTGCTGAGCTACCTCGGCGATTTCCTGTTCAGCCCCCAGCGTGCCCGTACGCCGGTCAAGGCGTTGTCCGGTGGTGAGCGAGCCCGTCTATTGCTGGCCAAACTGTTCAGCAAGCCGGCGAACCTGCTGGTGCTCGACGAACCGACCAACGACCTGGATGTGGAAACCCTCGAGTTGCTGGAAGAGGTGCTGCTGACCTTCAACGGCACCGTGCTGATGGTCAGCCACGACCGGGCATTCCTCGACAACGTGGTCACCAGTACCCTGGTGTTCGAAGGCGAAGGCCTGGTCCGCGAATACGTCGGTGGTTATCAGGACTGGCTGCGCCAGGGCGGCTCGCCGCGCCTTTTAGGGGTGACCGAGAGCAAGTCCGGCAAGGCTGACCTGAACTCGGCCGTGGTCAAGGCCGAGCCGGCCCCGGTCGCTGCTGCGGCCCCGGCACCGGCCAAGAAAAAGCTCAGCTACAAGCTGCAGCGCGAGCTGGAAGCATTGCCGGGTGATATCGACGCGAAGGAAAAGCAGATCGCAGCGGTGGAGGCCGACATGGCCGACGCTGGCTTCTATCAGCGGCCTGCCACCGAAACCGCCAAGGTGATCGCGCACCTGGAGCAGTTGCAGGCCGAGCTGGATGCACTGGTCGAGCGCTGGGCTGAACTGGACGCTTGATCCACTGCTGTAAAGAATCCCGGTGCTCAGAGATGAGCGCCGGGATTTCTATTTGAAAACGCAATCCCGCTCCCACACAGGTTTTAGGCGCGCTTGACCAGGTGTACTGCCAATACATCGCAAGGCGCGCCATGCAATACATCGTTGGCGGTCGAGCCCAGCAACAGGGCCAGGCCGTGACGGCCATGGCTGCCGACGACGATCAGGTCGCAACCCTGTTCCTTGGCCAGGTGATGGATCTCCTGGCGCGGTTGGCCGTAGGTCAGGTGGCTGAATTCCTTTTTCAGGGCAGGGTATTTCACGATCAGTCGGTCAAGGCGTTCCTTGGCCTGATCGAATTGCTGTTGCTGCAGCTGGGAAAGGTCCATTGGCACGTCACCGCCAAAGGCCATGGCCATCGGCTCGACGATGTGCACCAGCGACAGCTTGGTGTCTCGGCCCTCGCAAAGCGCGAGGGCGCGCTTGACGACGGGATCGCATTCTTCCGTGAGGTCGACGGCAACCAGAACGTGTTCGTAGTACATGGAAAGCACTCCAGGGAATTGCGATACGGTAAGTATGGCTGGTTTCAAGCGCATTGACGGCGACGTGGGTCAATGGTCAATGGGCTCAGCAGAATTCGGGGAGTACGAATATGACGGTCTGGATAGTGGTGTCAATCCTGTTGGTGGTGTTAAGCCCCCTGGCATGGTTGCGGCCGTCCCGTGTTCAGAGCGGCCGCATGGCCTTGCGCATGGAGGCGCGGCGCCTGGGCCTGGCCATGCAACTGGCGCCGCAGGAGTGGCCGCACTGGCTCGGCCAGCAGCCGCCAAACCCTTGTGCGCAGTACCACCGGCCCCGACGCGGCAAGGAGCCAGCGGTCTGGAGCTATTGGCAGACTGCGCCGGGTGTGTGGGTCAACCAGTGGCGAGAAGTCTGCCAGGATGAGGCGTTGCTCAATCATTTCGAAAAATTGCCGGCCAACGTCTACAAGGTCGAAGCCGATCGACAAATGATCGCCTTGTATTGGGGCGAGAAGGGCGAAGCCAGTGTTTTGCAGGACATTTCCAATGTGCTCAAGGCTCTGGCCTGAGGCGTAAAAAAGCCCGACAGTCTCATCGGGCGGGTTGGCCAGGCAGGCCGGTAACCAAAACACCTATCCGGACGTTCGTTCGTAACGTCCTTTGCTCAAGATTTCAATCGTACCCCCGACAGCGTAGTCGCCTGAGTCAGGCTTGCCTGTAATTAGGGCGACTTTTCTAATTATTGATTCTATGAATGACTACCCATGCAGCGCCGTGTTGCGGATCTGTGCGGTACGGAAATGACCGCGAAGTCGCGTTCAAACCCCTTGTTTAGGGCGATTGACAATTGTCGGAAATTCCGTGAAGGTGACGTACCCAAATCAAACGGGCGTATGAATTGAGCGTTTGTATTATCCGAACGCTCCTACAGAACCCCGACTATCGCGTTGACGGGTGTGCCTGGCGGATTGGCGTAGCATCGACGGTAACGTCAATGCCGAACCAGCAGTCAGCGTTCAACGTGTACTGTTCAGCTTCCATATCGTGGAGATCAGTTGATGATTTACGAAGGTAAAGCCATCACGGTTAAGGCTCTTGAAAGTGGCATCGTCGAACTGAAGTTCGATCTCAAGGGTGAGTCCGTCAACAAGTTCAATCGTCTAACCCTGAATGAATTGCGTCAGGCAGTGGACACTATCAAGGCAGATGCTTCGATCAAGGGTGTGATCGTCAGCAGCGGCAAGGACGTCTTCATCGTCGGCGCCGACATCACCGAATTCGTCGATAACTTCAAGCTGCCCGATGCCGAACTGATCGCTGGCAACCTCGAAGCCAACCGTATCTTCAGCGACTTCGAAGACCTCAACGTACCGACCGTCGTGGCCATCAACGGCATCGCCCTGGGTGGCGGCCTGGAAATGTGCCTGGCAGCGGATTACCGCGTCATGTCCACCGTGGCCAAGATCGGCCTGCCGGAAGTCAAGCTGGGCATCTACCCAGGCTTCGGCGGTACCGTGCGCCTGCCGCGCCTGATCGGTGCCGACAATGCCATCGAGTGGATTGCCGCCGGCAAGGAAAACCGCGCTGAAGACGCGCTGAAAGTCGGCGCGGTGGATGCCGTGGTCGAGCCTGGCAAACTCCAGGAAGCGGCCCTTGAAACGCTCAAGCGTGCCATCAGCGGCGAGTTCGACTACAAGGCCAAGCGTCAGCCAAAGCTGGACAAGCTCAAGCTCAACGCTATCGAACAAATGATGGCCTTCGAAACCGCCAAGGGTTTCGTTGCAGGCCAGGCCGGGCCGAACTACCCGGCACCGGTTGAAGCGATCAAGACCATCCAGAAAGCCGCGAACTTTGGTCGCGACAAAGCCCTGGAAGTCGAAGCCGCCGGCTTCGTCAAGCTGGCCAAGACCTCGGCTGCGCAAAGCCTGATCGGTCTGTTCCTCAATGACCAGGAACTGAAGAAGAAGGCCAAGGCCTACGATGAAATCGCCCGTGACGTGAAGCAGGCCGCTGTACTCGGCGCCGGCATCATGGGGGGCGGCATCGCCTATCAGTCGGCGTCCAAAGGCACGCCGATCCTGATGAAAGACATCAACGAACACGGCATCGAACAGGGCCTGGCCGAAGCCGCCAAGCTGCTGGTTGGCCGCGTCGATAAAGGTCGCATGACTGCTGCGAAGATGGCCGAAGTGCTCAACGGCATTCGCCCAACCCTGTCCTACGGTGATTTCGGCCATGTCGACCTGGTGGTCGAAGCGGTTGTCGAGAACCCGAAGGTCAAGCAGGCGGTACTGGCTGAAGTCGAAGACAAGGTCAAAGAGGACACCATCCTCGCCTCGAACACCTCGACCATTTCCATTTCGCTGCTGGCCAAGGCCCTCAAGCGTCCGGAAAACTTCGTCGGCATGCACTTCTTCAACCCGGTGCACATGATGCCGCTGGTGGAAGTGATCCGTGGCGAGAAGTCCAGCGAACTGGCCGTTGCCACCACCGTCGCCTACGCCAAGAAAATGGGCAAGAACCCGATCGTCGTCAACGATTGCCCGGGCTTTTTGGTCAACCGCGTGCTGTTCCCGTACTTCGGCGGTTTCGCCAAGCTGGTCAGCGCTGGTGTGGACTTTGTGCGCATCGACAAGGTCATGGAAAAATTCGGCTGGCCGATGGGCCCGGCGTACCTGATGGACGTGGTCGGCATCGACACCGGTCACCACGGTCGCGATGTAATGGCTGAAGGCTTCCCGGACCGCATGAAAGATGACCGTCGTTCGGCTGTCGACGTGCTCTACGAAGCCAAGCGCCTGGGCCAGAAGAACGGCAAGGGCTTCTACGCCTACGAGACCGACAAGCGCGGCAAGCAGAAGAAAGTCGCCGATTCGTCGGTGCTGGAAGTGCTCAAGCCGATCGTCTATGAGCAGCGCGACGTTACCGACGAGGACATCATCAACTGGATGATGATCCCGCTGTGCCTCGAAACCGTGCGTTGCCTGGAAGATGGCATTGTCGAAACCGCCGCCGAAGCCGACATGGGTCTGGTCTACGGTATCGGTTTCCCTCCATTCCGTGGCGGTGCGCTGCGCTACATCGATTCGATCGGTGTGGCCGAGTTCGTTGCCCTGGCTGACCAGTACGCTGATTTGGGCGCGCTGTACCACCCGACTGCGAAGCTGCGTGAAATGGCCAAGAACGGCCAGAGCTTCTTCGGTTAAGCGCCCAACGACTAGAGCGAGAGAACATTTATGAGCTTGAATCCTAGAGACGTCGTGATTGTCGACTTCGGTCGTACACCGATGGGCCGCTCCAAGGGCGGCATGCACCGCAATACCCGCGCCGAAGATATGTCGGCGCACCTGATCAGCAAGCTGCTGGAACGCAACGTCAAGGTCGACCCGAACGAAGTCGAAGACGTGATCTGGGGCTGTGTGAACCAGACCCTGGAGCAGGGCTGGAACATCGCCCGCATGGCCTCGCTGATGACCCAGATCCCTCACACTGCGGCCGGCCAGACCGTCAGCCGCCTGTGTGGTTCGTCCATGAGCGCGCTGCACACTGCCGCCCAGGCGATCATGACCGGTAACGGTGACGTGTTCGTCGTCGGTGGTGTCGAGCACATGGGCCACGTGAGCATGATGCACGGTGTCGATCCGAACCCGCACATGTCGCTGTACGCGGCAAAAGCCTCGGGCATGATGGGCCTGACCGCGGAGATGCTCGGCAAAATGCACGGCATCACTCGCGAACAGCAGGACGCCTTCGGCGTGCGCTCCCACCAGCTCGCCCACAAGGCGACCGTGGAAGGCAAGTTCAAGGATGAAATCATCCCGATGCAGGGCTACGACGAGAATGGCTTCCTGAAGCTGTTCGACTACGACGAAACCATTCGTCCGGAAACCACCCTGGAAAGCCTGGCGGCCCTCAAGCCGGCATTCAATCCCAAGGGCGGCACCGTGACGGCCGGTACTTCGTCGCAGATCACCGACGGCGCCTCATGCATGATCGTGATGTCGGCCCAGCGTGCCCAGGACCTGGGCATCCAGCCGATGGCCGTGATTCGTTCGATGGCGGTGGCGGGTGTGGACCCGGCAATCATGGGCTATGGTCCAGTGCCAGCGACGCAGAAAGCTTTGAAGCGTGCCGGCCTGAGTATTTCCGATATCGACTTCTTCGAACTCAACGAAGCTTTCGCTGCACAGGCCCTGCCCGTGTTGAAAGATTTGAAAGTGCTCGACAAGATGAACGAGAAGGTTAACCTGCACGGCGGCGCGATCGCCCTGGGTCACCCGTTCGGTTGTTCCGGTGCGCGTATCTCCGGCACCCTGCTCAACGTCATGAAGCAGAATGGCGGCACCTTTGGCGTGTCCACCATGTGCATTGGCCTCGGCCAGGGCATCGCCACTGTCTTCGAACGCGTCTAAGCGTTGCGTTGATGGAAGCCGGGGCCAAGTGCCCCGGTTTTTGTTTTTCCGGGTTTGGTAAAAAAGATTTTGTTTTTATTTTGAAAAGATTTCAGTGAGGGCCAAAGCATGCCGATACAACCTGGGCTCTACCAACATTACAAAGGTCCGCAGTACCGCGTATTCAGTATCGCGCGGCATTCCGAGACCGAGGAAGAAGTGGTCTTCTATCAAGCCCTGTATGGCGATTACGGCTTTTGGGTGAGGCCCTTGAGCATGTTCGAGGAGTCCGTCGAGGTTGACGGCGAACAGGTACCACGCTTTGCTTTGGTGCAGGCCGAAGAGAGCCTTTTTTCCAAGCCTTGAGGGCAGGCTGCGGGAAACCCTGCGCTTGACCTCACCTTGTAGCCACTATATATAGCGGTGCCGCGTCAGGCGCCAACCGCCTTTCACTTTTTAGAATTCAGGAATTTTCTGATCCATGGGCAAATCGCTGGTCATTGTGGAATCCCCGGCTAAGGCCAAGACCATCAACAAGTATCTGGGCAACCAATACGTGGTGAAGTCGAGTATCGGCCATATCCGAGACCTGCCCACCAGCGGTTCGGCTAGCGCCAGCAAGGAGCCAGCCGCCAAGCGCGGCAAGGCTGCTGCCGGTGAAGCGCCGGCGCTGTCGCCCAAGGAAAAGGCGCGCAAGCAGTTGGTCTCGCGCATGGGTGTTGATCCGGACCACGGCTGGAAAGCCAAGTACGAGATCCTCCCGGGCAAGGAAAAGGTCATCGAAGAGCTGCGCCGGCTCGCCAAGGATGCTGACACCATCTATCTCGCGACGGACTTGGACCGCGAAGGGGAAGCCATTGCCTGGCACCTGCGCGAAGCCATTGGTGGGGATGACAGCCGCTACAAGCGCGTGGTGTTCAACGAAATCACCAAGAAGGCCATCCAGGAAGCCTTCTCCCAACCGGGCGAGCTGGATATCGATCGGGTCAACGCCCAACAGGCGCGTCGCTTCCTGGACCGCGTGGTGGGCTACATGGTCTCGCCACTGCTGTGGGCCAAGATCGCCCGCGGCCTGTCGGCTGGTCGTGTGCAGTCGGTTGCGGTGAAGTTGGTGGTAGAGCGTGAGCGGGAGATCCGTGCGTTCATCCCTGAAGAGTACTGGGAAGTCCACGCCGACCTCGGCACCGCGAAAGGCGCTACCGTGCGCTTCGACGTGGCCCGGGAGAAGGGCGAAGCCTTCAAGCCGCTCAACGAAGCCCAGGCCATGGCCGCGCTGGAGAAGCTCAAGGCTTCCAGCTACAGCATCGTCAAGCGTGAAGACAAACCGACCAGCAGCAAGCCGTCGGCACCGTTCATTACTTCGACCTTGCAACAGGCTGCGAGCAACCGCCTGGGCTTTGGCGTGAAGAAAACCATGATGATGGCCCAGCGTCTGTACGAAGCCGGCTACATCACTTATATGCGTACCGACTCGACCAATCTCTCGGTCGATGCCGTGGCGATGGCGCGCACTTATATAGAGAGCGAGTTCGGCAAGAAATACCTGCCGGAGACGCCGAATGTCTACAGCAGCAAGGAAGGCGCACAGGAGGCGCACGAAGCAATTCGTCCGTCCGACGCCAACACCGAGCCAAGCAAGTTGTCGGGCATGGAGCGCGATGCCGAGCGCCTCTACGAGTTGATCTGGCGCCAGTTCCTGGCCTGCCAGATGCTGCCGGCGCAATACCTGTCGACCACCGTCAGCGTCGGTGCTGGCGACTTCGAGCTGCGCGCCAAGGGCCGCATCCTGAAGTTCGACGGCTACACCCGTGTCATGCCGCAGATCACCAAGCCTGGGGACGACGACGTCCTGCCGGACATGGCCCAGGGCGATGTGATGAAGCTGATCAAGCTTGATCCGACCCAGCACTTCACCAAGCCGCCGGCCCGTTATTCGGAAGCCAGCCTGGTCAAGGAAATGGAAAAACGTGGCATCGGTCGTCCTTCGACCTACGCGGCGATCATTTCCACGATCCAGGACCGTGGCTACGTGGCGTTGCACAACCGCCGTTTCTATTCGGAAAAGATGGGTGACATTGTTACCGAGCGTTTGTCCGAGAGCTTTTCGAACCTGATGGACTACGGCTTCACCGCCGGCATGGAAGAGAATCTCGACGATGTGGCCCAGGGCGAACGGGACTGGAAAAACGTTCTCGACGAATTCTACGGCGACTTCAAGAAAAAACTCGAAGTGGCTGAAAGTCCTGACAATGGCATGCGGGCCAACCAACCGGTCATGACCGACATTCCGTGCCTGACCTGCGGTCGTCCGATGCAGATCCGCACGGCATCGACCGGTGTCTTCCTCGGTTGCTCAGGCTACAGCCTGCCACCCAAGGAACGCTGCAAGGCGACGGTCAACCTGGTGCCGGGCGACGAAATCGCTGCGGACGACGAGGGCGAGTCGGAATCCCTGGTATTGCGTGGCAAGCATCGCTGCCCGATCTGCAGCACGGCGATGGATGCCTACCTGTTGGATGAGAAGCGCAAGCTGCACATCTGCGGTAACAACCCGGACTGCGCCGGCTACGAGATTGAAGAGGGCACCTATCGCATCAAGGGCTACGAAGGTCCGAGCCTGGAATGCGACAAGTGTGGCAGCGAGATGCAGCTCAAGACCGGCCGCTTCGGCAAGTTCTTCGGTTGCACCAACCCGACCTGCAAGAACACCCGCAAACTGCTCAAGAGCGGTGACGCGGCACCGCCGAAAATGGACCCGGTGAAGATGCCGGAACTCAAGTGCGAGAAGGTCAACGACACCTATATCCTGCGTGACGGGGCATCTGGCCTGTTCCTGGCGGCCAGTCAGTTCCCGAAAAACCGCGAGACTCGGGCGCCGTTGGTGATGGAGATCCTGCCGCACAAGAGCGAGATTGATCCGAAGTACCATTTCCTCTGCGAAGCACCGCAGAAAGATCCCGATGGGCGCCCGGCGGTCATTCGCTACAGCCGCAAGACCAAGGAGCAGTACGTGCAGACCGAAGTCGATGGCAAGCCAACCGGCTGGAAGGCGTACTACGACGGCGGTAAATGGACGGTTGAGGATAAGCGCTGATCGCCGGAGCTAATCTGAAGGTAGGGGGGGCTCCCTGTGGCGAGGGAGCGTCCCCATAAGCCCCAAGTGAATAAAGGCCGCATGATCACCCAAGGGTTTTCATGCGGCCTTTTTGTTTTTGACTTGCAGTGGCCTCGGTTGATCCACGACACTGTCGCACTTGCGTGAAGCTCTTATTTCGCTGGGGAGAATGCCGCCATGGCCCACGAACTCTACACCCGAACCAATCAGAAAATTTATTTCGCCGGCCTGTCGCTCGAGGCGCTCGCCAGGGCGGAGGATGGCCGCGCAATGAATTCCCCAGCGTTGATCCAGGCAGGGCGCGAATCAGCGCTGTTTCATCTGTACGGTGCGTTGTTGGGGCTGTGCCATGAAATTGCCGGTTTCTATCGTCTGCCACAAGCGAATGCGCCACGGGCTGAGCAGCTGTTGACCCGTGACGTGCTGGATACCATCGCTATTCCTGAGTTGGCTGAGATGGTCGAGCTGGCCCACAACCCGGAAACCTGGTTGGCCAAGCTGCTGGCGGCCCACGCGGCGCTGTTCGAGCCACCAAGGGCTCCTCGCAAACCCAAGGGCGACGTGACCCAGCCGTTGATCGTGGCGGTCAATCTGGATGAGCAAGAACCCGAGCAGGAGCTGAGCCAGGAGGAGCTGGAGAGCTGGCGCCAGAACTTGAAAAGTTTGGCGATCCGCTTTCGTGAAGGTTTGAACGAGTGCTGAATTTTCCTTCAGCCCGTTCTGAACGTTGATAACGCTTGGTCAAGATCCCGAGCGAACCCTGGCCGATGACTATATAATCCTCGCCTTTCGTGGAGAACAGACCTTTATGCCAACGTCCTTTCTAGAAATTGTCGAACTTCCTGATGGCCGCATCGAGCTGCGCAGGGCCGAGGACGAAGGTTCTCTGGTTACCCTGAACTTCTCCGAAGATGCCAAGGTATTCCTTCAAGGTCAGCATGTCGAAGTCGCCAAGGCGATGCTAAGCGTAGGTGTCCAGATGGCAGGTCGCCTGGTTGAAGGTGAATTCAACAAGGAAGAGGGGCCGCGGGTTCTTCATTGATTCCCGTCTGTCGGCTTTTTAAAGATAGTTCTACTGATCGGCTTCTCTGTCCTGAAGAAGCCCTGCGTTTGTCTTAGCCCAATCGAATATTCAGGCTTTGCGCGTCCCCAGTGCGAGCGGCGCTGATCAACTGTTGCCGTGCGGTAGCGGTCAACGGATTGAGCCAACTGACCACTGTATGACTGCGTCCCAGGCGCAAGGCTTCACACGTCAGTTGCTGGGCGCTTTGAGTTCCCCGCGGTTGCAGCAGCAGGATGCGTTCACGGTTCAGGCCGGCGTCCCGCAACCAGGCCTGGGTGACGCTGGCTGGCGGTGCAATCAGGGTCAACCAGCGAGCGTCCTGGTCCTGGCTGAGTTCTCGCAGAATCGGTGCCAGTAGGTTCAGGCAATTCCCGGCCGCACCACGTAACGACAGCTCGCTGAAAGCCTCGGGCTCGACGCCCCAGGGCGACTCGATGACCTCTTTCAGGACTGGAGCCAGCGGTTGGGCCATGAATGCCTCGAACAACGGAAGTTGTGTGTGCTGTGGTGTGTGTGGGAACTGCATAAAGCCTCCTTTAGCGGCGAATGACGCCGACACTCAAGCCTTCGATGACCAGGTCCTGATCTTTCAGGTTCACTTCGATGGGGGCGAACTCGGGGTTCTCGGCGATCAGCCAGACCTTGCTGCCATCGCGCTTGAAGCGCTTGACGGTCACTTCATCGCCGATTCGCGCCACGACGATCTGGCCATTGCGGGCTTCGCGTGTCGTGTGGACCGCCAGGAGGTCACCGTCGAAGATGCCGATGTCCTTCATGCTCATGCCGTGCACGCGCAGAAGGTAATCAGCTCGTGGGTGGAAGAATGAAGGATTGATGTTGCAGGATTCCTCGACGTGCTGCTGGGCGAGGATCGGCGCGCCTGCTGCTACCCGGCCAATGATCGGCAGGGTGGTTTCGTCGGCCTTGGCTTCGAAGCCTGGAATGCGAATGCCGCGGGATGCGCCCGGCGTCATTTCGATCGCACCCTTGCGGGCCAGCGCCTTGAGGTGTTCTTCAGCCGCGTTGGGCGATTTGAAACCCAGTTCCTGAGCGATTTCCGCACGGGTCGGCGGGTAGCCGTTGTCTTCGAGGCAGCGTTTGATGAAGGCCAGAATCTCTGCTTGGCGTGGCGTCAGCTTTAGCATATTGATCGCTCTGTCTTTTTATACAGTGACTGGGATTATATACAGTGAACGGCGCTTGGCAATCCTCCTTTTTCAACAGCCCGCTGGACGGTCGGTCGGGCCGCTGGAAGCGACATGGCTACAGCCTGTTTAAAGGTGTGGTTAAATACTGACCGGGCGTTCGCAAAACGTCCCGGCAGGCTTGACAATTCCGAGGCTGAAACGTATGTTTCAAACAAGTGTTTGTCAGGCGGAGTAGCCATGGCCCAGTCGGAAACCGTTGAACGCATTCTCGATGCTGCCGAGCAATTGTTCGCGGAGAAAGGTTTCGCCGAAACCTCGTTGCGTCTGATCACCAGCAAGGCTGGGGTCAACCTGGCGGCGGTGAACTATCACTTCGGTTCAAAAAAAGCCCTGATCCAAGCGGTTTTCTCGCGCTTCCTCGGGCCTTTCTGCCTCAGTCTCGATCGCGAGCTGGAACGTCGCCAGGCCAAACCCGACGTCAAGCCAACCCTGGAAGAACTGCTGGAAATGCTGGTCGAGCAAGCGCTTGCCGTGCAACCACGCAGCGGTAACGATCTTTCCATTTTCATGCGTTTGTTAGGCTTGGCATTCAGCCAGAGCCAGGGCCACCTGCGGCGTTACCTGGAAGACATGTACGGCAAGGTGTTCCGCCGCTACATGCTGCTGGTCAATGAAGCCGCGCCGCGCATCCCGCCGATCGAACTGTTCTGGCGCGTGCACTTCATGCTCGGCGCCGCCGCGTTCAGCATGTCGGGTATCAAGGCGTTGCGAGCCATCGCGGAAACCGATTTCGGTGTGAACACGTCGATCGAGCAGGTGATGCGCCTGATGGTGCCATTCCTGGCGGCCGGCATGCGTGCCGAAAGTGGTGTCACCGATGAGGCGATGGCCGCCGCACAGTTGCGTCCGCGCAGCAAATCAGCCCCGGCGCTCGCCAAGGCTTGAGTTCACGGGTGGGCGCGGCTGTCTACATCCGCTAAGCTAGCCGCCCATGCCGACTCTCGTTTCGAACCCGCTTTATATTTCATCGCAAAACCTTCGCCTGCCGGGCCTGGAGCCCGTCGGTGCGGTCGTGTGTGTGGGGTTCATCGTTATTAAGGAAATGCTATGACTGCTGGCCTGCAAGGCTCGTTGATGGTGGACGTCGCCGGTACATGGCTGACGGCCGAAGATCGCCACCTGTTGCGCCAGCCTGAAGTGGGTGGCCTGATTATTTTCGCGCGCAACATTGAGCATCCACGGCAGGTGCGCGAGCTGAGCGCCGCGATCCGGGCCATTCGTCCCGACCTCTTGCTGGCGGTCGACCAGGAAGGCGGGCGCGTGCAGCGCCTGCGCCAGGGGTTTGTGCGGTTGCCGGCGATGCGGGCGATTGCCGACAATCCGAACGCCGAATACCTGGCCGAGCAGTGCGGCTGGATCATGGCCACTGAAGTGCTGGCGGTTGGTCTCGACTTGAGCTTTGCCCCGGTGCTGGACCTCGATTATCAGCGTAGCGCCGTCGTCGGCAGTCGTGCCTTCGAAGGCGACCCCGAGCGTGCCGCATTGCTGGCCGGCGCATTTATTCGCGGCATGAACGCCGCCGGGATGGCCTCCACCGGCAAGCATTTCCCCGGGCACGGCTGGGCCGAGGCTGATTCCCATGTGGCGATTCCCAACGATGAGCGCAGTCTCGAACAGATCCGCGCCAGCGACCTGGTACCGTTTGCCAAGCTGAGCAAGCAGCTCGCGGCGGTCATGCCCGCCCATGTCATTTACCCGCAGGTTGACGCCAATCCAGCTGGATTTTCCCGACGCTGGTTGCAGGACATCCTGCGCGGCGAGTTGCAATTCGATGGCGTGATCTTCAGTGATGATCTGTCGATGGCCGGCGCCCATGTAGTGGGTGATGCCGCCAGTCGTATCGAGGCTGCCTTGACGGCCGGCTGCGATATGGGCCTGGTGTGCAACGACCGCGCCGCTGCCGAGCTGGCCCTGAGTGCCGCCCAGCGCCTGAAGGTTCAGCCATCGGCAAGGATCGCCCGCATGCGCGGCCAGGCTTTCGCCTCCACCGAGTATCGCCAGGATCCACGCTGGTTGACGGCAATCGGCGCGCTGAAAGCCGCTCAATTGATCGATTAAGGACTTTTTCATGACTGTTTACGCAATTATCGGCGGCACAGGCCTGACCCAGCTCGAAGGCCTGACCATCCGCCAGTCCCTGGCGGTAGAAACACCTTATGGCGCGCCATCGGCCCAGGTGCAGATCGGCGATTATGCCGGGCGCGAAGTGCTGTTCCTGGCTCGCCATGGCCATCCTCATCGTTTGCCGCCGCATCAGGTGAACTATCGCGCCAATCTCTGGGCCCTCAAGCAGGCCGGCGCCGAGGCGATCCTGGCGGTCAACGCCGTGGGCGGGATTCACGCCGCGATGGGAACCGGGCATTTCTGTGTGCCCCATCAGTTGATCGATTACACCAGCGGCCGTCAGCACACCTACTTTGCCGATGACCTGGAAGCGGTCACCCACATCGATTTCAGCTACCCCTACAGCGAGTCGTTGCGTCAGCAACTGATTGCTGCGCTGGCCGCCGAAGGCTGCGGTTACAGCAGCCATGGCGTGTACGCCTGTACGCAAGGCCCGCGCCTGGAAACCGTGGCCGAAATCGCTCGCCTGGAGCGCGACGGCTGCGACATCGTCGGCATGACCGGCATGCCGGAAGCGGCGCTGGCCCGTGAGTTGGAACTGGATTACGCCTGCTTGGCTCTGGTGGTCAACCCGGCGGCCGGCAAGTCCACTGCGGTGATCACCATGGCTGAGATCGAGCAGGCGTTGCATGACGGGATGGGGAAGGTGAAGTCGACCTTGGCGCGGGTGTTGATGGCTGGCTAGTGGATGGTTAAGTCCGCTGCCTGATCGTCAGCTATCGCGAGCAAGCTCGGCTCCCACAGGGATCGGTGTGTGTCAGCGCTTTTCCAGCTTATCCGGCAGCGGCGCGAACAGTGCTTCGATATCGTCGCTCTGCAGTTTCCAGTCTCCGGCCACGCGTCCGTCCAGCACGCCGGCGGCGAGGTCGGATTTTTCCTTTTGCAGCAGCTGAATCTTCTCTTCCACCGTGCCGCGGGCAATCAGTTTGTAGACGAACACCGGCTTTTCCTGGCCGATGCGATAAGCGCGGTCGGTGGCCTGGTTTTCGGTGGCCGGGTTCCACCACGGGTCGTAGTGAATTACCGTGTCGGCCTCGGTCAGGTTCAGGCCTACGCCACCGGCCTTCAGGCTGATCAGAAAGATCTGACGCTTGCCGCTCTGGAACTCCTTGACGGGCGTGCGTCGGTCCCGGGTCTGGCCGGTCAGGATCGCGTAATCGACACCGCGTTTTTTCAGTTCATCCTCAATCAGCGACAACATCGACGTGAACTGGGAAAACAACAGCACCCGGCGGCCTTCTTCAAACAGCTCTTCGAGCATATCCATCAGGCTGTCGAGCTTGCCCGAGGTGCTGCCTCGGGCGGGCAGGGCGGCGTCGTTGAGCAGGCGTAGATCGCAGCACACCTGGCGCAGCTTTAGCAGCGCCTCGAGGATGATGATCTGGCTGCGGGCCACGCCTTTGCGGGTGATTTCGTCGCGGACTTTCTTGTCCATGGCCAGGCGCATGGTTTCGTAGACGTCCCGCTGGGCATCGCTGAGTTCCACCCAATGGATGATCTCGGTCTTGGGCGGCAATTCTGTCGCCACTTGCTCCTTGGTCCTGCGCAGCAGGAAAGGTTTTATCCGACCGTTGAGGTGCTGCAGTCGCACGTCGCTGCCGCGTTTTTCAATTGGCACGCGGTAGTCGCGGTTGAAACTCTTGACGTCCCCGAGCCAGCCCGGCAGTAGGAAGTGGAACAACGACCACAATTCGCCCAAGTGGTTTTCCAGGGGCGTGCCGGACAGGCACAGGCGCTGCCGGGCGTTGAGCTCGCGGGCGGCCTGGGCGGCTTTGCTGGTGGGGTTCTTGATGTACTGGGCTTCGTCGAGGATCAGCACGTGCAGCGGCTGTGCTGCGAGGCGCTCGACATCCTTGGGTAGCAGCGCGTAGGTGGTAAGGACCAGGTCGTATTCGGCCAACCGTTCGAAATGTTTCTTGCGCCCAGCGCCATAAAGGGCCAGCACCTTGAGCTGCGGCGTGAAGTGGGCCGCCTCATCGAGCCAGTTGGGGATCAGGCTGGTGGGCATGACCACCATGCACGGCCGGTCGAGGCGCCCGGCGTTTTTTTCGCTGAGAATGTGCGCCAGGGTCTGTAGGGTTTTACCCAGACCCATGTCGTCCGCGAGGATGCCGCCGACTTCCAGCTGTCGCAGTGATTGCATCCAGCTCAAGCCTTCAAGCTGATAAGGCCGCAGTATAGCGTTCAGGCCTTCTGGCGCGGTGGTCGTGTAATCCTTGATGTCTCGCAGACGCTGGGCGAGGCCACGAATGTGTTCGCCACCTTCCCAGCTCAACGGCATGTCTTGCAGCGGGTTCAGGCGCAAGGCGTCCGCGCTGTTGAGGCGCAGTTTGGTGGTGCCGGGCTCTTGCAGGTAAAACTCGCCCAGGGTCGCCAGCACCGGTTTCAGCCGGCCGTAGGGCAGGGCCACCTGCTGGGGGCCGAACTCGGAATTCGGGCGGTTCGGCAAGTTGACCAGGATGAGTTCGTCGTCGCGGCGCCGGGCCAGGCGTTCGGGATTGAACAACTCGATGTGCGAGCGCATCAGGTTCAGCAGGATCGGCAGCAGGCTCAGGCGTTCACCGTTGACGATGATCCCCAGCTCCAGGTCGAACCAGTCCCGTTCCGGTGTTTCCTCCACCGTGGCGTACCAGTCGTCCACGGCAGTCAGGTCGAAACCGAAGTCCTCGTCGATCTGCAACTCCCAACCTTGGTCACGCAGTTTTGGCAGGTCGTTGAGGGTGAACGTCAGCCAGGCGCTGTCATTGACCATCTCGTACAGCTCGCCGGCACTTTCTGGCAGGGCCTTGCTTTGCCGGGTCGCAATCTTGAAGCCGAGGATTCGTAGTTGTTCGCGGTAGGACTGTTCCACATCGGTATGGCGTTTGATTCGCAGCGTCTGCGTTTCCTGACGAATCAGCACGTCTGTATTGCGCTGGCCGCTGACGTATTCGTCCAGGTAGCTGAAGGACAGGGCGGCGCGGTGCTGAATGTAGCGCTGCATCTTGCCGTTGCGCGGTTCAAAAGCGCTGAATTCGATGCTTGCCAGCCACAGGCGCGGCAGCGGTTGCACGTTGTCCACCAGCACTTGCGGCGGGGCCTTGGGGCTGCGGTTGTCCAGCACTGCCTGGAGTTTCTCCAGTAACTGCGCGTCCTTCTCGGCGGCCGGGTAGGCCAGGGTTTCCTGGACTTGCAGTAGCACCGCCGCGCAGTGTTTGCAGTTGATGCGCACCGGGCAGGAGCACGCGGCCTCAAGCAGAATCAACGTACCCTTGGCTGACTCTTTAAGGCGAATGGTCTGACGGTAGATGTTGCCGCCAGAGCCTTCGCAACTGGCGGTGATGGTGCTGTCGCCAGCCTCGACGATTCTGACGCGGTTTTCCAGCGCATAACGGCGCCCGCGCTCCAGGCTCTGTTCCTTGAATCGATTGACCCAGGAAGGTGCCAGGGGTTTGCTCAGGGGCGAGGGCATAGGCGCGCCGATCAGTCCGGAATGGCTTCAGGCGCCTGCCGTGGCGCGGGCGCGGTCAGCGAGGTGATCTTGATCAGCAAGCCGAGATGGCCGTTGTCGAGGAAGTTCAGTTGGCCATTTTTGGTATGACTCTGCTGTTTGAGGCGCTCGCTGGACGTCACCAGGCCGTTGGCGTCGATCTGGTTGATCCAGAAATCGGCATCCACATCGGTGAAGCGCCCCAGTTTCAGCTCCAGGGTGCCTTCGATGGGAAATTGACCGAACTGTTCGGTGCCGTCGCTGATGGCGACTTTGCGACCCTGTTCACCGAGGTTCTGCTGCCAGGCCTTGTGCATCAACACCGTGTATTGGCCGCTGGCAGTGAGTTTCTCCACGATATTGCCCAGCGCCGGTGTGCGCTGGCTGTTCGTATCCAGGCGTTGCACGCCGGCATCCCAGTCCTCCGGCGCGGCGCGGCTGACAATCGCCGGCTCGGCGTTCTGACGCACCAGAATCATTTCAACCTGATACAGGTCGTCGGCAAGCGCCAGGGGAGCGACCAGGGTCATCAACAAGGTCAGTGAGCGAAACAGGCGCATGTGGCGTCCTTCAAGCAGTGGTCGGAGTGAGGCGCTCAAACAGCGCTTCTACGGTATTGAAGCGCTCTTCAGAGCGCTCCATGGGCACCATGAATTTGAACATCGTGGCACCTTCGAACTTGTAGCGTTTAGGCTGGCCCTGGATCAGTTTGATCAGCACCAGTGGATCGACCGGCGTCTGGGCCTCGAACTCGAGACGGCCGCCGTTGGGCCCGCCGTCGACTTTCTTGATGCCCAGTTGTTCGGCCTTGAGCTTGAGCAACGTGGTGCGCACCAGGTTCTTGGTCGGTTCGGGCAGCAGGCCGAAGCGGTCGATCATCTCCACTTGCAGATCCTTGAGGCCTTCTTCGTCGCTGGCCGAGGCAATGCGTTTGTAGAGGATCAGCCGTGCGTGGACATCCGGCAGGTAATCTTCCGGGATCAGTGCCGGCACCCGAAGGTTGATTTCCGGCCCGCCGCCCAGGGGCTGATCGAGGTTCGGTTGTTCGCCCTTGCGGATCGACTTGACCGCCCGTTCGAGCATTTCCATGTACAGGGTGAAGCCGACGGCCTGGATCTGGCCGCTCTGGCCATCGCCGAGCAATTCGCCAGCGCCACGGATTTCCAGGTCGTTGGTGGCCAACACGAATCCGGCACCGAGGTCCTGGGTGTTGGCGATCGCTTCCAGGCGCTTTTCCGCATCCGGGGTGATCTGCTGGCGTGGCGGCGTCAACAGGTAGGCGTAGGCCTGGTGGTGACTGCGCCCGACCCGACCGCGCAACTGGTGCAACTGGGCCAGGCCGAACTTGTCGGCGCGCTCGATGATGATGGTGTTGGCGCTCGGCACGTCGATGCCGGTCTCGATGATGGTCGAGGCGATCAGCACGTTGAAGCGCTTGTGGTAGAAGTCGCTCATCACCTGTTCGAGTTCGCGTTCGCGCATCTGCCCATGGCCGATACCAATGCGGGCTTCCGGCACCAGTTCGGCGAGGTCTGCGGCGCACTTCTCGATGGTCTTCACGTCGTTGTGCAGGTAATAGACCTGGCCGCCACGCAGCAGCTCGCGCAGCAAGGCTTCCTTGATCGTGCTTTTGTTCTGCTCCATGACGAAGGTGCGCACCGACAGGCGCCGGGCCGGCGGTGTGGCGATGATCGACAGGTCGCGCATGCCCGACACCGCCATGTTCAGCGTGCGCGGGATCGGCGTGGCGGTCAGGGTCAGGATATCGACTTCGCTGCGCAGGGCCTTGAGCTGTTCTTTCTGGCGCACCCCGAAGCGGTGCTCTTCGTCGATGATCACCAGCCCAAGGTTTTTGATCTTCACGTCGTCCTGCAGCAACTTGTGCGTGCCGATGACAATGTCGATCTTACCCTCGGCCAGGTCGGCCACGGCGGCATTCACTTCCTTGGTGGATTTGAAGCGGCTCATCACTTCCACGGTCACTGGCCAGTCGGCGAAACGGTCGCGGAAACTGTTGTAGTGCTGCTGGGCGAGCAGGGTGGTCGGCACCAGGATCGCCACCTGCTTGCCGCCGTGTACGGCAATGAACGCGGCGCGCATGGCCACTTCGGTCTTGCCGAAACCCACGTCGCCGCACACCAGGCGGTCCATCGGCTTGGGCGCGAGCATGTCGGCGCGCACGGCTTCGATGGTGGTCTGCTGGTCGACGGTTTCTTCGAACGGGAAACCGGCGCTGAAGGTTTCGTAGTCGGCTTTCGGATCGGCGAAGGCGTAACCCTCGCGGGCAGCGCGGCGGGCGTAGATGTCCAGCAGTTCGGCGGCCACGTCACGCACCTGCTCGGCGGCCTTGCGCTTGGCTTTCTGCCAGGTTTCCGAACCCAGGCGATGCAGCGGGGCCAGGGCGTCGTCGCTGCCGGTGTAACGGGCGATCAGGTGCAGGTTCGCCACGGGCACGTAGAGTTTGGCGCCCTCGGCGTACTCCAGTGTGAGGAATTCGGCGGCCTGGTGGTCGATTTCCAGAGTCGCGAGGCCCAGGTAGCGGCCCACGCCGTGGTCGATGTGCACCACCGGCGCGCCTTCGCGCAGCTCGGTGAGGTTCTTGATCACCGCATCGTTGGCGGCGTCGGCGCGTTTCTCGCGACGGCGACGCTGCATGACGCGTTGGCCGAACAACGGGCTTTCGGCGACCAAGGCAAGGGCTGGGTCATCCAGGACCAGGCCGTCGTTCAGTGGCGCGATGGTAATCGCCAGGCGCTCTTTACCCGCGACGAAATCCGGCCAGCTGTCCACTGTCTTCGGCCGCAGCTTCAGGCGTTCGAGCAGTTCCAGCAGCACTTCGCGACGGCCGGCGGACTCGGCGGTGAACAGCACGCGGCCGGGAAATTCGTCGAGGAAGCTGGCCAGTGCCGCCAGGGGTTGCGTGGCCTTGGCTTCAATGGCCAGGTCCGGTAGAGGCTTGGCCGGGAAACGTTCACGGCCAACGCCGGTTTCCACGTCCTGTTGGCTCGCCACCACCCGTGGCCAATTCTTGAGGCGGGCAAAGCAGTCTTCCACCGGCAGGAACAGCTCGGCCGGTGGCAATAAAGGACGGGAAGGATCGACGCGGCGTTCTTCGTAGCGGTTGCGCACGTCGTTCCAGAAGTTTTCCGCCGCCTGTTCGATGCCCGGCAAGGAAAACACCTGGGTGTCCTGGGGCAGGTAATCGAACAGGGTGGATGTTTCTTCGAAAAACAGCGGCAGGTAGTACTCGATGCCGGCAGGGGTGATCCCGCTGCTCAGGTCCTGGAAGATCGGACAACGGCGGAAATCCACATCGAAGCGCTCGCGAAACCGCGCCTTGAAGCGGGTCACGGCGTCTTTCTGCAGCGGGAACTCCTTGGCCGGCAACAGGCGGATCGACTGCACCTTATCGATGGAACGCTGGTTTTCCGGATCGAAAGTGCGCAGGGTTTCGATTTCGTCATCGAACAGGTCGATGCGATAAGGCAGTTTGCTGCCCATCGGAAACAGGTCGATCAGGGCGCCGCGTACCGCGAATTCGCCATGCTCGTACACCGTGTCGACGCAGCGATAGCCGCTGGCCTCAAGCCGGGTGCGCATTTGTTCGACGTCGAGTTTCTGGCCGATGTCCAGCACCAGGCTGCTGCCGAGCAGGAATTGGGTCGGTGCCAGGCGATGTAGGGCTGTAGTGATCGGCACTACCAAAACGCCATGACTGAGCTCCGGCAGCCGATAAAGGCTGGCGATTCGCTGGGAAATGATGTCCTGGTGGGGCGAAAACAGATCGTAGGGCAGGGTTTCCCAGTCCGGAAAATGCAGCACGGGCAAATCCGGGGCGAAGAAACTCAGCTCCTGTTCCAGCCGCTCGGCGCTTTGGCTGTCGGCGGTCAGCAGCAGGGTAAAGCGCTTTGCAGCGCTGGCAGCCTCGGCAATGGCCAGGCTCAGGGCGGCACCGGGCAGGTTGCCCCAGTGCTGTTTACCTGCCGCGGCAGGGAGAAGCGGAAGACGCAGAACGGGCACGGAAGATTGAGCTCCAGCGTTGCGACAAAGTCGACAATTGTAGCGGGGGAAGGGGGCGGCTGTCAGTCGCAGACTACCGCGGCAGACAGGAAAACCACGGTGCGACAGGCGCGCATTGCTCCGCAGTGGACTCGGCGGCATAATGTAGCCCCTTTTTTCAGCCCCTACATGTGGAAGGTTACCGTGACTCAGAAGCCCGACCAGTGTCTTGGTGAATGGATTGATCGTGAAGCTCTCGCAGAAGCGATGATCCCTCTCATCGGTCAGCTCTACCGCAATAACAACGTGGTGAGCTCGATCTATGGCCGCAGCCTGATCAACCAGTCTGTCATCGCGATCCTCAAAGCCCACCGCTTTGCGCGCCACCGCTCTTCCGACGACAGCGAACTCTCCGTCCACGAAACATTCCCTCTGCTCAAGGCCATGAGCGAGCTCAAGCTCGGCGCGGCTTCGGTGGATCTGGGCAAGTTGGCGTTCAAATTCCGCAACGAAGGCAATGGCCGTAGCGCCGAGCAGTTCGTGCGTGAAGAGATGGCGGATGTGGTTGGCCAGCAGAACGTTTCGGCTCGCAAAGGTACTGATGTGGTCCTGTACGGCTTCGGTCGTATCGGTCGTCTGCTGGCGCGTATCCTGATCGAAAAAACCGGTGGTGGCGACGGCCTGCGCCTGCGCGCCATCGTGGTGCGCAAGGGCGCCGAGAATGACCTGACCAAGCGTGCCAGCCTGCTGCGTCGCGATTCGGTCCATGGTTCGTTCAACGGCACCATCACCATCGACGAAGAAAACAACACCATCACCGCCAACGGCAATCTGATCCAGGTGATCTACGCGAAGAACCCGACCGAGGTGGACTACACCCAGTACGGTATCAAGGATGCGCTGCTGGTGGATAACACCGGTGTATGGCGTGATGCCGACGGCCTGGGCCAGCACCTGACCTGCCCGGGCATCGATCGCGTTGTTCTGACCGCGCCTGGCAAGGGCAAGCTGAAGAACATCGTTCACGGCATCAACCACGGCGAAATCACTGCTGACGACAAGATTGTCTCCGCCGCCTCCTGCACCACCAACGCCATCGTGCCGGTGCTCAAGGCTGTGAACGACAAGTTCGGCATCGTCAACGGTCACGTTGAAACTGTTCACTCGTACACCAACGACCAGAACCTGATCGACAACTTCCACAAGGGCGATCGCCGTGGTCGCAGCGCCGCGCTGAACATGGTGATCACCGAGACCGGTGCCGCCACTGCCGCCGCCAAGGCCCTGCCTGAACTGGCCGGCAAGCTGACCGGCAATGCGATCCGTGTGCCGACGCCGAACGTGTCGATGGCCATTCTCAACCTGAACCTTGAGAAAGCTGCCACCCGTGAAGAGATGAACGATTACCTGCGCTACATGGCGCTGCACTCCGATCTGCATAAGCAGATCGACTTCGTCAATTCCCAGGAAGTGGTGTCCACCGACTTCGTTGGCTCGCGCCACGCCGGTGTAGTGGATGCTGAAGCCACCATCAGCCAAGACAACCGCGTTGTCCTGTACGTCTGGTACGACAATGAATTCGGTTACAGCTGCCAGGTGGTTCGTGTGATGGAAGACATGGCCGGTGTAAACCCGCCAGCGTTCCCGCGCTAAGCTTTAGCCGCACATGAAAACGCCCCGACTTGTCGGGGCGTTTTTTTGTCTGGGTTTCTGTGGTGACTGGGCTGGCCTCATCGCGAGCAAGCTCGCTCCCACAGGGTATGCGCGGTCAACTGTGGGAGCGAGCTTGCTCGCGATAGGGATGTGTCAGGCGCCGCCGACGACTGAAGCTTGTGCAGTCCGCAGCTCATGCCGATTACCCTTGAACAACACCAAGGTCGCAATCAACCCCAACACCGCCGCGCCACTGAGCCAGATCCCTGGCGCTGCCTTGTTATCCAATACATGAATCAGGTAAGTGCAGGCGGCAGGCGTAAACCCACCAAACGTCGCTGTCGCCAGGCTGTAGGCCAGGGAGAAGCCGGTGGTACGCACCTCGACCGGCATGATTTCCGTCAAGGCCACCACCATGGCGCCGTTGTACGATCCATAGAGGAACGACAGCCACAGTTCGACGATCAGCAGATGACTGAAGCTGGGGTTTGCCACCAGCCAGGACAGTGCCGGGTAGGCCGTCAGGACCGCCAGGATAGTCGCGCCAAGCAGCAGGGGTTTGCGTCCTATCTTGTCGGAAAACGCGCCCATCACCGGCAACCAGAAGAAGTTCGACAGGCCGATGCACACCGTGACCAGCAATGCGTCCAGATCCGACAGGTTCAATTCGGCTTTGCCGAAGGTCGGCGTGTAAGCGGTGATCAGGTAGAACGACACCGTGGTCATGACCACCAGCGCCATGCCGGCCAAGACGATGCCGAAGTTCTGACCGATGGAGCGGATGATTTCCGATAGGGTAGGGTGATGTTTTCTCGCCTGGAATTCAGGCGTTTCTTCCAAGGAGCGACGGATCACGAATATCGCTGGCACGATCAGGCAGCCGACCAGGAACGGGACGCGCCAGCCCCAATCGCCCATCTCTTGGGGGCTCAGCCAGTGATTGAGGCCAACCCCCAGCAGGCCGGCAAATACCACGGCGGCCTGTTGGCTGGCCGATTGCCAACTGACAAAGAAGCCCTTGCGCCCCGGCGTGGAGATTTCCGCCAGGTACACCGACACACCGCCCAGTTCGACACCGGCGGAGAAGCCTTGCAGCAAGCGACCCAGCAGCACCAGCAGCGGTGCCGCCACGCCCAGGACAGCGTAGCCCGGCACGCAGGCGATCAGGATGGTGCCCATGGCCATCATCGCCAGGGTGATGATCAAGCCTTTGCGACGGCCGTGACGGTCGATGTAGGCGCCGAGGAAAATCGCCCCCAGGGGGCGCATCAGGAACCCGGCGCCGAACGTGGCCAGGGACAGCATCAGCGAGGCGAAAGCACTGTCGGTCGGAAAGAACGTCTTGGCGATGGCCGTGGCGTAGAAGCCATAGACCATGAAGTCGAACATCTCCAGGAAGTTGCCGCTGACAACGCGAAAGATCGCCTTGCCGTTGCTCGTGGTGGAAGGCATTTGTAGGTACTCACTCTGACTATCTTGTATGAAAGCGCTGCACCTGTGAGAGCAAGGCTTGGGGGCCAAAGCCCGTGGGAGCAAAGCTTGCTCGCGATGCAGGCGACACGGTTCACCTGCTATACCGCGTCATCGTTCGTCGCGAGCAAGCTTTGCTCCCACAGGTTCGCGCAGGCACGCACTGAAGCCCATAATGGCTTGCGCGGTTTTGAGGGGAGATGAAGATTTGTTAACTGGACGATGGATTGGGCTTGTGGTGCTGGTCAGTGTGTTGTCCGGCTGTGGCAACGACGACACCCTGGAGCGCTTCGACGGCCCGACCATGGGCAGTCACTACTCCATTCAATACGTCAGGCATTCCGCCACGCCCGGTCCGAAAGGGGTGCAGGCCGAGGTGGAAAACATCCTTGCCGAAGTGGATCGGCAATTCTCGACTTATCGCAGCGACTCGGACGTCGAACGTTTCAATGCGTTGCCGGCCAACGGCTGCCAGGTCATGCCAGGTCCGGTCCTGGCGTTGGTCCGGATGGGTGAGCAGTTGTCTTCACAAAGTGACGGCTCTTTCGACCTGACGGTGGAGCCGCTGCTGAACCTGTGGGGCTTCGGCCCCCAGTCCCGAGCCGAGAAAGTACCGACTGCAGAAGCTCTGGCCCTGGTGCGTCAGCGCGTCGGGCATGGTCATCTGCGTATCGACGGCGACCGGTTGTGCAAGGACGCCGCAGTGGAGGTCGACTTCAACAGTATTGCCGCGGGCTACGCCGTCGACCGGATCGCCGCCCGGCTCCAGGCCTTGGGCATCGACAGCTACCTGGCCGAAGCCACCGGCGAGCTCAAGGCTGTCGGGCGCAAACCCGATGGTTCGGCCTGGCGCATTGCCCTGGAGGAACCACGGGACGACCGGCAAGTGGCCGAGCGTGTCATCGAGGTCAATGGCTACGGGGTTTCGACGTCCGGTGATTACCGTCGTTATTTCGAGCAGGACGGCGTGCGTTATTCCCACGCCTTCGATGCGCGCACCGGTGCGCCGGTCCTACACAGCTTGGCGTCAGTCACGGTGATTCATCCTTCGGCGTTGATGGCCGATGGACTGTCGACGCTGTTGTTGATTCTCGGGCCTGAACGGGGTTGGGACTATGCCCAAGAACACGGTGTCGGGGTATTTTTCGTGCTGCGCGACGGTAATCGTTTTGTCACCCGTACCAACGATGTGTTTGAACGGATGAGCAACGGAAAAAGCCAATGATGACAGCGTTACGAAAGCGTACCTGTTGCGAAATAGCGCAGGCAAAGGGGGCGTTCTCAATTAGTTTCCCCACCGCGCCGGGTCTGCTGTTGTGCAGGGCAAGGCGCGAGAAGCGTGGTTTGGTCATTCCAAATAAGCTTTGAGCAACGCAGCCCTGCACAACAGCAGGCCCGGCCCTCCGGGTTGCGCCTTAAAGCGGACCATGCTGCGTTGCAGGCCTTGGAAAGGGAACACCATTCCCAGCGGCCTGCGCCTTGCCTGGCCCGCTTTAAGGCACAACGCGGTGGGGAAACTAATTGAGAACGCCCCCTAGCCTCCGACGCGACCAAGGGGTAATGTGCGCGGCGTTGACGCTTCTATAGACTGTGGCCGGGCTCGTGAACCGGCCCCAAATTGTTCCTTCATGCCGCAGGCCGGCATGATTTAGCCGTTGGTGCCAAGTGAGGCACCACGGCCTGTTCTGAGGAGTACGCATGGCTGTCTACAACTACGACGTGGTGGTACTGGGTTCTGGCCCGGCGGGTGAAGGCGCGGCAATGAACGCTGCCAAGGCAGGGCGCAAGGTGGCGATGGTCGACAGCCGTCGGCAGGTCGGCGGTAACTGCACCCACTTGGGCACCATCCCGTCCAAGGCCTTGCGTCACTCGGTCCGGCAGATCATGCAGTTCAACACCAACCCGATGTTCCGGGCCATCGGCGAGCCGCGCTGGTTCTCCTTCCCGGACGTGCTCAAGAGCGCCGAGAAGGTGATCTCCAAGCAGGTCGCCTCGCGCACTGGCTACTACGCCCGCAATCGCGTTGACGTGTTCTTTGGCACCGGCAGCTTTGCCGATGAGCAGACCGTCGAAGTAGTCTGCGGCAACGGTGTGGTCGAAAAACTGGTGGCCAAGCACATCATCATCGCCACCGGCTCGCGCCCGTACCGCCCGGCCGACATCGATTTCAACCACGCACGTATCTACGATAGCGACACCATCCTGAGCCTGGGCCACACCCCGCGTAAGCTCATCGTCTACGGCGCCGGGGTGATCGGTTGCGAATACGCCTCGATCTTCAGCGGCCTGGGTGTTCTGGTGGAGTTGGTGGATAACCGCGGCCAGTTGCTGAGCTTCCTGGACTCGGAAATCTCCCAGGCCCTGAGTTATCACTTCAGCAACAACAACATCACCGTGCGCCACAACGAGGACTACGACCGTGTCGAAGGTGTGGACAATGGCGTGATCCTGCACCTCAAGTCCGGCAAGAAGATCAAGGCCGACGCCTTGCTCTGGTGCAACGGTCGTACCGGTAACACCGACACCCTGGGCCTGGAAAACATCGGCGTGAAGGTCAACAGCCGTGGCCAGATCGAAGTCGACGAGAACTACCGTACTTGCGTGCCGAATATCTACGGCGCCGGTGACGTGATTGGCTGGCCGAGCCTGGCCAGTGCCGCCCACGACCAGGGCCGTTCGGCCGCCGGCAGCATCGTCGACAACGGCAGCTGGCGCTTCGTCAACGACGTACCGACCGGTATCTACACCATTCCGGAAATCAGCTCGATCGGCAAGAACGAGCAGGAACTGACCCAAGCCAAGGTACCTTATGAAGTGGGCAAGGCCTTCTTCAAGAGCATGGCGCGGGCGCAGATCGCCGGTGAGCCGCAAGGCATGCTGAAGATCCTGTTCCACCGCGAGACCCTGGAAGTGCTGGGCGTGCACTGCTTCGGCTACCAGGCTTCGGAGATCGTTCACATTGGCCAGGCGATCATGAACCAGCCGGGCGAGTTGAACACCCTGAAGTACTTCGTCAACACCACGTTCAACTACCCGACCATGGCTGAAGCCTATCGGGTAGCGGCCTATGACGGGCTCAACCGGCTTTTTTGAGCGGCTCCGGCCGGTGGCCTGAGCCGGCCGGGGAGACCGATTTCAGCAATTCTCGAGCGTGGCAGTGGCCAAACCGGGAAAGTCTGTAATCAGGCTGTCAGCGCCAAAGTCGGCGAGCCTACGCATCAGCGCGGGTTCGTTGACGGTCCACACCGACACGTGCAGCCCCTGACGCTGGGCCTTGACCAGGCGTTCGGGCGTGCACAGCGTCCAGTTCAGCGCCAGGATTTCACAGCCATAACTCTGGGCGACCTTCAACGGGTCGAGCCAGGCGTACTCGGCCACCAGGCCGCGCGAAATGTCCGGCGTCAGGTCCAGGGCCGCCTTGAGCACTTCCCGGGAGCTGGAGGTGATGGTGATCTTGTCCAGCAGCCCGAAACGCTGGGCCATTTCGCGGATCCCCAGCACGGTGGCGGCGGCACGGGTGCGCGAGGCGCTCTTGACCTCCAGTTGCCAATGCTCGAAATCACACTTTTCGAACAACTCCTCCAGGCGTGGAATCGGGCATGGCTTGATCCAGCCCGGGCCGCCCTTGCGCGCATCGTAGGTCACCAGTTCGGCGGCGGTGTGCTCGACCACCTTGCCCCGGCGATCAGTGGTGCGCTTGAGGGTCGGGTCATGGATCACCATCAACTCGCCGTCCATCGAAAGATGCAGGTCCAGCTCGCAACGGCGCACGCCGTGCTTGAGACACTCCTGAAAACCGGTCAGGGTATTTTCCGGCGCTTCGCCCTTGGCGCCGCGGTGGCCATAAATGAGGGTCACGGTTGTTCCTTATTGATACCTGATTCGTTCAGTTCCCGAGCCAGGCGACGTTCTTGCGCCTGTTTCTGCAGGATATAGCGGGCCAGTAGCTGACGCTGGGCGTCGGTGGGGTGTTCGAATTCGGTGCCCACATCGTAGCCGTCGCCCTTGGGGTCGCAATGCGTGACGCGTGCCCGGAGTAACAACCCGAGGGCCTGCGGCATCAGCACCAGCTTGATTGACAGATGCGTACCGACGGCGACGGGCGTGGGGTATTGGAGGTCGATGCCGCCTTCGGAAATGATCACCGGTTTGGGTTCGCCGATTTCGCCGAGCGCAGTGAGGGCGATGACCTGACTGAGCAGATCGATGCGTTTGTTCATCGCCTTGAGGTACGCGGCGATGCTGCGTTCGCGCTCGCTGATCTGGCGCAGCAGGTGCTGGGACTCAAATTCGCTCAGGTGCAGTTCACTGAGCAGATTGAACAGTGGAGAAGCATCCTGCAACACTTCCTGGCCAGCAGCTTCAGGAATGGAGAGGGGCCGAATTTCCAGTGCGATCGTGTCCTCGATACGGTAGTATTCGCGGCGATCTTCTTCATCTAATGTCGACATGGCGAACCCATGGTAGCGGCGGTGGTCTGAGTGTAAAGCTGGTTTGTGACCCCCGCCACAAGGACGTTCCTTTTCCCTCCGAACAAGCCCCGACATGTTCAGACCTCTCTTCGTATTTATCGGCACGCGTTATACCCGTGCAAAGCGTCGCAATCATTTCGTATCGTTCATTTCCCTGACTTCTATCATTGGGCTGGCCCTCGGCGTGGTCGTGATGATCGTCGTGCTGTCGGTGATGAACGGCTTCGATCATGAAATGCGCACCCGCGTGCTGGGCATGGTGCCCCACGCGACCCTCGAATCCGGCGAGGCTATCAGCGATTGGCCGAGCCTGGCCGCCAAGGTCAAGCAGAACCCGCAGGTGTTGGCCGTTGCGCCTTTCACTCAGATGCAGGGGCTGCTGACCAACAATGGCAAGGTCTCCAAGGTCTTGCTCAATGGTATCGATCCCGGGCTTGAGCGGCAGGTGTCGATCATCGACAACTTCATGCAGCAGGGAAAACTCGACGACCTGGAGCCGGGCAGTTTCGGCATCGTCATCGGCGACAAGGCCGCAGCCAAGCTCGGCGCCGCCATCGGCGACAAGCTGACCTTCGTCGCACCGGAAGTCACCGTGACGCCGGGCGGCATGTTCCCGCGCATGAAACGCTTTACCGTGGTCGGCATTTTCCATGTCGGCGCCGGTGAGCTGGACGGTTACCTGGGCGTCACCAATCTCCAGGACCTGGCGCGACTGCATCGCTGGAAACCGGATCAGGTCCAGGGCCTGCGGCTGAAGTTCGACGATCTGTTCCAGGCGCCGCGCGTCGCCTGGACCATCGCCCAGCAGCTCGGCGAAGACCGCTACTACGCTCGCGACTGGACCCGCACCCACGGCAACCTGTACCAGGCGATCCGCATGGAAAAAGCCATGATCGGCCTGCTATTGCTGCTGATCGTCGCCGTTGCCGCGTTCAACATTATTTCCACCCTGGTGATGGTGGTGAACGATAAGAAAGGCGACATCGCCATCCTGCGCACCCTTGGCGCTACGCCGGGGCAGATCATGCGGATCTTCATGGTCCAGGGCACGGTCATTGGGGTGATCGGCACATTCGTCGGCGCCCTGGTCGGGATGTTCGCCGCGCTGAACGTCAGCGCCGCCATCGCGGCCCTCGAAGGCCTGATCGGGCACAAGTTTCTCAACGCCGACGTGTATTTCATCGACTACCTGCCATCGCAATTGCAGGCAGATGACGTGTTGATGGTCTGCGGCGCCGCGTTGGTCCTGAGTTTCCTCGCCACCCTGTATCCAGCCTGGCGTGCCGCGCGCACCCAGCCTGCGGAGGCGTTACGTTATGAGTGAGTCGGGCATGAGTGAAAAAGCGATTTTGAGCTGCCGTAACCTGGGCAAATCCTACGAGGAAGGCCCGGAGTCGGTGGTGGTGTTGTCGGGCCTGCAACTGGAGCTGCATCCGGGCGAGCGCGTGGCGATTGTCGGCACCTCCGGGTCGGGCAAGAGTACCTTGCTCAACCTGCTGGGCGGCCTCGATACGCCGACCGCCGGCAGTGTCTGGCTGGCGGGCGAAGAACTTTCGGCGCTGAACGAGAAGGCCCGTGGCCTGCTGCGCAACCGTTCCCTGGGCTTCGTTTACCAGTTCCACCATTTGTTGCCTGAGTTCACCGCCCTGGAAAACGTCTGCATGCCGCTGTTGATCGGCCGCACCGCGATTCCTGAAGCGCGTCAGCGCGCCACGGCATTGCTGGAGCGGGTAGGGCTGGGCCATCGCCTGGAGCATAAGCCGGCCGAACTGTCCGGTGGTGAGCGCCAGCGCGTGGCGATTGCCCGGGCCCTGGTCAACAAGCCTGGCCTGGTGATGCTCGATGAGCCGACCGGCAACCTCGACTCTCACACCGCCCAAGGCATCCAGGACCTGATGCTGGAACTCAGCACCTCGATGCGCACCGCGTTCCTGGTGGTGACCCACGACATGAACCTGGCCCGGCAGATGGACCGCGTCCTGCACTTGCAGGAAGGTTGCCTGACGCCCATCTGACCGACCGAAACCCGGTGTTTGCTACACACGCCGGGTCTCTTATTTTTATACGGTGCCCCGCGAATGTTCAGACCGTTATCGATTTTTATCGGCACGCGCTATACCCGCGCCAAGCGCCGCAATCGCTTTGTTTCGTTCATCTCCATGACTTCGATGATCGGCCTCGCCCTGGGTGTGCTGGCGATGATCGTGGTGCTGTCGGTGATGAACGGCTTCCAGCGCGAAATGAGTTCGCGCATCCTCGGCATGGTGCCCCACGCCACCATCGTCGGCGTCAATCCGATCGACGACTGGCAACCGGTGGCCGCCGCAGCGCTGAGAAATCCGGAAGTGGTCGCCGCCGTACCGTTCACCGAAATGGAGGGCATGCTCAGCCATAAAGGTTCGATGCAGCCGATTCAGATCAGTGGTATCGATCCGGCCCAGGAAGGCAAGGTGTCCATCGTCGCCCAGCATATCGTCCAGGGGCGTCTCGATGCGCTGAAGCCGGGTGAATTCGGCGTGGTGATCGGCGAAATCACCGCCCGGCGCTTTCGCCTCAACGTCGGCGACAAACTGACCCTGATCGTGCCGGAAATCAGCACCGCGCCGGGCGGCATTACCCCGCGCATGCAGCGGCTGAACGTGGTGGGTGTGTTCAAGGTCGGCGCCGAGCTGGATGGCTCCATGGCCTTGATCCACCTGGCCGACGCCGCGCAGATGCAGCACTGGCAGCCGAATCAGGTGCAGAGTGTGCGCCTGGCGGTGAAAGATCTGTACGCCGCGCCGCAAGTCTCTGGCGACATCGCCACGGGGCTTGGCGCGAAGTACAAGGCCGACGACTGGACCCACACCCAGGGCAGCCTGTTCAGTGCCATGAAAATGGAAAAAACCATGATTGGTTTGCTGTTGCTGATGATCGTCGCGGTGGCGGCGTTCAACATCATCGCCACCCTGATCATGGTGGTGAATGACAAGGGCGCGGACATCGCGATCCTGCGCACCATCGGCGCGACACCGCGGCAGATCATGGCGATCTTCATGGTCCAGGGCACGGTGATCGGCATCGTCGGCACACTGATTGGCGGCGTGCTGGGGGTGATTGCGGCGTTGAACGTCAGTGCCCTGGTGGGCTGGTTGGAGCGGGTCAGCGGCCAGCACATCTTCAGTTCCGATGTGTATTTCGTCAGCAACCTGCCATCGGAGCTTCAGCGCGGCGATGTGGTGTTGATCTGCTCCGCCGGGTTCATCCTGAGTTTCCTCGCCACGGTTTACCCGGCTTGGCGCGCGGCGAAGATCGAACCGGCGCAGGCGTTGCGCTATTCCTGAGAAACTACAAAATGGGTTTGCTGAGCCACTGCAAGCCCACGGGCAAGTGGCGATTGCCCCTGTGGCGAGGGAGCTTGTGTCGGCCTTAATCCCCCTTCGGCAACTCAATCACAAACCGCGTCCAGCCATCGGCCGATTCACATCGAATCTGCCCGCCATGAGCGCGGATGATCGAGCGGGTAATCGCCAGCCCGAGCCCTGCGTGCTCGCTGCTGCCTTCCTGGCGAGCCGGGTCGGCGCGGTAGAAACGGTCGAACAGGCGCGGCAGCAAGTCCGCTGAAATACCCTTGCCACTGTTTTCCACGCTTACGCTCACCATGTGAGCCTCATCGACAATTCGCACCCGCACTTCACCGCCACCGGGGGTGAAGCGCAGGGCGTTGTCCAGCAGGTTGGACAGCGCCCTGCGCAACATGCTGCGATCACCCTCGATGTGGCCTTTGCCCTCGCGGCTCAAGCGGACATCGGCGTCTTCGGCCAGCGGCGCGAAAAATTCCAGCAGCAGGTCCACTTCCTCCGCCAGTTCCAGCGGCTCGCGGTTGGGTGCCAGTAGGCCGTGGTCGGCCTTGGCCAGGTACAGCATGTCGTTGACCAACTGCGCCATCCATTGCAGTTCCTCGAGATTACTGTGCAGCGCTTCGCGGTAATCCTCCAGAGAACGCTCGCGGGTGAGGGTGACCTGGGTGTGGGTCAGCAGGTTTGACAGCGGCGTGCGCAGCTCATGGGCGATGTCGGCAGAAAACGCTGAGAGACGCTGAAAGGCATCGTCGAGGCGTCCGAGCATGGCGTTGATGCTGTGGGACAATTCCGCGAGTTCCGCGGGCATTTGCTCTTCTGGTAGTCGGGCGTTGAGGGAGCGGGCCGAGACACTGCCGGCGATGGCACCCATGCGTCGCAACGGTCGCAAGGCGCGTCGGGCGGCCCAGGCACCGAGCAGGGCGGTGGCCAGGGCCGAGAGGCCGACGGTCAGCCAGATCAGGCGCTGCATGCGTTGCAGGAAGTGCTGATGATGGGTGATGTCCAGCAGCAGCGTCAGTTGTGGCGAATTGGGTTGTTCGGGATACAACGGTGCGTTCAGTACACGGTAATCGCTGTCGCCATCGCTGAGGGTCGACAGCCCCGGGCGCTCGGGCAATTGCGCCGGAATCCGGATCGAGCTGTCGTACCAGCGCACCCCATCGCTGTCCTTGATGCGCAGCGCCAGGTCGGCCTGACGGCTCAGTTCATCTGCCAGGCGACTCTGGGCCTGCTCGGCATTGAGGTCCTGCAGGGCGCGGCGCAGTCCGATCAGTTTGCCTTCCAGCAGTTGCTGGTCCAGCTCGATGAAATGCGCCTCGCTGCCACGGCTGAACAACACCCCGGCAAACAGCGACACTACGGCGGTGCAGGCAGCGAACAGCAGCGCCAGCCGGCTGCTCAGTGACCACTGGCCCCTCACAGGCTGCGCTCTTCAAGCACATACCCCATGCCCCGCACGGTGTGGATCAGCTTGCTGGGGAAGTCATCGTCAATCTTGATTCGCAGGCGCCGTATCGCGACTTCGATCACGTTGGTGTCGCTGTCGAAATTCATGTCCCAGACCTGGGACGCGATCAGGGATTTGGGCAGGACTTCGCCCTGGCGCCGCAGGAGCATTTCCAGCAAGGCGAATTCCTTGGCAGTGAGGTCGATGCGTCGGCCGCTGCGTTCGACGCGTCGGCGGATCAGGTCCAGGCGCAAGTCGGCCAGTTGCAGGCTGGTTTCCTGAGGCGTCGAGCTGCCCCGGCGCAACAGGCTGCGCACCCGTGCCAGCAGTTCGGAAAAAGCGAAGGGTTTGACCAGGTAATCATCGGCGCCCAACTCCAGGCCGTGCACCCGATCCTCTACCGCATCCCGCGCCGTGAGGAACAGTACCGGCGTATCCAGCCCGGCCCCGCGCACGGCTTGCAGAATCTGCCAGCCATCGCGGCCGGGTAGCATCACGTCGAGGATCAGCAAGGCGTATTCGCCGCTCAAGGCCAGTTGCTGACCGGTGATGCCGTCGGCCACCAGGTCGGCATTGAACCCGGCTTCGCCCAGGCCCTGGCGCAGGTATTGGCCGGTTTTCGTTTGGTCTTCGACAATCAGCAGTTTCATGGGCAACTCAAGGCATGGTTGGAACAAGGGCGTTATACCGTGGCAGTCAGTGCCGTGGCGCAACCTGACAAAGTTGTAATCGAACCGTCAGCCGTCTGGCAGGCGGGCCAGGATAGAGTTTCCCACAAGCTGAATCTGATTGGAGTATGGACATGTTGATGGGAAAACGCTTGATCCTGGCCGCCTGCGCACTGGTTTTCAGCGCGCCATCCTGGGCGTCACCCGGCCATTTTGATTTCGGCCAGCCTGCGCCGGCGGCCAAGGCCAGTCGCAGCATTGATGTGGTGATGGGGGATATGACGTTCGATCCCGGCGCGCTTGATATCAAGGCAGGGGAAACCGTTCGTTTTGTGCTCATCAACAAAGGCCGGTTGCTCCACGAGTTCAACCTGGGCAATGTCGCGATGCATGCCCAGCATCAGCAGGAAATGCTCAAGATGCAACAGAGCGGACAGCTGACGCCGACTGCGATGAAGCAAGGCATGGACCATGCCTCCATGGGGCACGGCCAGGCGGGCATGGGCCACGACGACCCTAACAGTGTGCTGGTGGAGCCGGGCAAAACCGCCGAGCTGACCTGGACGTTCAACAAGGCTACGCGCCTGGAATTTGCCTGTAATGTTCCCGGCCATTACCAGGCCGGGATGAAGGGCGAGCTGACAGTCAGTCAGTAAGCACTCAAAGGCTGCGGCAAAGGCTGATAGAATCGGCTGATTCTTCAGTCAGGTTTCCGTCATGCATCCCGCAGCCGAACATTCGCCGCTGGGCAAGTCCAGCGAATACATCGCCACGTACACGCCGTCACTGCTGTTCCCGATCCCGCGTACCGCAAAATGGGCGGAGCTGGGCCTGACGGCCGAGACCCTGCCGTACAAAGGCGTGGATTTCTGGAATTGCTTCGAACTGTCGTGGCTGTTGCCGTCCGGCAAGCCGGTGGTGGCTATCGGCGAATTCTCGATACCTGCGGATTCGCCGAACATCATCGAGTCCAAATCCTTCAAGCTTTACCTCAATTCCTTGAACCAGACGCCGTTCGCCGATACCGAGAGCCTGGAAGCGACCCTGCGCCAGGACTTGTCCGCCGCTGCCGGTAAACCGGTGGGCGTGCGCGTTCGCAGTCTCAAGGACGTGGAGTGTGAAGGCATCGTGGCGCTGCCCGGCATGTGCATCGACGATTTGGACATCAGCGTCGACTCCTACGAGCACCCGCGCCCGGAACTACTAAGTTGCGATGATTCGCGCATCGTCGAGGAAAGCCTGCACAGCCATTTGCTCAAGTCCAACTGCCCGGTGACCAGCCAGCCGGACTGGGGCAGCGTGGCGGTGCAATATCGCGGTGCAGCCCTCGATCACGCGAGCCTGTTGGCCTACATCGTCAGCTTCCGCCAGCATTCGGATTTCCATGAACAATGCGTGGAGCGGATCTTTCTCGACTTGCAGCGCTTGCTCAAGCCGGAGAAGTTGACGGTGTATGCTCGGTATGTGCGCCGTGGCGGGTTGGACATCAACCCGTATCGCAGTACCGAAGACGTCCAGCTGCCGAACCACCGTTTGGTCCGCCAATGAATAACCCCTGTGGGAGCGAGCTTGCTCGCGATGAGGGCGGCACATTCAACATTGATGTTGGCTGACAAGCCGCTATCGCGAGCAAGCCCGCTCCCACAATGGGTTGCATTTCAGCTCGTGAAATTAAAAAGCCCCGCTATCGACAGCAGGGCTTTTGGCTTTTAGCGGGTTCAGATCCCCATATTGCCCAAGGCTTGCACGATATTGCGTAACGTCCCGGCAAGGGTCGGGTGTTCCAGTTCGAAGCGTTCGACGGCCAGGTTCACATTGTCGGCGAGGTTGGTGTCCGGTGTTTTGGTTTCCAGCTCAAGCTCAAGTTCGATCTGTTGCATCAGCGCGTGCAGGTCGTCGCGCTCGACTTCGGAAAGTGGTGGATTCTGTTCCAATTGCTCGCGCAGTTTATTGAGCTGTTCTTGCAATTCGCGGGCAGGCATTGGCGTACTCCCTTTATTGATAGGCACAGCCATGGACCGCGACGGTTCGTCAAAAGTCCATGGCTTGCCTTAAGAGTAATCCACCCTCACGCACCCTGCATGATCCCGGTCATGGCTTCTCGCCTTTGAGTCGGCGCAGGCTGATATCGGCCAGGCAGGTGTCGAGTTCGCCCAGGTGATCGATCACCGAATGCACCCCCAGGCCGAACAATTGCACGGTGGCCTTGGCGCGCTTGGTTTCCCGATCCTGTTTGCTTAGCGCCAGCCATTCATCCGGCGTCAGGCCACACAGCGAGCCGCAGGACGCCAGCCCGATGGTCCACAAACCGGCGTTGAGCCCCGATTGCAACAGCCTGGGTTCGCCACTGACCAACACGCAGCCGTCCAATTGCTGGACGTTCAGCGTCATCAAGGCTTGCCAGCAGGCATGCGGTGCCGGCCACGGATTATTTGTTGCTGGAAGTTGCGGCGGTTTGATCCAGGTCGGTAACGAGGCCGCCAGGGCATGACTGACAGCAGGTGGCAATTCATCGAGCCAGGCGCAGGGAATTTCCTGTCGCTGTAAGTGGTGCAGGCTCTCAAGGGCGCCAGGTGTCGGTTGCGCATGCTCGGCCGGCGCTGCCCCTGGCTGACGAATGCGTCCCCCGAAATCCACCAGGCATCCGCTCAGGCCAAACAATACAGCGGTCAGGCTGGGAGCGGGGAGGGGCAGGGCTTCGGCGCGGGGCATGGGAACGTCCTTGAAATACCCTGCAGCCTAACGTGCATCAATGACAGTCCAGTGACAGTGACATGAAGGCGTCGGGTGGTGGAAACGTCCTACGGTTTGCGCGTTTTTCAGTGCTGCCTATCTACGCGTTCCGTCTTATACTAGCCGCCTTACCGCCTGGGCTCGGCGCCCTTGCCTGATTAATCCAAGGAGTTTCCCCTTATGCGCTGGAGCCATTGTCTAGCTCAGCTGTGTTTGTCTGCCAGCGTCCTGCTGGTTCCGTTCGCTGCCCAGGCCGCCACGGAAGAAGATCCTTGGGAAAGCATCAACCGTCCGATCTTCACCTTCAACGACACGGTCGATACCTATGCGCTCAAGCCGTTGGCCCAGGGTTATCAGTATGTGACGCCGCAATTCCTCGAAGACGGCATCCATAACATGTTCCGCAACATCGGTGACGTGGGCAACCTGGCCAACAACTTGTTGCAGGCCAAGCCGGCCGCTGCCGGGACTGATACTGCACGGCTGATCTTCAACACCACCTTCGGTCTGTTGGGCTTCTTCGACGTGGGCACTCAGATGGGCCTGCAGCGCAGCGATGAAGATTTTGGCCAGACCCTGGGCTACTGGGGGGTGGGCAGCGGTCCCTATGTGATGCTGCCGCTGTTGGGGCCAAGCACCGTGCGTGACGCGCCAGCCAAGCTGGTCGATGACTACACCGCTCCGTATCGTTACATCGATAACGTTTCGGTGCGTAACTCTATCAGGGGCCTGAACATCGTAGACACCCGCGCCAGCCTGTTGTCGGCCGAGAAAATGGTGAGCGGCGACAAGTATGTGTTCCTGCGCAACGCGTTCCTGCAAAACCGCGAATTCAAGGTCAAGGATGGCCAGGTCGAAGACGATTTCTGATTTCGTCCGGTAAATCAGGAAGGCGGCCTAAAAGGCCGCCTTCCGTGCTTTGGCGCCGTGTTTGAGCGGGTTTGATCCTTCCATTGAGTTACGCTCCGCTCGGTTCTTATAACTCTCTGTACTTTGACAAATAAAGACGGCAAGCGGCTATCTGCCTGAGCTTGAAACGCCCCGCGGATGGGAGTACCGTCTGCGCCTTAGAAGGGCACCTCTGATGTAACTGTGTGTAGGGCAAAGGCCGGAAGCAGGTACGACAGAGAGGCTAGAAAGCGAATCCAGTAGTGCGCGCCAGGCCCAAGTGCCCAGCCCGCTACGCCAACCTAATTCTGGCGCCGTTTGCCCACATGCCAAAAACCAGTGCCACGCTGCTGATAATCGATGATGACGAAGTGGTGCGAGCCAGTCTCGCGGCCTACTTGGAAGACAGTGGTTTCAGCGTCCTGCAGGCCAGCAATGGCCAACAGGGTCTTCAGGTATTCGAGCAAGACAAGCCCGACCTGGTCATCTGCGACCTGCGCATGCCGCAGATGGGCGGACTCGAACTCATTCGCCAGGTCACCGAGCTTTCCTCGCAGACCCCGGTGATCGTGGTTTCGGGCGCGGGCGTGATGAACGACGCGGTCGAGGCGTTGCGCCTGGGCGCGGCGGATTACCTGATCAAGCCCCTTGAAGACCTGGCTGTGCTCGAGCACTCGGTACGTCGGGCCCTGGACCGTTCGCGCCTGCTGGTGGAAAACCAGCGGTACCGCGAAAAGCTGGAAACCGCCAACCGCGAACTGGAAGCCAGCCTGAACCTGTTGCAGGAAGACCAGAACGCCGGGCGCCAGGTGCAGATGAACATGCTGCCGGTCAGCCCTTGGGCCGTCGACGATTTCCGTTTTGCCCACCAGATCATCCCGTCGTTGTACCTGTCGGGAGACTTTGTGGACTACTTCCGGGTCGATGAGCGGCGAGTGGCGTTCTATCTGGCGGATGTTTCCGGTCACGGGGCTTCGTCGGCATTCGTCACGGTGCTGTTGAAGTTCATGACCACGCGCCTGTTGTTCGAATCCAAGCGCAACGGCACATTGCCCGAGTTCAAGCCATCAGAAGTCCTTGGGCATATCAACCGAGGCCTGATCAGTTGTAAGCTGGGCAAACACGTCACAATGGTCGGTGGAGTCATCGACGAGGAGACGGGTTTGTTGACCTATAGCATCGGCGGTCACCTGCCGTTGCCTGTTTTGTACACGCCAGACAGTGTTCGTTATCTGGAAGGGCGTGGTTTGCCGGTCGGCCTGTTCAACGAGGCCACCTACGAAGACCACGTGCTGGAATTGCCGCCGACATTCAGCTTGACGTTAATGTCTGATGGCATTTTGGACCTTTTGACAGAACCTACACTCAAAGAGAAAGAAGCGGCCTTGCCTGAACGGGTGAGTGCAGCGGGCGGCAGCCTGGAAGGCTTGCGTCAAGTGTTTGGATTAGCCACGCTCGGGGAGATGCCGGATGATATCGCCCTGTTAGTGTTGAGCAGGAATCTTTGATGAGTACTGGTAGAATCCAGTTCGCCGAGCAGGACGGCACCTTTGTCCTGAAGTTTGTCGGTGAAGTGCGCCTGACTCTATGTTCGGCGCTGGATGCGACTATTGAGCGGATCTTCACCGCGCTGAACTTCAGCGCCATCGTGATTGACCTGACCGAAACCCGCAGCATCGACAGCACCACCCTTGGCCTGCTGGCCAAGCTGTCGATCCTGTCGCGGCAAAAGGTCGGCCTGCTGCCGACCGTCGTCACCACCCACAACGACATCACCCGTCTGCTGCAGTCCATGGGCTTCGATCAGGTGTTCAACATCGTCGGCGATCCCGTGCCATGCCCTGAATGCCTGGACGACCTGCCTGACCAGGACCAGTCTGAAGAAGAAGTGCGGATCAAGGTGCTTGAAGCCCACAAGATCCTCATGGGGTTGAATGACTCCAATCGTGAAGCGTTTCATGACTTGGTGAATGCGCTGGAGCGGCCTTGAGCCTTGGGCTTTATGTAGGCTGCGCCGGCCTCATCGCGAGCAAGCTCGCTCCCACAGGTCTTGTGGCGTTCTCTTAATCGAGCCCAACCGACATCCCCCTGTGGGAGCGAGCTTGCTCGCGATAGCGTTTGTCGAGCCGCCACATCGCTTAAGCCAAACCGCATAAAAAAGGGCGAACCCACCAAGGTTCGCCCTTTTCACATCCCTGAATCAGCTCAAAGCTTGGCTTGCAGCAACGCTTCCAGCTTCTCCTGGTCCCGGGCAAACTGACGAATGCCTTCGGCCAGTTTCTCAGTCGCCATGGCGTCCTCGTTGGACAACCAGCGGAACTGCGCTTCGTTGAGAATCAAGCGCGCTTCCCCGGCTTGGCCTGGCGCAAGCTTGCGCTCAAGCTTGCCTTCATCGGCGGCCAGTTTTTCCAGCAGTTCCGGGCTGACGGTCAAGCGGTCGCAGCCGGCCAGTTGTTCGATCTGGTTGAGGTTGCGGAAGCTCGCACCCATGACCACGGTCTTATAGTCATTGGCCTTGTAGTAATTGTAGATGCGCGTCACCGACTGCACGCCCGGGTCATCGGCACCGGTGTAGTCGTTGCCATTGGCTTTCTTGTACCAGTCGTAGATCCGGCCCACGAACGGCGAAATCAGGAACACCCCGGCATCGGCACAGGCCGCAGCCTGGGCGAAGGAAAACAGCAGGGTCAGGTTGCACTGGATGCCTTCACGCTCCAGCTTCTCGGCGGCGCGAATGCCTTCCCAGGTGGAAGCGATCTTGATCAGCACGCGATCACGGCCAACGCCGGCTTTTTCATACAGATCGATCAGACGATGCGCACGCTTCAACATGGCTTCGGTATCGAACGACAGGCGCGCATCCACTTCAGTGGAAATACGCCCTGGAATCACCTTCAGGATTTCTTGCCCAACCGCCACGCCGAAACGGTCGCTGGCCAGGCCTACGTCACCCTTGCAGTCCGCGACGCAGGCGTTCAGCAGCTCGGCATAGCCGTGGATGGCCGAAGCCTTGAGCAGCAAGGAAGGGTTGGTGGTGGCATCCACGGGTTTAACGCGGGCGATGGCTTCGAAGTCGCCGGTATCGGCCACTACGGTAGTGAATTGTTTGAGTTGTTCCAGCTTGGAAGTCATGAGCGTGCTCTGTCCTATGGGTCTGTTGACATTACCCGAGGGCCGGCAGCCACTCAAGGGCGTGAAGAGGTATCAAATGGCCCCGGTGGCAACAACCTGAAAACGGCTGTTTGAAAGGTCGGGGCGGGTATCGGTAGATACGATTCCAAAACAGGCCGCAGGTTCAAAGCAAGTGACGGTCAGCGCCCTTCCAGCAACTGCCCCGCCTGATCCAGCAACGCCAACGGATCCTTGGTTTTGTGAATATCCACCGACAATAACTGCCGAAACCGCCTTGCTCCCGGAAAACCGGTGCCCAGCCCGAGCACGTGACGAGTGATGTGATGCATCGCGCCACCAGCGGCCAGATGATTGGCGATATACGGCCGCAACTGTGCCAATGCCTCGGCCCGGCTGATGATCGGTGCGGTGCTGCCAAACAGCTGTTGGTCCACCTCGGCCAGCAGATACGGGTTGTGATACGCCTCGCGACCCAACATTACGCCATCGAAGGTCTGCAAATGCTCATGGCACGCCTCCAGCGTCTTGATTCCGCCGTTGAGCACAATCTCCAACTCCGGAAAGTCCGCCTTCAACCGCGCGGCCACGTCATACCGCAGCGGCGGGATGTCTCGATTCTCCTTCGGCGACAACCCCTCCAGAATCGCAATCCGCGCATGCACGGTAAAACTCGTGCACCCGGCGTCACGCACCGTCCCGACGAACTCACACAACTGCTCGTAACTGTCCCGCCCATTGATCCCGATCCGATGCTTAACCGTCACCGGAATCGACACGGCATCACGCATGGCCTTCACACAATCGGCCACCAACACCGGATGCCCCATCAGGCAGGCACCAATCATGTTGTTCTGCACCCGGTCGCTGGGGCAGCCGACGTTGAGGTTCACCTCGTCGTAGCCGTGCTCCTGGGCCATCCGGGCGCACGCGGCCAGGTCGGCGGGAACACTGCCGCCCAGTTGCAGGGCCAGGGGGTGTTCGGACTCGTGGTGGCGCAGGAAACGTTCGTGGTCGCCGTTGAGTAACGCGCCGGTGGTGACCATTTCGGTGTAGAGCAGGGCGTGTTTGGAGAGGATGCGTAGGAAGAACCGGCAGTGGGCGTCGGTCCAATCCATCATCGGGGCAACGGAGAAGCGGCGGGACAGCGGGGCAGTTTGTAGGGGCATTGGGAATCTGGGTCAGCGAGGCGAGTGGCACAGTTTATCAGGGAAGGGCAGGAGGTGTTGGGAGAGCAATATTGCGCCGACTTCACCATTTGGTACGGGGGCGTTGTCGAGTGTGAAATACGCCGAGTATTTGGAGGCGATCACCGTGTACTCCAGCGCCGAGCACGCATAGCTGCCACTTGGTCACCGGTAACAAATTTGCCTTGATCAGCTTCCTTTACGGCAAGTTCGATCTGCGTGGTCAGAGCTTTTTCGTGTTCGATGTAGTCGCGAAGAACGTCTCGCGTCAGGTAGTTCGCACTTTGACCGGTGGTCTTGGCCAGATCGGCGAGGGAGTTTGATAGCTCTTCAGGCCGATTTAGCGTTATACCGGACAAGGCTGTCTCGATGGGGGAGGTTTGTCAGGCATCTTATACCGTTGAACGCTCGCTTTAATCCTTAGACCGTCGCTAGGTGTATCTCGACGTGAGTTGTTCCCCTCCTGCGCAGACACGAAGAGTTTCGCCGATGCTGTCGTCAAAGGGTACATTTCTGCGGGGGGAGTGTGGTTTGGAGCAGGCCGGTCCAACGACTAAAATCGCTCGACTCTTACTCTTATTGCCTTCTTGATAGGGGATTTAATAAAACGGGCCCCTTTCTTTAATTTAGCAAGCGAGATCGGCAATGTAGCAACTGGGCACGATCACATCGCGTAAGTGCCAAGTCAACTTGACGGCCTACAAAGCGCAGATACGGATTAATCGGGACGGGAGGACAGTTTATTAGTAAATCTAGCCCTTCCACCGCAAGCAGGTCATCCGGGTCCGGATCTAACGCCGCGAAACGGAGCTGGCGGAATCTGTTGGCAGCGAGCGCGCAAACCGAAAAGCTGTAACGATCAGGGGATGATCCAGCCGTGCCTGGCAAGGCGCGCTTGGCTGCGTTTAATCACAGTGCTACCGAGGTTCGCCTGGAAATGGCCGGGCCCGAGATCCCCACGTTTTAGCCTGTCCTTGTGGTGGGGCGTCGTTGGAAAAAACTAGCGGCTACCTCCCCAAAACTAATGTAGATAATTTGTAAGCTAATACTTACAATGCTTCCGTAAGTCTATGGCCGTCATGCCTCTGAACGGGGTAAAAATAATCCATGCGTCAGGACGTAACTTAAGTAGGGACACGTGTTGTGATTAAGAGCTTGACCATCGGGCAATCGACCATGCTCAACCTCATACGAGCGTTGGCTGCCTTCTCAGTCTTGGTAGGTCATACCCTTGTAGGAGTGGTTCCGGTAAGTTGGTTTGGAAAGGTAGTTCCCTTTCAGAGTCTGGCCGTTGTTGTTTTTTTCTGGCTATCAGGGTTTCTGATCGCTTATCAATGTTTGAATAAGGTCAAATATAGTTTTAGTGAATATATGATCGATCGCTTCAGCAGGATTTATGTTCTGTATATTCCGGCGCTGATTATTTCATATGTTGTTTTTATAATGGTGTTAGGTCGTGTACCTCCAGCAACTTGGGACTTGGTCGGGCACCTTCTGCAGCTTCAGCATACTCCGTTTGCTCGGATGATTGAAGGCGTGCCGCCGATAAAGGTTTACGGTGGTAACAGTGTTCTTTGGACGATAGCCATTGAATGGTGGTTGTATGTATTTTTCGGCATTGCTTTTTTTTGGCGGTCGATGTCCTTGACTGAAAGAGTCTTTGCAATTGCCCTTGCTGGACCTGCGGTCCTCGTTGTGGGGTATTTTACGGTATGGGAGTCTGTTGCATGGGAGTGGTTTCTTGGGGCCGCCTGTGCTGCGATTTATGTTTATGCACCGCAGACTAACTGGAAGCAAATTCTTGTACCGCTTGCCGCCGTTGTAGTTGGAATGTTGTGGCGGTTTCAGAAGCTTTCGCTAGCGAGTCAGATAAATATGTATGATTTGCAGCTTATGATTCTAGTCGGTGTGGTATTGATGTTTGTAGTGTTAGCGAGCACGAATCTTCCCGTCGTCTCGTCAGTCAGGTGGGTAGTGGCGAAAGGTGCATATGTCTCTTATGCAATGTACCTAACGCATGAGCCGATTCGCGTGTTGATCAGCAAGTATATGAATGTGTCCCAAATGGCCAATGCGTGGCTGTCAATCTTCCTGTGTGTGCTGTTTGCGGCTGCTTGCGCATGGCTTCTTGAAGACAAACATCTGGACCTGCGTCGCTGGCTGAAAAAGAAGCTCATTGCTCCCGAGCGAGAGCTGATTACGGTCCAGGCCAATAAGCTGAGCTAGGTTCAACCATCATAGCCCGCCATGTGCGGGCTTTTTTACATTTGAATTTGTCCTTCGCCAAGCAGGAAGGCCACTGCAGCGATAGTCGCCGAATATTTGAACGCACCACGTTGAAGCGCGCATCATCACTGGAAGAGGTTCTAAATATCCGTGCCCCCGCACGCTTATCTGGTCTCTATCGCAAGGGAGAGCAAGCAAGGGGCGGGCATTCTCGAGGGGATCTCGCGAGTGGATCGAACAATGGAGTTTGCGCAGGGGCACATCGTTGTCAGTGCGGCTGAACAACGAGCCCGTATGTAAACGGCTAGGCATGCGGGTAGTCTGGGAGCGAGTACGACTGATCCCTTAACTCATTGTGTCATGCTGATGTCGGTGATGGTTTCGGTTTTGATCTCTACGAGGCTTAACGCCCCATCGGAAAATGAACAGCCGGTGTCGGTATATATGACGTTGCCCAGACGTGTGACGCTCGACACTGTTGAGTGGCCAACGTAGAGCTGGTTTATTCCTTTTATTGGAGTGTGGTCTTGTCGCTCGATTTTTTCTCTGGCATACAGCGCTGTTTTCAGGGCCAACTGCTGATTTTGTTCCCCGAGTTTTCCAGTTATTGCGTCCTTTGCTTCCTGCCAGCCATCGTGATGTCTGCTGATAGGCGCTTCGGCATGCACAATGCCAATTGTTCGATCGCTTGCCAAATTGACTTCAATGATTAGTGGGAGTTCTTGCAAGGACTTTAAAAGTTCATGCTGGGTGGCGGGTTGTAGTGTATAGAGCCAAGCGCCGCCGTTTCGGATATGCCGGGGGATATCTCCGTGGCCGGAGATACAGTCAATAAGCATCTGCTCATGATTGCCGCGCACCGCATGGAACCACGGCTCCTTAAGCCAGTTCAACACGTCTTCGGAATCGGGGCCCCGGTCGATGAGATCGCCCACGGAAAAAATACGATCCAGATCAGTATTGAAGTTTAGTTTGTTTAAGGCTGACGTTAGAAGCTTGAAGTGCCCGTGAATGTCGCCCACTACAAAGTCTCGACCTTCTTTGTTGAGTGGGAATGACTTTGTCTTGTACATGTTCAGTGCTTCAGCAGATGTTAATTGGCGGCAACTGTATCACTTGGCGGAGTAAATCGTAAGGCGGTGAGGGTGAGTACAGTCGGCTGGTCAAGGCCGAATCGGCTGTCCGATACACTTTTCGAATACCAGCTCCATCGGTCCAGGGACGCAGTTGTAAGCCGCGATATTTGCGCAGATCCACTCATCTTTCTCAATTCCCCACCAGCTGATTTCAAATCCGGCATTCATGATGAGGTGTTCAAACAGGATGCGTTGCGCACGGCCATTGCCTTCGCGGAAGGGGTGTACGACGTTGATATCGGAATAGGCTTCTGCAACGGCGACGATCAGGTCAGCCCGGCTCATCCCCTCGAACCAGTTTGCCGCCGCCATGTTGGCGAATATTTTATTGGCTTCCTTTTCCATGTACTCGGGTTGGCAGAAGCGGGTGGCTTGTTTGGACATGCCAACGGTGCGCAGCTCCCCAGCCCACTCGAAGAGGTCCGAAAAGAGAATTCGATGAATGTTCTGCAGATCAGCCAGGCTGTAGGGAGGAGGGCTGAATTCGACGTTGTCCGCCGCGATGGCCGAGAGCTGTTGTTCGGCTGCGCTTAGGGTCAGTTCGTCACGGATGTCGAGTTTGTTGCGAAGGACCGTGGAGCCGGGATAGCAATAAGCGTCCTCGCCGACTCCATATTTGTCAGGCATTAGTTCTGGTCTGGGTGAAGGCCTTCAAGACCTCTTCACGCGTTGGCATTTTGCGTTCGCCGTCCGCGAAGGTCGTTTTGAAACCTTCCAGACGGAGGCTAGCCGCGTAGTTGGATCTGCGCGTCCTGGCGGCATAGGCTTTTTTGGTTTCAAGGCTGACATTGCCCATGGGCTGGACCTCAAATCGCGCTGGTGGGCGGATTATAGCCCATCCCGCAGGCATGGCCTATGTTGCGACCTGGACGAAAGGCGTTGAGCGCTCATTCGTTTCGAGATTTGTCCTTGCCGCCCATAGTTGCGCAGCCTAATCCATCGCCGGACGCCCCCATCGGAAATTTCCCTCAAGCTGTGTCGCTCCCCGCTGACTATTCACCGAATCACCCCGTGCGCTAAGTTTTCTCCGTCGCTGCAAATTCAGCGGCAGGGTGTGGAAGCCCTAATGCCTGGGATTTTTTCAATTAATCCTGAGATCACCCAATGAAAAAAGGTACAGCTATTGCTTTAAAACTGTGTCCGCAAGGCACGCATTATCTCAACCTCATCCAATCTGTGTTCCATTACATCAACTACCACCTCCTGCTCAACCTACGAATTCCGACCTCGGATTCGGTCCTTCATCCGTGGCATCCCTATCTTTAGCCCAGCACTGACCTCCCATCCCCGCAGGAGTAACCCCTCATGTCCCGTTACATGCCCATCACCGGTATCGAAAACAACTTTCACGCGCTCTTGATCGACACAGAAGCACCGCTGGACGTGCTGCACGACACCGCCGCTTACCGCATCGCCGCTGTCACCCAGTTGCTGGAAAACCTCGCCATGCGTTCCGACATCAGTACGGACGCGGTGGTACTCCATGGTTTTGCCCAAGTGCTAGCGATTCCCCTGCGCGACGGGTGTGATTTGCTGGATGTGATTGGGCGGCGATTGCAGGCGCAGGTTTTGGCGTCGTAAGGGAAGTGGGTGATCTCATAAGGTCTCCTGCCTGACTCACCATCCTTTGCAGGCAGCGATTTGTGGGAGCGGGCTTGCTCGCGAAAGCGGTGTGTCAGTTTGCAGGATGCTGGCCGTGCCGACGCCTTCGCGAGCAAGCCCGCTCCCACAGGTTAATCAGCGTTTCGATGGGTTTGCTTGTATCCTCCCTGGGGGGATAGGATGGCGGCGTTAATTCACCGAAACCCAAGGCTCAAGTCATGAGTGCGCACGACCACGAACATCCCCACCAAAGCCATGCGGCGATCATCAAGCGCCTCAAGCGGGCGGACGGTCATTTGCGCAGCATTATCACGATGATCGAAGAGGGTCGTGAGTGCGTGGATATCGCTCAGCAGTTGCATGCGGTGGAAAAAGCGGTGTGCCAGGCCAAGCGCACGTTGATCCAGGATCACATCGATCACTGCCTGGAGGACACCGTTTCGTCGCTGAATAAAGGCGAGCGCGCGCCCCTGGAAGCCTTCAAACAAATCACCAAGTACCTCTAGGCCCGACATGCCCAATTTTGCTGAATTGCTGCAACAGGGGGGCGCTCACGCCTGGCTGTATTTTCCCAGCGCTGTCTTGCTGGGCGCCTTGCATGGTTTGGAACCGGGCCACTCAAAAACCATGATGGCGGCGTTTATCGTGGCCATCCGTGGCTCGGTAAAGCAAGCGGTGTTGCTGGGCTTGGCGGCTACGCTTTCCCACACGGCCGTGGTGTGGCTGGTCGCCATTGGCGGCATGTACCTCGGCCAGGGGCTGGATGCCAAGACCACCGAGCCCTATTTCCAACTGGCGTCTTCCGGGCTGATCATCGCCATCGCGTTGTGGATGTTGTGGCGTACCTGGCGTGGCGAGCAGGTGTTCAAGCTCGAGCATCGTCACGATCACACTCATCATCACGATCATCACGACGACCACAACCACGACGAGCTGAAAGACCTGGCGCCGTCCCTCGATGGCTATCAGGATGCCCATGAGCGGGCGCACGCCAACGATATCCGTAAGCGCTTCACCAATCGGGAGGTCACCACGGGCCAGATCGTCGTGTTCGGCCTGACGGGCGGTTTGATTCCTTGCCCGGCGGCCATTACCGTCTTGCTGCTGTGCCTTCAGGTCAAGGAAGTCGCGCTGGGCGGCATGCTGGTGCTGAGCTTCAGTATCGGCTTGGCAATCACCCTCGTGACCGTGGGCGCGGCTGCGGCCATAGGGGCAAGGCAGGCCTCCAACCGCTGGCCTTGGTTGGGCAGTGTTGCGCGGCGCGCACCTTACCTGTCCAGCGTGTTGATCATCGGTGTTGGTTTGTACGTCGGTATCCACGGCTGGAACGGTTTGAACGCGTAGCCCGAGCGCAGATCATTCAGCCGGTGGTTCCCGCTAGCGCCGCAGACGCATTGCCAGGTCGATGCAGTGAAGCCCCCTCCAACGTCTTCCACAGCTTACGCATCGTCGGATTCCGATTGGCGATCGCACAATACGAGCGGATCTCCAGCCGCGTGCTCCATTCCTCGCTGCCAGCCCGGACCAACAACCCACGCTCCAACTCATCGGCCACCGCGCTCTGTGGCAACCAGGCCACGCCATAGCCTTCGATGGCCATGCGCATCAGCAGCATCGCCATGTCGGCCTCGTAACAGCGCTCCAGCTCAGTCGGTGCCGGGCCGTTCTTGATGACGATATCCGCCACGCGACCCAGGAATGTCGTGGCCGTGTAGGCCAAGTAAGGGACGGGTTTGCCGGAGCGGCCCGGCAAGGGGAACAGCGGTTCGCCTTTAGGGTTGGGGGCACACAGAGGGATGAACGCATCGTGGCCGAGGGTCAGGCTGCCGAAGCGCTCGGCGTCCAGCAGGATCGGCGCCAGCGGATGGTGGTAGACCATCATCAAATCGCAACTGCCTTCCTCCAGCGCGATAACGGCGTCATGAATATTGGCGGCGACCACCCGAGCGTTGAACTGCTCGGTGTTTTGCTGGAACTGCGAAAGCCATTTCGGCAGAAAGGTCATCGAGAGGCTGTGACCTGCGGTGATCTGGATGGAGCGTCCCGGCATCCGCTCTACGTCACGCAGCATCGAGCGCAATCTCAGTAAACCGGCGAGGGCTTCTCTGCTTTCGTCGCAGAAGGTGATGCCTGCGGCCGTGAGCTGGACGGGGTAGGTGCCACGGTCCACCAGCTTGACCCCCACCCATTCCTCGAGGCACTGGATTCGGCGCGACAAGGCCGATTGCGTCACGCAGCGGACTTCGGCGGCGCGGGAGAAGTTTTTCCATTCGGCGATCGCCAGTAGATCGTCCAGCCACTTGAGTTGCATATCAGGATCTCCCGCTGTGAGAGCGCCATTTTACGTCGCAACTGCCTGGCCCAGCGTGGCTTTTCGTTAACTATTCCAAAAGCGCATGGAGCTAGCAGGATTACTCATCATCTCCCCGGATCCGCTCCTTAGAATCATTACCGTAGTACCCATGCCGTCAAGAGTATCGGTACATCCACTTGATCCCTGCCAAGTAAAAACTCCAATAACTACTTGAGGACAGCACCGTGAAGAAGAATAAGCTCCCACGTCGAATTGCAATGGGTATCGCCCTCGGCGTGCTGGTGGGTTGGGCGTGTCACCATTTCGCAGGGAGCGAGCAAAGTGCCAAAGAGATAGCTTCTTACTTTTCGATGGTCACCGATATTTTCCTGCGCATGATCAAGATGATCATCGCGCCGCTGGTCTTTGCGACGCTGGTCGGTGGTATCGCCAGCATGGGCAATTCACGTTCCGTCGGCAGGATTGGCGCTCGGGCGATGGCCTGGTTCGTTACCGCTTCGGTGGTATCGCTGCTGATCGGTATGGGCCTGGTCAATCTGTTTCAACCCGGTGCCGGGCTGAATATGGACGTGGCCCAGCAAGCAACGGCTGCCGTGCCGGTCAACACCGGCGATTTCAGCCTCAAGGCGTTCATCGGTCATGTGTTCCCTCGCAGTATTGCTGAGGCGATGGCCAACAACGAGATCCTGCAGATCGTGGTGTTTTCGCTGTTCTTCGGCTTTGCGTTGGCGGGCGTGAAACGGGCGGGCTATACGCGGATCACCGACTCCATCGAAGAGCTGGCGAAGGTGATGTTCAAGATCACCGACTACGTCATGGCCTTCGCGCCGATTGGGGTTTTTGCCGCCATCGCCTCGGCCATCACCACCCAGGGGCTTGGCTTGCTCGTCGATTACGGCAAGCTGATTGCCGAGTTCTACTTGGGGATCCTGATCCTCTGGGTGCTGCTGTTCGGTGCCGGATACCTGTTTCTCGGTCGCTCCGTTTTCCACCTCGGCAAGCTCATCCGCGAGCCGATCCTCCTGGCGTTTTCCACCGCCAGCAGCGAGTCCGCCTACCCGAAAACCATCGAAGCGCTGGAGAAGTTTGGCGCACCCAAACGCGTGTCCAGCTTCGTGTTGCCCCTGGGTTATTCGTTCAACCTGGACGGTTCCATGATGTACCAGGCGTTCGCCATCCTGTTCATCGCCCAGGCCTACAACATTGACCTGAGTTTCACCCAGCAACTGCTGATTCTTCTGACATTGATGATCACCAGCAAGGGCATGGCCGGTGTCGCACGCGCCTCGGTCGTCGTGGTCGCGGCCACGTTGCCGATGTTCAATCTTCCTGAGGCGGGACTGTTGTTGATCATTGGCATCGACCAGTTCCTGGACATGGCCCGCACGGCCACCAACGTGGTGGGTAACAGCATCGCGACGGCGGTGGTCGCCAAGTCCGAGCCTTTCGAAGAGGCCGCTGAAGACGAGGGCGCGCACTTCCCCATTCGGTCCCGATCCGAACCGGTTCCGGTTGTTTGAGGAGAGGGTCATGAAGGTTAAAGCGAAGGTGAGCCACCAGGCCTCTGTTGTCCGCAAGTTGGGCATTGTCGGTGGGCTTGGGTCACTGGCCGGGGGCGATCTGTTCTACAAGTTGGTCAAGTCCCGGGCGGTGCTCGAGGATCAGGGTCGCTACCACTTTCTGTTCGAGCAGCACCCCTTCAAGGATGTGCTGTTGCCGCTGGACCAAGGCGCGAGCATGACGTCGCGCAAGTTCTATGTGTTCCAGGTGTGCAAGTCGTTCGAGGAAAGTGGTTTCGATGCGGTGATGCTCCCGTGCTTCGCCAGCCAGACTTTCCGCGCGGAAATAGAAGAGGAACTGGGCATTCCCGTGCTGGACATGATGGCTGCCTTGACCCGGCACGTCAGCCACACGGTGCCACCCCAGACGACCCTGGGCGTCATCGCCTCTGACTTCGTGCGTCATTGCGGATTGTTCGAGCGGCATTTTGGGAAAGACTTCCAGATTGTCTACCCCGACGCAGATGCTCAAGCAGGGTTGATGGACGCCATGTACGGCCTCAACGGCATCAAGGACGGTCACCTCGACGGTGTGCCGCTTGAAGCGGTCTACCAGGCGTGCCTCTCGTTGCAAGCCCAGGGTGCGACGGTGGTCCTGCCCGGCATGACCGAGCTTTCGCTGGTGTGTGCCGACTTGCAGCGCCGTGGGATCGCGGTGCTGGATATCAACGAGATCTACGCGGACTTCGCGACGCTGGATCAGCAACAGCCCAGGCGGCCGCCCTTCAAATTGGGCATCGTCGGCGGCGTTGGGCCTGCCGCCACGGTGGATTTCATGGCCAAGGTGGTGGCCAATACGCCGGCGGGAAAGGACCAGGACCACATCAAGATGGTGGTCGAGCAGAACCCGCAGATACCGGACCGGACGGCGAACCTGCTACGGGATGAAACCGATCCGACCATGGCGATGTACGCCACCTGCAAACGCCTCGAAAGCGCGGGTGCCAACGCCATCGCGATTCCTTGCAATACCGCCCATGCCTTCGTCGAGCGCATCCAGGCACACCTGAGGGTGCCCATCGTCAACATGCTGACCGAGACGGTGGAGTGGGTCGTGCACACCTACGGTTCGGGCAAGGCGATTGGTCTGCTGGCGACCTCCGGTACCGTGCAAAGCCAGGTCTATCACCAGGCGGCACGCCGCGCCGGGCTTCAGATCCTTACGCCGGGTGTCGATTATCAGGCGATGGTCATGGACGCCATCTACGGGCCGCGGGGGATCAAGGCTGGTTTCACAGAAGGGCTTTGCAGGGAGCAACTGTTGCTGGCGGCGGAGCATTTGTGTGAGTTGGGGGCGGGGGTTCTGATTTTGGGGTGTACGGAGTTGCCCTTGGTGCTTGGGCATTGCGAAGCGTTCGACCTCAATGGGCACACCGTGGCGCTTGTTGATCCGACGATGATCTTGGCGTTGAAGTGTGTTGCCTTGGCGCAAAGGCCCGGCCTCGTGGGAGCAAGGCTTGCCCGCGGTGAAGCTAACGCGGTCTCCTGAAGGCCAAGGCGCCTGCATCGCGAGCAAGCTTTGCTCCCACGGTTAATCCATGCGCGATGATGAATCAAACAGCCTTGGCCGGGCTACGCAACGCCGCGATATCCCGCTTGGGTGGCGCGCCAAACAGGCGGGCGTATTCACGGCTGAACTGCGAGGGGCTTTCATAACCCACTTTGAAGGCCGCGCTCGCCACGTCCATATAGTCGTTGAGCATCAAGCGTTTCGCTTCGTTCAACCGCAGCCACTTCTGGTACTGCAGCGGGCTCATCGCGGTCAGTTGACGGAAGTGGTGATGAAACGTGGGCGCGCTCATCTGTACCAGCGCCGCGAGGTCGTCCACGCGGATCTGCTCGGTGTAGTTCAACTTCAACCAATCGATGGCCTTGGCGATCCGGTGACCCTGGCTGTCCACCGAGGCGATCTGCCGCAGTCGGGCAGCCTGGTCGCTCATCAACAGCCGGTAGTGAATCTCGCACTGGATCAGCGGCGCCAGTACCGGGATCGCTTCAGGTTCATCGAGCAGCATCAGCAGGCGCACGAACGGCTCCAGCAGTTCGGGCGTTACCGTACCGATCCCCGCGCCGATCCCGACGGGGCGATCACGACACGGCGCGATCTCACCCTGGGCGACCAGATCGGCCACCAGGCGCAGGTCGAGCCGCATGACCAGGCCCAGGCAGGGCTGTTCCGGGGCTGCCGCGATCACTTCGGAATTGGCCGGCAAATCCAGTGACGTCATGAAGAAACGCGTGGTGTCGTACCCATAGGCCTGGCCACCGATCCATACCTGTTTCACGCCTTGGGCCACGAGCACGATGCTCGGCCCGATCATGCAGGTGGCGGGCGGTGCAAGGGCTTCGCGTCGGAAGAAGGCGAGGCCGGCGATCGAGGTTTCGAAGTCGCCGGTTCCAGTGGTGCGGGCACCAATGAGGTCGGCGAGCGTCTCTTGTGGGGATCTGCGTTGAGTGGCCATATTGGGTTCAGGTGTCATCTCAGGTTAATAGCTCTGGGCAGAACATTAACCCGCCAAGCGAAGCGCTGCCTATATGCGGTCTGTGAAGTCACAGGATCAGGCAAGAACTCCAGCGAAATGCACTACCGGATATCGGGGGGGATCCCCGAAGATGCACATCAACGGTGACGTCAAGTATCGCTTCGTGATCGATAACGCGACCTTGGCTAGCTGATCTTCGAGGCCCGGTTGAGCAACGTTGACCGGGTTCTCGCACAACAATCTGAAGCAACCGCTGATGCTCCTGTTCTGCGGCGCCGACCCTCGGTGCCGCAGTGCGCCTCTTTGAGCCCTGAGTGTCCCGACGTTCAAGTCCATCCAGAAACACAGGATTCCCTCCGATGACCGATACCTCTTTGCCGAAATCAAAAGGCCAACCCGCATGGAGCGCGGTATTCGCCATGTCACTCGCCGCGTTCGCCCTCGTTGCATCGGAGTTCATGCCGGTCAGCCTGTTGACGCCGGTCGCGAGCGATCTGCAGGTCAGCGAAGGGCAAGCCGGCCAGGGCATTGCTGTCTCCGGCGCGTTCGCCCTGATCACCAGCCTGTTCATCGCATCAATTGCCGCCCGGGTCGACCGCAAATGGTTGTTGTCAGGTCTGACGCTGCTGATGATCGTTTCCGCAACGGTGGCCGCACTGGCGCCCAACTACGCCACCTTCATGGTCGGTCGCGCGTTGATCGGGGTGGCGATTGGTGGTTTCTGGTCACTGTCGGCGGCCACGGCGATGCGGCTGGTGCAGGACGACCAGGTCCCGCGGGCATTGGCCATCGTCAACGGCGGCAATGCCTTGGCGACCGTGATCGCGGCGCCGTTGGGCAGCCTATTGGGGTCGATCATCGGTTGGCGTGGCGCGTTCTTTTGCATCGTGCCTGTCGCAGCCGTTGCGTTGGTCTGGCTGCTGTTGCGCATGCCCTCCATGCATTCGCAGCCGAAGGAGGGCAGCAATAACGTCTTCCGGTTGATGACCCGTGCTCCGGTCGCGCTGGGCATGTTGGCCGTCAGCACGTTCTTCATGGGCCAGTTCATGCTGTTCACTTACCTGCGACCGTTCCTTGAGACGGCGACGCAGGTGAGCGTGTCGATGCTTTCCTTCATGTTGCTGGTGATTGGCGTGGCGGGTTTGCTGGGGACCTTCCTGATCGGGGCATTCTTGAAGAACGGGCTGTATCGGACGCTCATCGTCATTCCCCTGTTGATGGCCGCCATCGCCATGGCTCTTGTGTGGTTCGGTGGGTCAGTGATGATCACGACGTTCCTGCTCGGTCTCTGGGGCCTGGTGGCCACCGCTGCCCCCGTAGGCTGGTGGACCTGGCTGGCGCGCACGCTGCCGGATAATGCCGAAGCCGGGGGCGGATTGATGGTGGCGATCGTCCAACTTGCCATTGCGGCGGGTGCAACGGTGGGCGGCATACTGTTTGACCTGAGCGGGTATCAAGCGACCTTCGAAACCAGCGCGGCCGTGTTGGGCATGGCCGCCGTGCTGACTCTTCTGGCTGCACGTTCTGCCGTTCGGGGGGCGTCACTGACTCCGAGCGCGACGACATGTAGTACGGCGGGTTAAAAACAGCTGGCACCCGTGACAATGGCAACTTTCCCCGTGAGTCGATTCCTAACCTGTTCCCCGCGCGCGCAAAGCCAAAGGCTGTTGAATGGACGACCGTTGAGCGCGCCATGGTCGGTGGCACATTGATGGCATGGTATGCTCTGCACTTGTTTAACCATCAAGTTGGCGAGTTGTGACTACCGAGCGAATTTCCCAGTTAGAGCAAGCCCTTATGGCCGTGATTGCTGCTGCGGGAAAGGTGGGCATCAGCAGCGACGAGCTGTGCGCACAAGCGGTGGGCGGGCTGATGTCTGATCCTTACTGGTGCTGGGTAGATGCCCGATGTGCACAAGGCGCGGCGGACGAAATCGACAACGCCTTGAACAGTCTGGTGGGAAGGCAGACGGTGCCACTTACGCCGCCACCGCTTGAAATCGCGTCCGATGGAGTCATTGAGTCAGCGGCGCAGATCAGCGGCTGATCAGTTTGACTCAATACAAATGGGCGACCTCAAGAGGTCGCCCATTTGCGTTAAAGCCCCAGGCCTTCTTCCACCAGTGAAATCAGAGCGTCTTCGTTCAGCACCATGGGCTCGGGTTGCTGTTGCCCGGTCGAGCGGAGCGCCTGGGTGTGCCACAGCGATTCACCATGCTCGCCCACGGTTCGCACAATGCAGCGTTCCTGCCCCGTCATATGGATTTCAATACAGCCTTCTCCCTTGGAAGAGAAGCGGGCGATCGGGTCGAGTTCGATGCGCCGGTGATTGCCTTCAATCACCAACTGATCGATGGCGTAGCTGTAAGTCGAGCCGCTGAAGTGACTTTCGAATACGTGGGTGGGGTTGTGCCGGATGTCCAGGCCGGCCTCGCAGACCGGCGCCAGCCAGGTCTCGATCTGACGGTATAACTCGTAGACCTGGGCGGGCCAATGTTCGATGGCCAGGTCGGCACAATGATCGGTATCGGCCGGGGTCCGTTGGGCTTGCCTCAGCTTGGCCGCCAGCTCGTCTGCTTTGCTCATGTCGATTTTCCCTGTCGTGATGATTGGGTTGAGCGTAGCTGAAGGACAATGGGGATCGTCTTGCGCTGGGTCATGAGCTGGCGCTTTGTTGAGTCTTGCTGGCATTGGCTGGCGTTTGCCTTGGACGATTTCATCCATCAGCTCATCGAAGAACTTGCTCACGGTTATCTCCAGTACTCGACGATGAGCAATGCTATGGACTCCACTCCCCGATTCACCCTATGGTTTGTACCCCAATCTGGGAGTCGGACAGGACACAGGACGGAGCAACAGTCATGCGCATGACAGCACTGAGTAATGACGATCTTGAACCGTTACGCCACGCGCTCACCTTGGCTGGCTTGCCCGTGGATGACCTGGATTACCCAGGCCGGCAGTTTTTCAGCTTCAGCCAAGCGGGTTTTGACGTGGCGTTCGGTGGGATCGAGGGGGAGGGAGCCGACCGATTGCTGCGCTCGCTCGTTGTCTTCGAGGGGCAACGTGGGCGAGGCACCGGTGCGGCGGTGCTGGGCGCTCTTGAGGTGTTTGCGAAAAGCGAGGGGGTAGAGCGGCTCCATCTGCTGACCGATAGCGCCGCCGCGTTCTTTATCGCCCAGGGCTACCAGGAACAAGACCGTTCGCTGGCGCCCGCTTCGATCAGCGCAACGGCGCAATTCAAGACGTTGTGCCCGGCCTCGGCGACGTATCTGAGCAAGAGCCTCGCTTAGCGCAGCAGGTACACCGCCAGCCCGGCCAGCCCGCAGGCCAGCAACACCTGGATCACCCCGCGTTTGTAGCGAAACAGCGCAATGGCCGCCGAGACTGCGATGATTGCCGACGGCCAGTCCAGGGCACCTGAAAAACCGTTGGGCCAAAGCACGTGGTAACCGAAGAAACAGGCCAGGTTGAGGATCACCCCGACCACGGCCGCGGTAATCGCTGTCAGCGGGGCGGTGAACTTCAGCACGTTGTGGGTCGACTCCACCAACGGGCCGCCGGCCAGGATAAACAGGAACGAAGGCAGGAACGTAAACCAGGTCACCAGCGTGGCCGCGACGGCGCCGGCGAGAAACGCCTGTTCGGGACCGAATACCTGCATCACGTAGCCACCGACGAAGCCAACGAACGCCACCACCATGATCAGCGGCCCGGGGGTGGTTTCGCCCAAGGCCAGGCCGTCGATCATTTGTGTCGGCGTCAGCCAGCCGAAGTGTCCGACGGCGCCTTGGTACACATAAGGCAGAACCGCATAGGCTCCGCCGAAAGTCAGCAAGGCGGCCTTGGTGAAGAACCAGGCCATTTGCGTCAGGGTGCCTTCCCAGCCGAATGCCACGCTCAGCAGCCCCATCGGCAATGCCCATAGCAGGGCACCGATAATTGCCAGCCGAGCGAGTCTGAAGGCACTGAACCGGGCATGCTCCGGGGGCGGGGTGTCATCGTCGATCAGGGCCGGGCCGAAGGATTGGTGCTGGGTGCCGTGACTGCCCTGGCTGAATTTTTCCGGTGCCCAGCGACCGCCCAGGTAGCCGATGACAGCCGCACCCAGCACGATCAGTGGGAAGGGGACGTTGAAGGCAAATATCGCGGTGAACGACGCGGCGGCGATCGCCCACAGCCAATTGTTCTTGAGCGCGCGGGAGCCTATTCGGTGGGCGGCGTGTACCACGATTGCCGTCACGGCGGGCTTGATGCCGTAGAAAATCCCCGCCACCACCGGCACTTCGCCAAAGGCGACATACAGCCAGGACAGCGTAATGAGGATGAACAGCGAAGGCAGCACGAACAGCGCCCCGGCAATGACCCCGCCCCAACTGCGGTGCATCAGCCAGCCCAGGTATGTCGCCAACTGTTGGGCTTCCGGCCCCGGCAACAACATGCAGTAATTGAGCGCATGCAGAAAGCGTCGCTCGGAAATCCAGCGTCGGCGTTCCACCAGTTCCTGATGCATGATCGAGATCTGCCCGGCCGGTCCGCCGAAACTGATAAAACCCAGCTTGAGCCAGAACCAGAAGGCTTCACGCAGGCTGACGGCCGAGGGTCTGGCGAGGGCCTGTTCGTCGACGATTCGGGTGGGGGTGTTCATGGTCAGTGGGTACTTAACAGTCCGGGGCACTCTACGTTAGGGGGCATCACGCAATTTAGATAGCCCCTGCAAGGTTTGCTTGGAAAAAGCAGCGGCGGGTGAACTGATGAATTCCCTCGCCGCAACAATATTCGACTCAGGAGTATCGGAGTGGCGTACCTCAGGTTGGCCTGTCCTTTTCAGCAGGTTTGAGTTCGGTTTTTGGATCCATCCAGCCACCTATCGGCTGCGTGACACGGGCAAATTGCCGCCCCACAAGCGGTAGGCTAAGCTCACGAATATTGGGGGCTTTGAGCCATTTGCTCATGCTTTGCCCTCCTCAGGAATTCGCTTGCCTATCCCCATTTTCGATCCATTCCATGCCCCCGGCGGAGCTCTGAAACGCCTGCCGTTGCTTAAGGCAGCGGTAGCGTTCATTGCGACGGTGTGCCTGTGCCTTTGCGGTTTGCTTTATCTGCAACTGGAGCAGTCGCGCCGCTACGACCTGGAGTCGGCCCGTGTCGCCTCGGCCAACCTTACCCGGGCCATGGCCCAGCAAGCCCAGGACACGTTCCTGCAGACCGACCTGGTCCTGGCCAGCCTGGCGGACTGGATGCAGATCGATGGTTTCGGTCCGGCGCTGCAACCGCGTTTGCAGACAACTTTTTCCCGGCGAGTGCAATCACTGGAGCAATTGCATGGCCTGTTTCTGTTCGACAAGCACGGGCAATGGGTTGTCACCTCCTTTAAAAGTTTGCACAGAGGGCCTGGAATTGCGGATCGAGAGTACTTTACGTTCCACCAACAGAACGCGTCTCTAATCGCCCATATCGGTCCAGCGATCCGCAGTCGGCAAAATGGCGAGTGGATCATCCCGGTTTCCCGGCGCTTGAATGATCAGGACGGCAACTTCCAGGGCGTGCTGTTGGCCGGGATCAAAATGTCCTACTTCGACAAGTTCTTCAAAAGCTTCAGCCTCGACGACAAAGGCGAGATGGTCCTGGCCCTGTCCAACGGGACCTTGCTGGCCCGTCGGCCCTTCGATGAGGCGAAGATTGGCCGCTCTCTGGCCCAGGAACCGATCTTCCAGCATGAGTCGCAGAGCATGACATCCGGCAATGTGACGATTCGTTCCGCCGTCGATGGCGTCCTCAGGCTTTACGACCATCAACATTTACAGGCCTATCCGCTGGTGGTCACCGCCGCGATGTCCGAAGAGGCGATCCTGGCGGGTTGGCACGACAGGGCGTTCAAATCCATCTTGATTGTGGCCCTGGTGGTTTTGGGCATTTGCCTGTTCGGCTGGGTATTCCTGCGTCAGGTGCGCAATAGCGAGCGGATCGAAGCGGACCTGCGCAAGGCCCAGGAAGCCCTGGAGCTGATTGCCACCCATGACAGCTTGACCGGGCTGGCGAACCGGCGCCTGTTCGAACGGGCCCTGGACATCGAGTTCGGCCGAGGCGCCCGCCAGCGCAGCCCCTTGAGCCTGGTGATGGTCGACATCGACTTCTTCAAGCGTTACAACGACACCTATGGGCACGTGGCGGGGGATCATTGCCTGGCGGAAGTGGCGAAGGTGCTCAAGAGCTGCTGTCACCGCAAGGCTGACCTTGCCGTGCGTTATGGCGGTGAAGAGTTCGCGGTGCTGCTGCCCGATACCAACCTGCATGGGGCCATGGCGTTGGCCGAACAGATCCGGCAGAGGGTCATCGACACGCACATCACCCATTCCGGTTCCCCGATCGGTTACCTGACGGTGAGCCTGGGTTGTTACGCGTTTGTGCCCAGCAGCCTGGACAGCATTGAAGTCTTTATCCAGCGGGCCGATGCCGCGCTTTATCAGGCCAAGCACGGCGGCCGCAACCGTGTCGCGGCCTTGTCGACCGAAGGCGGCCCCGACCCGCTGGAACGCTCGGATCGTTGAGGTTGAGTGCAAACATCGACTCATCGGCCACGGGCGCTTGCTCAGGTTGAAAACCGGTTCCTGAGGATCCCGTGCAACCACCGCGACCGATTGCAGGTCACAGCCAGTGTCCTGGCATTTCGAGTGGGCCCCCATGAAAAACCTGCGGATCGCGACCTTCAATATCAATGGCATCCGCGCCCGGCTGCCTAACCTGCTGGAGTGGCTGGAGCGGGAAAAACCCGACATTGTCTGTTTGCAGGAGCTCAAGGCAGCGGACAAGGACTTTCCGGCGGCGGAGCTGGAGTCGGTGGGGTATGGCGCGATCTGGCACGGGCAGACGTCGTGGAACGGCGTCGCTATCCTGGCCCGTGATGCAGAGCCGCTGGAGAGCCGCCGTGGCCTGCCCGGCGGGGAAGAGGACAGTCACAGTCGCTACCTGGAGGCGGCGGTGCATGGGGTGCTGGTAGGGTGCCTGTATTTGCCCAATGGCAACCCGCAGCCTGGCCCCAAGTTCGACTACAAACTGGCGTGGTTCGAACGGCTTATCGGCTATGCCCAAGGACTCCAGGCCAGCGATCACCCGGTGGTGCTGGCGGGTGACTACAACGTGGTGCCCACCGACATGGACATCTACAACCCGCGTTCCTGGCTCAAGGATGCGCTGTTGCAGCCCGAAAGCCGTGAGTGCTATCAGCGCCTGCTGGACCAGGGCTGGACGGATTCGTTACGCCATCTGTACCCGCAAGAGCGGATCTACACCTTCTGGGATTATTTCCGTCAGCACTGGCAGAAAAACTCCGGGCTGCGCATCGATCACCTGTTGCTCAACCCGGTGGCAAGCCCCTACTTGAGTGAGGCGGGCGTGGACGCCTGGGTCAGGAACCAGGCGCACCCCAGCGACCATGCTCCGACCTGGATCCGGCTGGCTTCGCGAAAGCGGCGTTGAGGGGCGCAGGGCCCATGCCGCTTATTGTCTCTGAAAGGGGAATGCCTTATACCTGGCGCCCAGCAGCAGGGTGCTTTCTGCCAGCCCTGCATGGACCAGGAAAAGGACACCCTAATGAGCCAACCCCGACTGAGTGACACCGGCCGCTATCTGCGCCGACTGGGCTTCGATACGCCGCCAGCCCCGACCCTTGACACGTTGCGTCAGCTTCAATGGCGTCACACGGCCGAATTTCCCTTTGAAACCCTCTCGACGCTGCTGCGCCAACCCGTGGCCATCGACCTTGAGTCGGTCGAGCGAAAAGTCTTCGAGCAAGGGCGCGGCGGCTATTGCTATGAGCTCAATCAACTGTTCCTGGCGCTGTTACAGGAACTGGGCTTCGAGGCCCGAGGCATCACCGGACGGGTGGTGATCAATGCCCCCGAGGGCGCGTGGCCTGCGCGAACTCATCGCCTGAGCCTCGTGACGTTCGACGGTGTGCGCTACATCACCGATGTGGGCTTTGGTGGCATGGTGCCGACCGCGCCGCTGCTGTTGGACAGCCGAGACATCCAGGTCACCCCCCACGAACCGTTCCGAATCGAAGACAACGAGGACGGCTACCTGCTGCGAGCCAACGTCGCCGGCGAGTGGCGGCCCATGTACCTGTTCGATCTGCAACGCCAGCAAGACATCGACTACACCCTCGGCAATTGGTACGTCTGCAGCCACCCTGAGTCACCGTTCATGGGCCGGCTGATGGTGTCCCGCACCGGTGACGGCTTGCGCAAGACGCTGAATGGCAACAGTTACGCCGTGCACAAGATGGGGCAAGAGAGCGAACGACGCTCGATCACCGACGCGGACGAATTGATCGACCTGTTGGAAAATGAGTTTGACCTGCGCGTACCGCCGCGGGAACTCTTGCGGCCTGCGGTTGAGGGCCTGTTGCAGCTATGAAATAGGGCTTTGCGGCTGCGCGGCGGTGCTCTGTTCGTCGCGCGATGCGCAACAAGTTGTATACAACTCTATGGACATTTGTCTTTAGTTTTGAATACAGTGTGCGCATAACAAAAAACAGGGAACCCCCGAACCATGAAAACGCCCCATGTTTCACTCCCACGGCCCGAGGACGAAAACCTTGGCGTCGGCGCGAATATGGCTTACGGCCTGCAACATGTGTTGACGATGTACGGTGGCATCGTCGCCGTGCCGTTGATCATCGGCCAGGCGGCCGGGCTCTCACCGGCGGACATCGGTCTATTGATTGCGGCGTCCTTGTTCGCGGGTGGCCTGGCGACGTTGTTGCAAACCCTTGGCCTGCCGTTCTTTGGCTGCCAACTGCCACTGGTTCAAGGGGTTTCGTTTTCAGGCGTCGCCACCATGGTGGCGATTGTCGGCAGCGGCCCAGAAGGGGGCTTTCGGGCGATCCTGGGTGCGGTGATTGCCGCATCCCTGATCGGTTTGCTGATTACCCCGGTGTTCTCCCGAATCACCCGGTTCTTTCCGCCGCTGGTCACCGGCATCGTGATCACTACCATCGGCTTGACCCTGATGCCGGTGGCGGCGCGCTGGGCCATGGGCGGTAACAGTCACGCCGCCGATTTCGGCAGCATGGCGAACATCGGCCTGGCTGCCGTCACGTTGGTGCTGGTGCTGCTGTTGAGCAAAATGGGCAACGCAACCATCTCTCGGTTGTCGATTCTGCTGGCGATGGTCATCGGCACAATCGTGGCGGTGTTCCTGGGCATGGCGGACTTTTCATCGGTCAGCGAAGGCCCGATGTTCGGCTTCCCCACACCGTTTCACTTCGGAATGCCGACCTTCCATATCGCGGCGATTCTGTCGATGTGCATTGTCATCATGGTGACCCTGGTGGAAACCTCCGCCGACATCCTCGCCGTGGGTGAGATCATCGACACCAAAGTCGACTCCAGGCGTCTGGGCAACGGTTTGCGGGCCGACATGCTGTCGAGCATGATCGCGCCGATCTTCGGCTCCTTCACCCAGAGTGCCTTTGCCCAGAACGTCGGGTTGGTGGCGGTGACCGGGATCAAGAGCCGTTTCGTGGTGGCCACCGGCGGGGTGTTCCTGGTGGTGCTCGGCCTGCTGCCTTTCATGGGCCGTGTGATCGCCGCAGTGCCGACTTCCGTGCTGGGTGGGGCCGGTATCGTGCTGTTCGGCACCGTTGCCGCCAGTGGCATCCGAACCTTGTCGAAAGTCGATTACCGCAACAACGTGAATCTGATCATTGTCGCCACTTCAATCGGCTTCGGCATGATCCCTATCGCCGCACCGAACTTCTACGATCATTTCCCGAGCTGGTTCGCGACGATCTTCCACTCGGGTATCAGTTCTTCGGCAATCATGGCGATCATCCTGAACCTGGCGTTCAACCACTTTACCGCGGGTAACTCCGACCAGCAGTCAGTCTTCGCCGCCGGCACCGAGCGAGTGTTGCGCTATCAGGATCTGGCGGCGTTGCGTGAAGGTGATTACTTCAGTGACGGCAAGCTGCACGACTGCGATGGCAATCAGATTCCCGTGGTGGCGGAGCCTTCGCATGCACCGGAGGAACATGGTCCGGTGCGCCTCAAAAGCAGTGAGCACGTCTGACACTGCCAGCCCAATGAAAAAGCAGCCTGTGATCCTCGATCACAGGCTGCTTTTTTTGTGTCACCTCAGAGGCTGATTACCAGCGACCGTAATGACCGCGAGGTGGGCCATAGTAATAGCCCCTTGGTGGCCCGTAATACACCGGTGCCGGGCGGTAGTAGATCGGTTGCTCGACATACACCGGCTGTGGCTGGTAATAGACCGGTGGCGGTTGCTGCACATAGACCGGCTGCGGCTGGACGTAGACCGGTTGCTGCTGCACATACACCGGACGATCACGGTTGATGATGGCTGAGCCGACGATGGCCGAACCGACGATCGCGCCAAACACTGCGGGCCCCTCCCAACCACCACGACCGTGGGCGGATGCCTGGCCGGTGACCGCGAGTGCCCCCATGAGCAGGGCAATGATGGGAAGTTTACGATTCATGGCTGTTCCTCGTTTCGGCCCCGGCGCCTGTGGTCTGTAACAGACCCGATGAGGGTCGCGGGGATACTTGCTCTGACAGCGATTTTTTCAAAATTTGCCGCGCCGTTGGGTAAATATTGTGTAAGGTCTGTAGCGTTTTCTTTACCGCGTTGCGCCATTCATCCGGTCTGAGGTCGGGCTGGATAGGGCCGTATCATCATCGAGTAAAACCTTTCGGGACGGTGATTCCGTTTGTCAGAAAGTGACTGCAAGAGGACCCAGCATGCAGATCAATCCCAACAAAGACACCCAACTGTGCATGTCGCTATCGGCACGCCCCGGGAATTTCGGCCTGCGTTTTCATAATCACTTGTATGAACAGCTGGGCCTGAACTTCTACTACAAGGCCTTCAGTAGCCAGGACCTGCCCGCAGCGGTGGGGGGGATTCGCGCTCTGGGTATCCGCGGGTGCGGGGTGTCGATGCCGTTCAAGGAAGCCTGCATTGCCCTGGTCGATGAGCTGGATCCTTCCGCTGCGGCGATCCAGTCCATCAACACCATCGTCAACACCAATGGCCATTTAAAGGCCTACAACACCGACTACATTGCCATTGCTCAGTTGCTGCAGACCCACGCCGTGCCCAAGGACTCGACCTTTGCCCTGCGCGGCAGCGGCGGCATGGCCAAGGCTGTGGCCAGTGCCCTGCGCGACGGCGGTTACAAGAAGGGGTTGATTGTTGCCCGCAATGAAACCGCCGGACGCGCCCTGGCCGAGTCCCTGGGTTTTGAGTGGCAAGCTGAGCTGGGTACGCTGCGGCCACAGATGCTGATCAACGTCACGCCGATCGGCATGACCGGTGGCGCGGAAGCCGACCAGTTGGCGTTCGAACCCGATACCATTGCAGCGGCGGATACCGTGTTCGATGTGGTGGCGATCCCCTCGGAAACGCCACTGATCGTGCGGGCCCGGGCAGAGGGCAAGCGGGTCATCACTGGGTTGGAAGTGATTGCGATCCAGGCCCTGGAGCAGTTCGTGCTGTACACCGGCGTGCGGCCAAGCCCGGAGCAGTTCGACAAAGCCGTGGCGTTCGCCCGGGCCTGAGGCGGTTATTCCAGGCGCGCCAGACGCTCCTCCAGCGCCGCGATCCGCGCTTCGAGCTCTTCGATGCGCTCCAGCGGCACGCCGCTGCCGGCACCGCGCTCCACGGGATACTGGCGCGCGGCGAGGATCGTCTCGATATCTGCCGGGTCGCCCATGGCATGCATATAACGATCTTCGCGTTGGCCGGCCTGGCGCGGCACCAGCAGCGCCAGCCCACGGGCAATCAGGCGTTCAAGCTGATGCACCACTTGTTCGGTATCTTCAAAGTCGTGCATGCGACCGCTGCGGGTCAACAGTTCATTGACGGTTTGCGGGCCGCGCAGGAACAGCAACCCCATCAGAATCACCTGGGCCGGCACCAGCTCCAACGCCTTGTCGACCCGATGCTCCCAGCGATCGGCGCGACTGCCCATCACCAGTTTGGTAAAGCCGCGACCTTCCAGCGCTCGCAGGCTTTGGCCGACCTGGCCCGGGTTGAGATTCATCACCGGTTCACGGCTGGTTTTCTGGTTGCAGGCCAATACCAGGGCGTTGAGGGTCAGCGGGTAGGTCTCAGGGTTGGTCGCCTGTTTCTCGACCAGCGCGCCGAGGATGCGAATTTCTGTGCTGTTGAGCCGTGGTTCTTCAGCCTGGCTTTGTTCTTCGATACTCATCGCGCGTTCCCTATGCTGTGGAAGCCGCCTAGCCTAATCCTTGCGCAATAAAAGACAAGCTGCGCAACGGCCGTGGCTATAATCGCTGCACATTTTGATGTGTCCTTTTCCACCTCCTGCATGAGATCGCCATGACTATTTCCCTGTACGCCGCTTCCGTCCCGGTTTTCAAGCAGATGCTCAACGCCCTGAGTGATGTCCTGAACAAGGCCGAAGCCCACGCCAGCGCGAAAAACATCGACCCGAACGCCTTCCTGCAAGCCCGCCTGTACCCGGACATGTTCCCCCTGGTGCGCCAGGTGCAGATCGCCGTGGACTTCGCCAAAGGTGTGTCCGCGCGTCTGGCCGAGATTGAAGTGCCGAAATATGACGACAGCGAAACCACTTTCGCTGAGCTGCAAGCGTTGATCGCCAAGGTCCTGGCCTTCATCGACGGCATCAGCCCCGAGAAGATCGATGGCAAGGAAGGCATTGAAATCGTCACCCGTCCAGGCACGCCGAAGGAAAAACGCTTCACTGGTCAAAGCTACCTGCTGACCTATGGCCTGCCGCAGTTCTTCTTCCACGTCACCACCACCTATGCACTGCTGCGCCACAACGGTGTGGAAGTGGGCAAGCGCGACTACATGGGCGCGTTCTAAACCCGCCGGCATGAAAAAGCCCGGGACGGTGTGGGCCGTTCCGGGCTTTTTTGTGGCTGTAATATTTGCGCAGTTCTGATGTACCGAAGCGCCTGCTTCGCGAGCAAGCCCGCTCCCACAGGAAATATTTGGGCAGACATAAATCCAATGTGGGAGCGGGCTTGCTCGCGAATGCGGAAGATCAGCCAACCGCATAGGCCAAGTTTGCCCCGATCGTTACGCCGTGCGCGCGAGCCTCTCTTCCTCACCCAAGCAAGCCGCCGCCGTAAACAGCACATCCGTAGACGAATTCAACGCCGTCTCCGCCGAGTCCTGCAGCACACCAATGATGAACCCCACCGCCACAACCTGCATGGCAATCTCACTGGGAATACCGAACAGGCTGCACGCCAGGGGAATCAGCAGCAGCGAACCGCCAGCCACGCCAGACGCACCGCAGGCGCAAATGGCTGCAACGACACTCAGCAGCACCGCCGTCGGTATATCCACCGCGATACCCAGGGTATGCACGGCCGCCAGGGTCAGTACGGTAATGGTGATGGCGGCACCGGCCATGTTGATGGTCGCACCCAGTGGGATCGACACCGAATAGGTGTCTTCGTGCAGGCCCAGGCGCTTGCTCAGCTCCAGGTTCACCGGAATATTCGCCGCCGAACTGCGGGTGAAGAACGCGGTGATGCCACTCTCGCGCAGGCAAGTGAATACCAATGGGTAGGGGTTGCGACGCAGCTTCCAGAACACAATGAGTGGGTTGACCACCAGCGCCACGAACAGCATGCAGCCGATCAGTACGGTGAGCAGATGCAGGTAGCCGAGCAGGGCACCGAAGCCGGAAGTGGCCAGGGTCGAGGCCACCAGCCCGAAGATCCCCAGCGGGGCGAAGCGGATCACCAGGCGCACGATCACGGTCACGCCATTGGACAAGTCTTCGAGCACGGTGCGTGTGGTTTGGCCAGCGTGGCGAATGGCGATGCCCATGCCGATAGCCCAGGCCAAAATGCCGATGAAGTTACCGTTCATCAGGGCCCGGACCGGGTTGTCCACCACGCTCAGCAGCAAGCTTTGCAGCACTTCGCTGATGCCGCCCGGAGCGGTGACGGCGACGTCGTGGGTAGTCAGCACCAGGCTGGACGGAAACAGCGTGCTGGCAACCACCGCGACCACGGCTGCGGCGAAAGTGCCCAGCAGATAGAGGAAAAGAATCGGGCGAATATGGGTTTCCTGGCCGTGCTTATGGTTGGCGATCGACGCCATGACCAGCACGAACACCAGGATCGGCGCCACGGCCTTGAGCGCGGAGACGAAGACCTTGCCGATGAATTCGGTGGACTTCGCCAGCTCCGGAGCCAACCACGCCAGGGCGATACCGGCGATCAGGCCGATGACGATTTGTGTGACCAGGCCAGTGCGTTTGAGGCGTTGTAAAAGGGACGGTGACAAAGCAGTCATAACGGCATCTCTGTTTTTTTTGTGTGCAACGGTCGACGAACTCAGGGCAACAAGCGGGCAGGCCACATGAGCGGGACCGAGAGGATGTACAGCATTCGCAGGGCGCGGACTTTATCACAGCTCGCTGAAAAATCTGACGGACCTGTGACGATCCGTCACCCTTATCCGGGTCATTCGGCGCGTTTTGTCTGGCCTGCAGATTCTGTTAGGCTTTGTCCTTCCCTCATTTCTCTATTTGCCAGCGAGCCCTCGGGCTAACGCTGGTATCGTCGTTTTGCTGGAGTTGTGCATGTTGTTACCCATTTTCCTGTTGTCGGCCGCCGGTTTTACCGTGCTGACTACGGAATTCATCATCGTTGGCCTGCTGCCATCCATCGCCCGCGACCTGCAAGTCACCATTCCCCAGGCCGGTCTGCTGGTCACGTTGTTCGCGTTTACGGTGGCGGCGTTCGGGCCGTTCCTGACTGCCTGGTTCGCTCGCTTCGAACGGCGCAAACTGTTTATCAGCGTGCTGGTGATGTTCGGCCTGGCCAACGTGCTGGCAACGTTCGCCCCCAATATCTGGGTGATGGCCGTTGCCCGGTTGATTCCGGCCCTGGGCTTGCCGGTGTTCTGGGCGTTGGCCAGTGAAACCGCGGTGGACATTGTCGGCCCCGAGTACGCGGGGCGGGCCATTGCCCGGATCGGCTTCGGCATCGTCTGCGCCACGGTGTTCGGCATTCCGGTGGGCACCCTTATTTCCGACGCATTCGGCTGGCGCAGCGCTTTTGCGATCCTGGCGGTCATTGCCTTCGCCAAGGCGCTGCTGCTGTTTATCTACCTGCCCAGAACCAACCTGCACCAGCATCAAGTGAGCTTGCGTTCGCAATTCAAGATCCTGCGCAGCCCGTTGATGCAAGGGCATGTGCTGCTGTCGATCCTGGTGTTCAGTGGCATGTTCACTGCCTACACCTATCTGGCGGACATTCTCGAACGCCTGGCCGGGTTCAACGGCACGTTGGTGGGCTGGTGCCTGATGGGCTTCGGCGCCGTGGGGTTGCTCGGCAACTCCTTGGGCGGCCGAGCGGTGGACCGGCATCCGTTGATCGCGTCGATGGTGTTCTGCCTGTTCCTGATCGGCGGCATGGTGGCGGTGGTACCGGCTATCCATTCGACCTTCGGGTTGGCGGCGGCGATGGGCATCTGGGGCGTAACCCAGGCGGCGTTGTTCCTGGTCAGCCACGTGCGGCTGATGAAGGCTGCGCCCGAAGCCCCGGCCTTTGCCGCGTCGCTGAACATCGCCGGTGCCAACCTGGGGATTGGCCTTGGCGCGATGGTCGGCGGCCGGGTCATCGATACCCTGGGCCTGGGCAGCGTCGGTTTTGCCGCCGCCGGGTTCATCCTTGTATCGATCCTGCTGGCGATGTTGCTGATGACCTTCAAGCCTCGCGCCACCTGCACGAATAGCTAAGCGCTGAACAGTTCGCGCCGCGCCCCTTCGGCGATCGCTACGATGCCTGGGTGGCTGACCTTGCGCTCCACGGAAATGGCGTAGAAGGATTCACTCACTGCGTCGGTCTGGCCGATCACTTCTACGCCGTACTGGCGCTTCACCTCTTCGGCAATCACGCTTGGGCCGATGAAAATCCCACTGCCTGACTGGCCGAAGGCCTGCATCAATGCGCTGTCGTCGAACTCACCGACGATGCGCGGTTGGATCTGTTGCTCGGCGAACCAGCGTTGCAGGCGGCTGCGCACCACGGTTTCCGGGCCTGGAATCAGCAGCGGGGCGTCATGCAGGCTGTGGGGGAAATCCTGCCCGTAGCGTTCGGCCAGCGCGGCGGTGGCGAAAAAACTGATCCCACATTCCCCCAATTTCTGGCTGTAGCCCTTGATGTCCAGGTGAGTCGGCATCGGGCTGTCGGAAATCACCAAGTCCAGGCGCTGGATCGCCAGGTCCGCCAGCAGCCGTTCGAGCTTGTCCTCGCGGCAGGTGATGCGCAGCGGTTCACTCAGTTCCATGGTCGGCGCCAGTAGCCGATAGACGATGGACTTGGGTACCACATCCGCTACCCCGACCCGGAACAGCGTCTGCTGCTCGTTGGGCTGGGCGCGCAGCATCAGCTCGAGTTCGCCGCCCAGTTGGAACATGTGTTCGGCGTAGGGCAGTGTTTGCCGGCCAGCCTCGGTCAACTCCAGCTGCCGCCCGACGCGGCGAAACAACTTGATGTTATAGGTCTGCTCGAACAGGGAAATCTGTCCGCTGATGGTTTGCGGGGTGAGGTTCAGTTGCTCGCAGGCCCGAACGATGCTGCCCGTTTTCGCCACCACCCAGAAGTAATGCAATTTTCGGTAATTGAGCATGGGTGCACGCCGATTCGTAAAAACCGAAGTATAACCGCTGAAAATACGAATTTTCCTGAAGTATCGTCGTCTCTAGAATGCCTTGCCATTGGCGAGCCACCTTTCGTGCTCCGTCTAATCTCTTAGAGGCATTTACTCCATGACATACAAATCCCTGGGGCTTGCAGCTTTGTTGGTGATCTCTTCAATGACGCTGGCGGGTTGTGAACAGGCCGAAAAAAGCGCCCAGCAATTGATGGGGCAGGCAGCAGAAACCGCCAAGCAAGCAATCGACGACACCCATAAGGCCGCCGAACAGGCCATCAGTGAAGCCACCGGTGGGTTGATCAGCCCCAAGAAAAAACCGGCGGACGACGCTGACGAGTCAGCATCCTCCAACCAAACCATCTAAACCCGTCACATCAGTCAGGACTGACCCATGGATTATCTTTTACAGCTCGCCGCCAGCCCCACTGCGTGGATCGCCCTGGCAACTCTGGTCGTCATGGAAATCGTGCTTGGCATCGATAACCTGATCTTCATTTCGATCCTGACCAACAAGCTGCCCGAACAGCACCGTGCCAAGGCGCGGCGGATCGGTATCGGCATGGCGCTGATCCTGCGCCTGGGCTTGTTGAGCACCATTGCGTTCATTGTGCAGCTGACCGAACCTGTCATCGAGATCCTTGGCCAGGCGTTCTCCTGGAAGGACATGATCCTGATCGCCGGCGGCCTGTTCCTACTGTGGAAGGCCACCACTGAGATCCACCACAGCATGGATCCGGCGCCGAACGATCCCAAGTCGGCCACGTCCGGCGTGACCTTGGGCTTTGCCGCCGCGATCGGTCAGATCCTGATGCTGGACCTGGTGTTCTCCATCGACAGCATCATCACCGCCGTGGGCATGACCGAGCACTTGCCGATCATGATCATCGCCGTCGTGGTGTCGGTACTGGTGATGCTGCTGGCAGCCGAGCCGTTGGCCAAGTTCATCAATGACAACCCGACGGTGGTCATGCTGGCCCTGGGCTTCCTGATCATGATCGGCATGACGCTGATCGCCGAAGGCTTCGGCGCTCATGTGCCTAAAGGCTATATCTACGCCGCCATGGCGTTCTCGGCGGCGATTGAGACGTTGAACATGCTGTCCCGTCGCGCCAGGCAGAAGACGTTGGCTGAAAGCGCCTGATTCCAGGCAGACAATAAAGCCGCCCGGGTCTACATCCCGGGCGGCTTTATTTTGGGGATTTTGAACAGTCGGTGCTCAGTGTGCGGTTGCGTGGCGCCGGGAGGCTTTCGTGGTTTTTTCCGATAGAGCGGGCGGCGCGTGATGATGGCGGCGGGTAATTCGCAACACACCCCATAACATGGCGGTCGCTACGCTCAGCCAGCCGAATATCAGCATCAGAATTGTCGTCGTCAGGCTCATCTGTGCCTCCTTCTGCCCCGGTTCAGGGCGCGCAATCAGTACAGTAGACAGTCTAGTCGAGCCAGTGTTGCAGGCAGTCGATCGGTAGCGCCCGGCACGGGCCGATTCGTTCTATCGCGACGGTGCGACCGTTGTTTAAGGCTATACCCAGGCTTGTGCGCACCTTATGATCGACGGCCCAAGCATGGCCCGAATATCGGGTACCTGAACTAGAGAGTCATAATGTTGCCGGTAATTTCCTCTTTTCGATCACTGGTACTGGCGACGGTTTGCCTGGCGACCCTGGCGGGTTGCGCGGGCAGCGTGTCGCCTCAGATCCAACGCCTGCCCGAGCGGGTTGAGCTCAACAGCGTGCCGTTCTTTCGGGGCGAAATGTACCAGGGAGCCCCCCAATCGCTGGCGGCCCTGCTGACGTTGCAAGGCACAGTCATTACGCCGGGGCTGCTGGAGAAACCTCTGCACCTGCCGGGCGGAGAAGCTGCTTTGCAGCAGAATATGCAAACCCTGGCGCGAGAGTATGGGCTGGTGGTGTATCCCCTCGACAACGCGCTGCCCGCATTGCTGGAGCAGGTTGCGGCGGGTTACCCCGTATTGCTGCGTTATACCGAGGGGACGGCGTTCTGGTCCGCGCCGCGCTACGGGATTCTAGCGGGCTATAACCGGCAGAAGCAGACCGTCTTGTTGCGATCAGGCATGAATCGGCGACAGTTGATGAGCTTCAGTTCGTTCGAATCGGCCTTCAAAGATGCCGGTGGCTGGGCGGTTCTGGTCCAGCGTCCTACGCAGCTTCCGGCCAATGTTGACTCGCAGCGCTGGCTGAAAGCGGCGAATGAGCTGGCCGGGGCAGGGCAGGAGCACGAGGCGGCGCGGGCCACCAAAGCCCTGGGCACCGCCCACTGATCGCCGGTCCCGTTCGTCACTCGCCGGGCACGACTTGGCTGGCCCGGGGCTCTTATCGTCAGGGGTCGGAATTTTTCCGACCATGATTCGAGGAGGCAGGTATGGCACAGCCAAAAGCACCTACGGGGCCACATTCTTCCGAGCATTCTTCCGGTGACAATGATCTGGGCTTCGATCCGGACTCTCCGGATCTCGGCGACCCACAAGTCGATCCGGTAGGGCCAGCCAAGGCGCCTCTGGACGAGAAAGACGAGCAAGAGAAGTCCAAGCCCTATGATCCGCTGGGTGATCTAAAGCCGTGAACAAAAAAGCCCCGACAAATCGGGGCTTTTTTTGGGAGGGTGGATTACTGGGACGCTTCCACCACGCCACTCTGACGGCTCTTGAGGTTCTTCGCCGCCTTGTATTGGAGGGCCACCGATGGCACGTTGGCGCTTTTGCCGGTTTCTACCCAACTGCGAATTCGGCTGGCATCAGCGAAGTGGGTGTATTTGCCGAAGGCATCAAGGATCACCAGCGCCATTGGACGATTACCCATTTTCGTCACCAGCACCAGGCAGTGGCCGGCCTGGTTGGTGAAACCGGTCTTGGTCAGTTGAATGTCCCAATTGGCTTTGTGGACTAGGTGGTCGGTGTTGCGAAAGCCCAGGCTATACACCGGTTTGCGGAAAGTGACGGTTTTTTCCTTGGTGGTGCTCAGTTCGCTCAGCAGCGGATACTTGCGGGCCGCGATCAGCAGTTTGGTCAGGTCCCTGGCGGTAGAAACGTTCCGGACTGACAGGCCTGTGGGTTCGACGTAATGAGTGCTGGTCATGCCCAGCGATTTGGCCTTGGCGTTCATGGCTGCGATGAATGCCGCGTATCCGCCTGGATAATGATGCGCGAGGCTGGCGGCTGCGCGGTTTTCCGAAGACATCAGGGCGATGAGCAGTACGTCCCGGCGCGACAATTCACTGTTGAGCTTGACCCGGGAGAACACACCTTTCATCTCTGGCGTGTTCGCGATGGTGATGGAGATGTACTCATCCAGGTTCTGTTTGGCATCCAGTACGATCAAGCCGGTCATCAATTTGGTCACCGAAGCGATCGGTACTACCACGTCCGGATTGCTGGAATAGACGACTTTATCTGTCTGCAAGTCCAGCAGGATCGCGCTGCCTGAGGCAACCTGCAGTTTTGAAGTGTCTCGTGGGGCCGCGATGGTTTCCTGCGCGTCGACATTTTGCGTGATGAAGGTGCCTGTGAAAGCGATGAACAGGCTAAGGATCGAAAGACGGATTTTCACGCGAGTAGGCTCGATGGAGTTGAAAAGGTGCCGTTGGCAACGGTTTTCTAAAAAAACGTTGCATTTTATGAGTATGGGCGACAACAGCGCTATATGCCTGTGCCGCCGGGGCTTGTGAATAAATAAAGTTTAATGAAGGGGGATTTTGGCGAATCGGATCTGAAAAATTTGTAGTTTGGGGGATTCAATAACAACCGCCGACGGCTGCCTGTCGATTCAAGAACAGGCGACCAAAACATCTGTGGGAGCGAGCCTGCTCGCGATAGCGGTATGTCAGCCACCATTGATGCTGGCTGCTCCGAGGCTATCGCGGGCAAGCTCGCTCCCACAGGGAGGGCGGCTGGATTGAAGCGGTGTATCAGCTATGCAGCGTTTCTGCTGCGTACAGCGTGTTTTCCAGCAGGCAGGCGCGGGTCATCGGGCCTACGCCGCCTGGTACCGGGGTGATCCAGGCGGCGCGGGGCAGGGCGGTCTCATAGACTACGTCACCTACCAGCTTGCCATCGCCCTGACGGTTGATGCCCACGTCGATGACGATGGCGCCTTCCTTGATCCACTCGCCCTTCACCAGGCCGGGTTTGCCGGCAGCTACCACCACCAGATCGGCGCGGCCGACGTGGCCGGCCAGGTCCTTGGTGAAACGGTGGGTCACGGTGACGGTACAGCCGGCCAGCAGTAACTCCATGGCCATTGGGCGGCCGACGATGTTGGACGCGCCCACGACCACTGCATCAAGGCCATAAAGGTCCACGCCGGTGCTTTCCAGCAGCGTCATGATGCCTTTTGGGGTGCATGGGCGCAGCAACGGGATGCGCTGGGCCAGCCGGCCGACGTTATAAGGATGGAAGCCATCGACGTCTTTGTCCGGGCGGATACGCTCCAGCAGCTTGGAGGCATCCAGGTGCTGGGGCAGCGGCAGTTGGAGCAGAACGCCGTCGATGTTCGGGTCGTCGTTCAGGCGATCGATCAGATCGGCCAATGCTTGCTGAGTGGTTTCGGAAGGCAGGTCGTAAGCCTGGGAAAGGAAGCCGACCTCTTCACAGTCTTTACGCTTGTGCGAGACATAAACCTGAGAGGCAGGATCGCTGCCGACCAGAATCACCGCAAGGCCGGGCGTGCGCAGGCCTTGCTGGCGGCGCTCGGTGACTCGTTGGGCGATCTGCTGGCGCAGGCTTGCGGCGATCGATTTGCCGTCGATAAGTTGTGCAGTCATTGCGCGTGGTTAACCATCGAGAGGGGAAAAAAAGAGAACGCATTCTCGCACGCCGAGGCGTGAGGGCAAAGGCGCTTGGTCTGCAAATTCCCCTAAGCCCTTTAATTAAATGAATTTTTTTTAAAAAAGAGTTGACGACCTATCAGGCCGTCTATAACATTCGTCGCACTTGTCGGGCACAGCCTAGCACTGGTTAAGAAGGTTGAGCGGAGTTGGTTGTTTCAACTCGGCAAAACTGAAAGCACTTAGTTTGTAATCGTCCAAGAATACAGATTAAAAAGGCGCCCGTAGCTCAGCTGGATAGAGCATCCGCCTTCTAAGCGGATGGTCGCAGGTTCGAGTCCTGCCGGGTGCGCCAATTAGGCAGCTTTGGCACAAGTAAGGCAACAAGGCAATATGGTGGGCGTAGCTCAGTTGGTAGAGCACGGGATTGTGACTCCCGTTGTCGTGGGTTCGATCCCCATCGTCCACCCCATATTCTAGAAAGGCGCCAGATTTAAAAGTCTGGCGCCTTTGCTTTAAAAGCTTGATACGCGGATGTGGTGGAATTGGTAGACACACTGGATTTAGGTTCCAGCGCCGCAAGGTGTGAGAGTTCGAGTCTCTCCGTCCGCACCATACAAGTCGCTATTTAAATAGCAGAAAACGGCGCAGTACCTGAAAAGGGCTGCGCCGTTTTTGTTTTCAATGGTTTTGTGTTGTTCGCCAGCTCCGGTTTTGGAGTTGTGCGCAGCGATCGGTTCGTCGCGATTGTGTTTCGTGATGATACGCGGGGCGCCCGTCGGTCTCCTTGCGGGGCCGGGAGCCGCGAGTTCGGATACCGTGCTTCTATATATAGGAGCGTTGGTGCAGAGCCTTGGGCTGATCGACTGTATTTGCAATCCGGGCGGGGCATGATCGTTTGCCCCGTCCTTAAATTCGGCGCCTGTTTCCTGCGCGTTTTCAGTAGGGTGACTTCTTGAGTTTGACCTACTAGAATGCATGCCCTTGATTCTGGGGTCGGAAACGCCCGGCCAACGTCTGTGCAACGAGGAATATCCATGCAAGTTTCTGTTGAAAATACTTCTGCTCTTGAGCGCCGCATGAGCATCACCGTGCCGGCTGAGCGCATCGAGACTCAGGTCAACAAGCGTCTGCAGCAGACTGCCCAAAAGGCCAAAATCCCAGGTTTCCGCCCAGGCAAAGTGCCAATGAGCGTGATCCGTCAGCGTTACGAAGCTGACGCGCGTCAGGAAGCCGTGGGCGACGTGATCCAGTCTTCGTTCTACGAAGCGGTTGTCGAGCAGAAGCTGAACCCGGCTGGCGCTCCCTCCGTCGAGCCTAAAGTGCTGGAAAAAGGCAAGGACCTGGAATTCATCGCCACGTTCGAAGTGTTCCCTGAGTTCACTGTTGCCGGTTTCGAGTCCATCGCTGTCGAGCGCCTGAGCGCTGACGTTTCGGACGCTGACCTGGACAAGATGCTGGACATCCTGCGTAAGCAGAACACCCGTTTCGAAGTGGCCGAGCGCGCTGCCCAGAACGAAGATCAGCTGAACATCGATTTTGTCGGCAAGGTCGACGGTGAAGTGTTCGCCGGCGGTTCCGCCAAGGCTACCCAGCTGGTACTGGGTTCCGGCCGCATGATCCCTGGCTTCGAAGACGGCCTGGTCGGCGCAAAAGCCGGCGAAGAGCGTGTGCTGAACCTGACCTTCCCTGAGGACTACCAGAACCTGGACCTGGCTGGCAAAACCGCCGAGTTCACCGTGACGGTCAACAGCGTTTCCGAGCCGAAGCTGCCTGAGCTGAACGAAGAGTTCTTCGCCCAGTTCGGCATCAAGGAAACCGGTCTGGAAGGCTTCCGCACCGAAGTTCGCAAGAACATGGAGCGTGAGCTGCGCCAGGCCATCAAGTCCAAGGTCAAGAACCAGGTGATGGACGGTCTGCTGGCCTCCAACCCGATCGAAGTGCCAAAGGCTCTGCTGGACAACGAAGTGAACCGTCTGCGTGTGCAGGCTGTTCAGCAGTTCGGCGGCAACATCAAGCCGGACCAATTGCCTGCCGAGCTGTTCGAAGAGCAAGCCAAGCGCCGCGTCGTGCTGGGCCTGATCGTTGCCGAAGTGGTCAAGCAGTTCGAACTCAAGCCTGACGAAGCCCGCGTTCGCGAGCTGATCCAGGAAATGGCCTCGGCCTACCAGGAACCTGAGCAAGTCGTGTCCTGGTACTACAAGAACGATCAGCAGCTGAACGAAGTCCGTTCGGTTGTGCTGGAAGAACAAGTTGTGGATACTGTTCTGCAGAAAGCTAGCGTGACCGATAAAGCGGTCTCTTACGAAGAAGCGGTCAAGCCGGTGGAAGCTCCACAAGCCGATTGATCGTTCTGCGGTAAGAAATACACACCCATAAGCCAGCCTTCGTGCTGGCTTATGCGTATTCAAGACATAACTATTTGGGAGTGACTGCGAGACATGTCCCGCAATTCTTTTTATCAGCAGAGCTCTGACATCCAAGCCGCAGGCGGCCTGGTCCCGATGGTTATCGAGCAGTCCGCCCGTGGCGAGCGTGCCTATGACATCTACTCGCGTCTGCTCAAGGAACGCGTCATCTTCCTGATCGGCCCCGTTGAAGACTACATGGCCAACCTGGTCGCGGCGCAACTGCTGTTCCTTGAAGCGGAAAACCCGGACAAGGATATCCATCTGTACATCAACTCACCCGGCGGTTCGGTGACTGCGGGGATGTCGATCTACGACACCATGCAATTCATCAAGCCAGACGTTTCCACCATCTGCATCGGCCAGGCCTGCAGCATGGGCGCATTCCTGCTTGCCGGTGGCGCAGCGGGCAAGCGTCACTGCCTGCCTAACTCGCGCATGATGATTCACCAGCCACTGGGCGGCTTCCAGGGCCAGGCTTCGGATATCGATATCCATGCCAAGGAAATCCTCCACATTCGCTCGCGTCTCAATTCGCTGCTGGCCCATCACACCGGTCAAAGCCTCGAAACCATTGAGCGTGATACCGAGCGTGACAACTTCATGAGCGCCGAGCGTGCAGCCGAATACGGTCTGATCGACTCTGTGATCAACAAGCGTCAAATGCCTGCCTAAGCCGCTCAAAATGCAGGTGGTTGGGATGACCGGCCGCCTGCGGGCTTGAAAAAGCCCGCAATTGCCTTCATCTTGTGTTGCAAGCCTATCGGATTTGGATCGATCGAATGACTGACACCCGCAACGGCGAGGACAACGGCAAACTGCTTTATTGCTCCTTCTGTGGCAAAAGCCAGCATGAAGTACGCAAATTGATTGCCGGCCCCTCGGTCTTCATTTGCGACGAGTGCGTCGACCTGTGCAATGACATCATCCGCGAGGAGGTGCAGGAAGCCCAGGCCGAGAGCAGCGCGCATAAATTGCCTTCGCCTAAAGAAATCAGCGGCATCCTTGATCAGTATGTGATTGGTCAAGAACGTGCGAAAAAGGTACTGGCCGTAGCGGTGTACAACCACTACAAGCGCCTGAACCAGCGTGACAAAAAGAATGACGACGTCGAACTCGGCAAGAGCAACATCCTGCTGATCGGCCCGACAGGCTCGGGTAAAACCCTGCTTGCCGAAACTTTGGCGCGCTTGCTGAACGTTCCGTTCACCATCGCCGACGCAACCACCCTTACCGAGGCGGGTTACGTAGGTGAAGATGTCGAGAATATTATTCAGAAGTTGTTGCAGAAGTGCGATTACGATGTGGAAAAGGCCCAGATGGGCATTGTCTACATTGACGAAATCGACAAGATTTCCCGCAAGTCCGACAACCCGTCCATCACCCGGGATGTTTCCGGCGAGGGCGTGCAGCAGGCCTTGCTCAAGTTGATCGAAGGTACGGTCGCTTCCGTTCCGCCCCAGGGTGGCCGCAAGCATCCGCAGCAGGAGTTCCTGCAGGTCGACACCCGTAACATCCTGTTCATCTGCGGTGGTGCGTTCTCCGGCCTGGAAAAGGTTATTCAAAACCGTTCCACCCGTGGCGGCATTGGTTTCAACGCCGAAGTGCGCAGCAAGGAAGAAGGCAAGAAGGTCGGTGAGTCCCTGCGTGAAGTCGAGCCTGACGATCTGGTCAAGTTCGGTCTGATCCCGGAATTCGTGGGTCGTCTGCCGGTCCTGGCGACGCTGGACGAGTTGGATGAAGCGGCGTTGATGCAGATTCTGACCGAGCCGAAAAACGCCCTGACCAAGCAGTACGCCAAGCTGTTCGAAATGGAAGGTGTAGACCTGGAGTTCCGTTCCGACGCGCTGAAATCGGTTGCCAAACGTGCCCTGGAGCGTAAGACCGGTGCCCGTGGATTGCGCTCGATTCTCGAAGGCGTCTTGCTCGACACGATGTATGAAATCCCCTCGCAGTCCGAGGTGAGTAAAGTCGTGATCGACGAAAGCGTTATAGAAGGCAAGTCCAAGCCATTGTATATCTACGAAAACAATGAGCCGACTGCCAAGGCCGCGCCGGACGCGTAAGCGTCCCGCTGCTGGTACAAAGGAGGGGCCTTCGGGCCCCTTTGCTTTTCGCGCGTTTTAGACGTGTCTTAGCGCTTGTTTTTTTTCAAGGCTGCCCCCATCTTGGTTTCAAGCTTACTTCCATCTGTTTCCGGCCTTGTGGCCGCCGTAGAGGCGAAATCATGAAGACAACCATCGAATTGCCTCTCCTGCCATTGCGTGATGTTGTGGTGTATCCGCACATGGTTATCCCGCTGTTCGTGGGGCGCGAGAAGTCTATCGAAGCCCTCGAGGCTGCGATGACGGGTGACAAGCAGATCCTTCTGCTGGCTCAGAGAAATCCTGCTGACGACGATCCCGGCGAAGACGCACTTTATCGCGTAGGTACGATTGCAACGGTTCTGCAACTGCTCAAGCTGCCCGACGGCACCGTCAAGGTCCTCGTCGAAGGCGAACAGCGCGGTGCAGTCGAGCGTTTCAGCGAAGTGGACGGCCATTGCCGGGCCGAAGTGTCGCTGATCGAAGAGGTCGATGCGCCCGAGCGTGAATCCGAGGTGTTTGTCCGCAGCCTGCTGTCTCAGTTCGAGCAATACGTGCAGTTGGGCAAGAAGGTGCCTGCCGAGGTCCTGTCGTCGCTTAACAGCATCGACGAGCCCGGGCGGCTGGTCGATACGATGGCGGCCCACATGGCGCTCAAGATCGAGCAGAAGCAGGAAATTCTCGAAATCATCGATTTGTCGGCCCGTGTCGAACACGTGCTGGCATTGCTCGATGGCGAAATCGATCTGCTGCAGGTCGAGAAACGCATTCGCGGTCGCGTCAAGAAGCAAATGGAGCGCAGCCAGCGCGAGTACTACCTGAATGAGCAGATGAAGGCCATTCAAAAGGAACTCGGCGATGGTGACGAAGGCCACAACGAAATCGAAGAGCTGAAAAAGCGTATCGATGCCGCTGGCTTGCCCAAGGATGCACTGGCCAAGGCCCAGGCCGAGCTGAACAAGCTCAAGCAGATGTCGCCGATGTCTGCCGAAGCCACCGTGGTGCGCTCCTACATCGATTGGCTGGTGCAGGTGCCGTGGAAGGCCCAGAGCAAGGTGCGTCTGGACTTGGCCCGTGCCGAAGACATCCTCGACGCCGACCATTACGGTCTGGAAGAGGTCAAGGAACGCATCCTTGAATACCTTGCCGTGCAAAAGCGCGTGAAAAAAATTCGCGGCCCGGTGCTGTGCCTGGTTGGTCCTCCCGGGGTTGGTAAAACCTCCCTGGCGGAGTCGATTGCCCACGCCACCAACCGTAAATTCGTGCGTATGGCCCTTGGCGGCGTGCGCGACGAGGCGGAAATCCGCGGTCATCGCCGCACCTACATCGGGTCGATGCCAGGAAGATTGATTCAAAAGATGACAAAAGTGGGTGTGCGCAACCCATTGTTCCTTTTGGATGAAATCGACAAGATGGGCAGCGATATGCGTGGCGATCCCGCCTCTGCGTTGCTTGAAGTGCTCGATCCTGAGCAGAATCACAATTTCAACGATCACTACCTGGAGGTCGACTACGACCTGTCGGACGTGATGTTCCTTTGCACCTCCAACTCCATGAACATTCCGGCGGCCCTGCTGGATCGGATGGAGGTGATTCGTCTGCCCGGCTATACCGAAGACGAGAAGATCAACATCGCCGTCAAATACCTTTCGCCCAAGCAGATCCAGGCCAACGGCCTGAAAAAAGGCGAGTTGGAATTCGATGAGGAAGCCATTCGCGACATCATCCGTTACTACACCCGCGAAGCCGGTGTGCGTGGCCTGGAGCGGCAAATTGCCAAGGTTTGCCGCAAGGCGGTCAAGGAGCATGCGCTGGAAAAACGCTTCGCGGTCAAGGTCACTTCGGACCTGCTGGAGCACTTCCTGGGTGTGCGCAAATTCCGCTATGGCCTGGCCGAGCAACAGGATCAGATTGGTCAGGTGACCGGTCTTGCGTGGACCCAAGTGGGCGGCGAGTTGCTGACCATCGAGGCGGCTGTGGTGCCGGGCAAAGGGCAGTTGATCAAGACCGGTTCCCTGGGCGACGTGATGGTTGAGTCGATTACTGCGGCGCTGACGGTGGTTCGTAGCCGCGCTCGGAGCCTGGGCATTCCTGTGGACTTCCACGAGAAGCGCGATACGCATATCCACATGCCTGAAGGGGCGACGCCCAAGGATGGCCCAAGCGCTGGCGTAGGTATGTGCACGGCCCTGGTATCAGCGCTGACCGGCATCCCGGTGCGCGCCGATGTCGCCATGACGGGTGAAATCACGCTGCGCGGCCAGGTATTGGCAATCGGCGGCCTGAAGGAAAAACTGCTGGCGGCTCACCGTGGCGGGATCAAGACCGTGATCATTCCTGAAGAGAATGTTCGCGATCTGAAGGAAATTCCTGACAACATTAAGCAGGATCTTCAGATCAAACCAGTTAAATGGATTGACGAGGTCCTGCAAATTGCGCTGCAATACGCGCCGGAGCCCTTGCCGGATGTGGCTCCGGAGATAGTCGCGAAGGACGAAAAGCGCGAGTCTGACTCTAAGGAAAGAATTAGTACGCATTAATACGCATTTGCCTGGGGGGCTTCCTTGACAGTTTTTTAGAGCCCTTGTTATAAAGCGGCTCTTAAGTGTCTGTAGGCCATTCAGCACTCGTTTTTGCTTTCACCAAAAAAACTTAGAATCATCTCAAATAGATATAAGGGGACTTAGAGTGAACAAGTCGGAACTGATTGATGCTATCGCTGCATCCGCTGATATCCCGAAAGCTGCTGCTGGCCGTGCGCTGGACGCTGTAATCGAATCCGTCACTGGCGCTCTCAAGGCCGGCGACTCCGTTGTTCTGGTAGGTTTCGGCACCTTCTCCGTGACTGACCGCCCAGCTCGTACCGGTCGCAACCCGCAGACCGGCAAGACGCTGGAAATCCCTGCTGCCAAAAAGCCGGGTTTCAAAGCTGGTAAAGCGCTGAAAGAAGCCGTTAACTAAGGTTTCATTGAGTTTATCCGGGTCGGGGTCATGCCTGGCTTGGCAGCGGAGCGGTAATAGGACCGGTTGCTACTGGTCTGTGACGCCAGGGCTTGAGGGTTCGAGCCCGGTCCGCTCCGCCAGTTACGAGAAGGCGCATCCTCGGATGCGCCTTTCTTCTATCCGGATTCTACCCACGCTCCACGGTTGCCTAATTTTGAAGTTCAACCGTTTCTGGGGGACGCATGCTGCAGAATATCAGGGACAATTCACAAGGCTGGATTGCCAAAACCATCATCGGGGTCATCGTCGCATTGATGGCGTTGACCGGTTTCGATGCCATTTTTCAAGCCACCACCAACAGCAATGACGCGGCCAAGGTCAACGGCGAAAAAATCAGCCAGAACGAGCTGAGCCAGGCGGTCGATATGCAACGCCGTCAGCTCATGCAACAGTTGGGCAAGGATTTCGACGCCTCTTTGCTGGACGAAAAAATGCTGCGTGATTCGGCGCTCAAGGGCCTGATCGATCGCAAGCTGCTGCTGCAGGGCGCAAACGACGCGAAATTCGCTTTTTCCGAAGCCGCGCTGGATCAAGTGATCCTGCAAACGCCTGAATTCCAGGTCGACGGCAAGTTCAGCGCCGAGCGTTTCGATCAGGTGATCCGCCAACTGGGTTACAACCGTATGCAATTCCGCCAGATGCTGGCCCAGGAAATGCTGATCGGTCAGCTGCGTGCCGGTCTGGCTGGCAGCGGTTTCGTCACGGATGCCCAGGTGCTGGCATTCGCCCGCCTGGAAAAACAGACCCGTGATTTCGCCACCCTGAACATCAAGGCCGACCCGTCGGCAGTGAAGCTGACCGACGACGAGGTCAAGGCTTACTACGATAAACACGCCAAGGAATTCATGACGCCTGATCAGGTGGTCATCGATTATCTCGAACTGAAGAAAGCCTCGTTCTTCGATCAGGTCAGCGTCAAGGACGAAGACCTGCAAGCGGCCTATCAGAAAGAAATCGCCAACCTGTCCGAACAGCGTCGGGCTGCGCACATCCTGATCGAAGTGAACGACAAGGTCACCGAAGCCCAGGCCAAGGCGAAGATCGAGGAAATCCAGGCCCGCCTGGCCAAGGGTGAGTCGTTTGAAGCCCTGGCGAAGGAGTTTTCCCAGGACCCGGGTTCGGCGAATAACGGCGGTGATCTCGGTTATGCCGGTCCAGGCGTTTACGATCCGGAATTCGAAAAGGCGTTGTATGCCTTGAACAAGGACCAGGTATCGGCGCCGGTGCGCACCGATTTCGGTTTGCACCTGATCAAGCTGCTGGGTGTCGAAGCGCCTGAAGTTCCCACGTTTGCCAGTCTTAAGGACAAGCTGACCCGCGAGCTGAAGACCCAACAGGTAGAGCAGCGTTTCGTGGAAGCGACCAAGCAACTGGAGGATGCCTCGTTTGAAGCGTCCGACCTGGCGCAACCGGCTCAGGACCTGAAGCTGACCGTCCACACGTCGGCACCATTCGGGCGTGAAGGCGGGGAAGGGGTTGCGGCCAACCGTGCCGTGGTCACCGCTGCCTTCAGCCCGGAAGTGCTGGATGAGGGTGCCAATAGCACCGCCATCGAGCTGGACCCGGAAACTGTCGTGGTGCTGCGTGCCAAGGAACACCGCAAGCCTGAACAAATGTCGCTGGAAAGCGTGTCTGGGGCGATTCGCACTCAATTGGCCAAGGAACACGCCAGCGCGGCAGCCAAGACCCAGGCCGATGAGTTGATCGTCAGCCTGCGTGACGGCAAGACTGCCCTGGACAAGCCGGTTGCCGGCCAAAGCTGGAAAGTCAGCGAAGCGGCAACCCGTAACCAGGAAGGTATCGATCCGGCAGTGCTGCAAGCACTGTTCCGCATGCCCAAGCCTGAGTCGAAGGATAAGCCGACGTTCGCCAGCGTGACGTTGCCAGACGGCAGCCTGGTGGTCGTGCGTCTGAACGGCGTGAACGAAGCGGCGGCACCGACCGACGAAGAGAAGGCTCAGTATCGTCGCTATCTCGCTTCCCGTATCGGCCAGCAGGACTTCGCCGCTTATCGCAAGCAGTTGGAGAGCCAGGCGGACATCAAGCGTTTCTGAATGCGATGATGGCTCGCTAACCAAAGACCCCGGCCGAAAAGCCGGGGTCTTTTTGTATCTGCTTATTGCCAATGGCGGAATGTTCGTCGATCCATCGAGATTGCTTCTTTTTCCTGCAAACAACCCCCAGTAGACTTGTATCCCGTTCAAGTCGTGATTACTCACGCTGCCGAGCCGCGTTCTGTTGCACAATACGCCCCGGACTGTTTTTCTCAGGATGTTCAATGTTCAGATCACCTCACATGCGCACCCTCGGGCTTGCCTTGGCGTTGGCCGCCGCAGCCGGTTGCTCGTCCAAGAAAGCTGCCATTTACGAGCATGAAAACTTCGATGATTCCGGTACATTTTCGCGTACTTACCCAGTGAGTGATGCCGCGACCTGTGAAGCCGGGCGCCGGGCGTTGCTCAGTCAGGGCTACATCATCACCAGCAGCGATGCGAAACTGGTCAGTGGTCACAAGAGCTTTCAGCAGACCGGCGAAACCCACATGGAGATCAGTTTCAACCTGGTCTGTGCCGAAGACGGTGGTACCGGACATCGTGCGACCATGTTCGCCAACGCCCTGCAGGACCGTTATGCCCTGAAGAAAACCAACAACTCCGCCAGCCTGGGTGTGGGGGTGCTGGGCTCGGTGTCGATGCCGATCGGCTCGTCAGATGATTCGATGGTCAAGGTCGCCAGCGAAACCGTGTCGGCGGCCAAGTTCTATGAGCGTTTCTTTGCTTTGGTGGAATTGTTCCTACCGCCTGAAGCGAAAAAAGCCGTTGAGAACGTCGAAAAACCAAAAGATGAATTGGGTGTTCCGGAAACCAAGGTCGAACCGGCGGCGCTGATGCCTGCTCCTGCACCTGAACCTGAACCTGAATCTTCCGCGCCGCAAGCGGCGCCACCACCTGTCGAACCCGCGCCTGCGGTGTCGGAGCCGATCACTCCGCCTGCCGAGCCAGCGCCGATTGCGCCTGAGCCGTCAGAGCCAACGCCAACCACGGAAACCATCACTGCGCCACCGCCCAGTACTTTGCCGGCGCCGACCGAGCCAATCCAGCCGCTCCCCTGAGGTTCGGCGAGGGGTAATCTCTTGCCACACCTTAATACGGTAATTTTCCGACGCTGTGCTACGTTTAATTCATGAAGCTTTTGCTTCATGTTTTGTTCATAAAGCAGCTTTATGCTGATTCCAACGCCATCAGGCATCGGTTTCAACGACAGGGGAAGGACTCGTAATGGATGATTATCAGGAAGAGCTGCTGGAATACCAGGCGTATGAACTGGACCCGCTGGAACCCGCCGAGGATGCGACGGAGTTGTAGTGCAAGGGCAGCGTACGCTACACGTTATTAGTGGAAAGTTTGAAGCTCAAATCACTCTATGACTGCGGCGAAACTCTCCGGGCGTCTGGTCGTTCCAGCGCTTGAAGGCACGTTGGAACGCCTCGGCTGAGGCGAAGCCCAACAGGTAGGCGATTTCGCCGAACGCCAGTTCGGTATCGCGGATGTAGGTCATGGCAAGGTCGCGGCGGGTGTCGTTGAGGATCGCGCGAAATTGCGTGCCTTCCTCGGCCAGTTTGCGGCGCAAGGTCCAGGTCGGTAGCTTCAGGCGTGCCGCCACTTCTTCCAGGTCGGGTTCCCGGCCGCCATTGAGCAACGGCCCCAGCAGTTGGATGATGCGCTCGCGTAGACTGCGGGTTCGGGTCAGCTGCTCCAGTTCCTGTTCACACAACTGAACCAGATGCCGCCAGGTACTGGGGCAATGCTGCCGATTGCGCTGGGCGAGACTGTCCAGGCCCAGGCGCAGTTGATTCTGCTGGGCGCCAAACTGGATAGGGCAATCACCGAGCGTTCGGTAGGCCTCCACGTACGGCGGTTCTTCGAATTCGATCTCTATGCGTTCGGCCCGCACCGCGATGTCGCTCACGCTCGATAGCTGCGCAAGCCAACCGGCAATGATCGAGTCCACGACGAAGCGGTTGTAGGCGTTATATGGGCTGATGGAATAGAACCGCAGCCACGCTCCCCGGGCGTCCTCATGAAAACTCGATTGGCCACGATAGTTGGAACCGTACAGAGGCTCGAAGCGGATCATGCAGCGTGCGGCTTCGCGTACGGTCGGCGCCTGGGCAGCAGTGACGCCCGCCAGCCCGGCCTGGCTCAAACGGCTGAGTTGACCCATACGCAGGCCCAGGGCCGGATCCTGGGTCTGTTGGATCGCCGCATGGCCCAGGCGCATGTAGCGTGGGATCGACAGGCGAGCCCCGGGTTGGGCCAGGCGTGCGGCATCGAGGCCGTATTGTTCAAGCAAGGGCTGGGGGTCCTGTCCATGACTGGCAACCGCATCCGCCAGGCTATGGACGAAGCCCACGGACAGGTCCCCCAGGCGCATCGGTTGCGGTTTCATGTTCACAACCAAAGGTTCAGCAAGCGGGCGCCACGGGCTTCTCCGTCAGAGAAGTGCTCGCCGCTGTGGCTGATGAAGCTCTGCCCGGCACTGCCGCTGTCCCAGAACTGGCCCCGCAGGAAGACGCTGACGCCGCCCCTGGCCCGGCTGATGGGCAATTGGCTGGTCAGCGTCAGGCGGTGCCAGGCCTGGCCTTCACTCACCTCGCCGGGTTTGAGGCTCACTTCGCTCGGCGTGGACAGGCCTTTATAGCCGCTCCAAGGTTTGTCCCACGTGTCGCGCCCGATGACGAAGGCGGGCACTGCGATCAGTTGCACGCCTTGTTCGTCGAGCTGCCGATAGTGGACTGGGTACCAGCTGTCGCTGCCGATCAGCACGCCCAGGCGCCCGGCGGGGGTGTCGATGACGCGGGTGGTGTTCGAGTGCTCCGCGCCCAGCACATCCCGTTGTTCAAACACCGGATGCTGTTGGCGCTGGGGTTGGCCGATCGGCTGCCCATCGCGGCCAAATACCAGGCTGCTGTTATACAGCGCGCCGCGGCCAATCTTCAGTTGACCGTTACTGACGCTGGGCTCGGGCAGCACGATGGAGCCGGCCACCAGGGTCACGCCGAATTCCTTCGCCAGTCCGCCAAACAGCGCCTGATAGTCATGGGCCATGGTGTCGGCCTTCATGCGTAGGTAGGCATCGTCCAGCCGGTTGTCGCCTTGAGCATTGAACAGGGCCTGGATAAACGCCAGCGGGTTGCTGATCGCCAGCCAATTCATGGCGTCCTTCAGCGTGGCAGCCTGATACAACTCGTCTTTTTCCCCGCTGACCATCAGCCAGGTACCAATGTGCTCGGGCAAGACCACGATGGTTTTGTCGTTGATAAAGCCTTGGTCGCGAGCGTTCTGCAGATAGGCCGCCAGCTTGCGACGCAGGTGCGCGGGGCTTTGGTAGTCAGTGGGAAATAATTCCGGTTGGATGCCCAACAGGTTGCCTCGATCGGCGGGGGTGCCCTGGTCGACCGCCAGGTTGATGCGAAGGTCTGACAGGTAATGACCCGCCGGACGGTCCGCCGTCCACAGTGCATAGGTGATCAGGGCGGCAATCAAGGCCAGTGAAAACAGCAGGTACAGAAATTTGCGCATGGGGGACAGTCGGCGGTCGTGTGCGGATTCACTGACTAGGGTAGGGCCCACAGTGGGCGTTGCCAAGGGGCGCTGCGCATTTGGATCATTAAGTTGTCAGTTACGGTCATTGAGTGAGTGCATCCCGGCTCTTAGGCTGTTACGCATGACAGAGGGAAGCCGCAGAGCTTCCGCATTTTTCCGTGATTGCCCGTTGTGGAGTTATCGATGACCGCCTCCCATTACCCGCACCTGCTGGCTCCGTTGGACTTGGGTTTTACCACGTTGCGCAACCGTACCCTGATGGGGTCGATGCACACCGGTCTTGAAGAAAAGCCCGGCGGCTTCGAACGCATGGCGGCGTATTTTGCCGAGCGGGCCCGGGGCGGCGTGGGCCTGATGGTCACCGGCGGCATCGGGCCGAATGACGAGGGCGGCGTGTACTCCGGCGCCGCCAAGCTGACCACTGAAGAAGAGGCGCTCAAGCATCAGATCGTGACTCGCGCGGTACACGAGGCCGGTGGCAAGATCTGCATGCAGATCCTCCACGCCGGGCGCTATGCCTATAGTCCCAAGCAAGTGGCGCCGAGCGCGATCCAGGCGCCAATCAACCCGTTCAAGCCCAAGGAGCTGGACGAGGAGGGTATCGAGAAACAGATCAGCGATTTCGTCACCTGTTCGACACTGGCCCAGATGGCTGAATACGACGGTGTCGAGATCATGGGGTCGGAAGGTTATTTCATTAACCAGTTCCTGGCGGCCCACACCAACCACCGGACCGACCGTTGGGGCGGCAGTTACGAAAACCGCATGCGCTTGCCAGTGGAAATCGTGCGTCGGGTGCGCGAGGCGGTCGGTCCGAATTTCATCATCATCTTTCGCCTGTCGATGCTCGATCTGGTGGAGGGCGGCAGCTCCTGGGACGAGATCGTCCAGTTGGCCAAGGCCATCGAGCAGGCCGGCGCGACGATTATCAACACCGGTATCGGCTGGCATGAAGCGCGGATTCCCACCATCGCCACCAAGGTTCCTCGGGCGGCGTTCAGCAAAGTCACGGCCAAGCTGCGCGGCTCGGTGAGTATTCCGCTGATCACCACCAACCGTATCAACACCCCGGAAGTGGCCGAGCAGATCCTCGCCGAAGGCGACGCCGACATGGTCTCGATGGCGCGGCCGTTCCTGGCGGACCCGGAGTTCGTCAACAAGGCCGCTGCGGGTCGTGGCGATGAAATCAACACCTGCATTGGCTGCAACCAGGCCTGCCTCGACCATACCTTTGGCGGCAAACTCACCAGTTGCCTGGTGAACCCACGGGCGTGCCATGAAACCGAGCTCAACTACCTGCCGGTGACCCAGGTGAAGAAAATCGCCGTGGTCGGTGCTGGCCCCGCCGGGCTGTCCGCCGCCACCGTGGCGGCCGAGCGCGGTCACCAGGTGACGCTGTTCGATTCGGCCGGCGAGATTGGCGGCCAGTTCAACATTGCCAAGCGTGTGCCGGGCAAGGAAGAGTTCTTTGAGACCCTGCGTTACTTCAATCGCAAGTTGCAGACCACGAATGTCGAGTTGTGCCTCAACACTCGGGTGGATGTGGCGCAACTGGTGGCGGGCGGCTATGACGAGATCATCCTCGCCACCGGCATCGCGCCGCGTGTGCCGGCGATTCCCGGGGTGGAGCATGCCAAGGTGTTGAGCTACCTGGATGTGATCCTGGAGCGCAAGCCGGTGGGTCGCAGCGTCGCGGTGATTGGGGCCGGCGGTATTGGCTTTGATGTCTCGGAATTCCTGGTTCACCAGGGCGTCGCCACCAGTCAGGACCGTGAGGCGTTCTGGAAGGAGTGGGGGATCGACACTCAGCTCCAGGCGCGCGGTGGCGTGGCCGGAATCAAGGCCGAACCCCATGCCCCGGCACGCCAGGTGTTCCTGCTCCAGCGCAAGACGTCCAAGGTCGGCGATGGCCTGGGCAAGACCACCGGCTGGATTCACCGCACGGGCTTGAAGAACAAGCAGGTGCAAATGCTCAACAGCGTCGAGTACCTGAAGATCGACGACGAAGGCCTGCACATTCGCATCGGCGAAACCGGCGAGCCGCAAGTGCTGGCCGTGGACAATATCGTGATCTGCGCTGGCCAGGATCCGCTGCGCGAGTTGCAGGAAGGCCTGGTGGCAGCGGGGCAGAACATCCACCTCATCGGCGGTGCCGATGTCGCGGCGGAGCTGGATGCCAAGCGGGCAATCAACCAGGGTTCGCGGTTGGCGGCGCAGTTGTAAGGCATAAACCTGTGCGGTGACCTTGTTTTCAACCATGGAATCCAAGGTCACCACAAATTCAATGTGGGAGCGGGCTTGCTCGCGAAAGCGCCGAGTCAGCTTGGATCAATGTTGAATGTGCCGTCGTCTTCGCGAGCAAGCCCGCTCCCACAGGGTTTTGCATTGCCAGGTCATCGCAACTGAGCTGTTAAGATGCCGGCATATTTTCAACCGGCCTGCTGCAATGCTTCTTCCCGCCCTCGACTGGCACCCCCAACCCCGACTCGAACGCCTTCATCTGGACTGGCTTGCCCGTGCCGGCATTGAAGTGGCGGTGTTGCGCCTGGATCGGATCGATCCGCTGATCAGCGGTAACAAGTGGTTCAAGCTGGTTCATCATTTGCGCGCCGCCCACGAGGTGGGGGCCGAGGGCGTCATGAGCCTGGGCGGGGCCTATTCCAATCATCTGCATGCGCTGGCCGCGGCGGGCAAGCGCTTCGGGTTTCCCACGGTCGGGCTGCTGCGTGGCCATCCCCAGGAAACGCCAACGGTGCTCGACCTCAACGCGTTCGGTATGACGTTGCACTGGTTGGGTTATGGTGGATACCGGGAGCGGCACACAGCGGATTTCTGGGTGCCCTGGCGGGTGCGTTATCCAGATTTGTATCCGGTGCCCGAGGGTGGTTCAGGATTGCCCGGCGCCCGGGGTTGCATGGCCTGGGTGGCCAGTGCCCGTGAGCAAATGTCAGCGTTGGGGTGGACGGATTATCACGGCTGGTGGTTGGCCTGCGGCACCGGCACGTCGTTGGCGGGGCTGGTACTGGCCGAAGCGGGAGAGCGCCCGGTCTACGGTGTGCTGGCGGTGCCTCAGGACTATGGCGTGGCGCAGCAGATCGAAAGCATCGTGGGGGAGGCGGGGCTTTCCCATCCGCTTTATGAGTTGTTCGACGGCAGCCGTGGCGGTTTCGCTCGGGTCGACGCCGAACTCACCACCTTCATCGAAACCACAGGCGTAATCGAGCTGGAGCCGTTGTACACCGGCAAGGCGTTGATGTTGCTCAAGGCGCGGGTCGAGGCCGGACAGTTTGCCCCAGGTACCCGCTTGATCTTCGTTCACACCGGCGGCTTGCAAGGCCGCCGAGGGTTTGCGTAACCCGCCGTCAACCGCGTTTAGGCATCATCCGCAGCAGCGTGTTATCGCGCACCACGTAGTGGTGATAGAGCCCCGCCAAGGCATGCAGGCCAATCAACCAATAGCCGATGGTGCCGCCCAGCACATGCCAGCCTTCCAGCTGTTTGGCAAAGTCCTTGTCCTGATCGATGAGCAGCGGCAAATCGAAACCGTAGAACATGACTTGATGTCCTTCGGCACTGGTGATCAGCCAGCCCAGTAGCGGCATGGCGATCATGAACAGGTACAACGCCCAGTGCATCAGGCGTGCAAGGACGATCTGCCACGCAGGCGAAGCCGGGAAAATCGTCGGTGCCTGACCCATGCTGCGGGCGAACAGGCGCAGCCAGACCAGCACAAACACCGTCAGGCCGAGCATGAAATGCGCTTCCTTGATCAAGGTCCGACCGCCACTGCCCTTGGGGAAAATTCCTCGGAACTCGATGCAGGCATAAACCACGGCCAGCAGAATCAGCATTAGCCAATGCAAGGTGACGGTGACGGTACTGTAGCGGCTTTCTGAGTTAGTCCAGGGCATTGCGCAGCTCTCCAGCATCAGGGTAATGCGCCGTCTTGAGCGGCGTTGTGTGCTTTTTACTGTAAGCCGGTTTCGCTGGGTTTGCTTGAGCCAGATCAGTTTTGCCAGCACGAAGTCCTGATAAGTGCACTCGCTACAAGGTGACGGGTCAGGGTGTCGTGTCCGGTGGGTTCAGCAGCCAGTCGAGTAGCAGTCCTGCATCAGGGATGGGCGGCACCGGTTGCGCTGGCGCAACGACTTGCCCGCCACCGCTGTCGACAATTCCCGGGCACAGCACGGGTCGATCGGGGTCGCCGTCGAGAAAGCTCACCAGCACTTCACTGCCGGCCATCAGGGTGGGCCTGGCATGCTGTGCCAGCCGCGACACGGGCAGCATGATGCCTTCGTCATCCGGGGTCCACAGACTGACGCTGATGTGGCCGCGCTCATCGGGTCTGGCCGGCTGGCCAGCGGGGCCGAGCACATGGGCGAGGTGATAACCGGGAATGCGGGGCTTGGGATGTTTGAGTGCCGGCCTGAACACGGTGGACCACGCAATGGCTGTGAATCGGTTGCGATAGTCCAGGGCCGGCGGAGTGGGCGGTAGATTGGTTTCAAGGATCGAAAACTGCCGCCCGCGATGTTGGACTTCGGTGATCAGCCATTGGTCGTTGAAGGTGGGAACCGGGTGTTCGCCGATCTGCGCGATATGGCCGCTACGCAGGGCCGGTTGGGTGCTGTGGCCGTGGATCTGCCGTTGCCGACAGCGCAACCGTTCAAGGCTTCGGCGAGTGACCTGGTCATCATGAGCCAGCGCCGGATTGCCGCGCAGGGTTTCGTGGTCGACGCCTTTGAAGGGATGATTCGCGGCGCTGCTCCCGGCTTCGCTCATCGCCCGGTCGCTGAAACCGGCAGGCAGGCCCGGCGCCGTTAAGCGGTGACGCTGATACAGCCGTTGGATGGCCGATTGCCGGCCAGCGTCCTGGCGTAGTGTCAGTTCGACCGGACGCGCGGGGAAGCTTTTAGGGTCTTCGGCGAACACCAGGACATGGCCCTGGTGGGCATGTTCGAAGTGATAATGGATACCTTCTTCTTCGCATAAGCGTTGTAGCAGATCCAGATCACTTTCCTCGTACTGGATGCAGAAGGGACGGCATGGGTAATGCCCGTGGGGCAGTTCGAAACGGTAGCTGTGGGCGGGCAGTGCGTTGTCCTGCAACAGGCGTTGCAACACTTGCACAACGTTGAGTCGATAGAAAATCCGTCGCCGCGGGCCTTGTTCCAGATGCTGGAGGTAAGGAACCAGCGCCACACGGTAGCCGATGCGGTGCGGTGTATGAGCGCTCAGGCAGACGCTGTGGACAATCCCATGGATGCCCGATTCGCCGTCCAGGCGCAGGAAGGCCGGTTGTCCCAGTAGCGTGTCAGGGTTCATCGGTGGCGCCAGGCCGATCAATTCGAGATCAAAGCGGTACGGCTGGTTGAGGGCTTCCCGACCGTTGAACCGCAATACTTGCAGGCGCAAGTCGCTTTGCGTGAGGGTCAGGCTGAAGGGACTTTCCGTGTCGTTGTGCATCACCGCTCTTACTTGCAGGGAGAGAAGCGCAGAGGGTACGAAACCCCAAGGTGAAACGGTGCTAGCGAATCGCTATTTCAGAAAACCCCTACAACACGCTGTGAAAATGTCGATTCGCAAGGGCTGAATTTTTTGGTCGATCAGCCGGTTTAGGCCGTATAAACTTGCGCCACAGCGCCGGCCGGCAGATGTCTCGGCGCGTCAGACAAGAGAGTGAGTAATGGGCGCACAGTGGAAGGTTAAACACAAAGAAGCGGCTGCCAACGCCAAGGGCAAGATTTTCGGCAAGCTGGTGAAAGAAATCACCATTGCCGCGCGCAACGGCGCCGACACCGCTACCAACGCGCACTTGCGCCTGGTGGTCGAGCAGGCGAAGAAGGCCTCGATGCCCCGCGAGACCTTGGAACGTGCGATCAAGAAAGGCTCTGGCCAGCTCGGCGAAACCGTGCAATACCACCGTGTCACCTACGAAGGCTTCGCACCGCATCAGGTGCCGCTGATCGTTGAATGCGTGACCGACAACATCAACCGCACCGTTGCCGAGATTCGTGTGGCGTTCCGCAAGGGCCAACTGGGCGCTTCAGGTTCGGTCGCCTGGGACTTCAACCATGTCGGCATGATCGAGGCCGCGCCGGACAGCCCTGACGCCGATCCGGAAATGGCCGCCATCGAGGCCGGTGCCCAGGATTTCGAACCGGGCGAAGACGGCGCGACGTTGTTCATCACCGATCCTGCCGACCTCGATGCGGTGCAGAAGGGGTTGCCTGAGCAGGGCTTCACCGTGTTGTCGGCCAAGCTGGGCTATCAGCCGAAAAACCCGGTCAGCGGCCTGACCGACGAGCAGATGGCTGAAGTCGAAGCTTTCCTTGAAGGCCTCGACAACCATGATGACGTGCAGGATATGTTTGTCGGGTTGGCGGGTTAAGCAGCACAACTCCCTGTGGCGAGGAAGGTTTTTCTGTGGGAGCAAGGCTTGCCCGCGAGGCAGGCGCCTCGTTTTCTCAGCGACCGCGTTGTCTTCATCGCGGGCAAGCCTTGCTCCCACACCAGTGTTTCTCCCCTCACCACAGTCGAGCGCTCTAGCGCTCGATGCTGCGGTTCCAGCGCGCGTTCCAGGCTGGGCGCTGTTCGTTGACCTGATCCCAATCCACGGCGATGGCGGTTTCCAGATAGCGCTTCATCGCCTCCACCTGGCCACGGGTCTTGTCAGTGGTCGGGGTGTTGGGGTTGGACGGGATCTGGTCGCCTTCTTCCAGGGCAATGGCCTGGGCTTCAGGCGTCAGCAGGAACGCCGCGAGCTTTTGCGCCAGTTCCGGTTGGGTATTTTGCGCGATGGCGCATTCGGCGACGTTGAGCACCACCGAGCCTTCCTTCGGCTGCGCGTACTCGACCGGCATGCCCTTGATTTTCAGCGCGGTCACCTGGGTGGGGGTCAGTGGGAACAGCGCGGCCTCGTCGGTCTGCAGCATTTCGGAGATCTTCGCTGAACTCGGGATGTATTCCAGCACGTTGCGTCCGATCGTGTTCGGCCAGGCCTTGAAGCCCGGTTCGACGTCGGCCTCGCTGCCGCCCTGGATCCGGTTGAACATCAGGAAACCGTGCAAGCCAAACGTGGATGAGGCCATCGACTGGAACACCACTTTATCCTTGAAGCGTGGGTCGGCCAGGTCCATCCAGGACGTCGGCGTATTCCAGCCTTTTTCCGTGAACAGCCGTGTGTTGTAGGCCAGTCCGGTCACCCCGAGGCTGACCGCCACCGCCTGCTCCTTGATACGGCCCTTGGCCGGAATCTGCGCCAGGGGCGGGCTGTCCGCGAGTTTGTCGCACAGCCCCATGGCAATGGCGCGGTACATGATGCCGTCATCGAGGAACATCACATGCATCTGCGGGTTGCCTTTGCTGGCCTGGACTTTGGCCAGGATGTCGGCGGAGGTGCCGGGCACGATCACCACTTTGACGTTGTTGGCTTTCTCGAAGGCCGGCAAGACTTTGTCGGCGTAGAGCCGCTCCATGGTGCCGCCGTTCATGCCCAGGTAAAGCGTCGGCTCGGCCAACGCCTGGGTGACCGGGAGCAGGGCGCCCAGGCAAGCGCAACCCAGCGAGCAGAAACCGAACAGTGCACTGCGTTTGACGTTATTCATTGGCGCGACCTTCCTCTATCAAGCAACGGAGATGGAGTGGAACCGGGTGATGGAAAACGCATCCAGCGGCGTGGTTGAGGCGCCGTTGCAGATGATCTCGGTGAGCGCCTGGCCCACCGCAGGGCCGATCTGAAAGCCCGCGCCGGCAAAGCCGAACGCATGCAACAGGCCGGCTTGGGTACTGCTATGGCCGATCACCGGTTGGCGATCGGGCAGATAACCTTCGGTGCCGCTCCAGGTGCGAATCGCCTGGGCGCCCTGCAAAAACGGATAGAGTTCGACCGCCTGGCGCAGGATGTCGATTACCGCGTTCTGGCCGGGACGGGCCCGGGCATCGTCCAGGGCAAACCCTTGGCCGCCTCCCAGCACGCAGTTGCCACGGGCGACCTGGCGCGCATAGATACCGCCGCCCTCCACGCCGGTGCTGGCGTTCATCACCCAGGGCAATGGCTCGGTGACCAGCATCGCCGGGTGCCCGGCGTGCATGGGCACCGCTTCGCCAAACTGCGCGGCGAAATGGCTCGCCCAGGCTCCGGCGCAGTTCAGCAGCCAGGGGGCGTGAACCACCAGGCCCGTTTCGCTGTGTACGGCAAAGCGCTGGCCGTTGTGCTCGACAGTGCTGACCGCGCATTGTTCGTGGATCTGCGCGCCGTGCCGGCGGGCTGCCTGGGCGAATGCCGGCGACACCAGGCGCGGATTGGCGTGGCCGTCATCCGGGCACAGCGACGCGCCGACCGCGATCGCGCCGACCCATGGAAAGCGGGCACGCAGCTCCGCACGATCGAGCAGTTGCAAGTCGAGGCCGAAGCCCTGGCTGCTGGTGGCGTAATCGTGCAGCGCTCGCAGATCTTCAGCGCTGCGGGCCAGTTTCAGATGACCGCTGCGCTGGTACTCACCGTCGATGCCGATCAACCGAGGCAACTGGCCCCAGATGTCATGGGCCCGTTGCGACAGTGGCAGTTGCGACAATGGCCGTCCCTGTCGACGCACACCGCCGTAATTCACGCCGCTGGAGTGCGAGCCGCAAAAGTCCCGTTCCAGCAGTGCCACCCTTCGTCCGGCCTGGCTCAGGAACAGCGCGGCGGAGGCGCCGACGATACCGCCGCCAATGATCACCACATCCACTTCGATCATGGTTCGACCTCCAGGCCGAACGGCACGGGTTTGATCGGCGCCTGGGCCCGCAAGCGGCCAATGCTGGAGACAGGGCGTCCGCTTTCCCAGGCGATGATTTCCGCTGCGGCGGCGCCGCACATCCGACCCTGGCAACGCCCCATGCCGACCCGGCAATGGGCCTTGACCCGGTTGATCTCCCAGTGGCCTTCGCCCACCACTTGGCGGATGTCGCCGGCGCTGACTTCTTCGCAGCGGCAAATCATCAGGTGGTCAGCGGCATCGGCGGCCCAGTTTTCGGGAAAGGCAAATGCGCGCTCCAGGCCCAGGCGGAAATGGCCGATGCGTTCGAGGGCTTGTTCCAACTGAGCGCAATGCTGCGGGTCGATCAGATAACCGATGTCCTCGAGCAGGGCCAGGGCCGCCCGTTCGCCGGCCACTTCAGCGGCATCGGCGCCCATGATCCCTGCACCGTCGCCCGCCAGGTAAACCCCGGGCACGTTGCTGCGACCGGCGCTATCTCGTTTCGGCAACCAGGCGCGATTGAGCGGGTTCCAGGCGAATTCGCAGCCCAGCAGGTCGGCCAATTGGGTTTCGCTGCGCAAACCGTGGGCGAAGGCCAGTGCGTCGCACTCAAGGGATTGCTCGCCTTTTGCGTTGCGCCATTTCAGTGACTGCACCCGGCGCTCACCTTCGATACACGACAGGCTCGCGCCTTGATGTACGGCGATGCCATGGGCGCTCAGCCAGGCGCGGTAATAGAGGCCCTTGGCGAGGGTGGCCGGTTGCGCCAGCAGGCCGGGCAGGGCACGAGCCTGGGCGCTGAAGGGCGAACTGTCGAGCACTGCGACCACGTTGGCACCGGCCTTGGCGTATTGATACGCCACCAGATAAAGCAATGGGCCGCTGCCGGCGAACACCACTCGCTCACCGATGGCGCAACCCTGGAATTTCAAGGCGATCTGCGCCGCGCCCAGGCTGTACACCCCTGGCAGGGTCCAACCTGGTACCGGCAGGATCCGGTCGGTGGCGCCCGTGGCGACGATCACACTGGTGTACTCCAGGCGGTCAGCGCGGCCTTCATGCAAGGTGTCCAGCAGGCCGGCCTCGGCGTTCCACACCAGGGTGTCGGGACGGTAATCGAGCTGTTCGCGCAGTTCGTCGAGGGTCTGGTGGATGGCGTTGGCCTTGTGCGCTTCGAAGCCATACAGCTTGGCTGGTGAGCGCTTGAAATTGGCCGGTTGCCGCCGATAGATCTGCCCGCCACCGTGGGCGGCTTCGTCCAGCAGGATGGGGTATACGCCATGGGCAACCAGCGTCTGTGCGGCACGGATACCGGCCGGGCCGGCGCCGATGATGGCTATGGGTTTCATGGCCACCTCGTTGGCGGTGCTGTGGGGTTGGTGGCGTTTTTAAAGACGCCTTCGCGAGCAAGCCCGCTCCCACAGGGGGGCTGTGGTGGGCATGGGTTTTGTGGGCGGCACAAGTCTCCTGTGGGAGCGGGCTTGCTCGCGATGAGGTTGGCATTATTCATAGCTGGCGCCCCGGTTCGCGGCTGATGTGCAGCCCGGCTTCGAGCAGGGTCGAGCAGGCGCGTACGCGGCGGCCGTCGCCCAGGCGGACCCAACAGTCCTGGCAGGCGCCCATCAGGCAGAAACCGGCCCGGGGTTCGGCGCTGAAGTCGCTGCCGCGCAGGTGTTCGCTGTTGGTCAGCACGGCAGTCAGCAACGTGTCACCCAGCAGGCCGCGGGCGGGTACGCCGTCGAGGGTAAAGTCCAGGGCCGGGCGGTCGCCTTCGGCCAGTCGTTTCAGCAGAGCCATGGCGCCCTCATTGTTTGCCTACCAGGACCCGATCCAGGCCATAGACCCGGTCGAGCAGAATCATGGTCAGCGCGGTCAGCCCGATGACCAATGCCGACACCGCCGCCATCATCGGGTCGATGGATTCGGTGGCGTAGACATACATGCGCACCGGCAGGGTTTGCGTGGCCGGTGAGGTGACGAAGATCGACAGCGTGACTTCATCGAAGCTGTTGATGAACGCCAGCAACCAGCCCCCGGCCACCCCCGGCAGAATCATCGGCAAGGTGATTTGCCGAAACAGCGTGAAGCGTCCGGCCCCCAGCGACTGCGCGGCCTGTTCGGCGCTGCGGTCCAGGCCGATGGCCGATGCGAGCACCAGGCGCAGCACATACGGGGTGATCACCAGCACGTGGGCGAAGATCAGCCAGGCAAAGCTGCCGTTCACCCCCATCAGCGCAAACAGGCGTAGCAATGCGACCCCCAGCACCAGGTGCGGAATGATGATCGGCGACAGGAACAGACCGTTGAAAAAGTCCCTGCCCGGAAACTCGAGCCGAGTGATCGCCAAAGCCGCCGGCACCGCAATCAACGTCGCCAACGAGGCTGCGCAGAACGCCAGGATCAGGCTGTTGTAGAACGCATCGACAAAATCCGCGCGCTCGAACACGGCGCGGAACCAGCGCAGGGAAAATTCCGTAGTCGGCAGGCTCAGGGTGTTTTCCGGGGTGAAGGCGACGAGGCAGACCACCACCAGCGGCGCCAGCATGAACACCACCACCAGGGTATGAAACAACAGGGCGAAAGGACCGTTCCTGGACATGACGAATTACCCCAATGACTTCTTGTAGCGGCCTTCGATCATCCGGTTCCACGACAGCATGATCAGCAGGTTGAGCAGCAGTAGCGCGACGGCAATGGCCGCGCCCATGGGCCAGTTGAGTTCCGACAGGTATTGGTCGTAGATCAGCGTGGCGACCATTTTCAAACGGCGCCCACCGAGCAGGCCGGGAATCGCGAAGGAGCTGGCGGCGAGGCCGAACACGATCAAGGTGCCCGACAGCACGCCGGGCATGATCTGCGGCAGCACGACTTTGCGGATTACCGTGAACTGGCTCGCGCCCAGCGACAGCGCGGCCTGTTCGGCGGCTGGGTCGAGTTTCTGCAGCGAGGTCCAGACCGGAATGATCATGAACGGCAACATCACGTGAACCAGGGCGATGACCACGGCGAACGGCGTATACAACAACTTCATCGGTGAGCCGCCGAAGGCTTGCAAGGTCTGATTGACCAAGCCGTCGGCGCCGAGCAACAGGCTCCAGCCGAAGGCCCGCACCACCACCGAAATCAGCAGCGGCGTAAGAATCAGGATCAGGAAAATCGAGCGCCACGGCGCCCTCATGCGGCTGAGGACGTAAGCTTCCGGTACGCCGATCAGCACACACAACAGCGTGGTCAGGCCGCTGATCCAGAGCGTGCGTAGAAAGATCTCGTAGAAGTACGGATCACCCAGCAGGCTGGCGTAATGCTCGAAGGTATAGGCGTCGCCGTTGATGCCCGAACTGTAGTCAAAGACGTTGAACGACAGCACCAGCGTCAGGCCCAGGGGGATGACCAGCAGGCCCAGGTACAAGGCCAGGGCCGGCGCGGACATCAGGTAGCCTTGCCGACCCCGACGCATTGCCTCGATCAGCTTCATGCCGGCACCTCATCGACGCTCAGCACCCGCAGCAGCGCCGGGTCCCAGTCCAAGCCGACGACGGTGCCTTCGGTCATGGGCGCTGAGCCGTCGTTGCGGCGCACCACGCAGAGTTCGCCCAGGACGGTCGAGACGCCGTACAACCATTGGCTGCCGAGAAAGAAGCGGCTGATGAGGGTGCCTTGCAGTCGGCCTGCACCGGCGGCGCACAGGTCGATTTTTTCCGGGCGCAGGCTCAGGATCAGGTCGCCCTTGTCCTGCTTGCAGACTTGAACGACGCCTGCGCTGTCACGCTCACCGGGCAGCAGATTGGCTTTGCCGACGAAGCCGGAAATGAACTCAGTGCGCGGGTGTTCGTAAAGGGTGTATGGCGCGTCGATCTGTGTGATGCGCCCGGCCTGCATCACTACGACCCGGTCACTGATGGACAGCGCCTCGGACTGGTCGTGGGTGACCATCAACGTGGTGATCCCGACTTCGCGCTGGATACGGCGGATTTCGTATTGCATCTCTTCGCGCAAGTTGGCGTCGAGGTTGGACAGCGGTTCGTCGAGCAGCAGCACTGGCGGCTCGATCACCAGCGCCCGGGCCAGTGCCACACGTTGGCGCTGGCCGCCCGAGAGCTCTCGTGGGTAGCGTTCGGCGTGTGGGTCCAGGCGTACCAGCTTCAGCACCCGATCAACCCGTTGTTGCAACTCGGCGTTGGCCACTTTGCGCATGCGCAGGCCGAAGGCGACGTTGTCCTTGACGGTCATGTGGGGGAACAGCGCGTAACTCTGGAATACCACGCCCAGGCCCCGGCTGGCGGGCTTGGCGTGGGTGATGTCGCGACCGTCCAAAAGAATGCGCCCGCTGCTGACTTCGACGAAGCCGGCGATCATCTGCAAGGTGGTGGTTTTACCGCAGCCGGAGGGGCCCAGCAGCGAGACAAACTCGCCTTTCTCCACGGACAGGTTGGTGGCGACCACCGCGTCGATGTCGCCGTAACGTTTGCCAAGTCCTTCAAGTCGCACAAAAGCCATAGCTGCGCTCCACCTTGGATTGTTATGCGTCGCCGTGAGGCGCGCTTTTTTATGGGCAGATACGAAAGGATGCTGCGGGGTGCGTTGGCGCTCGAGCTTGTGTCGGCTGCCGTTGTTGTTCGGATCGCCCCTGTCTGGACGCAGAGTAGGACGAAGAATAGGATGGGCTCAATGGCCTATTTCACTGAAGCGAAGACTATTTTCAGTTTCATTCGGTGAGTAAATTTATTGATGGAAAATTAAATGTCAGATTCCACTGATCGGAATGATGCGAAGTCTGAGGTCGGGGTTGGCGCTGTCTCCAGATTGTTCGCCGTGTTGCGTAGCCTGGGGGACACCGTCGAAGGCGGCGAGCGGGTGACGCAATTGGCACAACGCATCGGCCTGTCCCAGCCCACCACCCATCGCTTGCTGCGCAGCCTGATGGACGAGGGCATGGTCGAGCAGGACGCGCGCAGCAAACGCTATCGCTTGAGCCTGGACTTCTTTGCCTTGGCCGCCCGTGCCGGCAACTCTGGCAACCTGCGTGATCTTGCGCGACCTGCCATGCTGCGGCTGTCGGCGTCCTTGGGGGACTCGTTGTTTTTGCTGGCGCGCAGTGGGTTCGATGCCATTTGCCTGGACCGTAGTGAAGGGCCGTTCCCGATCCGCACATTCACCGGCGACATTGGCGGGCGAGTGGCTCTGGGCGTGGGGCAGGGCAGCCTGGCCATCCTCGCGTTCCTGCCGGAAGAGGAGCGCGACACGGTGATTCATTACAACCTGCCCCGGCTCAAGGATTTCCATTTGTACGACGAAGTCTTCCTGCGCACGGAAGTAGAGAACGTGCGCGCACTGGGCTATGCCGGACGCAATACAGGCGTGTTGCAGGGCATGGCCGGGGTGGCCGTGCCGATCCTGGACCGTGACGGCCGTGCCGTGGCGGCCTTGAGCGTGGCAACAGTGAGCGATCGACTGGGGCCCGATCGCTTGCCGACGGTGGTGGAAATGCTCAAGCGCGAAGCGGCGCTGATCGGACCGCGAGTCAACCCGTTCGACCCGCTGCTGCGCAGGCCTTCGCAGGTGTTTGGGCAGGGTTGAGTTTCACGGACATCCCCGACCCCTGTGAGAGCGGGCTTGCTCGCGAAAGCGGTGTGTCAAACGACATTGATGTTGAATGTGCCAGCGCCTTCGCGAGCAAGCCCGCTCCTACAGGGGATCTGCTGTGCTCAGAAATTCAGGGTCTGCTTGAGCTTTTGCGCCGCCGGCGTATCACTGGGTATGACCATCGCATAGTTGTATCCCGGCCCGGACCAATACTCGGCCTGCAGCTCGCCGTCGCGGCGGCTGCCACGGGGCAGCAGGAAGTTTTTCGGGCCCGGTGGGCGCACGTAGAAGCTGATCTTCTGGCCGCTTGGGTCTTGATAAACCACCATGGCCGCCGCCCCTTGCTCGGTGCTGAGCAAGCGACCGCTGACCGGCTTGAAACCGGCGCCCGACAGGTCTGGCAGCCGGTTGGCCTGGGTGAAGTAACGGTCGAGCCAACCTTGCATGCTCTGCTCGTCGCCGGTTTGGTAATCGGCCGGAAGGATGCCCTGTTGGGCGAACAGTCGGTACGCCTGTAGTGCGTCAGCCATGGGGGCTACGGCGCTGAGAATGGTCATCTCCCGCGCCTTCCAGCCGCTGAACCCGCCCACACTGACCGCCAGCAACAACACTGCTGCGCTGGCCAGGTGGCGGCGGGATCGATGTTTCAGGCGCTGGCGAATCATGGCCGGGTCGAGATCCGGGTTGGCCGGCCGCTGCAAGGCTCCACTCAGGGCCGTGCGCAGGTGTTGCGCGTCCTGTTGCCAGGCGCGGACCCGGGCGGCAACCTCGGGGTGACCGGCGAGGTAAGTGTCCATCAGACGCTGGTCGGCCTCGCTCAGCTGGCGATCGACGTAGGCGTGCAGGTCGCTGTCGCTGGGGGGCATGCTGATCATTTGAGTATCCGCAGGGTAGGGCGGGTGATTTCGCCGTCGCTGAGTTGGCGCAGGGCCTGGCGGGCGCGAGACAGGCGTGACATCACCGTACCGGTCGGTACACCGAGGATGTCGGCGACTTGCTGGTAACTCAAGCCTTCCACCGACACCCATAACAACAGTGCACGTTGTTCAGTGGAGAGTTGGTCGAAGGCCTGCAGGGACGATTGCGCAATCACGCTGCGTTCGGCCGAAGGATGGGCATCGTTGCGGCCGGTGAAAAATTCCAGCATGCGCGCATATCGCCGGGAACGGCGATGGGCATCGAGAAACTGCCGATAAAGAATCGAAAACAGCCAGGCCCGCAGGTCGCCGTCAGGGCGCTTGTCGTCCCATTTGGACAGCGCCCGCTCCAGGCACATCTGCACCAGGTCATCGGCGTTGCTGGAGTTGCGCGTCAGCGACACGGCAAACCGCCGTAGCCGGGGGATGAGGATGCGCAACTGTTCGTCGAGTTCGTTCATGGGAGTGTGGCTTCTTGGGGCAGTCACTGCGCCTGGACTGGAAAGACGATCCGCGAACGAGATTATTCCAGCGCAGGAAAAATAAATACGAGGCGTGGGAATAAACCTGTCAGGCCTTCGTCTCACGGGTTCTTTCCGCAAGCGCTGGAGCTTTCTTATGGTTGACCCTTCCTCTTCGCCGAGTCGGCCGCCGCTGAGCGCCGCCAGCCTGACGCTGCGCCTGAGCGGCATCGCGGTGATCGTCGCCGCGCTGGCCGGGGCCTTTGCCTACGTCAATGGCACCTTTGACCCGCAACGTCTGACACCGAATGCGCTGGTCAACGTGTTGGAAAAAAATAACGGTGTTCACCCGGGCTTTCGGCGCAATCACTCGAAGGGTGTCTGCGTCGCCGGCTATTTCGAAAGCACCGACCAGGCCCGCGCCTATTCCAGCGCGCAGGTGTTCATGGCGGCGCGAACGCCGGTGGTCGGGCGTTTCGCCCTGCCCAGCGGCAACCCCTATGCACCGGACGGCAGCGTCCCGATTCGCAGTCTGGCGTTGCGTTTTACCCAGGCCAACGGCCAGCAATGGCGCACGGGCATGAACAGCATGCCGGTGTTCCCGGTGGGTACGCCTGAAGCGTTCTATCAATTGCAACAGGCCCAGTCGCCGGATCCGGCCACGGGGAAACCGAACCCGGCGGCGGTGCCAGCGTTCTTTGCCGCGCACCCGGAAGCTGTACCGTTCCTGCAATGGATCAAGACCGCCAAACCATCGGCCAGCTATGCCACCGAAACCTACAACGGCATCAATGCGTTCTACCTGGTCAACTCGACAGGGCAGCGCCAGGCCGTGCGCTGGGGCGTGGTGCCGATGAGCCAGGACGTAGCGGACGCCACCCCACCCCAGGGGGCCGACTTTCTGGGGCAGGATCTGGTGAAGCGTCTGGCTGCCGGGCCGTTGCGCTGGCAGTTGAACATCACCTTGGCCAATCCTGGCGACCCGGTGAACGATGCCAGCAAGGCCTGGCCGTCTGATCGCAAGGTACTCAATGCCGGCACGCTGGTGCTCGAGCGCACCCAGGCGCAGGACAACGGCGAGTGCCGCGATATCAACTATGACCCGCTGATCCTGCCCAGCGGGATCGAGGGTTCCGAGGACCCGCTGTTGGCCGCGCGTTCCGCCGCCTATGCCAGTTCCTATCTGCGGCGTACCAGCGAAGTCAGCCAATTGCCCGCTAACCAGGAGTCCCGCCCATGAGCGCCCCTCGTCACTTTGCACCATTGGCCCGGCTGCTGCACTGGCTGATGGCATTGATGATCATCGCCATGCTGTTTATCGGCGCTGGCATGGTCGCCTCGGTGTCCGAGCGCCATGAATGGCTGCTGCAACTGCACAAGCCGTTGGGCATTGCGATTCTGTTGCTGGTAGTCGTGCGCCTGGTGGTGCGCTTTTCCACCCGACAGCCGCCGCTGCCGGCCGATTTGCCAAGTTGGCAGGTGTTGGCGGCCAGAGCTTCGCATGTGCTGTTGTACGCTTTGATGCTCGTCCTGCCGCTACTGGGCTGGGGCATGATTTCGGCAGCGGGGGACCCGGTGATGCTCAGTCATTCGTTGCAACTGCCCGCGATCCTGCCGGCGGACGCCCAGACCTTCGCACTGCTGCGCAAGGCCCACGGGTACCTGGCCTATCTGTTGTTCCTGACCGTGCTGGTGCATTTGGCGGCGGCGTTGTTTCACGGTTGGGTGCGCCGGGATGAGGTGTTGGACAGTATGTTGCGAGGTAAGGGCTAATAGAGGAAACCGTGGCGAGGGAGCTTGCTCCCTCGCCACGGAATCTATTCATGTCGTTAAATTGAACGTCAGCGCAATTCGTCGACCATGTCCGCGACGGTGCTCAACACATCCTTGCCCAATTGCATCGAGCGCTTGCCGGACCAGCCGGTCAGCGGGTTCGGGTGGTCGTCGTGGTCTTTGAACGGCATTTCCAGGGTCAGGGACAAGCAATCGTATTTCTGACCGACCGCGTTGCAGGCCAGGGTCATGTTGGCCTGGCCCGGTTCGTCGCGGGTGTAGCCGTGAGCGGTCTGGAAGTCTTTGGTCTGGTGTTTGAGATGGCTGCGAAAGCGCTCTTCGAGTTGGGCAATACGCGGCGTGTAACCCGGATTACCTTCACATGCGGCGGTGAAGACATGGGGGATTTCCTCATCGCCATGCACATCGAGGAACAGATCGACCCCGTACTTTTCCATTTGCTGCTGTACGAAAAACACCTCCGGGCTGATTTCCGGACTGGCGTTCTGCCAGGCACGGTTGAGGTCCTGGCCCAGGGCATTGGTACGCAAATGACCGTGGAACGCGCCGTCCGGGTTCATGTTCGGCACCAGATACAGATCGGCCTTGGCCAGCAATTGTCCCAGTTGCGGATCATCCTGATGCTGGAGGCGTTCGATCACGCCTTCCATGAACCATTCGGCCATGTGCTCGCCAGGGTGCTGCTGGGCGATGATCCAGACCTTGCGCCGACCTTCGGCACCGCTGCCCTTGCGCAGCAATTGAATGTCACGGCCTTGCGCACTTTTACCGACGGCCAGCAGTTCGGTACCGGCCTTGTGCAACGCTTGCTCGATCAACCAATCATGACGGCCACGGCTGTAGGGTTCGAAGTAGGCGAACCAGGCATGAGGTTGTTCGGCCTCTAGGTGAAAGCGCAGGGCGTCGCCTTCAAACTGCGTGGGAATACGGAACCAGTTGACGTGATCGTAGGAGGCAACGGTCTGGTAGCCGGTCCAAGCCTTGTTGTAGGACGATTGACTGGCATTGAGCAGGCGGAAGGAATATTCCTGGCCGACATGCAGGCCGCTGGCCTTGAAGTGGAACCATTGAAAGTGAGCGCTGCGGGTGTCGGGTCGGATCTTCAGCAGCGACTGCAGCGGGTTGCTGATGTCGACGACTTCAATGTTGCCGCTGTCAAAATTGGCGCTGATATCGAAAGAGGATTTAGCCACGGTCACGGCTCCTGAAAAGGATTTTCATGGCCGTTACTTTACACGCAAGAAAGGCAAAACCGGACGATTTGAGTCATTTGAAGAAGGGGGCGCCCTCCCTGGACGCCAACGCAGCTTAGAGAGTCAGCAGTGGATTCTCAAGTAGCTGCCTATCGATCGCTTTCGCGGCTGAGGCGGGGGGGGGAACACTTGTAAATGGATACTCATTTGCTATCATCGCCGCCACCGAATTAGCGACACCCAAAGACTTCATTAGCCTGAAGCCATAAGCCGAAAAATCGGCAAAAAAAGACCCGGCAAAAAGCCGGGTCAAAAACCGTGATTAGCCTGATGAGGAGATATTCCAGAAGTCCGACCTAAGGTCTTCTGGCCTATCGACTGATCTCGCGACCAGCTGATGCAATAATAATCATTATCATTTGCAAGTCAAATGGTTTTATCGCATCGATTGGAAAATATTTCCTTTCGCCCGCATTTGCGGCGCCATTCCCCTGTGCTACGCCTAGCGAGTAGGGTAGCCATCCAGGGACCGGTCAAGCATCACCTTGACCAGATCAATCATATGCACCACTGAAAATGCCAGGTCCCGGCTCGAACCATCCAGCCGGTTGGCGGATTCGTGGGCGGTGGCCGCCGCGCAGCGCAGCAGATCACAAGCGTGAACCAGGGCTTCTTCTGAGCTGATGTTGCGATTTACGTCGAAGAAGCGATGCTCTGCCGGAGCATCCGAAACACCTGGTTTCAAGTAGTAGTCGAGGGCGCGTTGGGCCGCCGGGCAATCCTGCAGCGAGGGGAACGAGCTGTCGAAAGGGTTGTTGGGCTGATCCTTGTTGGGTGTGTCCATGGTGTCGAGATTCTCCGTATGGGGGGCTGAAGTCCTGAACCCAGAATAGTACCTATCGTAATTGTGACGATAATTTAAATACTACAATTTGTGTTTTGATGGTCGGAGACAGCCACGTATCGTGCCGCACATGGATAAATGGATAGAGTTGGTCAAGGCCAAGATGAAGGAGCTGCGCGTCACGCAAGTGGTGCTCGCAGAACGTTTGGGCATGTCCCAGGGCGGTGTCGGCCATTGGCTGACCAAGCGCCGGCAGCCCAGTGTCGAAGACATGAATCGGGTCCTGCAGGAGCTGGGGCTGGAGTTTCTGGAAGTGGCGATGGTGATTCGCGAGCCGGATACTTCGACCGACGAAGGCATGGCCCTGGCGCAGAAGTACAATCCGTACTTCCGTTACCCGGTGAGCGATTGGAGCGAGGTGGGTGAAATCCGCGAAGGCGAGCTCGCGACCTACGACAAGGCGCGCTATGAGCTGACGGATTACCATGCCCAGGGCGACGCGTTCTGGCTGGTGGTGGTTGGCGATGCGATGACCGCACCGAGCGGGTTGAGCATTCCCGAGGGGATGTCGATCCTGATCGACCCGGCCATCGAAGCGGTGCCCGGCAAACTGGTGGTCGCGCAACTGCCTGGCAGCAGCGATGCGACCTTTCGCAAATTGATCGAAGAGAGCGGCCAGCGTTATCTGGTTCCGCTCAATCCGACTTACCCGAAAAACCTGTACACCGAACAATGCCGCATCATCGGTGTGGTCGTGCAGGCCACCATCAGGTTCTAACTGGATCGACCCGGCATACGGGTCGATGCCTATTCTTCGAACGCCACCAGTGCGCTGCCTTCGCTGACCATTTCACCTTCCTGGCAATACAGCGCCTTGATCACGCCGGCCTTGGGCGCACGAATGCTGTGCTCCATTTTCATCGCTTCCAGCACCACCAGTTGCGCCCCGGTTTCCACCGTTTGGCCGACGCTCACCAATACCCGGACGATGCTGCCGTTCATGGGGGCGGTCAGGCCGCCTTGATGGCTGTGGCTGGCTTCGGCAGCGGCCAACGGGTCGTACAGATCGACTCGGTGCAGGTCACCTTCCCATTGCAGATACAGGCTGTCGCCCTGGCGGATGGCCCGATGTCTACGGCGCAGGCCGTGGTGCTCGATCAGCAGTTGCTCGCCCTTGAACTCCGCGCTACCCGCTGTAACGTCCAGCGTCATCGCGCGATCCTGTCCTTCGCAGCTCAAGTGCAGGGTGGTTTCCCTTGGCAGTCCCAGGCGCAGCCCGGCGACGTTGGCCCAGGGCGAGTGGGCGTCATCGGCTCGTACACGTGGCGTCAGACTCAAGGCAAAACCGTGGGCCGCAGCGCGCCAGAAATCATCATTCAATTCGCCAGGCTCTGGCAGTAATTGCGCCTGATAGCGTGGGATAAATCCAGTGTCCAGCTCCGCCGCCGCGAAGGCGGGGTGAGCGACGATGCGTCGCAGGAACCCGATATTGGTTTTCAGTCCGCCAATGGCAAATTCGTCGAGCATGCTCAATAGCCGTAACCGCGCCTGTTCACGGTCCTCGCCCCAGGCGATCAGCTTACCGAGCATCGGGTCGTAGAACGGCGAGATCTCATCACCTTCTTCCACGCCACTGTCGACCCGCCGCCCCGGCCCTTCGGCTGATTCGCGATACAGCGCCAGGCGTCCGGTGGCCGGCAGGAAATCGTTGGCCGGGTCTTCGGCGTACAGCCGCACTTCGATGGCGTGGCCGATCAAAGGCACCTCGTCCTGAGTCATCGGCAGCGCTTCGCCACGCGCCACGCGAATCTGCCAGGCCACCAGATCGAGGCCGGTAATGGCTTCGGTCACCGGGTGTTCGACTTGCAGGCGCGTGTTCATCTCCATGAAGAAAAACTCGCCGCGCGCATCCAGCAAGAATTCCACGGTACCGGCGCCGACATAACCGATGGCTTGTGCCGAGCGCACCGCAGCTTCGCCCATGGCTCGTCGCAGTTGCGGACTCAGGCCCGGCGCCGGGGCTTCTTCGACGACCTTCTGGTGCCGACGCTGAATCGAGCAATCGCGCTCGTTGAGGTACAGGCAGTTGCCGTGCTGATCGGCGAACACCTGGATCTCAACGTGGCGCGGCTTGAGCAGGTATTTCTCCACCAGCATCCGCGAATCGCCGAATGACGATTGCGCTTCACGCTGGGCCGAGGCAAGGGCTTCGGCCAGCTGGCTGACGTCTTCGACCACTTTCATGCCTTTGCCGCCACCACCGGCAGTGGCCTTGAGCAGCACGGGATAACCGATGCGTTCACAGGCGTCGCGGAAGGTGTCGAGGTCTTGGGCTTCGCCGTGATAGCCGGGCACCAGGGGCACGCCGGCGGTTTCCATCAAGGCCTTGGCCGCGGACTTGCTGCCCATGGCGTCGATGGCCGAGGCGGGCGGGCCGAGGAAGATCAACCCGGCGTTTTCGATGGCGCGGGCGAACCCGGCATTCTCCGACAGAAAGCCATAACCCGGATGGATCGCCTGGGCGCCACTGGCCAGGGCGGCGGCGATCAGCTTGTCGATTTGCAGGTAGCTGTCGGTGGCCTTGCTGCCGCCCAGGTCGACGCGAATGTCGGCTTCACGGCTGTGGCGCGCATCGCGGTCGGTGGCGCTGTGCACGGCCACAGTGGTCAGGCCCATGGCTTTGGCGGTGCGCATTACGCGGCAGGCGATTTCACCACGGTTGGCCACCAGCAAAGTAGTGAGGACAGGGGCGCTCATCGACGCGGCTCCTTATGATTCGACTCGGCTTGCCAGTTCGGCGCACGTTTTTGCAGGAAGGCTCGTAACCCTTCCTGGCCCTCCGGGCTGACACGGATGCGGGCGATGGCGTTTTCGGTGTAGCGCCGCAGCGCCGGGGTGAGGGCGCCGTTACCGACTTCGCGCAACAGTTCCTTGCTGGCGCGCATGGCCGCCGGGCTGTTGAGCAACAGGTTGTCGATCCATTGCTCGACCTGCTGATCCAGGGTCTCGGCCGGGTAACTTTCCGACAGCAAACCGATTTCTTTCGCACGTTGCCCGCCGAAGCGTTCAGCGGTCAGGGCGTAACGCCGGGCCGCCCGTTCGCCTATGGCTTGCACCACGAACGGGCTGATCACCGCCGGCGCCAGGCCAATGCGTACTTCCGACAGGCAGAACTGCGCTTCATCGGCGCCAATGGCCATGTCGCAGGCGCTGATCAGCCCCAGCGCACCCCCAAACGCCGCACCTTGGACGACCGCCAACGTAGGGATTTTCAGCTTGGCGAGGTTGTACATCAGCTCCGCCAGTTCCCGGGCGTCGTCGAGGTTGGTGTGATAGTCGAGCTCGGCCGATTGCTGCATCCAGGCCAGGTCGGCGCCGGCGCTGAAATGTTTGCCACGCCCGCGGATCAGCAGGAAGCGCAGGCTCGGATCGCCGCTGACCTGATCCAGGGCGAGGATCAGTTCGCGGATCATTTCAGCGTTGAACGCGTTGTTTTTCGACTCGCGGCTCAGCCACAGGGTGGCGACGCCACGCGGGTCGGTGAGCAGTTCGAGGGTATTGAAGTTATCCATGGGCATTCCCCGTTTACATCCGGAACACGCCGAAGCGGCTCGGTTCGATGGGCGCGTTCAGTGACGCAGACAAGGCGAGGCCCAGTACGTCGCGGGTCTGGGCCGGGTCGATGACGCCGTCGTCCCACAGCCGTGCGCTGGAATAGTAGGGGTGACCCTGTTCTTCGTACTGATCGAGAATCGGTTGCTTGATCTCAGCTTCCTGGGCAGCGCTGAAAGGATGGCCGCTGCGTTCGGCCTGTTCGCGCTTGACCTGCACCAACACACCTGCCGCCTGCTCGGCGCCCATCACGCCAATCCGTGCATTCGGCCACATCCACAGGAACCGTGGGTCGTAGGCCCGGCCGCACATGCCATAGTTACCGGCGCCGAAACTGCCGCCGATGATCACGGTGAATTTCGGTACCTTGGCGCAAGCCACCGCCGTCACCAGCTTCGCGCCGTGCTTGGCGATGCCACCGGCTTCGTATTTCTGCCCGACCATGAAGCCGGTGATGTTCTGCAGGAACAGCAGCGCAATACCACGTTGACAGGCCAGTTCGATGAAGTGCGCGCCTTTCTGCGCCGCTTCGGCAAACAGGATGCCGTTGTTGGCCAGGATCGCGATCGGGTAGCCGTGCAAGTGGGCGAAGCCGCACACCAGCGTCGTGCCGAACAGCGCCTTGAACTCGTCGAACACCGAACCGTCCACCAGGCGTGCGATCACTTCGCGCACATCGAACGGTTGCTTGGCGTCGGCCGACACCACGCCGTACAGCTCATCGCTCGCATACAACGGAGCGATGGGTTGGCGTTGCTGCACGTCACCGAGTTTGCGCCAGTTGAGGTTGGCCACGCTGCGGCGGGCAATGGCAAGGGCGTGTTCATCGCTGTCGGCGTAGTGGTCGGCGACGCCAGAAATCTTGCAATGCACATCGGCACCGCCCAGGTCTTCGGCACTCACCACTTCACCGGTGGCGGCTTTCACCAGGGGTGGGCCGGCGAGAAAAATCGTGGCTTGCTGGCGGACCATGATCGCTTCGTCAGCCATCGCTGGCACGTAGGCGCCACCGGCGGTGCAGGAGCCCATGACCACGGCGATCTGCGGGATGCCCTGGGCACTCATGTTGGCCTGGTTGAAGAAGATCCGCCCGAAGTGCTCGCGGTCCGGGAACACTTCGTCCTGGCGCGGCAGGTTGGCGCCGCCCGAATCCACCAGGTAAATGCAGGGCAGGCGATTCTGCTGGGCGATGGTCTGGGCGCGCAGGTGTTTTTTCACTGTCAGCGGATAGTAGGAGCCGCCTTTGACCGTCGCGTCGTTGGCGACAATCATGCACTCGACGCCCTCCACGCGGCCGATCCCGGCAATCACCCCAGCCGCTGGCACGTCTTCGCCATAGACTTCATAGGCCGCCAACGGGCTGATTTCCAGAAACGGTGATCCGGGATCCAGCAGCCGATTGATGCGCTCACGGGGCAGCAGTTTGCCCCGCGAAGTGTGGCGCTCCTGGGCCTTGGGGCCGCCACCTTGCTGCACTTGTGCGAGCAAGGTGTGCAGGGCCTCGACCTGTTTGAGCATCGCATCGCGGTTGGCGATGAAATCCGGCGAACGGGGGTTGAGCTGAGTGTGTAGCGTGGCCATGGTCAGCTCCGTTAGCGGGTTTCGTTGAACAGTTCGCGGCCGATCAACATCCGACGAATCTCACTGGTGCCAGCACCGATTTCGTACAGCTTGGCGTCACGCAGCAGACGACCGGCGGGGAATTCATTGATGTAGCCGTTGCCGCCGAGGATCTGGATCGCGTCGAGGGCCATTTGCGTGGCGCGTTCGGCGCTGTAGAGGATCACCCCGGCGGCGTCCTTGCGGGTGGTTTCGCCGCGCTCACAAGCCTGGGCCACCGCATACAGGTAGGCGCGGCTGGCGTTGAGCTGGGTGTACATGTCGGCGACCTTGCCCTGGATCAGCTGGAATTCGCCGATGCTCTGGCCGAACTGCTTGCGGTCGTGGATGTACGGCACGATCAGGTCCATGCAGGCCTGCATGATCCCGGTGGGGCCGCCCGAGAGCACCACGCGCTCGTAATCGAGGCCGCTCATCAGCACTTTCACGCCGCCATTGAGCGCGCCGAGGATGTTCTCTTCCGGCACTTCAACGTCATCGAAAAACAGCTCGCAGGTGTTCGAGCCGCGCATTCCGAGCTTGTCGAACTTGTTGCTGCGGCTGAAGCCTTTCCAGTCACGCTCGACGATGAAGGCGGTGATGCCGTGGGGGCCTTTTTCCAGGTCGGTCTTGGCGTAGATCACGTAGGTGTTGGCGTCGGGACCGTTGGTGATCCAGGTCTTGCTGCCGTTGAGTACGTAATGATCGCCACGCTTGTCGGCGCGCAGCTTCATCGAGACCACGTCGGAGCCGGCGTTCGGCTCGCTCATGGCCAGGGCGCCAACGTGTTCGCCGCTGATCAACTTGGGCAGGTATTTGGTCTTCTGCTCATGATTGCCGTTGCGGTTGATCTGGTTCACGCAGAGGTTGGAGTGGGCGCCGTAGGAGAGGGCGACCGAAGCCGAGCCGCGGCTGATTTCTTCCATCGCCACCACGTGGGCCAGATAGCCCAGGCCGGCACCGCCGTATTCTTCCGCGACCGTAATGCCCAGCAGGCCCATGTCGCCAAACTTGCGCCACAGGTCGGCGGGGAACAGGTTGTCGATGTCGATCTGAGCGGCGCGTGGAGCGATCTCTTTGGCGACGAAGGACTGAACCTGGTCGCGCAGCATGTCGATGGTTTCGCCGAGGGCAAAGTTCAGGGATGGGTAGCTCATGGGACACCTTTGGCTTTTTTATCGGGTGCGGAGAGCTGAAGAGTGGCTCTCACCTTTACGTTAACGTAAGCCTGTGACGGATGGCTGTCAATCGCCCTTTACGTTAACGTCAACTTGAGCCAGAGTAAGTGCGCTCTGCATCAGGTTCACCGCTACACCCACTAATAAAGACAAGAGGGGGCGTCATGGATCAATCCGGTTCGCATTCGCAATTCAGCTACACCCGTGGCTCCCAGGCCAAGGCGTTGTTGGCGCAAACCATCGGCCAGGCTTTCGACCAGACAGTGGCCCGCCATCCGGAGGGCGAGGCGCTGGTGGTTCGCCATCAATCGCTGCGTTACACCTGGCGACAACTGGCCGAAGCCGTCGACCTGCATGCCCGAGCCTTGTTGGCATTGGGTTTGAAAGCCGGCGATCGCCTCGGTGTGTGGGCACCCAATTGTGCCCAGTGGTGCATCAGCCAGTTCGCCAGTGCGAAGATCGGTGTGATCCTGGTCAACATCAACCCGGCCTACCGCACCTCGGAGCTGGAGTACGTGCTCAAACAATCCGGCTGCCAATGGCTGGTGTGCGCCGGGGCGTTCAAGACGTCGGATTATCACGCTATGCTGCAATCGCTGGCCCCGGAGTTGGCGGAACAATCGATCGGCCAGTTGCAGAGTGAATGTTTGCCGGACCTGCGAGGCGTGATCAGCCTCGATCTTCAGCCGCCGCCAGGCTTTCTGCCCTGGTCGCAATTGGCCGCCCTTGGCGCAGCGACTACATCTGAACAACTGGCCGAGCGCCAGGCCAGCCTGCATTTCGATCAACCGGTGAATATCCAGTACACCTCCGGCACCACCGGTTTTCCCAAGGGCGCGACCCTCAGCCACCGCAACATCCTCAATAACGGCTACATGGTCGGCGAAAGCCTGGGCCTGGTCGCCGCCGACCGGCTGGTGATTCCGGTGCCGCTCTACCACTGCTTTGGCATGGTCATGGGTAACCTGGGCTGCATGACCCATGGCAGCACCATGATCTACCCCAACGATGCCTTCGATCCGTTATTGACGCTAAAGACCGTCGCCGAGGAAAAAGCCACGGCGCTGTATGGCGTACCCACCATGTTCATCGCCATGCTGGATCAGCCGCAAAGGGGTGAGTTCGACCTGTCCAGCCTGCGCACCGGGATCATGGCCGGGGCCACGTGCCCGATCGAAGTGATGCGGCGGGTCATCAATGAGATGCACATGGCCGAGGTGCAAATTGCCTACGGCATGACGGAAACCAGTCCGGTGTCATTGCAGACCGGTCCTGCGGATGAACTGGAGTTGCGCGTCACCACCGTGGGCCGCACCCAGCCGCAACTGGAAAGCAAGATCGTCGATGAGGCTGGCGAGATCGTTCCCCGTGGCACCATCGGCGAGTTGTGTACCCGCGGTTACAGCGTGATGCTCGGTTACTGGAACAACCCCAAGGGCACCGCCGAGGCCATAGACCAGGACAACTGGATGCACACCGGCGACCTGGCGACCATGGACGAGCAGGGTTATGTCCGCATTGTCGGACGCAACAAGGACATGATTATTCGCGGCGGTGAGAATGTTTACCCGCGTGAGCTGGAAGAGTTCTTCTTCACCCACCCGGCGGTGGCGGACGTGCAAGTGATCGGCATCCCATGCTCGCGCTACGGCGAAGAAATCGTCGCCTGGATCAAATTCCACCCCGGTCACAGCGCCACCGAGCAGGAGCTGCAAGCCTGGTGCAAGGAACGTATCGCCCACTTCAAGACGCCGCGTTATTTCAAGTTCGTCGAAGAATTTCCGATGACCGTCACCGGCAAGATCCAGAAATTTCGCATGCGCGAAATCAGCATTGAAGAACTGCGCGAAAAGGGAGACTGAGCAAAATCCCCTGTGGGAGCGGGCTTGTTCGCGAATGCGGTGTATCGGCCAAGGCGATATGGCTGACACACCGCCTTCATGAATCGTCCCGGAAAACTTAAACACCAGACAGCACAAAGGGGAGCCGAAGCTCCCCTTTAATTTTGTCGTCGCGTGCTCTTTTTTTATTATTGAGGGGCGGCCTGTTGTTGTTTTTGGGAGCCGTGACCCTTTACCGCTGTTTTTGGCGATCCCCATCCGGGATCAAGAGCAAACGTATTTTTTTGAGCGCTGATCTGCTTTTTCGCCTGGCGATCCAACCGATTCGGGAGCTACCTGAAGGTAGTTTTATTGTTCTCTGCCCGGTTGCGGGTTGCTCCTGAAAGCACCCTGAAAAGCACATCCTCTCCAAAAAAATCTGTTAGCTGCGTCTCTGCCGTGTTGTTTTTGTTATGTCAGAGTCGTTTCGTCTTGTTTTTATTGGGTTTGCTGCGTTTTTTTATTCTTGTTATGTCAGAGATATAGCAGGTGGCGTGCCAACTTTTAAAACTATATATAAATCAATGAGTTATGTTTTTTGCTGCAAAAAGCAGGCGGGCCAAACCTGACAAATTGTTTCCGTGTTACTCGTTTCGCCGCTGTTACAACGCCAGCGGTAACACCTCACTGTGCGGCGCGGGCCTTGGCGACGCGCGAACCGGTCGGGCGGCCAAGCACGTCACAAATCTGCCGGCCCGCGCCGATCAATGCGTCCAGGTCGACCCCGGTCTCAATGCCCAAGCCGTTGAGCAGGTACAGCACGTCTTCGGTGGCAACGTTACCGCTGGCGCCCTTGGCGTACGGGCAGCCACCAAGGCCGGCGATGGAGCTGTCAAACACCGCGATGCCTTCCAGCAGGCTGGCGTACACGTTGGCCATGGCCTGGCCGTAGGTGTCGTGGAAATGCCCGGCCAGTTTGTCCCGAGGTACCTGTGCGCCAACCACCTCGAACATCCTGCGCGTGGCGCCGGCGGTGCCGGTGCCGATGGTGTCGCCCAAGGAGACCTCGTAACAGCCCATTGTGTACAGTTCCCGCGCGACCCACGCGACCTGCTCGGCCTTGACCTCGCCTTCATACGGGCAGCCCAGCACGCAGGACACATAACCGCGCACGCTGACCCCATGCTGCTTCGCGGCCTCCATGATCGGCGCGAAGCGCTCCAGGCTTTCCTGGATGGAACAGTTGATGTTGCGCTGAGAGAACGCTTCGGACGCGGCGGCAAACACCGCCACTTCTTTCACGCCGGCCGCCAGCGCGTCTTCAAAGCCCCGCAGGTTCGGTGCCAGGGCGCCATAGGTGACGCCGGGCTTGCGCTGGATCTGCGCGAACACCTCGGCGGAGCCGGCCATTTGCGGCACCCACTTGGGCGAGACAAAACTGCCGACCTCGATGTAACCCAGGCCGGCGGCACTCAAGGCGTCTACCAGGCGCACCTTGTCGGCGACGCTGATGGGTTGCGCTTCATTCTGCAGACCGTCGCGGGGGCCGACTTCGATCAGGCGTACAAAGGAGGGGAGGGACATGGGGATTGACCTGTAGTAGTGGGCGTGTCAATCCATTGTGGGAGCGGGCTTGCTCGCGAAGGCGGTGTGCCAGTCGCCAAATAGGCTGAGATAAGTCCGCATTCGCGAGCAAGCCCGCTCCCACAATGGAATCACGTCGTTATTGGACGATTTCCTGGCCCTTGATCGTCTGCTCCAGTGCCTGGATGCAGCGTTCTTCGGCGGTGTCCAGTTCGAGTTTCATCTGTTCGATGTCCAGCAGTTGCTGTTCGAGTTGTTCCCGGCGTTCGGCGATTTTCGCCAGCATGCTGTGCAGTTGTTTCTGATTGCCGCTGGTGGGGTCGTAGAGTTCGATCAGTTCGCGGCACTCGGCCAAGGAAAAACCGATGCGCTTGCCCCGCAGGATCAGCTTCAGGCTGACCTTGTCCCGCGGCGAGTAAATACGTTCCTGGCCACGTCGCTCCGGGCTCAATAGGCCTTGTTCTTCATAGAAGCGGATGGCCCGGGTGGTGATATCCAATTCGCGGGCGAGGTCGGAGATGCTGTAAGTCTGGCTGCTCATGGAAGCGCTCGAAACGAAAGGGGCTGGCGCTAAGCTAAAGGCAGGTTGACGTTCGCGTCAAGCAGTCGTAGGTGCGTTGCCTGTACAGGCCTCTTCGCGAGCAAGCCCGCTCCCACAGATTCTGCGTTGTACACAAATGTTGAGTGTATTGCAGGTCCAATGTGGGAGCGGGCTTGCTCGCGAAGAACGAGAACGCGGTCCAGAGCTTTACACCACCTTATCAAGCTTCTTCTCGTGCGCCGTCACCTGCTGGCAGAGTTCGATCATCTGCTCGCGCATCCAGCGGTTGGCCGGGTCCTGGTCGGTGCTTTCGTGCCAGTACAAGTGGGTTTCCACCGGCGGCACATCGTTGACCGGCAACAGGAAGGCGTGCAGATCGTGACGACGGGCAAAGCGCTCGGGGACGGTCATGACCATGTCGGTCTGCTGCAGCACTTGGGACGCCATCAGGTAATGCTGGGAACGCAGGGCGATCTTGCGCTGGATGCCCATCTTGCCGAGGGCCAGGTCGACATAACCGAGCCCGTTGCGGCGGCTGGAAATATGCACGTGGGTCTGGGCCAGGTAATCGTCGAGGCTGATCTTCTCCTTGCCCGCCAGCGGGTGCCCCTTGCGCATGGCGCACACGTAGCGGTCTTCCATCAGCTTGACGTGGCGCACCTGCGGGTCGGTGTTGAGCGGCGCGTCCACGGCGAAGTCGAGGCGCCCGGCGGCCAGTTCCTTGGTGGTTTCACGGCGTTTGGACAGGAAACTCTCGATGGCCACGGTCGGTGCCAGGCGGCGCAGACGTTGGAACAACGGCGGCAGGATCACGCCTTCGGTGAGGTCGGTCATGCTGATGCGGTAGGTCTTGACCGCCTGCAACGGGTTGAAAATCCGGCTTTCCTGCACCGACACCCGCAGCAACGACAGGGCATTGCGCACCGGGCCGATGATGTTCTGCGCCATGGGCGTGGGCACCATGCCCTGGGCGGTGCGCACGAACAGCGGGTCGTTGAAGGTCTCCCGCAGGCGCGCCAGGGCATTGGACACGGCCGGCTGCGTGATGCCGACGATCTGCCCGGCGCGGGTCAGGTTGGCTTCGGTGTAGATCGCATCGAAGACAATGAAAAGGTTGAGGTCGACCTTGCTCAGATTCATGGCGCTGCACTCTTATTCTTGGACGTGTTGTGAGGTGCCGGGTGGCGATGCGAATCAGTGAAACATATATCGGTGATGAATGTTAATACACGCCGAGAATAGGTTAGGTAAATTTTCGTAGCTGAACTAGCATCGATTTCATGACCTAAAACAACCTCTGCCAAGAAGGTGCTGCTCATGGATTTCGCCTATTCCCCCAAGGTTCAGGAACTGCGTGAACGTGTCACGGCGTTCATGGATGCCTACGTTTACCCGGCCGAAGCGGTGTTCGAACGGCAAGTGGCCGAAGGCGACCGCTGGCAGCCCACGGCCATCATGGAAGAGCTCAAGGCCAAGGCCAAGGCTGAGGGTTTGTGGAACCTGTTCCTGCCCGAGTCCGAACTGGGTGCCGGCCTGACCAACCTGGAATATGCACCGTTGGCAGAGATCATGGGCCGCTCGCTGTTGGGGCCGGAGCCGTTCAACTGCTCGGCGCCGGATACCGGCAACATGGAAGTGCTGGTGCGCTACGCCAATGAAGAGCAGAAGCAGCGTTGGCTGGAGCCGCTGCTGCGCGGCGAGATCCGCTCGGCTTTCGCCATGACCGAGCCGGACGTTGCCTCTTCGGACGCCACCAACATGGCCGCCCGTGCCGAGCGCGACGGTGACCAGTGGGTGATCAATGGCAAGAAGTGGTGGACCTCAGGGGCCTGTGACCCGCGCTGCAAGATCCTGATCTTCATGGGGCTGAGCAACCCCGATGCACCACGGCATGCCCAGCATTCGATGATCCTGGTGCCGGTGGACACCCCTGGGGTCAAAATCGTCCGGCCACTGCCGGTGTTCGGCTACGACGACGCGCCGCACGGGCATGCCGAAGTGCTGTTCGATAACGTGCGAGTGCCGTACGAAAACGTCCTGCTGGGTGAAGGCCGCGGCTTTGAAATTGCCCAGGGTCGCCTTGGCCCAGGCCGGATTCACCACTGCATGCGTTCCATCGGCATGGCCGAGCGCGCCTTGGAGTTGATGTGCAAGCGGGCCGTGAGCCGCACTGCGTTCGGCCAGCCATTGGCGCGCCTGGGCGGTAACGTCGACAAGATCGCCGACTCGCGGATGGAGATCGACATGGCGCGCCTGCTGACGCTGAAAGCGGCGTACATGATGGACACCGTCGGCAATAAAGTGGCCAAGAGCGAAATTGCCCAGATCAAGGTCGTCGCGCCGAACGTGGCCTTGAAAGTCATCGATAGGGCAATCCAGATCCACGGTGGGGCCGGGGTCTCCAACGATTTCCCGCTGGCCTACATGTACGCCATGCAGCGCACCCTGCGCCTGGCCGACGGCCCGGATGAAGTCCACCGCGCCGCCATCGGCAAGTTCGAGATCGGCAAATACGTGCCTAAGGAAATGCTGCGTAGCAAGGGCTAGGAGCTGGCCCACCAAGGGCCTCTGTGGGAGCAAGCTTTGCTCCCACAGGCTAATCCTGTGGGAGCGAGTTCGCTTACTCCTTGACGCTCATGTACTCCTCGGCCCAACGGATGTACTCCTCGGGCTGGGTGTAGGTGTGGGTCAGTTCGGTGGCGCTGAGATCCGACGCCTGGGTGAAGATCTGCCGTTGTTCACGAAGGCTGTCGTAGGTGGCCTTGATCGCGGCGAAATAGGCGCCGTGGCCGTCGATGGTGACTCGCACACCCAGCTCAGCCAGGCGTTTGTCGTCGCGCAACTTCGGGTTGCCATAGGTGACGAGCATCAACGGCAGCGTCAGGTTCTCGCTGATCTGCTCCAGGTGTTCGAAGTCCTGCACACCCACCATGCAAATCCCATCCGCCCCGGCACGCTCATATTGCTGGGTGCGGCTGATGATTTCCTGGACCGGCAAAATCCCGGCATTGGTACGGGCAATGATCGCCATTTCCGAATCGACTCGCGCCTCCAGTGCTGCGCGAATCTTGCCGACGCCTTCGGCCACGCCGATCAAATCGGTGGATTTACGCCCAAACTGGGCCGGCAGCAAGGTGTCCTCGATGGTCAGCGCCGCCACGCCGGCGCGTTCCAGTTCGATGATGGTGCGCATCACGTTCAGGGCATTGCCGTAGCCGTGGTCGGCGTCGGCAATCACCGGCAGTTGGGCCACACGGCCGATGCGGGTGGCCTGTTCGGCGAATTCGCTGAGGGTGATCAGGGCGAAGTCCGGCGCGCCCAACACTTGCAACGACGCGACCGAGCCACCCAGGATCCCCACTTCAAACCCCAGGTCGGCGGCGATGCGCGCCGACATTGGGTCAAACACCGAGGCGGTGTGGTAGCAGGTTTTGGAAGCCAGCAGTTGACGAAAATTGCGACGCAAATCTTGATGGGAAAGCCTGGACATATGAGTTCCACCAATGGAATGGAAAGGCTTGAGCAAAAGTGTCAACGCCGAAGGAACAAAAGGCTATCACGTGGGAGACGCAAAGATGATGACGAATGCGCATGGGCGATGCCGTCCCTGCATCGAAAAAAGGCGATATTGAGCCCAACCCGCGGGTTACGCCGCTACCGCCTGTCGTCCCTGTTTGAGCAGCGCCACGGCGCGCACCATGTCACCCGGTTGTACTTGCAGGCGTTTGGCGGTGAGCCGGTCGACCAGCAGACTCTGACCATGCTGGCGTGCCCGGGCACTGGTCACGCGGCAGTTCGCCAGACGTCGGTTATGGATCAACCAGACCGGAGCTTGTTCGTCCGGCGTGCCGATGGCCAGGGTCAACGACTGGCTGTCGCGCACGGTGCGGATCTTCGAAACCGGCGCCTCGATGACCGGGCCGGCGTCGAAAATATCGATATAGCCTTTATGAGAGAACCCCTCGGCGCCGAGAATCTTCATGGCTGGCTCGGTATTCGGGTGGGCCTTGCCGATCACCGCCTGGGCCTGTTCAGTGAGCAGGCAGGTGTACAGCGGCTGGCGCGGCATCAACTCGGCAATGAACGATTTGTTGCCCATGCCGGACAACTGGTCGGCGTAGCTGAAATCCTTCTTGAAAAAGTGCCGTCCCAGGCTATCCCAGAACGGTGAGCAACCTTGCTCGTCGGCGTGGCCGCGCAATTCGGCGATCATTTTCTCGCCGAACAGCTCTGAGAACTCGGCCACGAACAGCAGGCGCGCCAGGGACAGCAGGCGTCCATTGTGGCCACGGCGTTGCTCGGGGTGCAGGAACAACGAGCAGATTTCCGATTGCCCGGTCATTTCGTTGTTGAGAAACAGCGTCGGGATCTGTCGCTGGATGCCCAGCTCCGGTGCCGAACTGACGGTCACCCCAACGCGGTAGTTGTACCAAGGCTCGCGTAATCCCACCGCACCGGTCAGGGCGCTGATGCCCACTACTTGCCGGTCATCATCCTCGAGCACGAACAGGTAATCGGCGTCGGCACGTTCGACTTGCCCGGCAAAGGTGCGCTGGGCCCAGCGAACGCGATGGGCCAGGCGCTCTTCGTTGGCCGGCAGGCTGGTGAACCCGGGGCCCGCGCAGCGGGCAAGGTCCAGCAGCGCGGGCAGGTCGGTGATGGCGACCGGGCGGACAATCATGAGGCAGCTCCTTCATAGTGTCGGTCCAAGCGCGGATACGCAACACGGGCTCCAGTGAGATTCATAAGGCAACCACCCGGATCGGCTGGCCATCCGTGACGCCCAGGGCGGCCAGCATGTCTGGCGACAACACCACGGCGCCCTCGGTATTGACGTCCAGTTCGGCCACGATCGCCCGGTAGCTTCCAAGCCCATCATTGCTCACCAGATAGCGGCCGCGGGCGTCGATCTGCGGGCTTTGCCGAGCCGTGGCAATCTGGCTTTGCGTGATGGAGCGGATGTTGGCGACACGGGCATGCAACGTCGGCCCGCCGTCGAAGATGTCCACGTAGCTGTTGGTTTCGAAACCCTCGCGCTCCAGAATGTCGAAGGCTTCCTGGCCGTCGGGATGCACCCGGCCGATGCAAGCCTGGGCCTGCGCCGGCAACATTGGCACGTAGATCGGGTATTGCGGCATCAGCTCCGCCAGAAAGGTACGGCTTTGCAGGCCGCACAAGCGTTCGGCCTCGACGTAGGGCAGGTCGAAGAAGTGCTTGCCGATGGCATCCCAGAACGGCGACTGGCCGTCTTCGCTGCTGAAACCGACGATCTCCGTGATCACCGATTCAGCAAAGCGCTGAGGGTGCGCGGCGATAAACATCAGCCGGGCCCGCGACAGCAGTTCTGATTCGGGCGTGCGAACCCGCTCGGCGTCGATGTGAAACCCACGCAACAGTGTCTGGCCGTTGAGGTCCTGGCACAGCGACAGCGCGGGTACACCATGGTGGATATTCAGTTCCCGGGATTCGCTGGAGAACGGCCGGTTGCGCAGGCTGTAGAACGGTTCGTTGCAACCGGTGTTGGAGAGGATTTCCGAACAGCCGGCCAGGTGCCCGGATACCAGGTCCTGCAGGACAAAAAAATAATTCTCGCCGCCAGGGCTTTGCACGTCGGCCTCGAACGAGGCGCACGAGTCGAGGATTTTTTCCCGCAGGCGCTCGGTATCGTCCGGCAGCGAGGTCACGCCTACCAGGCTGTTGCGGGCCAGCTGCTGCAACTGCGGCAGGTCGCTTAATTGAACTGGACGTAAGGCCAGCATGGATTGCACTCCTGTTCCAGAGAGCCCGGTGACCAGCACCGGGCTTGACGATCACTGTCGATCTCCACGCGTACTCACTACGGCAGGTCGAACCCTTCGACCGCCGAACTTCACTGAGCGGCCGGATCGGGCAACGCAGTGCGGCTGCCGAATTTATTCAGCACGCACAGATAGACCACGCCTGCGGCAATCCAGATCAGGCCGAGCTTCTGCGCATCCACGCCCATGTTGTACATGATGGCCGCGACGATCACGAAGCCGACCAGCGGGCAGATCAGATGGCGAATCACCTGGCCGGAGCGCTGGCGGCGCCAGTAATGGTTGATCACGGTGATGTGCAGCAACATGAAGCCGCTCAGGGCGCCGAAGTTGACCAGGGAGGTCAGGGTGTCCACGGCATTGATAAACAGGTAGCAGATCAATAGCGACAGCACGGCGACCAGATAAATGCTCAGGTACGGGGTGTTGTGTTTCGGATGGACCTTGGCCAGCACCTTGGGCAACTTGCCGTCCCGGGCCATGCCGAACAACAGCCGCGACACCGCCGCTTGCGAGGTGATCGCCACCGCCACGCCCCAGGCCAGCGCCGTGGCGACAGCGGTCAAGGTTGCCAGCCAGCTGCCGGCCGCCAGTTCGGCGATTTCATAGAATGCGGTGTCAGCTGACTTGAAGCCCATGCCGGCCGCCAGGTCAGTGGCGATCCAGGTCTGCACCACGAAAATCGCCCCCATCACCAGCAAGGTCACCAACGCTGCCTTGCCGACGCTGCGGCCCGGGTCGCCCTTGATTTCTTCGGCCAGGGTGGAAATGGCGTCGAACCCCAAAAACGACAACACGGCGATGGACACGGCTTGCATCAGCAGGGCGAAGTTGAAGTGTTCCGGGCTGTACAGCGGCGCCAGGGTCAGTTGGCCGTTACCGCCGCCGCTGTGCAGGGCATTCCAGGCGTAGAACAGGAAAATCCCCAGTACCACCAGTTGTGCCAGCAGGAAAATAATGTTCATCCGTGCGGTGAAGGTGATGCCCCGCAGGTTGACGAAGGTCGCACTTACCAGGAACGCGAGGATGAAACCGACCTTGGGAATGTCCGGGTACAGATGATTCAACGCCATGGCGGCGTAGACATACAGCAGCGGCGGGATCAGCAGGTAGTCCAGCAGCATCAGCCAGCCCGCGATGAACCCGACGTGTGGGTTGAGGCCTCGTTGTGCGTAGGAATAGACGGAACCGGCCACCGGAAAAGCCCGGGCCATGCTGCCGTAGCTCAACGCGGTGAACAGCATCGCCACCATGCCGATGATATACGCCAGCGGCACCATCCCCGGGGCCTCGGCGTTCACGTAGCCATACACGCCAAACGGGGCGATGGGGATCATGAAAATCATCCCGTACACCACCAGGTCCGTCAGTGACAGGCTGCGCTTCAATTCCTGTTTGTAGCCAAATGCCTCGATACTCATGAGCCGTTCTCCTTCTCAGCTGTGTGTGGGTGTGCTCTTGCTTGTCGCTTGCCGCTCAAACCTCGCCGCTGCGTTCCTACAACAACGGGGCCAGGTAAGCGCTCCAGGTTCGCACCGCGTCGGGGCTGCGCAGCAGGTCGTTGCGCACTTCGATCAACACCGAATCCAGGCCGCGTCCATCGCCGTGCACCGGGACCGTCATGTCGGTCAGAGGGTTGATCTTGTAGGGCTGGTTGCCCGCCGCGCGCAGCGAATGCCGGCCCAGCCCGTCGACGATGCGTTGGGCGTAATCCTTGGCTTCGCCGAACAGTACGCCGGCTTCCAGCGCGCGCGGTTGGCCGTAGAACACCGGTGTAAAACTGTGGATGCCCACTACCCGCACCAACCGGTCGGCGGCCAGGCGCTGGTCGATCAACGCCCGCAGCCGATCATGGAACGGGTGGAACAGGCGCTGCTGGCGATAGGCACGAGTGGCCTCGTCCAGGGAATGGTTGCCCGGGACCTGGTAGATCTCGCTCTGGGCCGGAATGCTATCGGACACGTGAAGCGGGCGGTTCAGGTCGATCAATAACCGTGAATAATTGGCCGACAGCAAGGTCGCGCCCAACGTTTCGGCCAGGCGTTCGGCCAGGGCCAGGGCGCCGATGTCCCAGGCGATGTGCTCCTGGGCGGCTGTTTCATCCAGGCCCAGGTCATTCAGGGCTTCGGGCATGAAGCGGCTGGCGTGTTCGCACACCAGCAGCACCGGGTGCTCGGAGTCTTCCCGGAGCAGCCGGTAGGCCGGTCCGGTGTAGAGGCCTGATTCAGCACACTCAATAGATTCGCGCATAGTGCTCACAACGCTCGGCAGGTGACAGCGCCTGGGTCAAGGCCAGCTCCTGGGCCTTCAAGGCGAAGTAGGTTTCAACCAGCGGGGCGGGCAGGGCTTCGAGCAGCGCCCCACTGTGGCGCAGGCAATCCAGCGCCTGGGTCAGGGTTGTTGGCAGAGCGATAATGCCACGGGCGCGACGTTGTTCTTCATTCAACTCATCGGGTATTTCATCGGTGACAGCGTTCAGCGCCAGCCGTTGCTCGATGCCCAGGCGTCCGGCGACCAACAGTGCTGCCATCGCCAGATGTGGCGAGGCGGTGGCGTCCATGGCACGAAATTCCAGGTTGTACTGGTTCGCCACGGGTTTACCGCCCAGGCTCACGGTCGGGCAGATGCGCAGCGCCGCTTCGCGGTTGCGCTGTCCCAGGCAGGCGTAGGACGCGCTCCAGTGATGGGGTTGCAGGCGTTCGTAGGACAGCGGTGTTGGGGCGGTCAGCGCGCACAGCGCCGGCAGATAGTGCAGCACCCCCGCGGCCCAGTGTTGGCCGAGGCTGGACAAGCCGTTGCTGCTCGCGGCGTCATGGAGCACGGGGTCGCCGCTCAGGTCTTGCAGGCTCAGGTGCAGGTGCACACCGTTGCACACGGCATTCTCTGCGGTCTTGGGGGCGAAGCTTAAGCCCAAGCCCATTTGCCGGGCGATCTCGCGGCTGATTTCCCGCACGTTCACCGCACGGTCGGCAGCGGCCACGCCGAGGGTCGGGCGGCAGGTGATTTCGTATTGGTGCTTGCCGTATTCGGGCAGGAACATTTCCGGCTCGACACCGCCGGCCCGCAGGGCACTGAGCAGCCAACCGGCGAACCCGGCCTGCTGGCGCTGGGCCTGGAGGCTGAAGGCCAGGCGGTCGGGTTGGGACGGCGTGGTATTGAGGTTGAACTCATGCTCGAACGCAGCGAACACCTGCAAGCCGAGTTCGGTGCGATAACGCTCCACTTCGTCATGCAGCAGCGTGCGCGGGCAGGCGCCCCACGGTCGGCCATCGGTTTCCCGGATGTCGCAGTGGATGAAATCCAGGACGGGGGCCTGGGCGTCGGGGCCGTTGCTGATGGTCACCCGGCTGGACAGGTCCGGCACCAGCCGCAAGTCGCCATAGGCGCCCCAGGGGTTGGCCGAAGCGATGATGTCCTGGGGCGTCAGCGCGCTATTGGCCGGCACCCAGCCACAACCGGCGGTGACGTAGTGGGGCAGCTCATCGCTGGGAAACGAACGCCCGCGGGTCACGCCGATCAGGTCGGTGCTTACCAGCGTCGTGATGGGTAACGGTGCCAGGGGCGCGGCGGTATCGAGGCGGCTCACGGCTGCATCTCCTGCAAACGCCCGAGCACGGTGTCGGTATCGGCGATCCAGCAGTAGCCCTTGATCGCGTTCAGGCACGCCAGATGCCGTTGTTCGGTGTACGTGGCGCAGGCATCTTCCACCAGCGTGACCAGGTAGCCGCGGTCGGCGGCGTCACGCACGGCCATATCGACGCATTGGTCGGTGACGATGCCGGCGATGATCAGGTGGCGGGTCTGCAGGTTGCGCAGCACGTAGTCGATGTTGGTGGAATTGAAGACCCCCGAGGAGGTCTTGGGCAGCACGATTTCGTTTTCCAGCGGCGCCAGCTCGGCAATGATCTGCGCCTCGGGGCTGCCCTTGGGCAGGTGCATGTCCGACAGCTTGTGATCCAGGGAGCGGTCACGGCCATCGGCGGTGAGGCTTTCGATGTGAGTGTGCAACACGTTGTGCCGGGCCGCGCGCAGCGCGTTGAGCAGGCGTTGCTGGTTGGGAATCACCTGCTGGCGCGCCCGACGGATGAAATATTCGGCCTCGGCGGTGTTCAGATGGGCATCGAATTGCGGTTCCAGCCAGGCGCGTTGCATGTCCACCAGCAGCAACGCCGTGTGGTCGTGAGTGAACGGCAAATCCCGAGGCGAGCGGTGGGGGAGCGAGAACATCCTTATTTTTCCTCCAACAGGTGCGTGCTGAATTCCGCGCGCAAGGCGTCGATACCCTCCAGGCGCTCGGCCAAGTCAGGGCATTGCAGGGTCATGCAGGCGATCAGCGCTTCGACCTGGGCCAGCGCCGGCACCAGGCTGTCGAAGGCTGAGACCGATTCCACCGGAGCGCTGATGATCAGGTCGGCCAGCTCTCGCAATGGCGAGGCATAGACGTCGCTGAACAATACGACCCGGGCGTGGCGAGCCTTGGCCGCGCTGGCCACACGCAGGGCCTGGGCCTGGTAGCGGCGATAATCGAAGATCAGCACCACGTCCTGGCGCTGCACGTCGAACAGTCGGTCGGGCAACTGGGCGTTGTCTTCCAGGGCAAAACAGCCTGCCCGCAACAGGCGCAAGTGGTTGAGCAGGTAGTGGGCAAGAAAGCTGCTGAAGCGCCCACCAAAGCAATGCACCTGGTGGCGGCTGTCGATCAGCCACTGCACGAGAATGCGCACGTCTTCGGGTTGGGTCAGGGCCTGGGTGTCGTTGAGGGTGCGTTGGCTGGCCGCAAGGTACTGGCTCCAGGTATCGCCTTGCGGCAATTTGGCCCGCGGTTGCAACAGCGTGCGAGGCGAGCGCAGGCGGTGGTCCATGTCACTGAGCAGCGCATCCTGGAATTCGGCGTAACCGCCAAATCCGAGCTTTTTTACCAGCCGCACGATGGTCGGGTCGCTGACGCCGGCATGGTCCGCCAGACGCGACATCGGGCCCAGGCCGTTGCGTGGATAGTGATCGAGCAGGGCGCGTACGACCTTGCGTTCCGACGGCGTCAAAACCAGGCCGGGATCGGTGATCAGGTCTCTGAGAGGCGGCATCCGTGCTCCTTGCCTGGATGGGGTGTTGGATTTCTTTCATAACTCCTGAAAATAGTATTTATGTAGCTGGTGCTACATGTCCAGTGGTTTTTACGTTCTGTTTAAAATGTTCAATGATGGTACGAAACCCCTGTAGGACTTGGGCTTAGTTGTCTGGAGTGGATATGTCAGTCGGCGCTTCAGTTGGTGTCAGATAAAACGCCTTTTTGTCTCAGTTATTTGATTTCATATAAGGTGCTGTACAAGAAAAGGACTAGTCTCCCGCCCACCGATTGCCTGAGTATCCCGCGTGCAAGCAACCCGTCTGACCCTGATTTGCCACGCCCGCACCGTTGCCCAGAAACAGGCGCGCTTTGGCCTGGAAGAGCCGCTGGATGCTGGCTGGCTGGCGCAGCGTCCAGAGGCCGGCCACGGCTATCGAAATGTCCGGCAACTGCTCTGCGGGCCAGAACTGCGCACTCGCCAGACGGCTGCGTTGTTCGGCGCAGAGCCCCAGGTCGTCCAGGCCCTGGCCGATTGCGATTTGGGGCGCTGGCGCGGTTTGTCCATCGACGAGGTGTTCACGACTGAACCGCAACAACTGCAAGCCTGGCTCGACGATCCTGAGGCGGCCCCCCATGGCGGCGAATCCGTTGCCCGGTTGTGTCGCCGTGTCGGCGACTGGTTGACCAGCCTGCAAGACAAGCCGGGACATCTGCTGGCCGTCACCCACCCATTCGTGATCCGTGCGGCCCTGATGAATGTATTGCACTGCCCGGCAACCACGTTCCACCGGATCGACATCGAACCGCTGTCGGCCATGGAGTTGCGTTTCAACGGGGTGTGGCGATTGCGCGCCCAGGAGTCGCAGGCATGAAGACGTTATCTGTCATCGGCATCGGCGCCGGCGATCCGGACTACCTGACGATGCAGGCGGTGAAAGCCTTGAATCGGGTGGACGTGTTTTTCCTCATGGATAAAGGGCCCGCCAAGAGCAAACTGATGGATTTGCGCCGCGAAATCTGTCAGCGCTACATCGTTGATCGCACTTACCGTTTCGTCGAAGCCTACAGCCCCGAACGCCAACGCGGCGAGTTGGACTACGCCGCCAGCGTCGAAGAGCTGAACCGAGCGAAGCAGGCCACTTTCGAACGGTTGATCAATGACGAACTGTCCGATGGCGAGTGCGCTGGTTTTCTGGTGTGGGGTGATCCGGCGTTGTACGACAGCACCGTGCGCATCCTGCAGGCGATTGTCGATGCCGGCCGCTGCGCCTTTGAGTTCGAGGTGATTCCTGGCATCACCAGTGTCCAGGCCCTTGCCGCCCGGCACAAGGTGGCGCTGAACGACATTGGCGGTTCGCTGGAAATCACCACTGGCCGCCGATTGGCGGCGGGGCAGGTGGGCGATGCTTCAAGCGTGGTGGTAATGCTCGATGCCGAAGATGCGTATCGCCAGGTGAGCGACCCGGATACGCACATTTACTGGGGCGCCTATGTCGGCACACCGGATGAAATCCTCATTGCTGGCCGGCTGGGGGATGTGGTCGATGACATCGAAGCCACCCGCAAGGCCGCGCGGCAGGCGAATGGGTGGATCATGGATAGTTATTTGCTGCGTAAACCCTGACTGATGACTTAAACCGAACCGTGGCGAGGGAGCTTGCTCCCTCGCCACGGGGTGTGAAGTTGCCAGGTGTCTTTGCATTTTCACCCCCGCCCAAACCGCTCCCGATACACCGACGGCGCCAACCCCACTACGCTGCGAAACGCCACGCGAAAGCTTTCCACCGAGCGGTAGCCACACAACTGCGCAATGTTGTCGGTGTTGTCTTCAGTGCTCTCCAGTAATTCGCGAGCCCTGGCCAGGCGTTCATGTTGCAGCCAGGCCTTGGGCGACAGGCCGCAGGCTTGGGTGAAGTGGCGCAAAAAGGTCCGTTCGCTCATGGCCGCCTGGCTGGCCAGTTCGCGTACGCCAAGGGGTTTGTGCAGGCGTTCGCGGGCCCATTGCATGACGCTCGACAGATCGCTGCGTGGCGTTCGGCTGACCGGCGACGGAATGAACTGCGCCTGGCCGCCCGTGCGTTGCGGTGACATCACCAGCCGGCGCGCCACGCTGTTGGCGACCTGGACGCCATAATCCCGTGCTACCAGATGCAAGCAGGCATCGATGCCTGCGGCGCTGCCGGCCGAGGTGATGACTTGTCCTGAATCCACATACAACACGTGCGGGTCTACCCGGATGGCGGGAAAGCTATCCGCCAGTTCGTCGGTGTAGCGCCAGTGGGTCGTGGCCCCCAGCCCATCCAGCAGCCCGGCGGCCGCCAGGACGAAGGCCCCGGAGCAGATCGACAGCAGGCGCGCGCCTCGGCCATGGGCGCGGCGCAGTGCCTCGAGCAAGGCCGGAGGCGGTGGCTCGTTGCGGCTACGCCAACCTGGCACGACAATGGTTCGAGCCGTTTCGAGCAACTCCATGCCGCCATCGGCCAATACCTGGAAGCCGCCCATGGCGCGCATTGGGCCGTCATCGACGGCGACGATGCGATGCTGGTACCAGGGGAAATCGAATTCGGGCCGCTCCAATCCGAAGATCTCGACGGCAACGCCGAATTCGAACGTGCATAAGCCGTCATAAGCGAGGATCGCGACCAGGCCGGGAGTAGGCTGCATTTGGCGGAAAATTCCCACAGAGTGTCTTGTGCGCCACTGTAGCGGTAAGCGGCGGACGGATAAAGTCTGCTCACGCCCTCATCTACCTTGGAGTACACCCCGATGACCAGTCTGGTTCGCGAAGTGCCTGCTGCCCCGTCCGAGATCGCCCTGCAGCATTTTAGTCGGCGTCTGACATTCGAAACCGATTGTTCCGACGTTCACGCCAGCCAACAGGCTGGCGAACTCGATTTTGTGCTGGTGGATGTGCGTGGGCCCTTGGCTTATGAGCGCGGGCATGTGCCTGGGGCGATCAACCTGGCGACCCGTACGCTTACCGCCCAGGCGCTGGAGGCCTATCCCAAGAGCACGTTGTTCGTGGTGTATTGTGCAGGCCCGCACTGCAATGGCGCGAACAAGGCGGCGGTCCGTCTGGCGACCTTGGGTTACCCGGTCAAGGAAATGATCGGTGGCGTCATGGGTTGGCTCGATGAAGGCTTTCGCCTGACCGGCCTGGTGGAGCGCATGGCGGATGAGGCGATCAGCTGCGATTGCTGATTCTCTTCTGTAACCAGGCTTTTGTGGCGAGGGAGCAAGCTCCCTCGCCACAGGGGTTTACCTGTCAGGTTTTTCGCAAATCACTTGTCCTTGGGAAAGCCTGTTTATTTTCATAACTATTTGTCGCCTCAACACAATTTCCCTCCTGGGTGCCCCTCTAGACTCCCGGCCACTTCGGTTTTTACTGACTGAACGCTGCCTACGAATCTGCCAATAATCGTTAATAAAATCCCTGCGCACTCAGGAGCAAAAATGAACAAACTAGCCATGTTCGGTGCCCTGGCACTGTCCGTATTGTCCCTGTCGGCCGTGGCCGAAGAGGCCAAGCCGATCCGTCTCGGGATCGAAGCCGGTTACCCACCTTTTTCGATGAAAACCCCAGACGGCAAACTGGCCGGCTTCGATGTCGATATCGGCGATGCGCTCTGTGCGCAGATGAAGGTCAAGTGCACCTGGGTCGAGCAGGAATTCGATGGCCTGATTCCGGCACTGAAAGTGAAGAAAATCGACGCGATCCTGTCGTCCATGACCATCACCGACGATCGCAAGAAAAACGTCGATTTCACCATCAAGTACTACCACACCCCGGCGCGTTTCGTGATGAAGGAGGGCGCCGACGTCAAGGACCCGCTGACCGAACTCAAGGGCAAGAAAGTCGGTGTGCTGCGGGCCAGTACCCACGACCGTTTCGCCACTGAAGTGCTGGTGCCGGCGGGCATCAACCTGGTGCGTTATGGTTCCCAGCAGGAAGCCAACCTGGACATGGTCGCCGGTCGCCTCGACGCCATGCTGGCCGACTCGGTCAACCTTGACGAAGGCTTCCTGAAAACCGACGCCGGCAAGGGCTTCGCCTTCGTCGGCCCGACCTACGAAGACCCGAAATATTTCGGTGGCGGCGCCGGCATTGCGGTGCGCAAGGGTGATCAGGCCCTGGCCGATAAATTCAACGCCGCCATCACCGAAATCCGCGCCAACGGCACGTACAAGAAGGTGCAGGACAAATACTTCGCCTTTGACGTCTACGGGCATTAATCGCTGACGCCAAGGTGGCCCGCCGTTGACCCGGCCGGCCACCTTTTTCATGGGCGATTGTTTTACCCTGCGCCTATCGAGATACCGCCATCCGGAGAGTTCATGCAACGCATCGACCATACCCTGCCATGGAGCCACCTGGGCACCGAGCGCCGGCTCAGTGTGTTTCGTTTTGGCCATGGCCCGCGCAAGGCCTATATCCAGGCCAGCCTCCACGCCGATGAGTTGCCGGGCATGCGCACCGCCTGGGAACTGAAGCAGCGGCTCAACGACCTCGAGGCCCAGGGCTTGCTCAAGGGCGTGATCGAGCTGGTGCCGGTGGCCAACCCCATTGGCCTGGACCAACACCTGCAAAGCGCCCACATGGGACGTTTCGAGTTGGGCAGCGGCAAGAACTTCAACCGCGCCTTCGTCGAACTCAGTACCCCGGTGGCGCAACGCATTGGTGATCGCCTGGGTGACGACCCGGCCGCCAATATCACCCTGATTCGCCAGACCATGGCCCAGGTCCTTGATGATCTGCCAGCACCGCCTTCACAACTCGAAGGGCTGCACCGTCTGTTGCTCAAGCATGCCTGCGACGCTGATGTGACCCTGGATCTGCATTGCGATTTCGAGGCGGCTATCCACTTGTATGCCTTGCCGCAACACTGGCCACAGTGGCGCTCCCTGGCAGCACGGCTGAAAGCCGGTGTCGCGTTGCTGTGCGAAGATTCCGGCGGCAGTTCGTTTGACGAGTCGTGTTCCACGCCCTGGTTGCGCCTGGCCAAGACCTTTCCCGAGGCGGCGATCCCGCTGGCCAACCTGGCGACAACGCTGGAGCTGGGCAGCATGGGCGACACCCGGGTAGAGCAAGCCCAGGCCAATTGCGAAGCGATTCTCGGATTCCTCGCTGAGCAGGGCTTCATCAGTGGCGATTGGCCGTGCGCACCCACTCAATGCTGCGAAGGTTTTCCGTTCGAAGGCACTGAGTATCTGTTCGCGCCGCACCATGGTGTCGTGAGTTTCCTGCGCGAAGCGGGGGAATGGGTGGAGCAGGGCGATCCGTTGTTCGAAGTGGTCGATCCGCTCAGCGACCGCGTCACCACCGTCCGGGCCGGCACCCCTGGCGTGTTGTTCGCCCTGGACCGTGGGCGCTACACCCAACCGGGAATCTGGCAGGCGAAAGTCGCCGGGCGTGAACCGATTCGGAGCGGGAAATTGAGCAACGACTGATAAGTGCTGTCTACCTCAGCGCACGGTCTTTGCCGTGCGGCTATCGAACGATGGAGGAAGATTGATGTTTAAAGCGCTCGCCCTGTTTCTATTGCTGATCTCGTCCGGGTTGCAGGCCCAACCCTCGCTGCACACCGACTTGCCGCTCAACTACCTGGCCCAGGTCGATGAGCAAGCTAAAAACCGACCGCTGGTGATCTTCCTGCATGGTTCCGGCAGCAACGAGCAGGACTTGTTCGACCTCAAGGACGAGTTGCCCCGGCACTACAACTACCTCTCGGTGCGGGCCCCGAAGACCATGGAGCAGGGAAGTTACCAGTGGTTTGCCAAGCAGGGCGAGGGGGCCTATGACGGCGACCCCGCGGACCTGAAGGCCAGCGGCCAGTTGCTGCTGGATTTCATCGAGAAAGCCCGCACCAAATACTCGACCGACGCGAGCAAGGTTTACTTGGTGGGCTTTAGCCAGGGCGCGATGATGAGCTACGAAATAGCCCTGCGACACCCCGAAGCCGTGGGCGGCATTGCTGCGATGGGGGGGCGGGTCCTGTCGGTGCTACGCAGCGAGCTGACACCCAACGAGGCACGTCGGGCACTGGCGGTGTTCATCGGCCATGGCACGGTAGATCCGGTCATTCCCTACCACGACGGCACCGAGGCCAACACATTCCTCAAGACCCTGGCGCTGGAACCGGAATTCCATGCCTACCTGGGCCTTGGCCATAACATCAGTGCGCAGGAGGTGCAGGATCTACGGGCCTGGCTGGAGCGACTCAATCCCTAGGCTGCGTTGGATGTGCCGCCGTCATCGCGAGCAAGCTCGGCTCCCACAGGTTCCGGGGGGCTTACTGACCGCTGGCGATCTGTTTCACCAATGCCTCATGACCGGCCTTGTCACTGGCCCGGGAGATGACCTGTACCACCGCCATGCGGGTGCCGGAGGCACCTATCAACGTGGTGTCGAGGGTTGGTCCGCCGCCCTGGGTGGCGCTGGTGTCGAGCTGGCGCAGACCCAGGCCGGTGCCTTTTTGGGTCAGGCTTTTTTCGCCCAGGATCTTGGCATCCGGCAGGGCCTTGGTTTTCTGAACGGCGAAGTCAGCGAAGGTGGTATCGAGAAAGGCATTGTCGTTGTCCTTCACATTCGTGCCGTTGACGATGGTGTTTTCAGCCGCGATCACCACGGTTTTACGGGTGGCATTGCTGTACATCGTGCCCGTTGCCCCGGCTGTGCCCTGGGCGACTTCACCGGCGGGCAGCGATGTCGCGGTGAAGCCCTTGGGCAAGGTGAAGACGAACTTGCCGCCCAGCATCGAAACCTTCTGCGCCGGCGCATCGCCGGTGGTTTTCGGCTGGGCCGCATGGGCCGGCGCCATGATCAGGCTGGCGATGGCCGTCAGCAACAGGGCGGTGGCGTGTTTACTCAGCAATGACATGAAACTCTCCACGGATGGTCGCGCTTGGACGCCGATCATCCCATGGGCATGGCATCTGACTCCAGCATGGAGGCGGACGGGGCGGTCATTTTGCTGGCGGCGGCGTGGTGGCGGGGGTGATCGCCACGGGGGCCGCGGTGCGCACCAGCAAGCGGCGGGTCACGCCGAGCATGGTCACCGATACCGCGATGCCCAGGATGAAGGCCGGCATGCCGAATAACGGCAGGGCGACGGCCACGGTCAGGCAGAAGGCGGCGAAGCAGTACATGCCGGTGGCTGTGGCCCGCAGCAGCGCCCCAGTGAAGGCCGGCCCCCGGGTTTGCTGGGAGAATACGGCCATGACGCTGCCCAGCACCGGAAAGACGGCCAGCAGTCCACTCCAGCGTTCGCCGACGGTGCTGGCCAGCAAGGTCACTGTCAGGGTCAACAGCGCGCCGGCGATCATGCGCAGCAGCAGTTTGTCAGACTTGGGCGCCGGGCCGTTCATGACTGGCCGGACTGCCGGGAACAGATAAGGCGCCGCCACGAGGGCGACCATGGCGATCAGGCTGGACAATGGCAGCGAAGCGGGTAACCGGGACAGCACCAGCGCCACCAAGGCCCAGACGCCTAGGGCGACGGCCAGTGCCCAGGGCCAGGTGCGATGCTGGGCAACCCGGGCGTACACCACGCAGAAAGCAATCATCGCAAACATAGCCGCCAGCGCCGCAGTCGCCGATTGCGCGGCGAACACCTCGCCTTGCTCCAGGGCCAGGAACAGCAAAATGGGCCCCACCACCACCGGTAATCCCGACAGCCAACCGGCCACGCTCGGTCCCCAACGCCTGCCCGCCAGCGAAATCAACAGCAGGAAAGCGGGAATCACCAGCAGTTTGAGCAACAGCACGCGATCAACCTTGTCGGAGGGGAGTCGTCACGTTAGCACCTCCACGCCCAGGTCATCCACCCGCAGCCTGACCGAACGTATGGCTGACCTCGGCCCTACCGTGCGCGCCGGAACCGTGGAGGTGCTGGTGGCGGTCAATGAACCTGGTCCAGTTGACTGAGCACCACACTGCGGTCAGCGATCCCAGTAGGGCACTTCGCCAAAACATTCCAGGAAGAAATCGATCACCGTGCGGACCTTCACGGATAGGCGTCGGCTGCCGGGCCAGAGGATGGCGATCTGTTGGGGTTCGAGGCTGTTGGAGGCCTGGTAATCCTGCAGTACCGGGACCAGCGTGCCGTTGCGCAGCGCTTCGCCGATCAGCCAGGACGGAAACATCACCAACCCCAGGCCTTGTTCGGCGGCCTGGGTCAAGGTGTCGGCGTGGTTGCCGGTGATCGGGCCTTTGACGCTGTAGGGTGTCCAGGCCTGGCCCGGACGGCGGAAGAACCAGCGCTGCTGGCCGGTCACGCCTTTGTAGGCCAGGCATTGATGAGCCGCCAGATCCTGGGGTTTGAGCGGCGCGCCGTGGCGAGCCAGGTAAGCGGGGCTGGCCGCGATCTGGAAACGGTGGGGGGCGAGGACCCGCGCCTGCATGCCTGAGTCATGCAACGGGCCGATGCGAAACAGCAGGTCGGCGCCTTCTTGCAGTGGGTCGACATAACTGTCGGTCTGCTGGATCTCCAGTTGCAGCTTCGGGTAGCGCTCGCACAACTGTCCCAGCCACGGCGTCAGGTGGCGCTGGCCGAATACCACCGGGGCGTTGATCCGTACCAGCCCGGAGGGCTCGCTGTGTTGTTCCTGCAAGGCTTGTTCGGCTTCTTCCAATTGCACCAGTAGCAGCCGCGCGTGGTGACCCAGCAGGCGTCCGGCTTCGGTGGGGGACACGGCGCGGGTGTGGCGATAAAGCAACTGCTGGTTCAGGGCCTGCTCCATCAGTTGGATCTGTCGGGAAATCGATGACGGAGCCAGGCCTTCGCGCCGTGCCACCTCCGAGAAACTGCCGTGATCGAGCACCGCGACAAACAAGCGAAGCGCCTTGAAGCCAAGTTCATTGAGGCCGTGCATGGGGGCGGCTGTCCTGTGCGTATTACGCAAAAGTGTTGTCGGGAAACTCCCATTTATCGCACAGAGGCACCAGCCGATAATACCGGCCATCCTTTTCCAGACAGGTTATGACTATGCAGGTTTCCTCATTGAACGAGGCCGGCCCGGTGACGGTGGCCACCCCACCGCGGTCGTTCTTGCGTTGGCTATTGCTGCCCCTGGTGATCCTGGCCGGTATGGGCTTGTCGGTCGAGGCCGGCCTGCTGGGGCCGCTCGGGGGCCAGGTCGGGCATTTGTGGGCCACCCTGAGCATTTTTGGCGTCGGCTCGGCGATTCTCTTCCTGCTGTTACTGCTCAGCGGTCGGCAACAAGGCCCGGCCTTGAATGAGCTGCCGCGTTGGCAACTGATCGGCGGTTTCCTGGGGCCCGTCTACGTGGTGGTGCTGACGCTTGCCACACCCCACATCGGCATCGCCATGACCATGGTCGCGATCCTTTCCGGCCAGGTGGGCAAAAGTGTGTTGATCGACCATTTCGGCTGGTTCGGTGCGAGCCGCAAGCGGGTCAACGGCGAACGTTGGCTGGCGTTGGCACTGATAGTCGTGGCCCTTGTCCTGATTGCCCGAGGTTGAATATGAGTCTGTTTATTTTATTGCTGGTGGTCGTCGCTGCGGGTGCGGTGTTGAGCGTGCAGGCGGCTATCAACGGCCGCCTGGGCCAGACGGTCGGTGTGCTGCGCAGCAGCCTGCTGACGTTTACGGTGGGCACTGTGACCACCGGGTTGCTGATCGTGTTTTTCGAACCGGCCCACGCTGTCACTTTGCTGGATGTGCCGAAATGGCAGCTCAGCGGTGCGTTGTTCGGTGTCGTCTACATGATGGTGATGGTCGGTGCGGTGCCGCGGGTGGGGACTGGCGTGGCCACGGTGGCGGTGATCGTCGGGCAATTGGGCATGGGCATGTTGATCGACAACTTCGGCTGGCTGGGCAACCCGGCCATCGAGTTGTCCAGTAGCCGGGTCCTGGCCATGGCCTGCCTGGCGCTGGCGCTGGTGTTCATGTATCGCAGCAATGCGCAGCAGGCCTGAAGGTCTCAGTTGCTTTCGACGTTCAGTCGCAGGCTGCCATCGTCCAGGCGCTCGGTGCTTCGGACGATGCCACTGGTTTGCCGGCCTTCGGCGCTGAATACTACGATCTGGGCTTTATCCAGGTCGTCCGGCATCGGTGGGCGTACGTGCAGTACGAACCATGGCGGTTCGGCGTCGTCGAAGCGTTTGACGTCGAATTGGCAAGTGGCATTTTGGGTCTGGTGCCCGAGCAGCGCGTCCAGGCCGTAATAGAAGTGAGTGCTGTCGGCAGCAAGGGGCATGTGCATCGGCGGTCTCCTGGGGACGCTCGGTGGATGTTCAAGTGATCCTGCCTGGAATGGAAAATTCCATCGGGTGAGCTATAGAAATTAGCTCACCACCCCTGCACATTTCCTGTGACGTGGGCTTCGATAGATCACAAAGCAGGCACTCCGTCTTTCCACACCGACCAGTTTTTCACGATGTCCTGCACCACCGGGTTGCCGGTGCGGAAGAGGTTTTCCAGTGCAGGAACGAACGCGCCCTGGTCAGCGTATTTGAGCAGGTTGTCCACTTCGTTGCCGCCGGGTTCGGGACGGTCGAAGTCCGAGCCGGCCCGCAGCACGGCCAGCCGGTTGATATCCACCCGACCTTCGCGGCTGGCTCGCAGCAAGGCCTCGTAGGTGGAATTGTCCTCCTGTTGGGTGGTGCAGTAGACGCCTTTGTTATCCGTGAGCAGGCGGGTCCAGACTTCGGCGCGTTCGCTCAGGCGCGTACCGGAGAACCAGGTGTTGCCGGCCAGGGTGTCACAGCGGGTTACCACCGGTGGCTGGTTGGCCGGTGCATACGGATATTTCAAGCGCCAGGCGGCTGACTCCTTGCTTTCAGCCAAGGCCACTTTCTGGCTGAGCGCAAATGCCTTGGCTTGCAGCGCCGGGTTGAGTTCGAAGACTTCGGTCTTGTAGTCCAGCGGCGGCTTCTCATTCGGCCCCTTGGTGTTGATGCCCAGGTAGCCGGTGGGCCATTCCTTGGGTATATCTCGCGAATCCAATTCCCACTGGGTACCGAACTCCACCAGGTAATGGGCCCAGGCCGTCGTACCGAGGGTGCCGTGGTGCGGGTTGATCCCGGCGATCCCGGCCACCAGGAAATAGCTTTTGCGCAGGTCGACGGTTGGCGAGAGCGCCAGGGCCAGTGTCGAGGCTGCGGCGTTGGTCTGGCCCATGCCGGTGATCAGCAGGCAGACCCGCTCGGTATTGCAGCGGATAGTCGGATAGTCGGCGGACAGCCCTGGTATGCGGATCTCATTCTTGAGCTGCAGGCGTTCGATCCAATTCTGCGCCTCGGGAGCAAACATTGTGATCAGCATGACTTTGGGTTGAAGCGGCACTGTGGCCCCGGCGGTCGAGCAGAACAGGGCCAGGCCGATTGAAGTAAGCAGGCGGTTGGTCATGAGTCGTTACCTCCATGGATTTAAAAAGGGGCGAGCAGGGGTTCAGAATTGATAGCCGACACCCGCGTAGTATCCCCACCCATCTGAGCGGGCGCGGAAGTTGCCGTCGCCAAAGTTAAGTTCACTGCCGTCCTGCCAGTTGCCGCCGTTGTGAAAGTAACGGCCCACCAGCGTGAAGCGCAGGTGCGTGAAGGAGTACAGCAAGACGTTGGTCGCGACCGTGGCGTTGGCCGTGCGAGCCGGGTTGTCTTTATGCAGGTCAGAACCGAAATCGAAGTTGGTGAAGCCGATGTACGTCAGCGAAGCACCGTTGCTGAACTGGCTGATGGGCACGATGTACTTGAGTTGGGCGCGGTAGCCGTCCCAGGAATACTCATTGCTGGCGCCGTAGTTTTCCCACTGATACCGCCCGTAGAAGTTGGCCGACAGATTGACCCGCGAATGGGTGTCGATATCGGTGCCCAGGCCGCTGTACAAGGTATTGGCGCGATTGGCGGAGTTGCTGCCGTGATCGTAGATCCAGTCGAACGCCACATACCATTCCTTGAACGGCCCGACGGCCAGGCTGCGGCCCGCCAGGTAGTCGATGGAAATGCGTGGTTCGTGCTCCATGAACACCGGCGAGCCGTGGTCCCACACCCCTTTGTCGTGGCTGTTGCCGATGTTGAAGATCTTCGGGATGTCGATGTAGCCATACAACTCGAACGGCCCCTTGCGCCCGAAATACTCATATTCCAGGTAGACATCGTCGGCCGGTTGCGGGCCGAAACTGATGTCCTTGCTGCCGATGATCGTCAGGTCCTGGTTGTACCAGTCCGACAGATAGGCACCTTTTTTCGAGGGGGTGGCGTCAGGGCTGAGGGCTTCGCCCTGGGCGGACGCATCGGTTGTCTGGGCTTGGGTCGTGGGGCTGAGTAGTGCGGTAACGGCGGTCAGTAGCAGGGCGCCTGCAAATACGCCAGGCGCGGCGCAACACCGGGAAGTGAAATGCATGGAAAGTCCTTGTTCGTGCAGGCCGAAGCCTGTGTTCCGTGATTGAAAAAGTACCCGACCTGGAGAATTCGATCGATTGCGCAAACGTTTGCAGTTCTCATACCAGTTTTTCGTACTTGCTTGAAAAATAGGGGGTTGAGGCTTTTTTCCTGTCCTTTTGATCAGGTGGCGCGCACCGGATGTTCACGTTGTTGCGCGAAGGGGCACCAAAGGGTGGCAGGGTGTGTGGCGGGCACCCATCGTGCCGTGGCACTGGGCGACTGGCGTTGCTGGTAGACTCGGTCAACTTGACTGACAAGAGGTATGCCCATGAGCGAGCCGATTCGCCTGACGCAGTACAGCCACGGCGCCGGTTGCGGCTGCAAGATTTCGCCCCAGGTGCTGGAAGTGATTCTGGCCGGCAGCGGCGCGCAGAACCTTGACCCGAAGCTGTGGGTCGGCAATGCCTCCCGTGACGATGCAGCGGTATACGCCATCGATGAGGAGCGCGGGGTGGTCTCGACCACCGACTTTTTCATGCCGATTGTCGATGATCCTTTCGATTTCGGCCGCATCGCCGCCACCAATGCCATCAGCGACATCTACGCCATGGGCGGTGACCCGCTGATGGCGATTGCGATTCTCGGCTGGCCGGTCAATGTCCTGGCTCCGGAGATTGCCCGGGAGGTGATACGCGGCGGTCGTTCGGTGTGCGACGAGGCGGGCATTCCCCTGGCCGGCGGGCATTCGATTGATACGCCTGAGCCGATTTTCGGCCTGGCGGTCACCGGTCTGGTGCAAAAGCGCCACATGAAACGCAACGACACCGCCACCGCGGGCTGCCGCTTGTACCTGACCAAGCCCCTGGGCATCGGCATCCTCACCACCGCAGAAAAGAAAGGCAAACTGCGCGCCGCCGACGTTGGCCTCGCCCGTGACTGGATGTGCACCCTCAACAAACCCGGCAGTCGCTTCGGCAAGCTCGACGGCGTGACAGCGATGACCGATGTCACCGGTTTTGGCCTGCTCGGGCACCTGGTGGAAATGGCCGACGGCAGCCAGCTGACGGCGCGAATCCACTACGACGCGGTGCCGCGCCTGCCGGGCGTCGAGTACTACCTGGACCTGGGCTGTATGCCGGGCGGCACGTTGCGCAACTACGACAGCTACGCCAGCAAGGTTGGTCGGCTTCAGGAACTGCACAAGCGCGTGCTGTGCGACCCACAGACCAGTGGTGGCCTGCTGATCGCTGTCACGGCGCAAGGCGAGGCGGAGTTCCTTGCGGTTGCCGCTGAACTGGGCCTCACACTGGAGCCGATTGGCGAACTGGTCGAGCGACAGACCTACGCGGTCGAGGTGTCTTGATGGCCAATGACATCACCGATTACCGCGACATCTTCCTCAATGACCGGCCGATGATGGACACCCGCGCGCCGATTGAATTTCTCAAGGGCGCCTTCCCTGGCGTGGTCAATCTGCCGCTGATGACCGACAGCGAACGGCAACGCGTCGGCACCTGCTACAAACAGCAGGGTCAACAAGCAGCCATCGTCCTGGGGCATCAACTGGTGTCCGGCGAGACCAAGGCGCAACGCATTCAGGCCTGGAGCGAGTTCGCCCAAACCCATCCGGACGGCGTGCTGTATTGCTTTCGCGGTGGCTTGCGTTCACAGATCGTCCAGCAATGGCTCAAGGACGAAGCGGGCATCGACTACCCCAGGGTCGGTGGCGGCTACAAGGCCATGCGCACATTCTTGCTGGACACCGTCGAGCAGGCGGCCAGTCAATGTGACCTGGTGTTGTTGGGTGGCATGACCGGTACCGGCAAGACCGAAGTGCTGATCCAGTTGGGCAATAGCCTGGACCTGGAAGGCCATGCCAATCATCGCGGCTCGAGCTTCGGCAAACGCGCCACCGGGCAGCCTTCCAACATCGATTTCGAGAACTGCCTGGCGGTGGACGTGCTGAAAAAGCGCGCCGCTGGTATCGAGCAATTTGTACTCGAAGATGAAAGCCGCATGGTCGGCAGCTGCGCCTTGCCGCTGCCGTTGTTCCAGCGCATGCAGCAGGTGCCGGTGGTCTGGCTAGAAGACAGCCTGGAGCGGCGGGTGGAGCGGATCCTGCGCGATTACGTCATCAACCTGTGCGCCGAGTTCATTGCCGTGCATGGCGAGGAAGGCTTCTCGCTGTTTTCCGAGCGATTGCTGGCGAGCCTGGACAACATCCACAAGCGCCTGGGTGGCGATCGTCATCGGCGCCTGATGGACATCATGGAAGCCGCCCTGGCCGAGCAGGCCCATAGCGGCGCCGTCGACTTGCATCGTGGCTGGATCGAAGGCTTGCTGAGCGAATATTACGACCCGATGTATGTGTTCCAGCGGGAAAAGAAGGAGTCGCGAATCGAGTTTGCCGGGGAGCGGGCGGCGGTGTTGGAGTATTTGCGAGAGCGAGCGGGACGGGGAGGGTGATAGCCCAGGATCCGAATCAATGTGGGAGCGAGCTTGCTCGCGATAGCGTCGGATCAACCGACATCCATGTTGACTGACACCTCGCTATCGCGAGCAAGCTCGCTCCCACAGGTGTTTTGTTGCTGTAGACAGGCTATGTCGGACAGGCTTCCTTGCCATTGTCCAACCCTTGCTTGTAACTCTGGCTACTGAGGCTGGCCTTGCCGTTGTGCCAGGTCAAGGTCAGCACATACAGCGAGTCGAAGTCCCCGGATGCCCAGTCGGCGGTGATGGTCTGCTCTTTGCCCACCGCTTCACCGGCAACTTTATTGATCAGTTCCGGCAGGTAGCCATGGGACCAGGCGGTATAGATGGTGGAGTTGTGGTACTTGTCGTCCAGCAACTCGTCAGCCAGATCGCTGGTGTCGTTGGCCGAAAAGTTGATGTTCACCGGCAACCCGAGCTTGATGGCGCTGGGGCTGATGGTCATCAGCGGGCGAATGTAGCTGTAGGAGTTATCCAGCTCACCCTCTTCGACATTGCGAGTCGGGTTGGCCGCGAACACGTAATCGGCCTTGCCGAACTTTTCCGGCAGCAGGGTAGCCAGGTCGATGGCGCGGTTGAGCCCCTGGCAATTGAGCTGGCCCAGGCCGCCGGCGGGCTTCTCGGCGTGGCGCAGGAACACCAGGGTCTGGGTGCCGTCGGCTGGCTGGGCGCGGCTGATGCTGGACTCCAGCAATAGCCCCAGGCCACAGACCACAAGCAGCGTCGGCAGCATCAGCCACGAACGGTGTTTGAAGCGTCTGGCGAAATTCAGTGGGTTCATCATCGAATAAATATTCTTCAGCACTCTCGATTAAGGCTGACAAACCTTGGCACCGCAGAGCTTTTGGCTCGGGGTGTTTTTCCCTGTCGTTACGCCGCTTCGATTCCTCGGGGGCATTGCTCAGAGTCTCCTGAGCTCCTTTGGTTCGATCGGGGTTGATCCTGTGCACTGTAAGGCCTCCTGTGGGGAGGTGAGTCGAATGTTAGCGACAGGATGTTGCGAAATTAAGAAGGGGTAGTGTGAATCCCGTGACGTGCTTGTGATGTTGTCCCGCACGTCTTGGATTATTCTCAGGCCTTTCCTTAATCGCCGAGCTTGCCCCCATGCCCGACCTGACCCCATTCCCCATCACCCAAAAATGGCCCGCCCAATACCCTGAATGGCTCCAGCTCTACTCCCTGCCAACCCCCAACGGCGTCAAGGTTTCGATCATGCTGGAAGAGATCGGCCTGCCCTACGAGCCCCACAAAGTGGATTTCGGCAGCAACGATCAGCTGTCTCCCGAGTTTCTCTCCCTGAACCCCAACAACAAGATCCCGGCGATTCTCGATCCTCATGGGCCGGGGGATCAGCCGTTGGCGTTGTTCGAGTCGGGCGCGATTCTGATTTATCTGGCGGACAAGAGTGGTCAGTTGCTGGCTCAGGAGTCGGCGGCGCGCTACGAGACGATCCAGTGGCTGATGTTCCAGATGGGCGGGATCGGGCCGATGTTCGGGCAGTTGGGATTCTTCAATAAGTTTGCCGGCAAGGACTACGAAGACAAACGGCCTCGCGATCGGTATGTCGAGGAAAGCAAGCGCCTGCTCAAGGTGCTCGACGGTCGCCTGCAAGGACGGGACTGGATCATGGGCGAGCGCTACACCATCGCTGACATCGCCACGTTTCCCTGGGTGCGCAACTTGATCGGGTTTTATGAGGCCGGTGATCTGGTGGGTATCCAGGACTTCCCCAATGTGACGCGGGTGTTGGAGCGCTTTCTGGCGCGACCGGCGGTGGTACGCGGCTTGAAGATTCCGGAATGAATGAGCCGATGGCCAGCCGATTCGATTTCAAACAACTGGATGTGTTCAGCAACGTGCCGCTCAAGGGGAATCCGCTGGCGGTGGTGTTTGGCGCGGATGAGCTCAGTGGCGAGCGCATGGGCGCTTTTGCCAACTGGACCAACCTCAGCGAAACCGCGTTCCTGCTGGCGCCGCAGCATCCGGAGGCCGATTACCGGGTGCGTATTTTCACCACCTCGACCGAGCTGGCGTTTGCCGGTCACCCGACCTTGGGCAGTTGCCACGCCTGGCTCGAAGCCGGAGGCGTGCCGAAAGGGCTGGAGATCGTGCAGGAATGTGGCGTCGGTCTGGTCAGAATTCGCCGCAGTGATTACGGGTTGGCATTCCTGGCGCCGCCCTTGCTCAAATCCGGACCGCTGGAGGCCGACCTGCTGGAGCGGGTGTGCAAGGGGCTTGGGCTGGAGACCGAGGCGATTGTCGAGGCGCAATGGGTCGATAATGGCGCCGGTTGGCTGGCGGTGATGCTCAAGGATCGCCAGCAGGTCCTGACGCTCAAGCCTGATTATCATCAATTGCTCGACCTGGCCGTGGGCGTGATCGCGCCTTGGGATCCGGCCGTGGATGGCGACGAGGCACAGTTTGAAGTGCGTGGTTTCATTGCGGGCGATGGCATGCCCGAGGATCCCGCCACCGGCAGCCTGAACGCTGGGCTTGCACAGTGGATGCTGGCCAAGGGGTTGGCGCCTTCGGCTTATGTGGTCAGCCAGGGCTTGACCATGGGCCGGGCCGGGCAGATTCATGTCGAGCAAATAGGGGAGGAGGTGTGGATTGGTGGCGCGGTGGTGACTTGCATCAATGGTTCGCTGACCTTGTGAGGGGATTATTGCCAGGTCGGTAACACTCTGTTTTCCTGCCGGCGTTTGTGCCTTGGTCGACCAGGGCATAAGCTTTGCCCCCTGTGATCGAGCCCCATTTGCCCAGGAGTCCCATGTCCAGCCAGTTCCCCGAAGCACGTCCACGCCGTCTGCGCCGCAATGCGAGCCTGCGCAGCCTGTTCCAGGAAACCGAATTCACCTTGAATGACCTGGTGTTGCCGATTTTCGTCGAAGAAGAAATCGATGACTTCGTGCCGATCAAGAGCATGCCGGGCGTGGTGCGTATTCCTGAGTCGAAACTGGCCGGTGAGATCGAGCGCTATGCCCGGGCCGGCATCAAGGCGGTGATGACCTTTGGTGTCTCCCATCATTTGGACAGCGACGGCAGCGATACCTGGAACGAGCGCGGCCTGGTGTCGCGCATGGCGGGGATTTGCAAGGACGCGGTGCCGGAAATGATCGTGATGTCCGACACTTGCTTCTGTGAGTACACCGATCACGGCCATTGCGGCGTACTTCACGGGCACGAAGTGGACAACGACCGGACCCTGGCCAACCTCGGCAAGCAAGCCGTGGCCGCGGCCCGCGCGGGTGCCGATGTGATTGCGCCGTCCGCGGCCATGGACGGACAGGTCCAGGCCATCCGCCGGGCCCTGGACGAAGCCGGTTTCAGCCAGACGGCGATCATGGCCTATTCCACCAAATTCGCCTCGGCGCTCTACGGCCCGTTCCGCGAGGCGGGCGGCAGTGCGTTGAAAGGCGACCGCAAGAGCTATCAGATGAACCCGATGAACCGTCGCGAAGCGCTGCGCGAATCCTTGCTCGACGAGCAGGAGGGCGCCGATGCGCTGATGGTCAAGCCGGCCGGTGCCTACCTCGACATCATCCGCGACATTCGCCAGGCCTCGAACCTGCCGCTGTCGGCCTATCAGGTCAGCGGCGAATACGCGATGATCAAATTCGCCGCCCAGGCCGGCGCCATCGACGAAGCCCGCGTAGTGCGCGAAAGCCTTGGCGCGATCAAGCGGGCGGGGGCAGACCTGATCTTCACTTACTTTGCGATGGACCTGGCGTTGAGCGGGATCTGATCAGCGCTGGGTTTTCGCTGGGGGCGGGTGTTCACACATCCGGCGTTCACCCAGATCCCTGTGGGAGCTGAGCTTGCTCGCGATGGCGGTGGATCAGGTGGCGGTGATGTTGAATGTGCTGACGCCTTCGCGAGCAAGCCCGCTCCCACATTAGGTATCGGGTGACTGTTGAACCGGTTCTTTCCCACAGCCATTTCGGTGCTCTGGACGACGGGCCATAGCCCGTGCCCGCTTTTGATCGTATGGTTGCTCCGCAATAACAGACTTGATGGAGCACCATGCAACTCAATCGATTGATGATCAGCGTCGCCGCATTGCTGGCTCTTGCCGGTTGTGGCAGTCGCCAGGTCCAGGAACCTGAACGCCAGCCCGCAGAGGTCAAGAGGCAGATCGTGCGGTTGTTGCCGGCCAAGACTGCGGATCGCGAAGGTTGGGCGACTGACATTTATGTGGCCTTCGCGGCTCAGCAGATCCCAACCACGACGCAGAATATCTGTGCGGTCCTGGCTGTGACCGAACAGGAATCGACGTTCCAGGCAGATCCGGCGGTGCCGGGGCTGGGCAAGATCGCTCGGCAGGAGATCAACCGCCGTGCGGCGAAGGTACACATTCCGCAGTTGTTGGTCAGCGGCGCACTGGAGGTGCGTTCGCCCAACGGCAAGAGCTACAGCGACCGGCTCGACGCGGCGCGTAGCGAGAAGGCGTTGAGTGAGATTTTCGATGATTTCATCGGCACGGTGCCGTTGGGCAAAACGCTGTTCGACGGCTTCAATCCGGTACACACAGGCGGACCGATGCAGGTCAGCATCGCCTTTGCCCAGGACAATGCCCGGGACTATCCCTACACGGTGGATGGCTCGATTCGTCGTGAAGTGTTCAGTCGTCGTGGCGGGATGTATTTCGGTATCGCACATTTGCTCGGCTATCCGGTGAGCTATACCGAGCCGTTGTATCGTTTTGCCGATTTCAATGCCGGGTGGTACGCCAGTCGCAACGCCGCTTTCCAGCATGCGGTGAGCCGGGCCTCAGGCATTTCCCTGGCGCTGGACGGGGATTTGATTCTGCCGGGTTCCATCATGCCGGGCAGCACGGAGCTGGCGGTGCGTACGTTGGGCAAGTCGCTGGGGATGCGCAACCCGACCATTCGCGATCAGTTGGAGCTGGGTGATAGTCTCGCGTTCGAAGACAGCAAGCTCTACAAGCGCGTGTTCGAATTGGCTGAGCGGGCCGAGGGCAAGCGGTTGCCGCGAGCGGTATTGCCGGGAATCGTGCTCAAGAGCCCGAAGATCACTCGCAAGCTGACCACGGCGTGGTTTGCCAAGCGGGTGGATGAGCGTTATCAGCGGTGCATGGCACGGGCGGCGGGGCGCTAGGTAAACCTGGCCCATGAAAAAGCCCGGTGGATGAGACCGGGCTTTTATTGCGATGGGGCTGGTTCGGCAGACGATTGAAGCGTTGTGGTTGAACAACTCATACACGGTTTTCGATCAGGCGATCAGAGCCACCTTCAGCGACGCGACGTTCCAGCAGACGATCAGCACCGCCTTCAGCAACACGGTTTTCGATCAGGCGATCAGAGCCACCTTCAGCAACACGACGTTCCAGCAGACGATCAGCACCGCCTTCAGCAACGCGGTTTTCGATCAGGCGATCAGAGCCACCTTCAGCAACACGACGTTCCAGCAGACGATCAGCACCGCCTTCGGCAACACGGTTTTCGATCAGGCGATCAGAGCCACCTTCAGCGACGCGGCGTTCCAGCAGACGATCAGCACCGCCTTCGGCAACACGGTTTTCGATCAGGCGATCGGAACCACCTTCAGCGACGCGACGTTCCAGCAAGCGATCAGCACCGCCTTCGGCAACGCGATTTTCAATCAAACGATCAGAGCCGCCTTCGGCGACGACGGGTTGGGAGGAGGCGGCGAATACGTTGGCGGCCAGGACAGAGAAAGCGACGCTGAGGATGATTTGGCGTTTCATGATGGTGTGCTCCGGGGATGCTGTTGGTTTGTGTGGGGCCATTGTTGCGCCGGGGGATTATCAAGAGAACTTCATTGACGTGATGGTGAACATCGACGGCAGTGATAGCTCGTTGGTCCGCTACCGGCCAGCTTGATGGAACACTGATGGGCCCGCGGGCTCTACCGGCTACCCCTTATGCTGGAGGCAAGTTCATGTATCAGTTATTCGGCCACAGCCAATCCGGTTCTTCGGCGGTGGAGATTGCCCTGCGTCTATGTGACGTGGCTTATCGCCGGATCGATGCCTATTCCACCGAAGACAGCGACGCGGCGAAAGAACTCGAGGCATTGAACCCTCAGAAGCAGGTCCCGACCCTGCAGTTGCCGGACGGCTCGGTGCTGACCGAAGCCGCAGCGATCCTGATTCATCTCGGGCTGACCTATCCAGAATCGAAGTTGCTGCCTGATGACCCCGCGCAGCGCGCACAAGCCATCCGCGGCCTGGTCTATATCGCCGCCAATTGCTATACGCCCATCGGCATCATTGATTTTCCTGAACGCTGGCTGACCGATGCGGACGAGGCAACCCGGCAGCAATTGGTCGCGGGCACCCGGCAACGGCTGTATCGCAACTGGGCGCTGTTTGCCGACCAGTTCCCGGCCCGACCTTTTCTCAGCGGTGCCGAGCCGGGTGCGCTGGATATCCTGGCCGCCGTGATCTCCAAGTGGAGCGGCACGCGGGAGGCGCTGATAGGCGCCCGTCCTGAGTTCTACGGGCTATTGGAGCGCATTGACCACCATCCGCGCATCGCACCAGTGCTGTCGCTGCATTGGCCCGGGTGAGTCAGGGGCAGGCATTACGCGAAGCGGCCTGCTCAACCAGGCCGACAAATTGCCGGACATTGTCCTGATGCGCCGTCACCAGCGCATCGATGCTGTCTGCCGCCGGGGTTTGCAGGCTGCTGCGGCAGGTGAGGGGAGGGGCTTCGTTGCCCAGGTTGCGCAGGCGCCATTGCACGTCCATGCGGGCATAACGGCCAGGGATGGAGTCGAAGCGTTGCACGTCGACCCGCAGCAACCGCTTCGGCGCCCCGGGGTTGTTCAGTTGCTCCTCCAGGCTGCTGTGCAGTTCATCGGCCAGGCTGGCGCCCCACCATTGCGTTTCCAGGATCGCCAGCCCGCTGTTGCCTTGGCGAATGACGATCTGGGTGCGATCCACCTGGGGCGGAACGCTCACCTGTTCGATCTGGATGTCCACGCCGGAGCGCGACTGGCTGGCCGGTTGGGCCGGGCTCAAGGTGTGATAGTGGATCGGATCGCTGCGGCAGGCGCCGAGCAGCAATGCCACGGCAACCAAGGTGAATTTCAGCGTCAGCGGCATGGGGCGGGCTCCTGTGATCATTCTGTCACCGGCAATGTGAGGTTCTGCGCCGGTGCGTCCTTGGGACGGCCGCGAAGCAGCGATTCGGGATGGCGGCTCAGGTAGTCGGACAGCTCGCGCAGCGAACGTGACATGCGTCCCAGGTCGTCCAGGGTCTGGGTCAGTTGTTCACGCTGCGGCGAGTCTTCGGCCAGGGTCGAGTTGGCCGATTGCAGGGTCTTGCTGACGTCCTGCAAGGTGTTTTGCACGCTTGGCAGCGTCTTGCTATTGAATTGGGCCAGGCCTTTGCGCAATTCCACCAGGTTGCCGTTCAGGTTGCTGGCGACGCTTTCCAGCGGCAGTTTGTTGATGCGCTCGACCATCGCTTGCAGTTGTTCCTGCAATTGTTGGAGGCTGCCCGGGATAGTCGGTATACGGACCGGGCGGGCGGCGGGGTCGAAGGCGACTTTTTCTGCCTTGGGGTAGAAATCCAGCGAAATGTACAACTGCCCGGTCAGCAGGTTGCCGCTGCGGGCCTGGGCACGCAGTCCCCGATCGACGAAGCTGCCCATCAGGCGGGCGGAGGCCGCTTCGTCCTCCGGGTCGTGATTGAGCGCCTTGAGCAGTTTCTCATGGGCCTTGCCCAGGCGCTGTGGGTAGATCACCACACCGACGTTGACCGGAAAACTGCGCTGCTTCTCATCGAAATCCAGGTTGATGGCGACCACCTTGCCGACTTCCACGCCAAGGAACTCGACCGGCGCGCCGACGCGCAATCCGCGCAGTGCCTGATCGAAACGTAAAGCCAGGTATTGCGCCTTGCCATCGGGTGGGGCGAGGGCGCTCTGCTGGTCGGCAAACAGCTCGAATGTCTTGTCCTCGCTGGCGGGGGTGTCATTGGGGCTGTACTCCGGCGCCCGGAACGCAATGCCGCCCAGCAGCAGCGCCGAAAGTGATTCGGTCTTCACCGCAAAACCGTTGGCACCGACGTTCACGTCCACACCGCTGACATTCCAGAACCGGGTGTTTTCGGTGACGTACACATCGTTGGGTGCGTTGACGAACACGTCGATGTTCACGCCTTTGCCCTCGGCGTCCAGCGCATAGGACACCACCTGGCCCACCGGGATCTTGCGCAGGTACACCGGCGAGCCGATGTCCAGCGAGCCGAGGTCCTGGGAATGCAAGGTGAAGCGCTTGCCCGGTTCGCCATAAGTAATGGGGGGCGGGTTCTCCAAGCCAGTAAAGGACTTGGCGCGCACTTTCGACTGACCGGCGTCGGCCCCGATGAAGTCCCCAGACAGCAAGGTGTCGATCCCCGAGATGCCGCCGGCCCCTATGCGCGGTCGCACGACCCAGAACACCGAGTCTTGGTGAGTGAAAGTGTCGGCCGTCTTGGCCAGCTTGACCGTGGCGGTGACGTTCTTCTGGTCGGCGCTCAGTTGCACGTCGGTGACCTGGCCGATGACCACGTTGCGATATTTCACCTGGGTCTTGTTGGCGGTCAGGCCCTGGCCGGTCTTGAAGGTGATGGTGATGGTCGGGCCTTCCTGCAGCCAGTTGTGGACCACCAGGGACAGCCCCACCAGCACCGCGATGATTGGCACGATCCAGACCAGCGACACCGTCCAGCGGCGGGTGGTGACATTGGCGCGACCCGGTGTGGGTTGCTGCCCGTCAGTGGCTTGCGACTTCATCCATGACCTCCTCGGAAGGTTGGGTGTCCCAGATCAATCGGGGGTCGAAACTCATGGCCGAGAGCATGGTGAACAGCACCACGAGGCCGAAGAACAGGATGCCCGGCCGCGGTTCGATATCACTCAGGGCCTGGAACTTGACCAGCGCCGCCACCAGGGCGACCACCAGCACGTCGAGCATCGACCAGTAGCCGATGATTTCCACCAGCCGGTACAGCTTCGCCCGCTGGACCTGGGCCCAGGTGCTGCGCCGTTGTACGGTGACCAGCAGCAAGGTCAGTACCACGAACTTGATGCCCGGTACTGCGATGCTGGCGATGAAAATGATCAGGGCTATGTCCCAGGCGCCGCCCTGCCAGAATTCGATGACGCCGCTGATGATGGTGCTGTCGGCACCGTCACCGAGCATCTGGGTGTTCATCACCGGAAGGAGATTGGCCGGGATATAGAACACCAGCGCGGCGAGCATGTAGGCCCAGGTGCGTGTGATGGGGTTGGGTTTGCGTCGATGCAGGGCGGCGTCGCAGCGGGGGCATGTCTCGGGTTCGTCGGTCATGTCGCAAGCCAGGCCGCAGCTGTGGCACAGGCACAGGTTCAGATCGCGAGCCTCTGGCGGAGTGTTCTGCGGCTTGCCGTTCACAGGCTGTCCCACAGGTCGCGGACATCGCGCCCGGCAATGCGGATCATCAACAGGCTCAAGACCGCCAGGGCGAACAGGCCGATGCCCGGCAGCACGTCCAGCAACCCGGCGAGCTTGATCACCGCCACCAGCGCGCCCAGCAGGCACACCTCCAGCATGCTCCAGGGCCGCAGGGTTTCCAGGCTGCGCATGCACAGGTTGAACCCCGGCGCCCGCTGGTTGGCGTAGGCGTAGGCCAGCACCCAGATCAGGAGCGTCAGTTGAAAGGCTGGGGCAATGATGATCGCCACCGCCGCCACCAGGGCGATGAAGGTAATCGGCCCCAGGCTCAGCGCGACGATGGAGTCCCACAGCGTGGCGCTGTTGCTCAGGCCCTGAAGGCGAATGCTCATCACCGGATAGACGTTGGCGAACGCCCAGAGCACCGCTGCGGTAACGCTCAGGGCCAGGCGCTGCTCGATGCTCAGGCCGTTGTAACGCTGGATCACCGCGTGGCAGCGCACGCACGAGGCTTTCTGGTGCGGGGCCAGCACAACCGGCTCGTACACCGCATCGCAATGCTCACAAATGATCAGTCGGTCGGTGGTGGCCATCGGGATGCTCGCAGGAACAACCCCTTCAATATAGAAGTACGTTGAGAATGAGCAACCCGACCGGCTGGCCCTGTGAAAAACTCGCTGGGTTTTCACATGGCCAGCCGAACGATCATTCGCCGCGAATGTACTGCTCCAGTTGCCGGATCAGGTCCGCCTGCTCGGCAATCGCTTCCTTGACCAGGTCACCAATGGACAGCAGGCCGACGAGCTTGCCGTCCTCGACCACCGGCAAATGCCGCAGGTGCTTTTCAGTCATGATGCTCAGGCAGGTTTCGACATTCTGGTGCGGGTCTATGGTGATGACCGGGGAGACCATGATGTCGCTCACTTTCGTGCCCACCGACGAGCGGCCGTGCAAGACCATTTTGCGCGCATAGTCACGCTCACTGATGATCCCCAGCACTTCATCGTTTTTCACCACCAGCAAGGCGCCGACGTTTTTCTCGGCCATGCGCATCAGGGCCTGCAATACCATGTCGTCCGGTGAAATGGTGTGCACTTGCTGGTTTTTCTCATCTTTTATCCGGAGCAACTGCGCGACGGTTTTCATGGAGGAGCCTCAGGTGTTGTTTTTGCGGGTGCTTAAAGAATCGTAGACCCAATGGCGTAGAGCAAGCGGTAAAGCGGCGGCCAGTCGTCCAAAAGCGTCATTGCCAGTTAAATTAACGCCGATGCAAGGCTATTCCCCCTGTGGTGAGGGAGCTCATGAGCAGGTGAAGTCCCCTCGCCACAGGTAGAATCACCGCTCACGCAAAATTGAGGTTGCAGCGGTGGATTTACAGCAGGGCTTCGTCCTGACCCGGCATTGGCGCGACACCCCGGCCGGCACCGAAGTCGAGTTCTGGCTGGCGACCGACGCCGGCCCCCGACATGTGCGCCTGCCGGTGCAGCCGTCGGTGGCGTTTGTGCCACAGATTCAGCGTGGCCAACTCGAAGCCCTGCTGCAAGGGGAGAAGGACGTAGAGCTTCGCCCCCTGGACCTGCTGGATTTCGAACATCGCCCGGTGTTGGGGCTGTATTGCCAGCAACACGCCCAGTTGATGCGCCTGGACACCACCCTGCGCCGTGCCGGCGTGGAGGTGTTCGAGGCTGACATCCGGCCCCCGGAACGCTACTTGATGGAGCGTTTCATCACCGCCCCGGTCTGGTTTGACGGCACACCGACGGCTGACGGCCTGTTGCTCAACGCCCAGATGAAACCGGCGCCCGAATACCGGCCACCGTTGCGCCTGGTGTCCCTGGACATCGAAACCACCGCCCAGGGCGATTTGTATTCCATTGCCCTTGAGGGCTGCGGCGAGCGTCAGGTCTACATGCTCGGCCCGCCCAATGGCGACGCCAGCGGTGTGGATTTTCAGCTCGAGTACTGCGACTCGCGCACGGTACTGCTGAAAAAACTCAACGACTGGTTCGCCCGTTTCGACCCCGATGGGATCATCGGCTGGAACCTGGTGCAATTCGATCTGCGCGTGTTGCACGAGCATGCCCGGCGCCTGGCCGTGCCGTTACGCCTGGGGCGTGGTGGGGAAGAGATGCAATGGCGCGAGCACGGCGCGCGCAAGAACCACTTTTTTGCCTCGGCGGCCGGCCGGCTGATCATCGACGGTATCGAGTCCTTGCGTTCAGCGACCTGGAGTTTTCCGTCATTCAGTCTGGAAAACGTCGCCCAGACGCTGCTGGGGGAGGGCAAGTCCATCGATAACCCGTACCAGCGCATGGACGAGATCAATCGCATGTTCGCCGAGGACAAACCGGCCCTGGCCCGCTACAACCTCAAGGACTGCGAGCTAGTGACGCGGATCTTCGTCAAGACCGAGTTGCTCAAGTTCCTGCTGGAACGGGCCAGCGTCACCGGCCTGCCGGCGGACCGCAGCGGCGGTTCGGTGGCGGCTTTCACGCACCTGTATATGCCGCTGATGCACCGCCAGGGTTTCGTCGCGCCGAACCTTGGTCAGCGCCCGCCCGAGGCCAGCCCGGGTGGCTTTGTCATGGATTCCCAGCCAGGACTCTACGAGTCGGTGCTGGTGCTGGACTACAAGAGCCTGTATCCGTCGATCATCCGCACCTTCCTCATCGATCCGGTGGGTTTGATCGAAGGCCTGCGTCATCCCGACGACCAGGCGTCGGTGCCAGGCTTTCGCGGTGCGCGGTTTTCCCGTACCCGGCATTGCCTGCCGGCCATCGTGGCGCGGATTGCCGAAGGCCGGGAAACCGCCAAGCGCGAACATAACGCACCGCTGTCCCAGGCGTTGAAAATCATCATGAACGCCTTTTATGGCGTGCTCGGTTCCAGTGGGTGCCGCTTCTTCGATACACGGTTGGCCTCGTCCATCACCCTGCGTGGCCACCAGATCATGCAGCGCACCCGGCAATTGATCGAGGCCAAGGGGCATGTGGTGATTTATGGGGATACCGACTCCACGTTCGTCTGGTTGCGCCGGCCCCATGGCCAGGAGGAGGCGGCCAGCATCGGTCGCGAGCTGGTGACGCACGTCAACCAGTGGTGGCTCGAGCACGTGCGTGACGAATTCGGCCTGGAGAGCGCGCTGGAGTTGCAGTTCGAAACCCACTTCAAGCGTTTTTTGATGCCAACTATTCGTGGCGCCGAGGAAGGCAGCAAAAAACGCTACGCCGGACTGGTGACCCGCGCCGACGGCAGCGACGAGATCGTCTACAAGGGCCTGGAGACCGTACGCACCGACTGGTCGCCCCTGGCTCGGCAATTCCAGCAGGAGCTGTACGGGCGGATCTTCCACCGCAAGCCTTATCAGGATTACGTACGCGATTACGTGCAGCAGACCCTGGCAGGTGCGTTTGATGAACGGCTGGTCTACCGCAAGCGCCTGCGTCGGCCACTGGAGGACTACGAACGTAACGTGCCGCCCCATGTGCGCGCCGCGCGCCTGGCCGACGAGTTCAACCAACGCCAGGGACGTCCGCGGCAGTACCAGAATGGCGGCTGGATCAGCTACGTCATCACCGTCGCCGGCCCTGAACCGCTGGAAATCCGTAGCGCCCCGATTGATTACGACCACTACGTGACCAAGCAGCTACAACCGGTGGCGGATGCGATCCTGCCGTTTGTGGACGATGATTTCTCGACGTTGGTGGGGGGGCAGATGGGGTTGTTCTGACGGGATGCGGCATTATTGGTTGGCTGGATGCCTTTGTGGCGAGGGAGCTTGCTCCCGCTGCGCTCTGTAGGCGCTGGCGAAGCCTGCGATCTTTTGATCTTTCGCTTGAGATTCAAGTGTCATGGGAAAGAAAGATCGCAGCCTCGTTGCACTCGACAGCTCCTACGGGAGCAAGCTCCCTCGCCACAAAAAAGCCCACTGCTCGTGAGAACTAGACCATCGCCAGCCGCTGCTTGCCCCGAGGCTGCGGAAACATCAGGTCCAACGCCGCCAGATCCTGTGGTTCAAGCGTCAGGTTCGCCGCTTCGGCATTCAAGCGCACATGTTCAGGCTGCACGGCCTTGGGAATCGCAATGACGTTGTCCTGGCGCAACAGCCAGGCCAGGGCGATTTGCGCCGGCGTCGCGCCGTGGCGTTCGGCGATCTGCCCCAGGGTATGGTCCTTGAGCAGATGTCCGCCCTGGCCGACCGGGCAGTACGCCATGACCGGCATGGGTTGTTTTTGGCTCCAGGGCAGCAGGTCGAATTCGATGCCGCGCTCTTGCAGGTTGTACAGTACCTGATTGGTCGCGCAGGCCGGCGAGGCCAGTTCTTCAAGGTCCGCCACGTCGAAGTTCGACACGCCCCAACGGCCGATCTTGCCTTCTTCGCGCAGACGCTCGAAAGCTTCGACGGTTTCCTCCAGCGGGTACTGCCCGCGCCAGTGCAGCAGGTAAAGGTCGATGTAGTCGGTGTCGAGCCGGCGCAAACTGCGTTCGCACGCCAGGGGAATGCCTTTGCGACTGGCGTTGTGAGGGTAGACCTTGCTCACCAGGAAAACCTGATCCCGCAGGCCGGTGATTGCTTCGCCAACGACGGTCTCGGCCCCCCCCTCGGCATACATTTCCGCCGTGTCGATCAGGGTCATGCCCAGCTCGATGCCCAAGCGCAGGGCTGCGACTTCTTTCTTGTGATGGGACGGTTCTTCCCCCATGCGCCAGGTGCCTTGGCCAATCACCGGTACGGACACGCCGGCCAATTCCAGAGTCCTCATGTCTACCTCCTGTCATGCTGATCGATAATCCAATGGACAGCAGGATAGTCGTAGGCGCTGGCGAAGCCTGCGATCTTTTGATCTTTCGCTCCAGGCTCAATGGTCTGGGGAGAGATCGCAGCCTCGCTTCGCTCGACAGCACCTACGGGTGTTGCGTTGGGTTTTATTTCGCCGAGAACTTCAACACCATGGTCTGAGTGTAGGTCTGGCCTGGATCAAGTCGCGTCGAGGGGAAGTTCGGCTGGTTGGGCGAATCGGGGTAGTGCTGGGTTTCCAGGGTAAACGCACCCCAATGCGGGTAGACCTTGCCTTGCTTGCCCTTGACCGTGCCGTCGAGGAAGTTGCTGGTGTAGAACTGCACGCCAGGCTCGGTGGTATAGAGCTGCAGGCGTCGTCCGGATTCCGTGTCATACACCTCGGCGGCCAGTTTTTTCACGTCGCCCTTGGCGTCCAGCGCCCAGTTGAAATCGAAGCCGCCCTGTTTCGGTTCGGCGAATTTGAGTTGGGGGTGATCAGCCTTGATATGCGTGCCGATGGCGGTGGGCTGGGTGAAATCCATCGGTGTACCGGCCACGGGGGCCAGCTCGCCGGTGGGAATGAGCTTGCCGGTGACCGGCGTGTAGTGGGCCGCGTGCAAAGTCGCGATCTGCTCGAGTATGTCGCCATTGCCGGCGCCGGCCAGGTTGAAATAGCTGTGGTTGGTCAGATTCAGCACCGTGGGTTTATCGGTGGTGGCCTTGTAATCGATGCGCAACTCGTTCTGTTCATTGAGGCTGTAGGTGACATCGGTCGTCAACGCTCCGGGAAAGCCCATCTCGCCATCTGGCGACACATAGGTCAGGGTAACGCCCACCGAGTCTTTGCCATCATGGGGTTCGGCCTTCCACACGCGTTTGTCGAAGCCTTGGGGCCCGCCATGCAAGGAATTGCCATGGTCGTTCTGCGGCACCTGGTAACGCTTGCCATCGAGCTCGAATGCGCCGTCGGCCAGGCGATTGCCGAAGCGGCCGATGGTCGCGCCGAAATACACGCTGCCGTTCTTCTGGTAACCCTGCACATCGTCGAAACCGAGCACGATATCGGCGGCCTTGCCGTTTTTGTCGGGCACGCTCAATGACTGGAGGATACCGCCGTAAGTGATGACGGTGGCCTCCATGCCATGGCTGTTGCGCAGCACAAATTTTTCCACCGCCGTGCCGTCGCTGGTCTTGCCGAACGCACCGCGTTCATTGGTCAGGCCGGCAGCCTGGGAAGCCGAGGTGGCGATCATCAGAGACACTCCGAGGGCCGTGAGCAGATGTCTGGATTCAAGCATGGTATGACCTTCCTTCCTGTTGTTTTGTTGTTGTTTTTAACGCGAGTCGAGTCAGTTACTGGTCGGACAGCGGCGAAGGTTTTTTTGTCAGTAGTCTTTCTATTTGTGGGTTGAGAAGAGGATTTATAGCCATAAATAGAGATTTATCAATTAAAAAGTAAGACTAATTGAGTGGGCGAGTCTAGCCAGGGAGGGAAGGTTTTTCGCCGGGCACTGCACTTTTGCGCTTTTTGCCGCTCTATCCATGGCCTGGAAGCGGCGACCCCCGTGGCTTCCCCATGCTCAGACCGAGACTCGATGGCCGGTGCTTTTTATTCCGTGATGATGTTGCGACGTCGCTGTCCGGCGTTGTTGGTCGGTGTGTTGCTGCTGCTCAGCGGCGGTTGCAGCCACCAGCAGGGGCAGGACATGGTCACTCAGTTCAGCAACGCCAGGCCCCAGGAGTTCTTGCAGACCAGCGTCGACCGCATGGCCACGCTGTCGATGCGCGACAACCTGCAAAGTCTTTATCTGCTGATGAGCAAGCTGTACCTGCGCAACCCCGAGGAACTGCGAAAATCCGGCTTTCTCGACGCTCGCGCCGCCGAGAAACAGGTGCGCATGGCCATCGAGCAGCAACAACCCTTGCCCACCCTGGGTGGCAAGAAGGACCTGGCCGCCCTGAGCTATGCCATGAGCCCGGAATTCCTCGGCGATCGGGTCGGTGCGTTCATCTATGCCATCGGCAGCATGCTGGTCACGGCCCATGGCAATCGCCTGGAGTTCTACATGACCGACGCCATCGACCCACGCTTTGTCAATAACGCGGCCCGCAATATCGAAAAGGCCACCTGGTTGCTGAGCCAGCGACAGAACAAGGCCGGCCAGCCGTTGCTGTTTTCCAACGAGATCTCGGAGGAGGGCAGCAACCTGAGTTTCGCCGTGGAATTCGGGAAAATCGTTGCGCGCCTGGACCTGCTGACTCAGATGCTGGACGAGCGTTACCGGCGGATCGGGCTGAACTACGCCCAGAGCCTGTTGTTCCTGAACTTCCTGCCGGTTCAGTGAGTTGATAATGAAAAAGGAATAAAGATAGATCACATCGATATAGGTGGTTATAAGAAAAATCGCTATGCTCGCGGCCAGATTTTCCACGCGGTCGCGCTGAGACGGGTTTAATGGATTTCGGTAATGTCGGTTTAGTCGTAGCAGGCTTGGTGGTCGGTTTCATCGTCGGGATGACCGGCGTCGGCGGCGGTTCGCTGATGACCCCCATTCTGTTGTGGTTCGGTATCAACCCCGCGACTGCGGTGGGTACGGACTTGCTGTACGCGGCCATTACCAAATCTGGTGGTGTCCTGGTTCATGCCAGGAACCGCAACATCGACTGGGCCATTACTGGCTGGCTGACCTTGGGCAGCGTGCCGGCGGTCGGCTTGACGCTGTGGTTTCTCAGCAGCCTGCACAGTTCGCCCGACGCCATGAACGCGGTGATCAAGCAAGCCTTGGGCTTTGTCTTGTTCGCCACCGCCCTGGCGATCCTGTTCAAGAAGCGCCTGCTGCAATTCGCCCATGATCGCGCTGGCGGTCACTACAACCCCACTGGCACAAGACTTAACGTGCTTACGGTTGTCACCGGCCTGGTGCTGGGCACCATGGTTGCGTTGACCTCCATCGGTGCCGGGGCCCTGGGCACTGTCGCGTTGTTCATTCTCTACCCGTTCCTGGTCACCAAGCGCCTGGTGGGCACCGAAATCGCCCACGCCGTGCCACTGACGTTGGTCGCGGGCCTTGGCCACGCGAGCATGGGCAACATGGACTGGCACATCCTTGGCTACTTGCTGGTCGGTTCGTTGCCGGGGATCTACCTGGGTAGCCATTTGTCCGGGCGCATCTCTGACGAGGTACTGCGCCCGTGCCTGGCGGTGATGCTGGCGATGATCGGGTTCAAGTTGGCGTTCTGACACTGCCCCCCCGCTCCCACAATAGTCCCTTCTGGCTTCAGTACCGAAGTTGTCTGCTCCTCGCCCGGTTGCGCAATGAACCCTCTAGCCTAAGCTTCAAGGCAGGCAGGCGTAGTATTGGGCGAGTCGCGGAACAATCGCCGCCATGCGCAATCAGTACAGCGTAGATATCAAAAGGAGAGGCGCATGCTCATTCGGTCGTTGACCTTCGCTACCTTGCTGGCTGTCGCCGGCCCCCTGTTCGCCGCGGATGGCGACCCACCCCTGGAGGCGGAGAAGGGCAAGACCCGGCCCCTGATCGTCATCGCCCCCAGCACTGTCGACCCCGCCTGGGTCAGCCTGAAAAAAGCCTTGGACGAGCCGGCCGGCAAGCAGGGCTTTGCCGAGCGCAACATGGTGCTCTACACCATCCTCAACACTATCGGCCAGCGTGATGGCAAAGACTTGGACCCACAAAGCACCATGGCGTTGATCCGTTCACTCAGGTTGGGCGCCGGTGCCCAGACCAAGGTCATCCTGGTGGGCAAGGACGGGGAAAAGAAGTTGGAGCATTCCGGGGCGATCGAACTGAAAGACGTCTTTGATGCCGTCGATAAACTGCCTGCGGCAGAAAAGGAGGCGACACCTCCCGCCCCACCTCCCGCACCGGAACCTGTGCCGACCAAGGATGCGAAGGGCGCCAAGGCTGGCAAGGCAGTCAAACCGTCCGCTGCGCCGAAGCCGTTGGATGATTGAGCCTTAAGGCTGATGAGACCCTTGTGGCGAGGGAGCAAGCTCCCTCGCCACAGCAAGCTTCCCTCGCGTACGCGTTGCTTATTGCCCATCCAGTGCAGTGAGGATCCGGTACGCCACTTTTACCCGTTCCTCATTCGGATAGTTCTTGTTCGCCAGCAACACAATCCCCATGTTCTTGCCGGGCACGAACGCGGCATAGGCGCCAAAGCCGCGGGTCGACCCGGTCTTGTTGATCCAGGCGTCGTCCGGCGCAGGCCGTGGTGGATCGAGAGGTTCTACTGTGTTGGGCTCCATGGCCATCTGTGTCGAGTTGCCGGCCAGTAACTGTTCCAAAGTGAGAGGGTAAGGGTAGAGCTCCCAACCCAGGCCCTGGGTCATCCCGCCTACGGTGTAGAACCCGGTGTGGGTCGTGGCAATGGCTTGGTGCAGATCGGCGTCCAGTTTTTCAGGCCGCAGGTTGGCCTCGACGAAACGAATCAGATCAGATGAGCTGGTTTTCACCCCGTAAGCCTCGGAATCCATCGCGCCGGGCCCGACCCGGACGGCTTCGCCGTCCTTTGCGTAGCCCTGGGCGTATCGGTTCTGTTGATCCTTCGGCACCCGCACATAACTGTGTTTGAGCCCCAATCCCGGCATCAGCGTGTGTTCCATCAGCTCATCGAATGGCTGGCCCAGGCTGCGGGCTGCCAGATAGCCGAACAAGCCGATGCTCGGGTTTGAATAGAGCCGCTGGGTGCCGGCCGGGTAGAGCGGTTTCCAGGTCTTGTAATAACTGAACATCCGGTCTGGATGGTCCGCGTCCTCGGGAAACTGCAAAGGCAGGCCGCCGGGGGTGTAGGTGGCGAGGTTGAGCAGGCTGATGCCCTCGAAGGCGCTCCCGCGCAGTTCGGGGGCGAAGCGACTGGCCGGGTCCGACAGGGACAGTTTGCCCCGGGCCTGGGCATAGGCCCCGAGCGTCGCGGTGAAGGTCTTGCTGACTGAGCCGATCTCGAAGAGGGTCTGGTCGGTCACCGGTTTTTTCGTATCTTTGGAGGCCACGCCGTAATTGAAGTAATGCCGTTGACCGTTGTAGGTCACCGCAACGGCCATGCCAGCGATGTCCTGTTGTTTCATCAGGGGCTGGATAGCGGCATTGACCGTGTCCTCCAGGCTGTCCTGGGCCAAGGCTGGCGTGAGGCCACAGCACAGAAAGAAAGTACCTGTGAGTATCGATTTGGCAATGTGCATGTCTGACCGCTCTCCATGGATGGTTCCAGCCGCTCCGCATCCGGAGCGCCTGAGGGGGGGCTCAATCTAGGGAGTTTTCGGTTGGCTGGCAATCGGCTGTCGTGTGGCCCAAACCCGCTTGCGAGTCGTCCGACTGGGGCATAGGAGAGTTCCTACGAAAAACTTTGATGTCCGGGCGTTCCACGGTCGTATGGCAAACCACACAAACTCACGGGCGCCGGGTAAACTTGCGCTCTTTCTAAAGGAGTCGACATGAGCTACTACCAGCCCGGCATTCTTGCCACCCCTGTTCCGCCTCAGGCCCGTCACTTGTTTTTTGCCCTGGAATCGGTCGAGGCGCTGCCGGCTGCGATAGACAGGCTCCTGTTGCTGGTCGATGGTCGTGCAGTGATTGGCTTCGGTGAGTCGCTGGTCCAGGCGCTGGGTGCCCAGATCGAAGGCCTGCGGGCATTTCCGGCACTGGCTGGTGTCGGCGTGGACAACCCTTCGACCCAGCACGCGCTGTGGTGCTGGTTGCACGGCGAGGACCGCGGCGAGCTGCTGCACCGCAGCCGCGCCATCGAGGCGGCGCTGGCCCCGGCGTTGCGCCTGGTGCAGATGAACGAAACCTTCCGCCACATGACCGGCCATGACCTGACGGGTTATGAAGATGGCACCGAAAACCCTCATGACGAAGCAGCTGTCGCCGCAGCCCTGGCCCAAGGCGTCGACGGCGTGCGTGGTGGCAGTTTTGCCGCGATCCAGCAGTGGCAACACGATTTGGACGGTTTCGCCGCCATGCAGCCTCACGAGCGCGACAACATCATGGGCCGGCGCTTGAGCGACAACGAGGAAATCGACGAAGCGCCGGAGTCGGCCCACGTCAAACGCACCGCCCAGGAAAGCTTCGCGCCGGAGGCCTTCGTCGTGCGCCGCTCCATGCCGTGGATCGAGGGCGATCGCGCCGGTCTGATGTTTCTGGCGTTTGGTTTCTCCCTCGACGCTTTTGAAGCGCAACTGCGGCGCATGAGTGGTCTGGAGGACGGCATCACCGACGGTCTGTATCGCATGAGCCGGCCGATCACCGGCGGTTACTACTGGTGCCCGCCGCTGCTGGACGGGCGCCTGGACCTGCGCGCCCTGGCCCGGTAAGCGCAGCGGTTTGTGCAAAGCGTGACGTGAACGCTATCCTTGGGGGCGCACGTCTATCCGTGGAACGGGGGAAGCAAACGTGGATAAAGTCATCGTCATTACCGGTGGCGGCCGCGGAATCGGAGCGGCCACGGCGCTGTTGGCCGCCGAACTGGGTTACCGGATCTGCATCAACTACCAGTCCGATGAAAGCGCCGCGCAGGAGGTGCTTGAGCATGTCCGGGCCAAGGGGGCGCAGGCGATTGCCGTGCGTGCCGACGTGAGCATCGAAGACGAAGTGATCGCGCTGTTCCACCGGGTGGACGCCGAACTCGGCCGCGTCACGGCGCTGGTGAACAATGCCGGCACGGTCGCCCAGAAGTCCCGGCTCGATGAAATGTCCGAGTTCCGCATTCTCAAGATCCTGAAGACCAATGTGCTGGGACCGATTCTATGTGCCAAGCACGCGGTGCTGCGCATGTCGCCCCGCCATGGCGGGCAGGGCGGTAGCATCGTCAACGTCTCGTCCGTGGCCGCCCGCCTGGGTTCCCCGAATGAGTACGTTGATTACGCGGCCTCCAAGGGCGCACTGGACACCTTCACCATTGGCCTGTCCAAGGAAGTGGCCGGCGAAGGCATTCGCGTCAACGCCGTTCGCCCGGGTTATATCTACACCGATTTCCATGCCCTCAGTGGTGATCCGGACCGGGTCAGCAAGCTGGAATCGGCGATCCCCATGGCCCGGGGCGGCCGTCCGGACGAAGTGGCCGAAGCGATTATCTGGCTGCTGTCGGACAAGGCTTCGTATGCGACCGGGACGTTTGTGGATTTGGGGGGCGGGCGCTAAACCTCTGGTTTGTCGTTGTCAGTATCGACCTCTTCGCGAGCAAGCCCGCTCCCACCCTGGACTGCGGTGAACCAATGATTGTGGCCGCACAGCAAATCCAATGTGGGAGCGGGCTTGCTCGCGAAGGCGATAGCCAGATCGACACAGCAGTCAAAACGATCGAATAATCCGCCCCAACGTCTCCATCGCCTTCTCCGACACTTCGGTCCACGGGCTGCCGTAGTTCAGGCGGATGCAGTTCCTGAAACGCCGGGTCGGTGAAAAAATCGGCCCCGGGGCGATGCTGATGCCTTGGGCCAGGGCCATCTGGAACAGTTTCAGCGAGTCCATCTGTTCCGGCAGTTCCAGCCACAGGAAATAACCACCCGCCGGCTGGCTGACGCGGGTCTGGGCTGGAAAGTAGCGGGCGATGGCGGCGAGCATGGCGCTTTGCTGTTCTTCCAGGGCGTAACGCAGTTTGCGCAGATGACGGTCATAGCCGCCGTGTTGCAGGTAGTCGGCGATGGCGACCTGGGCCGGCATCGAGGCACACAGTGACGTCATGAGTTTGAGCCGTTCGATCTTCTGTGCGTAGCGCCCGGCGGCGACCCAGCCGATGCGATAGCCTGGCGCCAGGCTCTTGGCGAAGGAACCGCAGTGCATCACCAGCCCTTCGGTGTCGAACGCCTTGGCCGGTTTGGGGGCCTGCTGGCCGTAATAGAGTTCGGCGTAGACATCGTCTTCGATCAGCGGCACCTGATGGCGGCGCAGCAGCTCAACCAAGGCCTGTTTCCTTTCCTCGGGCATGGTCGCGCCCATGGGGTTCTGGAAACTGGTCATGCACCAGCAGGCCTTGATCGGATGGCGTTCCAGCGTCTGTGCCAACACGTCCAGGTCGATGCCGTCGCGCGGATGGACGGGGATTTCAACGGCCTTGAGCTTGAGCCGTTCCAACACTTGCAGGCTGGCGTAGAACGCCGGCGCTTCGATCGCCACCAGGTCTCCGGGCTCGGTCACCGCTTGCAGGCACAGGTTCAAGGCTTCCAGGGCGCCGTTGGTGACCAGCAGTTCCTCCATGGGCAGCATCAGCCCACCGACCATGTAGCGCAGGGCAATCTGTCGACGCAGTTGCGGGTTGCCCGGTGACATGTCCGTGACCACCATGCGCGGGTCCATATCCCGGGTGGCGCTGGACAGCGAGCGGGACAACCGTTGCAGTGGAAACAGCATCGGGCTGGGGAACGCCGAGCCGAACGGTACGGTGGTCGGATCCTTGATCGAGTCCAGCACGGAAAACACCAGCTCGCTGACGTCGACTTCGGTGGATTCGTGCACATGGCTGCTGACCGCCGGTTCGGAAAACGGGTTCGGCGCATGGGTGTTGACGAAGTAGCCCGAGCGTGGCCGAGCCCGGATCAGGCCGCGGCGCTCCAGCAGGTAATAGGCCTGGAACACCGTGGACGGGCTGACACCGTAGGTCTGGCTGGCGTAGCGAACCGATGGCACACGCTGACCCGGGCCCAGCATGCCGGAACGGATCAGTTCAGCGATGTCGTCGGCGAATTTTTCGTAGCGTTTCATTGCGGGCCCAGCCTTGAGTGACACATGGTTTGCGCTTTTAAACTGTGGGAGAGCCCGTGGGAGCAAAGCTTGCTCGCGACGCAGGCGACACGGATCAACAGTAAGGTCGCGTCATCGTTCTTCGCGAGCAAGCTTTGCTCCCACAAGCCCGCTCCCATAGGTGCTCGGCATCTTAAAGCTTCACCGATTCATCGGCGCGACAAAACGGCTCTTGGCCACGCTGTAGATGTCAGGCTCGTCACTGTCTGCCACCTTGAAGGTCATTTCCCGAGAGCCGCGTTCAGGCCGTTCGCTGAGCATCGCCACCGACACCGGCACATCGATAATTTCCCCCGGAGCCAGGCTCAGCTGCGTCTTGCCTTGCAGGAGGAAGCCGTCGCCGTCCACCAGGGACAGTTCATAGTCCTGGCGCTGCTGGGTCTTGTTGATGATTTTCAGGCTGTAGATGTTTTCGATCTGGCCAGCGCTGTTTTCGCGGAACAGGCCTCGGTCCTTGCTCACGTCCAGCGACACCATGGACCGCTCCACCAACGCGAGGGCCAGCGCGCCGATCATCACCAGCAACACGGCGGTATAGCCGATCAGCCGAGGCCGTAGCAGATGGGTCTTGCCGCCTTGCAGCTGATGTTCGGAGGTGTATTTGATCAGGCCGCGGGCATACCCCATCTTGTCCATGATCGAGTCGCAGGCGTCGATGCACGCTGCGCAGCCGATGCATTCCATTTGCAAACCATCGCGGATGTCGATGCCGGTGGGGCAGACCTGCACACACATCTGGCAGTCGATGCAATCGCCCAGGCCAATATTGGCCGGGTTCACTTCGCGTTTGCGCGGGCCGCGGATTTCGCCACGGGCCGTGTCATAGGAAATGGTCAGCGTGTCTTTGTCGAACATCACGCTCTGGAACCGTGCATAGGGGCACATGTGCATGCACACCGCCTCACGCAGCCAGCCGGCGTTGAGGTAGGTGGCCGCAGTAAAGAACAGCACCCAGAACAAACTGACGCCGGCCATTTGCAGGGTCAGCAGCTCTTCGGCCAGCGGTCGGATCGGCGTGAAGTAGCCGACGAAGGTCAGACCGGTAAGCAAACTGATAGCCATCCACAGCGTGTGCTTGGCCGAGCGGCGCAGCAGCTTATTCAGGCCCCAGGGCGCGGCTTGCAGCTTGATCCGCTGGTTGCGCTCGCCCTCGGTGATTTTCTCGCACCACATGAAAATCCAGGTCCAGGAGCTTTGTGGGCAGGTGTAGCCGCACCACACGCGACCGGCGAACACGGTAATCGCGAACAGCCCGAAGGCGGCGATGATCAACAAGGCCGACAACAGGATGAAATCCTGGGGCCAGAAGGTCGCGCCAAAGATGTGGAATTTGCTCTCGGAAAGGTCCCAGAGCACCGCTTGGCGGTCGCCCCAGTTCAGCCAGGCTGTGCCGAAGAACAGCAGGAACAGAACCCCCGCACCGCTTATGCGCAAGGTGCGAAACAAGCCGGTGAAGCTGCGGGTGTGGATCAGTTTATCAGTGGTCTTGGCCTTGATCTTTGGTGGCGAGGGTTCGAAGGTCTGTATCAACTGGACGGGGATTCTATCGCTCATGGTCGGTCGCTCATCAGCCTCTATCTGGCCGGCGCACTATGACCATGGAACTGTTTGCATAACAGACTCAGGTGTTTAGATAAAAACCGGATCAGATGCCAGAAAACCCCGGCCCTGCGACACTTTGATGCACTCAACGATAGCCGAACAAGCCTTTGTGGCGAGGGCGCTTGCTTCCTCGCCACAGGTGGGGGCTTTTCTCGTTACAGGGATTCAGATCACCGAATCGCTGTCAGTGGCCTTGAGGTGTTTGCGTCCATCAACTGCCCCGGCTACGGTCAAGGCGTCGGCTTCGGTCTCGGTGATATAGACCCGCTCGCCGTTGACATCCACGGCTGACATGGCTTTGTCCGAATCAGTCACGATGGTCAGCTCGGTGGCAGGGCGCAGTTGTTCCGTCCCGTTGTCGGTTGTGAAATGGCAGGTCTTGTCTTCGTCGATTTTCTCAAGCATGACGTCACTCCTTTCCTGAATGTCCTGAACGTTAGGCGTCACCCCATCGCCGGGGTTCGACGCGGCTGATCAGCGGTCAAGCGCACCTCTGCCGCCGCGTGCGGTCCATCGTTTATCGACTGAAAAGAGGACGACTCATGGACGCCTGGTGGCATGAAGTCTGGATGACCTTGCAAGCGGAATTCGCCGACATCACCGATGCCCAACAGATGACCCGGGTCACGGTGCGCCTGCTGATGGCGGCGCTGCTGGGCGGTATCCTGGGTTTCGAACGCGAGCACAAGGGCAAGGCCGCCGGTGTGCGCACGCATATGCTGGTGGCGCTGGGGGCCGCGTTGTTCGTGCTGGTGCCGCAGATGTCCGGCTCTCAGGCCGACGCCATGAGCCGGGTCATTCAAGGCGTTGTCGCGGGCATCGGCTTTCTTGGGGCCGGCACCATCCTGAAAAGCAACGACGGCGACGAAAGCCACGTGAAGGGCCTGACCACCGCCGCCGGCCTGTGGATGACCGCCGCCATCGGCGTCGCCGCCGGGCTGGGCCGAGAGGCGACGGCCGTGCTGAGCACCTTGCTGGCGTTGGCGATCTTCAGTGTGATGCCGGTGATCATCCGGGCGCTGGAGAGGGAGGACAAGCCGTGACCGCGATCTCTAGCCAGAACACAAGCCAAAGTGGGAGCGGGCTTGCTCGCGAAAGCGCTGTGTCAGTCGACGAAACCTAGCCTGACACACCGTCTTCGCGAGCAAGCCCGCTCCTACAGGTTTTTTGTTATCCACTAGGCTGTTGATCAAACCCGCTCTCCGGCGGCGCCTCGCTTGGCGGATCGCCCAGCGGCGGCTGTGGATCCAGTGGCGGGTCTTGCTCCGGAATCGGTTCCGGATCAGGGCCGGGTGGCGGCAAGGTGGGATCGTCAATGTTCGGGTCGGGTGTTTCGGCCGGGATGGGAATATTCATCGGGACGGTTCTCCATAACGCATATGGCTTGAGTCGTGCTTATTGTTGTTGACCACCCCGCACCGGGTTTGATCCCGGAAGGCCTCTGGGCAAATCCCGCTGAACTTTTAACCGCTGATTCGGTTCGGAGTTTAAGTGAGTTTTTTCAGGGACCCGTTGGGCCTTTACCGTCACAAGCGCGTCCATGGGGCGTAAAAAGGAGTGATGCTCGATGACTGCTGAATACCCGACTGACTTGGCCTCTACCCTGCACTTGCCGTTGTCCCAGGCCTTGTTGTTGCCGCGTATTGCAATTGAAAACACCATGCCGGTGATCGACGGCGGGCTATTCGCCGCCAAGGCCGTGGCCGGGCAAGACGTGACGGTGACCAGTAAAGTTTTCGCCGATGGCCACGATAAGTTGGCCGTGCACATCCGCTGGCGCGCGCTTGAAGACGAGGCGTGGAACCGCGAAGCGATGACCGATCTGGGCAATAACGGCTGGGGCGGCCAGTTCAACGTGCCGGAGCAAGGTCGCTATGTGTTCTGCATCGAAGCCTGGATCGATCAGTTCGCCAGCTTCCGCTACGAGCTGGAGAAGAAATTCGGCGCCGGGGTGCCTATCAGCCTGGAGCTGCAGGAGGGGCGCAACCAAGTGCAGATGGCCTCCGAGCGTAGCGACGGTGAGCTGAGCGAACAGTTGGCCGCGTTGCACCATGAACTCTCCGGCCTGTTGCCGGCCGAACAGGTTGCGTTGTTCCTGGCGCCTCGCAGTGCCGACCTGATGTCCCAGGCCGACCACCGACCTTACTTGAGCATCAGCCCTCAGTACCCGTTGGACGTGGAGCGCAAACTGGCCGAGTTTGCCAGTTGGTATGAGCTGTTCCCACGCTCGATCACTGATGATCCCGCCCGCCATGGCACGTTCAACGACGTGCATTCGCGCCTGGCGGTGATCCAGGACATGGGTTTTGACGTGTTGTATTTCCCGCCGATCCACCCCATCGGCCGCAGCTTCCGCAAAGGCCCGAACAATTCCCTTACGGCCGGGCCCGACGATCCGGGCAGCCCCTACGCCATCGGCAGCGAGGAGGGCGGGCACGAAGCGATTCACCCGCAATTGGGCTCCCGTGACGACTTCCGCCGCCTGGTGGCGGCAGCCGCCGACCATGGCCTGGAGATCGCTCTCGACTTCGCCATCCAGTGCTCCCAGGACCACCCGTGGCTCAAGCAGCATCCGGGCTGGTTCAGCTGGCGGCCGGACGGCACGATCAAGTACGCGGAAAACCCGCCGAAGAAATACCAGGACATCGTCAACGTTGATTTCTACGCGGCGGATGCGATTCCCAGTCTGTGGCTGGAGCTACGGGACATTGTGGTGGGCTGGGTCAAAGAAGGCGTGAAGATATTCCGCGTCGACAATCCCCACACCAAGCCGTTGCCGTTCTGGCAGTGGCTGATCGCCGATGTGCGGGCTCAACACCCGGAAGTGATGTTCCTCGCCGAAGCCTTCACCACCCCGGCCATGATGGCCCGCTTGGGCAAGGTCGGCTATTCCCAGAGCTACACCTATTTCACCTGGCGCAACACCAAGGCCGAGCTGGCGACCTATTTCACCGAGCTCAACGAGTCGCCTTGGCGCGAATGCTACCGGCCCAATTTTTTCGTCAACACACCAGACATCAACCCGGCGTTTCTCCATGAATCGGGGCGGGCGGGCTTTTTGATCCGCGCGGCGCTGGCAACCATGGGCTCGGGCTTGTGGGGCATGTATTCAGGTTTCGAGTTGTGCGAATCGGCACCGGTGCCCGGCAAGGAGGAATACCTCGACTCGGAGAAGTACGAAATCCGCCCTCGAGACTTTACGGCGCCGGGCAACATTGTTGCCGAAATCGCCCAGCTCAACCGCATCCGCCGGCAGAACCCGGCGTTGCATACGCACTTGGGCCTGAAGGTCTACAACGCCTGGAACGACAACATTCTCTATTTCGGCAAGCGTACGCCTGACGGCAGCAATTTCATCCTGGTGGCGGTGAACCTCGATCCGCATAACCCGCAGGAAGCCAATTTCGAACTGCCGCTGTGGGAGATGGGCTTGCCGGACGATGCCGCGACCCAAGGCGAGGATTTGATGAGCGGCCATCGCTGGACCTGGTATGGCAAGTACCAGTTCATGCGGATTGACCCGGCGACCCAGCCGTTTGGGATCTGGCGGATCAGCCTGGCTTGACGCTGTGGGAGCAAGGCTTGCCCGCGATGAAGATGACGCGGTCTCTTGGAGAATCCAGGCGCCTGCATCGCGAGCAAGCTTTGCTCCCACAAAGCGGGGCGGCGCGACGTTTCGCAAAATCCCTCCGCCACAAAAAGACTTAACAAGCCTGTTCCCGCGGCTTTATTGAATTCATCAGGAGTTGCAAATGGCGAAGAAACCCCGGTCTGCCACCTTTATCAAAGACCCGCTCTGGTACAAGGACGCGGTGATTTATCAGGTCCACGTAAAATCCTATTTTGACTCCAATAACGACGGGATCGGGGACTTTCCCGGCCTGATCGAGAAGCTCGACTACATCGCCGATCTGGGCGTCAACACCATCTGGCTGCTGCCGTTCTACCCTTCGCCGCGTCGCGATGACGGCTACGACATTGCCGAGTACCGTGGCGTCAGCCCCGACTACGGCACCATGGCCGATGCGCGGCGCTTCATCGCTGAAGCCCACAAACGCAACCTGCGGGTCATCACCGAACTGGTCATCAACCACACCTCGGACCAGCATGCGTGGTTTCAGCGCGCGCGCAAGGCCAAGCCGGGTTCGGCGGCGCGGGACTTCTACGTCTGGTCCGACGACGACCACAAGTACGATGGCACGCGGATCATTTTCCTCGACACCGAGAAGTCCAACTGGACGTGGGACCCGGTAGCCGGCCAGTACTTCTGGCACCGTTTCTACTCCCACCAGCCCGACCTCAATTTCGATAACCCGCAGGTCATCAAGGCCGTGCTGTCGGTGATGCGCTACTGGCTGGACATGGGCATCGACGGCTTGCGCCTGGACGCCATCCCGTACCTGATCGAGCGCGACGGCACCAACAACGAAAACCTGCCCGAGACCCACGACGTCCTCAAGCAGATTCGTGCCGAGATCGACGCCAATTACCCCGACCGCATGTTGCTGGCCGAAGCCAACCAGTGGCCGGAAGACACCCAGCTGTATTTCGGTGATGTCGATGCCCAGGGTATGAACGGTGACGAGTGCCACATGGCGTTCCACTTCCCGCTGATGCCGCGCATGTACATGGCGCTGGCCCAGGAAGACCGCTTCCCGATCACCGACATCCTGCGCCAGACCCCGGAGATTCCGGCCAATTGCCAGTGGGCGATTTTCCTGCGCAACCACGATGAACTGACCCTGGAGATGGTCACTGACAAGGAGCGCGATTACCTGTGGAATTATTACGCGGCCGACCGTCGGGCGCGGATCAACCTGGGGATTCGCCGGCGCCTGGCGCCGCTGATGGAGCGCGATCGTCGTCGCATTGAATTGCTCAACAGCCTGCTGCTGTCGATGCCTGGCACGCCGACTCTGTATTACGGCGATGAAATCGGCATGGGCGACAACATTTACCTGGGCGACCGCGATGGCGTGCGCACGCCGATGCAGTGGTCCATCGACCGCAACGGCGGCTTCTCGCGGGCCGACCCGGCCAGCCTGGTGCTGCCGCCGATCATGGACCCGCAATACGGCTACCAGTCGGTCAACGTCGAGACCCAGGCCGGCGATCCGCATTCGCTGCTCAACTGGACTCGTCGGATGCTGGCGGTGCGCAAGCAGTCGCAAGCCTTCGGCCGGGGCACGCTGAAAATGCTGTCGCCGAGCAACCGTCGGATCCTGGCCTACACCCGGGAATACACCAGCCCGGAAGGCAAGCACGAAATCATCCTCTGCGTGGCCAACGTGTCCCGCAGCGCCCAGGCTGCCGAGCTGGATCTGTCGGCCTACGCCGGCATGGTCCCGGTGGAGATGCTGGGGGGCAATGCCTTTCCGCCCATTGGCCAGCTGAATTTCCTGCTGACCCTACCGCCGTACGGTTTCTATTGGTTCGCCCTGGCGGCGGAAAACCAGATGCCGAGCTGGCACGTGGAACCGGCCCAGAGCCTGCCGGATTTCACCACGCTGGTGTTGAAAAAACGTCTGGAAGAGTTGCTCGAAGCGCCATCGCGCACCACGTTGGAGCAAACCATCCTGCCGAGCTGGCTGCAGAACCGTCGTTGGTTCGCCGGCAAGGACAGCAAGATCGAGAAGGTCAACATCGTCTACGGCGTGCGCTTCGGTGATCCGCAGCACCCGGTGCTGCTCAGCGAAATCGACGTCACCAGTGCCGGCCAGACTCTGCGTTATCAACTGCCGTTCGGCCTGCTGCCTGAAGACCAGGTCGGGGCGGCGTTGCCACAGCAATTGGCGCTGTCGCGTGTTCGTCGGGTTCGCCAAGTCGGCCTGATCACCGATGCGTTCAGCCTGGAGAGCTTCGTGCGGGCCGTGCTGCAAGGCATGCAGAGCGCCACGGTGCTGCCATGCACCGAAGGTGAGTTGCGTTTTGAGCCCACCGAAGGCCTGACCGCGTTGAACCTGGGGGCTGAGCCTGAGGTGCGTTACCTGTCCGCCGAGCAGTCCAACAGTTCGGTGGTGGTCGGCGGCAGCCTGGTGCTCAAACTGATCCGCAAAGTCGCTTCGGGCGTGCATCCGGAACTGGAGATGAGCGCCTATCTGACGGCCGCAGGCTTCAGCAATATCTCGCCGCTGTTGGGTTCGGTGATCCGCCGCGACGCCGAGGGCGAGGACGCGCTGCTGATGATTGCCCAGGGCTACCTGAGCAACCAGGGCGATGCTTGGGAATGGACCCAGAACAACCTTGAACGCGCATTGCGCGATGAATTGGCCGATGCCGTGTCCGAGCAGGAGCAGCATTACAACGCGTTGGGCGAGCTGAAGGATTTCGCCGGTATGCTCGGCCAACGCCTGGGGGAAATGCACCAGGTGCTGGCCAAGTCCACCGACGACCCAGACTTCGCGCCGCAGGCTACCAATGCCAAGGAAGCCCAGGCCATCGGCAAGGATGTGGCCGCTCAAGTGGAAAACGCTCTGCGCCTGCTCAAGCAGAATCAGAGTCAGTTGAGCTCGACGGATCAAGCCATGGTCGCGCGTTTGCTCGAGCACAAGAAAACCGTCCTGGGCCACATTCAGGAACTGGCCAGCAAGGCCGTCGGTGGCTTGCGTATTCGCGTGCACGGCGACCTGCACCTGGGGCAGGTGCTGGTGATCAAGGGCGACGCCTACCTGATCGACTTCGAGGGCGAGCCGGCACGACCGTTGCACGAACGTCGGGGCAAGCACAGCCCGTACAAGGACGTCAGTGGTGTGCTGCGTTCCTTCGATTACGCGGCCGCCATGGCGATCCATTTGAACACTGTCGACAGCACCGCCGATGCCGATGCGGCGCGGCAGCGGGTGGCTGATCGTTATTTAAAAGAGGCCCGCGAGGCATTTGTTCAGGCATATCGACTGGCGGCAGCTAGTCTTGCTCATGAATGGAAGGATGCTGAAGGCGAAGACGCCGCGCTGGCGTTGTTCGGCCTGGAGAAGGCGGCCTATGAAGTGGCCTATGAAGCCGAGAATCGCCCCGCCTGGCTGCCCGTGCCATTGCACGGTCTGTACGGGTTATTGAGTGGGCTGAAACCCTTTTCCGATTAAGCCGGACCGATTTAGTGGAGAGAATCATGAGTGTCTCGAACAAAGAATCCCAAGGGCAGGCCAAAGAGTCATTGCTGCCTGCACCCCATGACATCGACGCGCTGGTGCGCGCCGAGCATCAAGACCCGTTTTCGATCCTGGGCCCTCACGGCGATGGCGCGGGCGGACAGTTCATTCGTGCGTACTTGCCCGGTGCGTTGAGCGTGCAGGTGCTCGCCCGTGACGGCGGTGAGGAGCTCGGTGAGCTGCAACAGAGCGAAACCCCGGGCCTGTTTGTCGGCCATTTCGACCGCTCCCAGGCCTACCTGCTGCGCACCCGTTGGGCCGGCGGCGAGCAAGTGGCAGAGGACCCGTACAGCTTCGGGCCGCTGCTGGGAGAGATGGATCTTTACCTGTTTGCCGAGGGTAATCACCGCGACCTCAGTTCCTGCCTCGGTGCGCAACTGACCACCGTCGATGGCATCGACGGCGTGCGGTTCGCCGTGTGGGCGCCGAATGCGCGGCGCGTCTCGGTGGTGGGGGACTTCAACGTCTGGGACGGGCGTCGGCATCCGATGCGCATCCGCTATCCGTCCGGTGTGTGGGAGCTGTTCATCCCACGGCTTGGCGCGGGTGAAGGCTACAAATATGAAATCCTTGGTGCCCACGGCATCCTGCCGCTCAAGGCCGACCCCGTGGCGCTGGCTACCCAAATGCCGCCAGACACCGCGTCGAAAGTCGCCGCGCCGTTGAAGATCGAATGGCAGGACCACGAATGGATGCAGCAACGCGCTGAGCGGCATCTGCCCGCTGCCCCGTTGTCGATCTACGAGTTGCACGCCGGTTCCTGGCAGTGCGAAATCGACGAGGCGGGGGAGGTGGCCCGGCAATACAACTGGCATGAAATGGCCGAACGGCTGGTGCCTTACGTCAAGGACCTGGGTTTTACCCACATCGAGCTGATGCCGATCATGGAGCACCCGTTCGGCGGCTCCTGGGGCTATCAACCGCTGTCGCAGTTCGCCCCGACGGCGCGCTTCGGCTCGCCGGACGATTTCGCTGCGTTCGTCAATGCCTGCCACCAGGCCAACATCGGTGTGATCCTTGACTGGGTGCCGGCGCATTTTCCCACTGACACCCATGGTCTGGCCCAATTCGACGGCACCGCGTTGTACGAATACGGCAACCCGCTGGAAGGCTTCCACCAGGATTGGGACACCCTGATCTACAACCTGGGGCGCACCGAAGTCCACGGTTTCATGCTGGCCTCGGCGCTGCACTGGCTCAAGCATTTCCACATCGATGGCCTGCGTGTGGATGCCGTAGCCTCGATGCTGTACCGCGACTATTCGCGCAAGGCGGGCGAGTGGGTGCCTAACCGTCACGGCGGGCGCGAGAACCTGGAAGCCATTGATTTCCTGCGGCACCTCAACGACGTGGTGGCATTGGAAGCCCCTGGCGCGTTGGTCATCGCCGAAGAGTCCACCGCCTGGCCGGGCGTCAGCCAGAGCACGCAACAGGGCGGCCTGGGTTTTTCCTATAAATGGAACATGGGCTGGATGCACGATTCGCTGCACTACATCCAGCAGGACCCGGTATACCGCGCCCATCACCATAACGAACTGAGTTTTGGCCTGATGTACGCGTGGTCCGAGCGGTTCGTGCTGCCGATTTCCCATGACGAAGTGGTCCACGGCAAACGTTCGTTGATCGACAAAATGCCCGGTGATCGTTGGCAGAAGTTCGCCAACCTGCGGGCCTACCTCAGTTTCATGTGGGGCCATCCGGGCAAGAAGCTGCTGTTCATGGGCTGCGAGTTCGGCCAATGGCGCGAGTGGAACCACGATCAACAGTTGGATTGGTACCTGCTGCAATACCCTGAGCACCGCGGGGTGCAGAAACTGGTCAGCGATCTGAACCGACTGTATCGCGAAGAACCGGCGTTGCATGACCAGGATGACGCGCCTCAGGGTTTCCAATGGTTGATTGGTGACGATGCGGTCAACAGCGTCTACGCCTGGCTGCGTTGGAGCAAGGATGGTCGGCCGGCGTTGGTGGTGGCCAACTTCACACCGGTGCCGCGCGAGGCCTATCGGGTCGGCGTGCCGTTCGCCGGGCGTTGGGTGGAATTGCTCAACAGCGATGCCGACACCTATGCCGGTTCCAACTACGGCAACGGCGGCGGTGCCTCCACCGAAGAAGTGCCCAGCCATGGGCAAAACCTGTCGCTGGAACTCAACCTGCCGCCGTTGGCTGTGTTGATCCTGCGGCCGGAGGGCTAGTCACGCAGTCCCACAAGGCGTCATGGGTGACTTCAAGCTCAAGAGCACCTGAGCCAATGTGGGAGCGGGCTTGCTCGCGAAAGCGGCGTGTCAGTCACCATTAATGTGGCTGATTCATCGCCATCGCGAGCAAGCTCGCTCCCACAGGGGGGAGTCGTTTCAGCGCACCAGGCACGGCCGCTTGTTGTTGAACGTCCAGCCCGGAATCAGGTACTGCATCGCCACCGCATCGTCCCTTGCTCCTAGCCCCATGCCTTTGTACAGCTCATGGGCCTTGGCCAACTGATCGGTATCCAGCTCAATCCCCAGCCCCGGTTTTTTCGGCACCTGCACGCAGCCGCCCTGGATCTGTAGCGGCGCCTTGGTCAGCCGTTGGCCGTCCTGCCAGATCCAGTGAGTGTCGATGGCGGTGATGTCGCCCGGCGCTGCAGCGGCCACATGTGTGAACATCGCCAGGGAGATATCGAAGTGGTTGTTGGAATGCGAACCCCAGGTCAGGCCCCATTCATTGCACATCTGCGCCACCCGCACCGAACCCTGCATGGTCCAGAAATGCGGATCGGCCAGAGGAATGTCCACTGACTGCAAAGTGATCGCGTGGCCCATCTCGCGCCAGTCGGTGGCGATCATGTTGGTCGCGGTCTTGAGGCCTGTAGCCCGGCGAAACTCGGCCATGACCTCACGCCCGGAGTAGCCGTTCTCGGCCCCGCAGGGGTCCTCGGCATAGGCCAGCACTTTGTGCTGGTCGCGGCACAGACGGATCGCTTCCTTGAGTGACCAGGCACCGTTCGGGTCCAGGGTGATGCGTGCCTGGGGGAAACGTTCGGCCAGTGCGCTAACCGCTTCGATTTCTGCGTCACCCTCGAGCACGCCGCCCTTGAGCTTGAAATCCTCAAAGCCATAACGCGCGTGAGCGGCTTCGGCCAGGCGCACCACGGCGTCGGCGTCCAGGGCTTTTTCGTGGCGGATGCGGAACCAGTCGTTGTCGGCGTCCGGTTCGCTGCGGTAGGCCAGGTCGGTCTGCTGGCGATCGCCGACATAAAACAGATAACCGAGCATCTTCACTTCATCGCGCTGCTGGCCTTCGCCGAGCAGGGCTGCGACCGGCACGTCCAGGTGTTGGCCGAGCAGGTCCAACAACGCCGCTTCCAGGCCGGTTACCGCGTGGATGGTGATGCGCAGGTCGAAGGTCTGCAGGCCCCGGCCACCGGCATCGCGGTCGGCGAACGCCTGGCGCACCGTGTTGAGGATCTTCTGGTAGGTGCCGATGGGGCTGCCGACCACCAGCGAGCGGGCGTCTTCGAGGGTCTGGCGAATGCGCTCGCCACCGGGCACTTCGCCCACTCCGGTGTGGCCGGCGTTGTCCTTGAGGATGACGATGTTGCGGGTGAAGAACGGGCCGTGGGCGCCGCTGAGGTTCAGCAGCATGCCGTCATGGCCGGCCACGGGCACGACCTGCATGCTGGTGATGATCGGGGCTTTGGTGGCATCTTGGATCTGCATGTTTTTTCCCACTCGTTGTTTTTATACGGGCATCGCGGCGGGGCGATGTTGCTAGACATCATACAACTTGATTTTTTTGTCTTACAAGTGAGCTTTGTCGCTTTTTAAATGCGACTGTCCAAAATATCCCTTGAGTACCTGTGTTTGCTGGGGGTTCTAAAAAAATAGAAGTGCAGGGATGATTGCATTAGCACTGGCGCAGCCGAGCGTCGGCTGCGATGATTGTGCTTGTCATACAACTTGAGGGGCGATGAGGTTTCATCCGACGATCAGCCTGCCCGTATTAAGGAGCAACGGTCCATGCCGCCAGACACCCGCGCACCGCTGCGCAAGCGTACTCACAACCTGGCCCATGATCTGGTGGTGAAACTGAGCCAGAGCATCCTGCTGGGCCAGTTGAAACCGGGGGATAAACTGCCCTCGGAAATTGCCATCGTGCAGGCCTATGGCGTCAGCCGCACGGTGGTGCGCGAGGCGATTTCCAAGTTGCAGGCTTCAGGATTGGTGGAGACTCGTCACGGCAGTGGCACCTTTGTGCTGGAGCAGACCGGCGAGCCGGGCCTGCGGCTCAATGTCGATACCGCGGCGGGGGTGCGTGCCATTCTGGAACTGCGCCTGGGCCTGGAAACCCAGGCGGCTGCGTTGGCGGCCCAGCGCCGCAGTGAACACCAACTGCAGCAGATGCGTCAGGCGCTGGATGATTATCAACGGTTGTCCAGCAACAACGACAGCTGCGTCGAAGCCGACCGGCGTTTCCATTTGCTCATCGCCGAAGCCACGGACAACACCTGCTTTGTCGAGATCATGCAACACCTGGGCAGTGCGATGATCCCCAGGACCCGAGTAGACGTGGCCGAACGCGGCCAGGCTGATCTCGGGAAACTGGCGCAATTGGCCAGCCTCGAGCACGAGGCAATCTTCAACGCCATCAAACGCCAGGACCCCGACGCCGCCCGCGCCGCCATGTGGCTGCACCTGACCAACAGCCGCGACCGGTTTGGCGCGGGAGCCTGAGGGCTCATCGTCGCCTGACCCACCGCCTTCGCGAGCAAGCCCGCTCTCACACTGGAACTGTGGTGGACGTCGCATCTGTGAGCACCCAAGAACCCTTGTGGGAGCCGAGCTTGCTCGCGATGACGGCCGGCGGGCCAGGCTCAAAACCAGCAGGCAAAAAAAACCGGCGCAACCGAGGTTGCGCCGGTGGTGGTGCCAGTGGCTGCGCGGATGTTCGTGGGTCCGCACAACCGCTGTTGAACCCTTTGCCGGTTACGCCCGTTCCAGCGCCAAGGCCACGCCTTGGCCGCCGCCGATGCACAGCGTTGCGAGGCCTTTCTTGGCATCGCGCTTGATCATTTCATGCAGCAGCGACACCAGTACCCGGCAACCTGAAGCCCCGATGGGGTGACCCAGGGCGATGGCGCCGCCATTGACGTTGACCTTGTCCATGTCCCATTTCAGCTCCTTGGCCACGGCCAACGACTGGGCGGCGAAGGCTTCGTTGGCTTCGATCAGATCCAGTTGCTCCAGCGACCAACCGGCCTTGTCCAGGCAGCGGCGGGTGGCCGAGACCGGGCCGATGCCCATGATCGCCGGGTCGACGCCAGCGTTGGCGTAGGCACTGATTTTCGCCAGCACCGGCAAGCCCAGCGCCTTGGCTTTTTCGGCGCTCATCAGCACGACCGCAGCGGCGCCGTCATTGAGCGACGAAGCATTGCCGGCGGTGACGCTGCCGTCCTTCTTGAAGGCGGGCTTGAGCTTGCCCAGGGATTCTGCGGTGGTGCCGGCCCGTGGTTGTTCGTCGGTGGCGAACGCCACGGGATCACCTTTGCGCTGCGGAATCAGGATCGGCGTGATCTCATCGGCAAACCGACCGCCTTCAACAGCGGCGACGGCTTTCTGCTGGGACGCGGCGGCAAAGGCGTCCTGCTCCTCGCGGCTGATGCCGTACTTGTCCACCAGATTCTCGGCGGTGATGCCCATGTGGTAATCGTTGAAGGCATCCCACAGGCCGTCGGTAATCATGCTGTCGATCATCTTCGCGTGGCCCATGCGCAGGCCGGTGCGAGCGGCCGGCAACACGTATGGGGCCAGGCTCATGTTCTCCATGCCGCCGGCGATGATGACCTCGGCATCGCCACAGCGGATCGCCTGGGCGCCCAGGTGCAACGCCTTGAGCCCCGAGCCGCAGACCTTGTTCAGGGTCAGCGCAGGCACTGCATGGGGCAGACCGGCGAGGATCGACGCCTGGCGGGCCGGGTTTTGCCCGGAGCCTGCGGTCAGCACCTGGCCGAGGATCACTTCATCGACCTGCTCGCCGGACAGGCCGGTCTGTTCCAGCAGGCGGCGAATCACCGCCGCACCGAGTTCCGGTGCGGGAATGGAAGCCAGCGAACCCTGGAAGCTGCCAATGGCAGTGCGGGTGGCGGCGACAATCACGACTTCTTGCATCGAATCTCTCCTCACTGGGCAGCGAACTGCATTTCAGGCACATGGTCCGGCACGATAAGTTTGCCGGCGGTCTTGGCGACGATTTCCTCGACGCTGACGCCCGGGGCACGTTCTTTCAGGATGAAGGCGCCGTCCTGGATTTCCAGGTAGGCCAGGTCGGTCAGTACACGCTTGATGCAGCCGGCGCCGGTCAGCGGCAGGCTGCAACGTGGCAGCAGTTTCGACTCACCGTCCTTGGACGCATGGGTCATGGTAACGATGATGTTCTCGGCGCCGGCCACCAGGTCCATCGCGCCGCCCATGCCTTTGACGAGCTTGCCGGGGATCATCCACGAGGCAATGTTGCCTTCCACATCCACTTCGAACGCGCCAAGCACGGTCAGGTCGATATGGCCGCCACGGATCATGGCAAACGATTCGGCCGAAGAGAAGATCGAGGCACCGATGCGCGCGGTGACGGTCTGCTTGCCGGCGTTGATCATGTCGGCATCGACCTCGGCTTCGGTGGGAAACGCGCCCATGCCAAGCAGGCCGTTTTCCGACTGCAGCATGACTTCCATGCCTTCGGGGATGTAGTTGGCGACCAGGGTCGGAATGCCGATACCCAGGTTCACGTAGTAGCCGTCCTGCATTTCGCGGGCGACGCGTTGAGCCATTTGTTCGCGGGAAAGTGCCATGTTGTTATTCCTTCATTCGGGCCGGGGGCAGGGGATCACTTACGCACGGTGCGCTGTTCGATGCGCTTTTCGAACGTGCCGCAAATGACCCGGTCGACGTAGATGCCAGGGGTATGGATCTGCGTCGGGTCCAGCTCGCCGGGTTCGACGATTTCTTCGACTTCCACCACGGTGATCTTGCCGGCCGTGGCAGCCAGCGGGTTGAAGTTCTGGGCGGTATGGCGATAGACCACGTTGCCGAAATGGTCGGCTTTCCAGCCTTTGACAATGGCGAAATCGCCGGTGATGGATTCTTCCATCAGGTACTGGCGGCCATGGAATTCACGCACTTCCTTGCCTTCGGCCACGGGGGTGCCGACGCCGGTAGCGGTGAAGAACGCCGGGATGCCTGCGCCGCCGGCGCGCATTTTTTCGGCGAGGGTGCCTTGGGGGGTGAGTACGACTTCGATTTCGCCGCTCAGTAGCTGCTTTTCGAAGAGCGCGTTTTCGCCCACGTAGGAGGCCACCACTTTGCGAATCTGCCGATCTTCCAACAGCACGCCGAGGCCGAAACCGTCGACTCCGCAGTTGTTGGAGACCACGGTGAGATCGCGAATACCCTTGCGCTTGATCTCGGCGATCAGGTTTTCCGGAATGCCGCAGAGGCCGAAACCACCGGCGATGACGGTCATGCCGTCCTTCAAGCCTTCCAGCGCTTCTTCATAAGAACTCACGCGTTTGTCGAAACCTGCCATAGACACCTCTTTTATTCTTGATGGGCTCGCAATGAATGCAGTGTTGCGCCAACTCATATATTTGTTAAGTTGATTTTTAGGTTGAATTGATTGATAAAACTCAATAGTTGCCACCCGGAACACCGCGCCCATGACCCTCAAGCAAATCCGTGCCTTTCTCGCCGTGGCCCAGAGCCTGAGCTTCGCCGTGGCCTGCGAGCGACTGCACCTGTCCCAGTCGGCCTTGAGCCTGACCATCAAGGCTCTGGAAGAGGGCCTCGGCGGTCGGTTGTTCAGCCGCAATACCCGTAACGTCGCGCTGACGCCTGAAGGCGAATCCTTGCTGCCACTGGCTCGACGGCTGGTTGCCGATTGGGACAACGCCGAGGATGAAATGCGCCAACGCTTCACCTTGCAGCGCGGTCGGGTGACGTTGGCGGCGATGCCGTCATTTGCCGGTAACTTGCTGCCACCGATCCTCAAGACCTTCCGCGCCCGTTATCCGAATGTCAACGTCACGGTCAACGATGTGATCAACGAGCAGGTGCTGGAGATGGTGCGTGATCGCCATGTCGAACTGGGGGTAGCGTTTGAACCGCAGCAGAGCTCATCCCTGGCCTTTACCCCTTTGTACCTGGATCGCTTTGTTGCCGTGGTGCCCCTCGATTCGCCGCTGGCCCAGCTGAGCGAAATCAAGTGGCAGGCCTTGCTGGAACAGCCGTTTATCACTTTGCAGCGGCCCTCCACCGTGCGGGTGATGCTCGAGGAACATTTGCAGGCCCGGGGCATGAAACTGCCGGTGGAGTTCGAGAGCCATCAACTGGCGACCGTCGGGCGAATGGTCGCCAGCGGGTTGGGGGTGAGTGCAGTACCGGCCCTGTGTGTCGGGCAGATGCATGAGTTGGGCGCCCGTTGCATTACCTTGAGCGATCCGGTGATCGAGCGGGCCATCGGTGTGCTGACCAAACCGGGGCATGAACTGTCGGCGGCGGCGCAGGCGTTGTTCGATACGCTCAAGGAGCAGGATCTTGGTGCGCAGTTGGCCGTACGCTGAGTACCGAGCTTTTGTGGGAGCAGGCTTGCTCGCGAAGACGGTGGAACATTCAGCATTGATGTCGACTGATACTCCGCTTTCGCGAGCAAGCCCGCTCCCACAGGGGGCTGAGTTGTTCGTTAGAACTGGCGATGTGTCAGTAAAGGCAGCAACGCCTCGCATGGCTCTTCCAGCTTCAAATCCAGCAACTCATCAGCCCGGGTCTTGCCCCGGTTGATCGCCAGCAGCGGTTTGCCCTGATCCTTGATCGCCCGGCACAGGCGAAACGCCGACCAGGCCATCAGCGACGAGCCCACCACCAGCAGGCCGTCCGCATCCTCGACGGCCTGGGTGGCGCGAGCGGCGGTAACGGCGGCGACGTTTTCGCCGAAAAAAACCACGTCGGGTTTCAAGCGTTCACCGCCGCAATGGGGGCAGTGAGGTATCTGGAAGCGCGCTTCGAACGCCGGGGCCAGCAGGGTGTCGCCGTCGGGCGCCTGCACCGCATCGACGTCGGCCAGGTAAGGGTTTTGTGCTTCCATCAACAATTGGATCTGCTGCCGTTCGCTGCGCTGCTCGCAATCCAGGCACAGCACGCGATGCAGGCTGCCATGGAGTTCGATCACCTCCTGGCTGCCGGCCTGGTCGTGCAGGGTGTCAACGTTCTGGGTGATCAGGCCGCTGATGCGTTGTTCGGCCTGCAGCGTCGCCAAGGCCTCGTGGGCTGCATTCGGTCGCGCCTGGCGCACCCGTGGCCAGCCCAGCATCGCTCGCGCCCAATAGCGTCGCCGCGCCTCGGGTTTGGCGAGAAACTCCTGGTACATCATGGGCTGTCGACCCCGGCGTACACCGTCGCTGTCGCGGTAATCGGGAATGCCCGATGGGGTGCTGATGCCGGCGCCGGTGAGGACCAGGAAATGGCGCCCGGCCATGTGTTCCAGCAACTGATCGAGCGGTTCACGGTGAAGATCGTCGGGCATGTGGGGGTCTCCGCTGGCCTGGAACTGTTGAGATTAGCACTGCGGTTGAGCTGGGAAACGGCGATACGCCTTTCGTCGCTCTGTGCGGTGGTTCTTCAAACTTCCCCGGGCCCGCGACATCCACTTCTATGTGCGGCGATCGCGGTCGCTCCTGAACCTGCCGAGAGAAGGAGGCGTATGAAACAGACCACCGGTAAAGTACGGGTCATCAATCGACAGCGTGCAATGGTGGGTGTGTACGTCGAGCAAGAGAACGACCACACCGTGCTCAAACTAAGTTCGGTCAATGACATCGACATTGGCGACGTCATGGCGTGGGACAGCGGCACGGCCTTGGGCACCCAGTCCTATCGTAACTTGACCAAGGGCTGGACCGCCGAGGTGTATGTGGCTAAGCACGGTGTTGCGACGGCGAATCTTGAGGTCCAGTTGAGGTGAGATCCCGACAGGGTTCATCTGGCTGAAATATACCGGATCAAAATCATCTAAGGGTCGTGGTTTGATCAATAGCCTATTGCAATAGGCCAGGGCGTCGACCCCATAAATAAGGTGAGCATGAAAGCATCGACCGTTCGTCGTCGCATGCGCGCATCCTCTAAAACCTTAGCGGCCTCGAGTTTTCCGAATACTACGAACCAGCAGGTTCGCTAACATCAATTAACGAGGTGAATGAAATGGCTAACACAGGAAATAACAATCCTGGCAATTTCGCTAACGATCGTGAGAAGGCCTCGCAAGCTGGGAAGAAAGGCGGCCAAGCCTCGGGTGGCAACTTCGCCAACGACCCGGAGCGCGCATCCGAGGCCGGACGCAAGGGTGGGCAAGCCTCGGGCGGCAATTTCGCCAACGACCCAGGACGTGCCGCAGAGGCTGGCCGCAAAGGCGGGCAGGCCTCGGGGGGCAATTTTGCCAAAGATCCGGAACGCGCCTCTGAAGCGGGGCGTAAAGGCGGCCAAGCCTCCGGTGGCAACGTAGCCAACGACCGTGAGCAAGCCAGCGATGCCGGTCGAAAAGGCAGTGGAAACAGTCAGGGGGGAGGGCGTAAATCGTAATGTCCGGTGACTTTGCAGACCCTGTGCTAATTCCATAGGCCTAGGCTGGTTGGATATAACTGCCAGGGCGAGAAGTTATGGATTGGCCGGATCGATGGGCTTGTAAGTTACTTAATGGTCGGGTGATTTGAACGGTTTATATAAATGACCGCTCGTCCTCGTGTTGGATAAAAAATAAACTGTATTCCTTCCGCTCCTTTGGATTTTTGTGGACGCTACTATCGGTAGCGTCCACATGCGTTGTGCCAGTTGGAGAGCTTTAATCATTTTTCACATGAAAAAAAGACTGCACCGCACCCCGCCGCCACGTGTGCCGGCTTGGGTTCTGGGATGCAAGGTGACAAACTGTAAAAACGGCCAGGGGGTCGACTTCCTCGCCTGAACATTCAGTTTGATCATTCAAGTCGTGACGCCAACGACCAGGCATGGCCTGGCTAAAACCAGTAAGGACATTCAATGGACCAGCCCACCTCCCGGATCCGATCGCCCTGGCGTACCTGGCTGGATCCTGTGCAAAACAATCTAGTGCTGGGGATGACCTTCTGGCTGGGGTTGGCCGTCATTACCGCGTTGTTGCTCTACAGCGGCTACAACGCGCTGGTGGGGGCTGACCGGCAAAACCTGGGGTATGCGGTGCTGGGCGGCACGTCCGGCTTCGCCGCCACCGCGGTGGGCGCCATGATGGCGGTGGTGTTGCGGGACATCTCGTCCCGTACCCAGGACATCATGCTGGGTTTCGCCGCGGGCATGATGCTCGCCGCCAGTTCATTCTCACTGATCTTGCCGGGGATCGAGGCTGCACAGGTCATTTGTGGCAATCAGTTGCTTGCCGCGTTTGTCGTCGTAGTCGGCCTGGGGCTCGGCGTCGCCCTGATGATCGGCCTTGACCGTTTCGTTCCCCACGAACACGAGTTGAGTGGTCGGCGCGGCCCGCAGGTCGAGCGCATCAATCGTGTCTGGCTGTTCGTCCTTGCCATCACCTTGCACAATTTGCCGGAAGGCATGGCCATTGGTGTCAGTTTTGCCGACGGCGATTTCAAGGTCGGCCTGCCCCTGACCACCGCCATTGCCATTCAGGACATCCCGGAAGGTCTCGCCATCGCCATGGCGCTGCGGGTCACTGGCATCAGTACTCTGCGTGCAGCGCTGATTGCGGTGGGCTCGGGGCTGATGGAGCCGCTGGGGGCGGTGATCGGCCTGGGCATGTCCTCGGGCGTGGCTGTTGCTTATCCCATCAGCCTGGGCCTGGCTGCCGGGGCGATGATCTTCGTGGTGTCCCACGAAGTGATTCCCGAAACCCACCGCAACGGCCATGAAACCCCGGCTACCTTGGGATTGATGATGGGGTTTGCGGTGATGATGTTTCTCGACACGGCGTTGGGGTGATTGTCCCGCCAAATACCTGTTGGATGAGATCTTGGGTTTTGTGTGTTTAGGCCAAGCCCCTGTTTCCCGCCACCTATACTCAACCCCGTGGATCACATGAATCGGGGGTGGCGCGATTGTGCTGCGTTCGCTGATGCTGGCCGTTTTGCTCGTTCTGGCGGGGTGTGCCATGCCGCAGCGCGGACAACAGGTCGCTACGGTGGTGATTCCCCAGGACACCTGGCGGCAGGTCGACCAGCAGATCATCGCGGCGTCGAAAAGCGCTATCGAACAGGCCGGAGTCTACGCCCGCGGGTCGATGGAGCATTGGCGGATGCTGGTGTACCAGCGGACCGAAGTTGAGTTCATCCCCTGGTTCAGCAGCTACTGGACCCAGGAGTGGCTGGCAGTGAAGGTCAGTTGGTATGCCGCCAGTGCCAAGGGTGAGGAGGACTCCTCGGCAAGGCGTCTGGCGGTTTATCTGCAAGAGCAGTATCGCGAGCAGGTGCTGGAGCCGGTGGCGGTGGAAATCGATCCTGAGGCGATCAGGGCCAGTGCGACGGATTATTACCTGCGCCTGGTCAGTCAGCAGGTTCAGGTGATCGCCTCGCGGCATCAAATCCCGACCGAGCTGATGAACCGACGCCTGCACGGCATTCCTGCTATCCGCCTGGGCCCGCCGGCGGCGCGCAACGCTTCGTTGTATGAGATGGTCCATACCGAACCGCTCAATACACTGCCGGCCTATGCCGCGCTGATTGATCATGTGAACAAAGCCGCCGCCACCGGTTCGGGCCCATCGGACGCAGTGATTGCCACGGTGGCACAGCGTACCAGTGAAAAAATCGAAGCGCAGTTCGCCACACGAGGAGCGGCCGGCGCGGCGGCGGCCGTGGCCGGGAAGGCGGCGGGGGCGTTGATTTCGGTGGGTGTGGCGGGTATTCGCGCCATGATCCACGAGGGCGAACGGCTGGAAATGGAAGCGCAGATCCGCAAAAACCTGAGCGCCGCGTTCGACGAGGCTTGGTTCAGGTCACTCAAGCATCCCCTCAGTGGGGTGATGGCGCCGGTGTACTACCTGGACGAAGAAATCAAAGGCTACCTGGTCGAGTCGGACCTGGCCAACCGAGCGGTGGCGTTGCCGGACATCAAACCGTGACGGGGCGGGTTCACTCGCCGAGTGTGACGCGGCAACCCTTGCGATGACGGATCTGTTCATCCGTGGGACGTTCCTTGACGAATTCGAAACGCGGCTCGCCTTCGCTGTAAATCACCAGCCAGCCCCATTCCAGCTCGCTTTCATCCTGCCCGGGCCTGGGCGGCGAGGCCCACCAGGGTTCTTTTTGCATGATTTGACGCATCCTGTACCTCCTGTCGGTTGATCCCTTCAACTATAGACTGCTGGATTTCGTCGCAAGCGCCCGTGAAAACGCTTGCAGTCAATTGAGTGTGCTCTGACGCCGCCCATCAGCGTCTAGCGTCTGTATCCCCGCACTTCGAACGGGGAATGACTGGACCCCGCGCATATGCAAGCACTGTTGAACGAGATCCTCGATACGGTTCGCCCCCTGATCGGTCAGGGCAAGGTGGCCGACTACATTCCAGCCCTGGGCACCGTGGCGCCCAATCAGCTGGGCATTGCCGTGTATGGCAATGACGGCGAGATGTATTGCGCAGGCGACGCCGACACGGTGTTTTCGGTGCAGAGTATTTCCAAGGTGTTCAGCCTGGTGCAGGCCATCGGGCATTCCGGCGAAGCGATCTGGGAGCGCCTGGGCCATGAGCCGTCCGGCCAGCCTTTCAACTCCCTGGTGCAGCTGGAGTTCGAACGCGGCCGGCCCCGCAACCCGTTCATCAACGCCGGCGCCTTGGTGATCTGCGATATCAACCAGTCGCGTTTCGCCGCTCCGGCGTTGTCGATGCGCGATTTCGTGCGGCGCCTGTCGGGCAACCCGCAAGTGATGGTGGACGGCAAGGTCGCCGAGTCGGAATACCAGCACCGTGCCCGCAACGCGGCGATGGCCTACCTGATGCAGTCCTTTGGCAACTTCCATAACGACGTGGAAGCGGTGCTGCGCAGTTATTTCAGCCACTGCGCCCTGCGGATGAGCTGCATCGACCTGGCCCGGGCGTTCTGCTTCCTGGCCAACGACGGGTTCTGCAAGCACAGCGGCGAACAGATCCTCACTGCGCGGCAGACCCAGCAGGTCAACTCCATCATGGCTACCAGCGGGCTGTACGACGAGGCCGGCAATTTCGCCTATCGCGTCGGCCTGCCTGGCAAGAGCGGGGTGGGCGGCGGGATTGTCGCCGTGGTGCCGGGGCGCTTCACGGTGTGCGTCTGGTCGCCTGAACTCAACGTCGCCGGCAACTCCCTGGCCGGCATGGCGGCGCTGGAGTTGATGAGCCAGCGGATCGGCTGGTCGGTGTTCTAGATACAACGAAAAAGGGCCCGTTCCTGGTTGAGGAACGGGCCCTTTTTATTCAAGTGCAATCAGCAGAAGCGATCGATGACCTGCACTTGCGAGGTGTTTTGCATCGACTGCCAAGCCTGGGTCAACGTTTGCAATACTCGACCGATGAAGTCCTTGTCCGCAGCGGCCTTCTTGCCGACATAGCCCTGGCCGCGACGGTACATCTTCAGCCGGGCACACAGGTCTTGGGTGTTCTTGTCGAACTCCTCCTCACCGGCGAAAGGCGCCAGGCAGTCCATATGCACTTGGCCAGTCTTGCTGATCCACAGGATATGGCTGTCGAGAGTGTCCTTGTGCGCTGCGAACATGCGAGCCAGTTCATCAATAGATGGTTGATTATTCAGATTCATGTGTAAGCCCCTTGACCATTTGGTTGATCTGTCTGGTGGTTCGCAAAAACTTCGCTTCTCGGTAAGTGCTACCTGGTACCGAAACCAGGCCGTCAGCGTTCATCCGTCGAACTTCGACGGGGTCGTGCATCGGTTGTGTAGTGTTATCGAAGGGCTGCTACGCAAATGCGCTACAACGAAGAGAAACAGCGAAGAATCTTCAGCCAGTGTCAACTTTCGAGGGTCGACCACGCGCATCATGAGGATTGATCGCCAGCGTTTCTCGTCCTTGTTACCGGACGGTCATGCCAGGTCAGCACCTTCAATCTGCCTTGTGGGCAGTCCCTTATCCAAAAAAACAGCTCGGCGGTCAGACGAGCTTGCTCAAACGGTTGCCTGTACTCCCGATCGGGGAGACGTCTGCATCATGCAAGGGCAAATCGGAGGCGTCAACGGTTTTGTAGTGATTATTTTTGTTCACTACATATTGTCGGACAAAATGGTTTGGGTATGAGAAACCGGTGAAAGGTTACGAGATGCTGACTCTGTGGCGAGGGGATTCTCGCCAGGTCATTGTCAGGTCACCTTGGCTTTGCTCGCCTTACGCGGTGTACCGGCAGCCTTGCGCTTGGCCGGCTTGCGCTTGTTCTTCCACGGTGTGGCTCCACGGCCGGCGGGGCTGGCCGGGCCGCTGATGGTCAGGCTCATGCCCTGGCAGCGAGCGATGTGTTTGCTCATCCACGCGGCTTGCCGGGTGACGAATTCTTCCAGGCTCATTTCACCGCTTTGCACCATGTCCAGCGCCTGCTCCCAGATGGCTGTGGTACCGGGGTCGGCGATGGCTCTGGGTACGGCGTCGATCAGGCTGAAGGCCGCCGGGGTGGCAGACAAGGCCTTGCCGTTTTTCACCAGGTAACCGCGGTCGAGCAGCCCCTGGATGATCGAGGCCCGGGTCGCTTCGGTGCCAATGCCAGTGGTGTCCTTGAGCTTTTGCTTGAGCAACGGATCCTCCACCAGTTTGGCGACGTTCTTCATGGCCTTGATCAGGTCGCCTTCGGTAAACGGCTTGGGTGGCTGGGTCCACAGGTCCTTGAGTTTTACCTCGTCCACCGCGCAGTCACGCCCCTCGGTCAGCGCTGGCAGGGTCTGCGGCACCGGTGCCTCACGGCCCCGCGCCGGCGCCAGCGCCTCGGGCAGGGCGCGTTTCCAGCCAGGTTCGACGATCTGCTTGCCCACCGCGCGTAGCGCCTGGCCGGCACAGTCGAAATCGGCTTGGGTCCGGTCGTATTCGTGGTTGGGCAGGAACTGCGCCAGGTAGCGCGCGCGAATCAGCGTATAGACGGCTCGCTGCTTGCTGGCGAGTTTGTCGAGGTTCTTTGCGGCGGCGGTGGGGATGATACCGTGGTGGGCACTGACCTTGGCGTCGTTCCAGGCCCGGGATTTGCGCTGTGGCTGCAGGTGCTCGCGCAGGGGCGCAAGGCCCGGGTCGGCCTGGGCGAGGGCGGTGAGGATGGCCGGGGCTTCGCTGTGTTGGCTCAAGGGCAGGAAACCGCAATCACTGCGAGGATAGGTGATGAGCTTGTAGGTCTCGTAGAGCGACTGGGCAATGTCCAGGGTTTCCTGGGCGCCGAGGCCGAGCTTCTTCGAGCAGACCTCTTGCAGGGTGCCCAGGTCGAAGGGCAACGGCGCCGTTTCGCGCAGGCGTTCGGTGCGCACCTTCATCACTCGGGCGGTGGCGGCATTGCCCATGGCTTGGGCGGCGTCCCGGGCCAAAGTCTGGTTCAGGCAGCGTTCCTGATCGTCGCAAGCATCCGGGTCGGCACGCCACTGGGCGGTGAAAGCAGTGCCTTCGTGGCTGAGCTGCACGTCGATGGCCCAGTAGGCGACCGGCACGAAGTTGGCGATGCTGCGGTCACGATCCACCACCAGCCGCAGCGTCGGTGTCTGCACGCGGCCCACCGGCAGCACGCCCTGGTAGCCGGACTGACGCCCCAGCAGGGTGAACAGGCGACTCATGTTCATGCCGATCAGCCAGTCGGCCCGGGAACGGCCCAGGGCCGAATGATACAGGTTGAAGGTTTCGGCCCCTGGCTTGAGGGCTGCCAGGGCCTTGCGGATCGACGCTTCGTCCAGGGCCGACAGCCATAGCCGCTGGATCGGCCCGCGATAGCGGCAATGCTCCACCAGCTCCCGGGCGATCATCTCGCCTTCACGGTCGGCGTCGGTGGCGATCACCAGTTCCTTCGCTTCCCCCAGCAGGCGCTTGACTGCCTTGTACTGACTGGCGGTCTTCGGCTTGACGGTCATTTTCCATTGCGCCGGCACGATGGGCAGGTCGGCCAGCACCCAGCGCTTGTAGCGGGCGTCGTAGGCGTCGGGCGGGGCGGTTTCCAGCAGATGACCAATGCACCAGGTGACCGTGACGTTCGCACCCAGCCAGCAACCGTCGCCACGGCGCGTGGCCCCGAGTACGGCTGCGATGTCCTTGGCCTGGGACGGTTTTTCACACAGGTACAGCTGCATAACGCCCTATTCCTAAGCAGAGTTCATGGGGCCGTAGCATGGTCATGGATGCGTGCCGGGGCAAGTTTTATCTGTATGGATATACAGATAAAGGCATTGCAATGCATTGCAACGGGGTGTCTGGCGCAACGTTCGGCGGTGTATTTGCACGCAGAATGAATTTTCTCGCCAGGGCATCGCTCATAACTTGCAGAGCGGCCGATACCGCAAAGAACGTTTACGGGGTCAAGGAGAGTCACTTACATGAATTCGATGCCAAAGGGCAACGGACAGGCGACCGCACGTTTGATTCTCGTTGTTGAAGATGATCAGACCATTCTGGAGTTCCTGTGCGAGATCCTGCAGGAGGAGGGTTTTGATGTGGAGCCGCGGGAAAGCGCCGACGCGGCGCTGGAGTTCCTCGAACAGAGTGCCGGCGACGTAGACTTGTTACTCACCGATATCACCATGCCGGGCATGCTGAACGGCGCGGACCTGGCCAACGTCACCGGGGACCGGTGGCCGCAGATACCCCTGCTGATCATGTCCGGCTACGAAACGCCGGAGAGCGCCGGGATCAAGCACCACGCTTCGTTCATCGCCAAGCCCTGGGCGTTGGGGCAGATGTTGGATCTGGTGGAAAGCACGGTGAAAAATCACTCGGTGCACTGAGCTATGGTGAAGTGGCAGGGCCGGTCCCGCGCATGTTTGGGTTGCAAGCGGCGATGTGCTCGATGACAATGCGATTCATTATCAGTCGCGAATTATTCCATAGCCATGCCCGCCAACGATCTGTCCTTACGCAGTGCTGTCGACGTTCTGTACAGTGATCATCACAGTTGGCTCCAGGGCTGGCTGCGCAAGCGCTTGGGCAACACCTTCGATGCCGCGGACCTGACCCAGGATACTTTCGTGCGCGTCATCAAGGCGCGCTCCGCATTGGATATTCGTGAGCCGCGACCCTATCTGTCGATGATCGCCAAGGGGCTATTGATCGATCTGTTTCGCCGCCGCTCGCTGGAACAATCCTATCTCGAAGCCTTGGCCGCGATGCCGCAAGAGCAGCACCCGTCGCTGGAAGAACAGGCCATCCTGCTCCAGGCCCTGATGGAGATCGACCGCTTGCTGCTGGGGCTGGGGCCGCGAGTCAGGCAGGCGTTCATCCTGTCGCAGTTCGATGGCCTGACCTACCCGCAAATTGCCGAGCGCCTGGGCGTCAGCGTTCGTACGGTCAATAACCACATGGCCAAGGCCATGGAACATTGCTGCCTGATGCAGATTCAATTGCAGCTTTCATGAACCTGCCAGCCGAAGAGTTGCAAGCCATCCGTGCCGCGGCGCAGTGGTACGCCCGGCTTCATTCCGGCATCACGACCGACGCGGATCGGGCCGGGTGGAATGCCTGGCTGACTGCAAGCCCGTTGCATAGCCAGGCCTGGCAAAGAATCACGGCGGTGGCCGAACAGATGGCGAGTGTGCCGGGCGCCCTGGCGGCACCGACCTTGAGCGAACGCCACAATCGATCCCGTCGCCAGGTATTGCGCAGCGCCTTGTTGCTGACGTCCGCCAGCGGCCTGGGTTGGTTGGGCTGGCGCAGCCAGGCTACACAAAACCTGCTTTGCGATTACCGCACCGCAGTGGGCGAGCGCCGCGAGTTTCAGCTGGCGGACGGCAGCACCGTGCTGCTCAACACCGACACCTCGGTCAACGTTCGTTTCGATGGGCGCCAGCGGCTACTGGAGCTGTTGTGGGGGGAGATCATCGTGACGACGGTGGTCGATCCCTTGCAGCGGCCTTTCAAGGTCATCACCGGTCATGTCGAGGTACTTGCGCTGGGCACGCGGTTTATCGTTCGTGGCCAGGCGCGGGGCGGCGAAGTGGCGGTGCTTGAGAAAGCGGTCGAGGTGAGCCTGCCGGCGATTGGCTCGAGGATGCGGGTCGAAGCCGGCCAGCGCCTGGATTTCAATGATCGGTCGCTGGGTACGCTGCGCGGCAACGATGTGTCGGTCGGTGCCTGGCAGAAGGGCAGCATCATCGCCATTGACCGTCCTCTGGCGGCGCTGCTGGATGAACTCTCGCGTTACCGCAACGGCGTGCTGCGTTGTGATCCGGCCATTGCCGACTTGAAGGTTTCTGGCGTGTTTCCCGTCGACAACACAGATCTCGCCCTGGCGGCGCTGGAGAGTGGTTTTTCGTTGCGCGTGACCCGCTACAGCCGATTCTGGGTCCGGGTATCGAGCAGCGATCAGCGCTGAGACGCAGATAAAAAATTCTTGCCCTGCACTTTTTATCCCCATCGTTCGGCTCTTCCTCAGTGAGTTTTTATCGACCGTTTTGGGGAGGGGAAGCATGTCTTGGGTGAGCGTGTCAGGTCATCTGGTGTCTGCAGTGAAAATCGGCTTGTTGGTCGTCACGACCGCCAGCGTCGGGGTCGTGAATGCCAGCCCGGTTCCAGGGGCCTCGGCGCAGCAGCGTTCGGTGCAGGTTTACGATATCGGGGCCGGTAGCCTGGTGGATGTCCTGACCCGGTTCTCCAGCACCGCCGGTGTCGCCATTTCGTTTGATGCCCGGCAACTCCAGGGTCTGCAATCGCCCGGCCTGAAAGGTTCGTTCGGCGTGAGTGATGGGTTTGCCCGTATTCTTGGCGGTAGCGGCCTGCAAGCCGACCTCCAGGCCAACGGCACGTACGTGCTGCGCCAGCTGCCCGCCAACGGTTCGATCATGGAGCTGGGAGCAACCACCATCGAAGGGCAGATGCTCGGAGCGACCACCGAGAACAGTGGCTCCTACACGACGGGGGCGGTCACGATCGGCAAAGGCGAGCATTCTCTGCGTGAGACGCCGCAATCGGTGACGGTGATCACCCGCAAAATGCTCGATGACCAGAACCTGAACACCATCGATCAAGTGATGGAAAAGACGCCCGGTATTACCGTCTACGACTCGACCATGGGCGGCAAGTATTTCTATTCCCGTGGGTTCCGGATGTCCGGTCAGTATCAATATGACGGGGTTCCGCTGGACATGGGCAACAGCTATGTCCAGGCCGACAGTTTCAGCAGTGACATGGCGTATTACGACCGGGTCGAAGTCCTGCGCGGTGCCGCCGGGATGATGAAGGGGGCGGGCGGAACCTCTGGTGGCGTCAATTTCGTCCGTAAACGCGGCCAGGCCACGGCGCAGACAGAACTCAGCCTGTCCGGTGGCACCTGGGACAACTACCGTGGGCAGGTCGATACCGGTGGCCCGCTGAATGATTCCGGCACCGTGCGGGGCAGGGCGGTGATCGCCGAGCAGAGCCGGCATTATTTCTACGACGATGCCCGGCGCAAGGACCAGATTTATTACGGCGCCCTGGACTTCGACCTGACGCCCGACACGACCCTGGGCCTGGGCCTGGCCTATGAGGACGTCGATGCGAGTCCTTGCTGGGGCGGGCAGCCGCGCTACAGGGATGGCAGCGATTTGAAACTCAGTCGCTCCACTTGCCTGGATCCGTCGTGGAACACCTGGCGTAGCCAGCGGACCACGGTGTTCAGTGATCTCAAGCATCAGCTCAATGACGACTGGGCCGTGAAGGTGGCCGGTGTCTATACGAAAAACACCCAGGACATCAAATACGCCTTTGCATCCGGCTCGGTGACGCCGGGCGTCTCGACCACCAATGTGCTGGGCAGCATGTACGACTATGACCAGGTCGATTATGGCCTCGACGCCTACTTGGACGGCAAGTTCGACGCTTTCGGGCAGCAGCATGAATTGATCGTCGGCTTCAACGCCAGCCGTTCGGACAAGGATGATTTTTTCTCGGTCGCCTTCCTGCCGCAGCAACAGAACGTATTCGATCCGGATCGACATATTCCGGAACCGGACGACAGTTACTTCATCGAGAACTCGACGCGCGGTGGCCCGGTTAAAACCGTCACCCGGCAACAAGGCCTGTATTCGACCCTGCGCCTGAAACTGGCGGACCCATTGACCTTTGTCGTGGGCAGCCGGGTGAGCTGGTACAACTCCAAGACCGACTCGGTGTTCCTCACCGGCGGCTCGGAGCACGCCAAGAGCACGGAGACGGGCCAGGTCACCCCGTTTGCCGCCGTGTTGCTGGACCTCAACGAACACCTGACGGCCTACGCCAGTTACTCGGACATTTTCACCCCCCAAGGCAACTACCGCTCCGAAAGCGGTTCGGCACTCAAGCCCCTGGTGGGTGAAAGCTATGAGCTGGGGATCAAGGGCGAATGGTTCGAGGGCCGTCTGAACAGCGCCTTCAACCTGTTCCGCACGCTGCAGAAGGACCAGGCCCAGACCGACTACATCTCAAGCTGTTCGTCCTCGGACGGTTTCTGCTATGAGAACGCCGGCAAGGTGCGCGCCCAGGGCTTCGAAGCCGAGATCAGCGGTGAAGTCATCGAGCGCCTGCAGTTGCTTGCCGGCTACACCTACACCCAGACCAAGACCCTGGATGACATTGACACCAGCCTCAACGGCGGCTCGTTCAACAGCTATGTGCCGCGTCATGTGCTGCGCCTGTGGGGTGATTACGCCCTGGGTGGGGCGTTCGAACGGTTCAGCGTCGGTGCCGGGGTCAACGCCCAAAGCGACAATTTCCGGGTGTCGCCGGCGACGGGCGAGAAGATTACCCAGGCCGGTTATGCGGTGTGGAACGGTCGTGTCGGCTACCGCATCGATGACACCTGGTCGTTGGCCCTCAATGGCAACAACCTGTTCGACAAGCGCTACTACAGCACCATCGGGACCGAGAACTTCGGTAACTATTACGGTGAACCGCGCAACTTCACCATGACCATGAAGGCGCGCTTCTGATCCGCTGGCGAGGGAACAAGTGCCCTCGCCACGGTTTTGCCCTCAGTTTTTATCCAGGTCCACGTTCCGGGTTTCCCGCAGGCAGATCATACCCACCACAAGGCTCACCCCGGTGATCACCACCGGGTACCACAGCCCATAGAAAATGTCCCCGGTGTAGACCACCAGGGCAAACGACACGGTGGGCAGGAAGCCGCCGAACCAGCCGTTGCCGATGTGGTAGGGCAGGGACATGGAGGTGTAGCGGATCCGGGTGGGGAACAGTTCGACCATCAGCGCCGCCAGCGGGCCGTAGCACATCGCGGAAATGATGATCAGCGCCACGATCAGGGCCACGATCATCGGCCGGTTGATCTGCTGGGCGTCGGCCTGTTGCGGGTAGCCCGCCAGGGTCACCGCGCCGCGCAGGGCAGCTTCGTCGTAGCCATCGATCGTCACCTCACCGACGCTGACCTGCACATTGCTGCCGGCCGGTGCCGCGACACTGCTGTAGGGCAGGCCTTGTTTGACCAGGAAGGTCTTGACCTTGTCGCAAGGGCTGTCGAAACGCGCCTTGCCCACTGGGTCGAACTGGAAGGTGCAGGTGGCCGGGTCGGCGAGCACGGTGATCGGCGCCTGGCGGCTCGCCTGGTCGATGGCCGGGTTGGCGTAGTGGGCCAGGGTCTTGAAGATCGGGAAGTACAGCGCCGTGGCCAGCAGCAGGCCGATCATCAACACCGGTTTGCGCCCGACCTTGTCCGACAGCCAGCCAAAGAAAATGAAGAACGGTGCGCCGATCACCACACTGACGATCAGCAGGCTGTTGGCCAGGGCCGGGTCCATCTTCAGGAACTGGGTGAGGAAAAACAGCACGTAGAATTGCGCGGCGTAGAAGGTCACCGCTTGCCCGGCGTTGATGCTGAACAGGGCGATCAACACCACTTTCAGGTTTTCCCAGTTGCCGAAGGATTCGCGGATCGGCGCTTTGCAGCACTTGCCTTCTTCTTTCATTTTCACGAAGGCTGGCGACTCGTGCAGGCTCAGGCGAATCCAGGTGGAAATGCCCAGCAGCAGGATCGACAACAGGAACGGAATACGCCAGCCCCAGACTTCGAACTGATCGCCGGTGAAGTAGCGGCAGCCCAGCACCACCAACAGCGAGAGCAACAGCCCCAGCGTGGCGGTGGACTGAATCCAGCTGGTATGAAAACCGCGCTTGCCCATTGGCGCGTGCTCGGCGACGTAGGTGGCCGCGCCGCCGTACTCACCGCCCAGGGCCAGGCCCTGGAGCATGCGCAACACCACCAGGATGATCGGCGCGGCGATGCCGATGCTGGCGTAGTTGGGCAGCAGGCCGACACAGAACGTCGCCAGGCCCATGAGGACGATGGTTGCCAGGAACGTGTATTTGCGCCCGATCATGTCTCCCAGCCGGCCGAACACCAGCGCACCGAACGGCCGCACGATGAAACCGGCGGCGAACGCCATCAGGGCGAAGATGAACGCCGTGGTGTCGTTGACCCCGGCGAAGAACTGCTTGCTGATCACCGCCGCCAGGGCGCCGTAGAGGAAAAAGTCGTACCACTCGAACACCGTCCCCAGGGACGAGGCGAAGATGACTTTCTGGGTTTCCTGGCTGGTTCCGGCGCTGCGCGTGGCTTCCAGGGGCTGAACATGTTCAGACATAGCGGTATCCCTCACAGTGATTGTTTTTGTTGTTCCACTGTCGACGCCGGGGTGGCGTCTCCTGCCTTCCTTCGTACGCACATTCCCCTGTGGGAGCGGGCTTGCTCGCTCCCACAGGGGGACTTACTTGTTCTTCAGACCGTGGCTGGCTCCTTCTGGATCGTGGTGCTCCTGGTGTCCTGTTCAAGCATCATCTGCGCCGCCTTCTCGGCAATCATCAGCGTCGGCGAGCAGGTGTTGCCCGAGGTGATGCGGGGCATGATCGAGGCGTCGGCGATGCGCAGGCCCTTGATGCCACGCACGCGCAGTTGCGCATCCACCACCGCATCGCGGTCCTGGCCCATGCGGCAGGTGCCCACCGGGTGGAAAATCGTCGTGCCGATGCGCGCGGCGGCCTGGTGCAGTTGCTCTTCGGTTTGCAGGCTGGTGCCCGGCAGGTATTCCACCGGTTTGAAGGCGCTCAGGGCCGGGGCCGCGACGATGCGTCGGGTCAGGCGAATAGCGTCGGCGGCGACCCGCAGGTCTTCGGGATGGCTCAGGTAATTGGGCTGGATCAACGGTGCTTCGTGCGGGTCGGCCGAGCGGATATCGACCCGGCCACGGCTTTGTGGGCGCAGGTCACAGACCGACGCGGTGAACGCCGGGAAGCTGTGCAGCGGTTCGCCGAAGCGTTCCAGGGACAATGGCTGCACATGGTATTCAAGGTTGGCCGAGGTCTGTTCCGGCCCCGATCGGGCAAACGCGCCGAGTTGGCTGGGGGCCATGGACAGCGGGCCGCTGCGGTCGTACAGGTAGCGCAGGCCCATGCCCATCTTGCCCCACAAGGTGCCGGCGATCTGGTTCAGGGTCCGGGCGTTTTCCAACTGGTAGATCAGCCGCAATTGCAGGTGATCCTGCAGGTTGTCGCCCACGCCGGGCAGTTCATGCACCACACCGATGCCCAGGCGCTGCAGCAGGCTGCGCGGGCCGATCCCGGAGCGCTGCAGGATCCCCGGCGAACCAACGGCTCCGGCGCACAGCACGATTTCCTTGCGGGCCTTGAAGGTCATGCCCTTGCCTTGCCAGCGGGCACTGACAGCGTGGGCCCGGTCATCACGCAGCAACACGCGGTCGACTTCGACGTCGGTCAATACCGTGAGGTTGGGGCGCTGGCGAATCGGTTTGAGAAAGGCCTTGGCCGCGTTCCAGCGTACCCCGGCTTTCTGGTTGACCTGGAAGTAGCCGCAGCCTTCATTGTCGCCGCCATTGAAGTCGTCGACGTTGGGGATGCCAGTCTGCTCGGCGGCGCTGCGAAATGCATCGAGAATCGGCCATGACAGGCGCTGGCGTTCGACCCGCCATTCCCCGCTGGCGCCGTGGAATTCGGACGCTCCGGCAAAGTGATTTTCGCTTTGCCGGAACAGCGGCAGCACGTCCTTCCAGGCCCAGCCGGGATTGCCCTCGGCGGCCCAGCCGTCGTAGTCCGCGGCCTGGCCGCGCATGTAGATCATGCCGTTGATCGAGGAGCAGCCACCCAACACCTTGCCCCGTGGGTAACTCAGGGCGCGCCCTTGCAGGCCTGGCTGCGCTTCGGTCTTGAAGCACCAGTCGGTGCGCGGGTTGCCGATGCAGAACAGGTAGCCGACCGGGATGTGAATCCACGGATAGTTGTCGCGCCCGCCGGCTTCGAGCAGCAGCACCCGATGTTGCGGGTTGGCCGAAAGCCGATTGGCCAGCAGGCATCCGGCAGGGCCGGCGCCCACGATCACGTAATCGTATTCATCGACGACAGGTTGCATTCGCGACCTCATTTTTATTCTTGTGGGGTCCATCCTAGTTGTTAGTTTTCGTCAAAAGAATGTTAGTTTTTGCGCAGCGGCTGTGCGTTTTTAAACAATCATGCCTTCAGACGTGTTCAAGGATGGTCCATGTTCGATTGGAATGACCTGCGCTATTTTCTCGAACTGCAACGCAGTGGCCGTTTGCTGACGGCCGCCCGTCGCCTCAACACCACCCATGCCACGGTGGCCCGGCACATCGAAGCCATCGAAAAGAGCCTTGGCACTGCGTTGTTTGTCCAGCATGCCCAGGGTTATGAACTGACCCCGGCCGGCGAAACGTTGCTCAAGCACGCTGAGGCCATGGAAAACGTGGCGTTGCTGGCCCAGGAGGACATCACCCAGTCCAGCGCGCCCCTGGGCAAGATCCGCCTGGGGGTGACCGAAGGGTTGGGCATCATGTTTCTGGCCAGCCGCATGGACGGGCTGTTCCAACGTTATCCGGGGCTGGAGGTGGAACTGGTGGCGGTGCCGCGATTTGTCAGCATCCTCAACCGTGAGGCGGAAATCAGCATCCACCTCGAACGCCCGGCGGCCGACCTGCTGGTGACGCGCAAACTCACCGACTACAGCCTGGCGCTGTACGCCAGCCAGGCCTACCTGGACCGCTCGCCAGCGTTGCGCAGCCGCGAGGACCTGGCTCGTCACGCCTGGATCGGCTACGTCGATGACTTGCTGTTCAGCCAGGAACTGATGTTCCTCAACAGCTTTTGCCGCAACCCCCGCGTGGTGTTCCACAGCACCAGCGTCATCGCCCAGCAACAGGCCGCGCGTTCGGGGCTGGGGATCGCCGTGCTGCCTTGCTACATGGCCAGCGGCGACCCGGCGCTGGTGCCCTTGCTACCAGACGAAACCATCCGCCGCAGCTACTGGATCAGCACACGCCGCGAATTGCACAAGTCTGTGCGGCTGCGGGTGTTGTGGGATTACGTGGTGCAGTTGTGCGAGCGCGAGCAGGGGTTGCTGCTTCCTTAGCAGCGCTAGGGAATTCGCGGTCGGCCCAACCCCCGTGGCGAGGGAGCTTGCTCTCATAAGGGTTGGCGGTGGGCTCTGAGTCTGTGAGCTGACTGGCGGTGCTTGTCAGAAAAAACCGACAGGAGTACAAATGTACTCCATGACGACTCTCACTCCTCGCCGTACCGCCATCCTGACCTTCATCCGCGAACGCATCGCCGATCAGGGCCAGCCTCCCAGCCTCGCTGAAATCAGCGAGGCGTTTGGTTTTGCCTCGCGCAGCGTGGCGCGCAAGCATGTGCTGGCGTTGACCGAAGCCGGTTTTATCGAAGTCAATCCGCACCAGGCCCGGGGTATCCGCTTGCTGAACCAGCCACCGCGTCTCGAGCTGCTGGACGTGCCGGTGCTGGGGCGGGTGGCTGCCGGCTTGCCGATTGGCGCCGACGCCGAGGTCCACAGCCGTCTGATGCTGGACCCGGCGATGTTCACCAAGGCGCCGGATTACCTGCTGCGGGTCCAGGGCGACTCGATGATCGAGGACGGCATTCTCGACGGTGATCTGGTGGGGGTGCAGCGCACGCCCCAGGCCTCCAACGGCCAGATCGTCGTGGCGCGCCTGGACGGTGAAGTCACCATCAAGCGTTTCGAGCGAATTGGCGAACGTGTACGTTTGCTGCCACGCAACCCGGCCTACCAACCGATCATCGTCGAAGCCGACCAGGACCTGGCGATTGAAGGGGTGTTCTGTGGCCTGTTGAGGCAAGGCTGATGGGCGCCGTCGTTGCATTGGATACGCTGTTCAACGGCGGCCAGGTCTGGAAGGGCCGGCCTGCGCCTGCGGTCACCAGCCCGCACCCCACTGGCCATGCGGCACTGGACGCGGCGTTGCCCAGCGGTGGTTGGCCGGAAGCGGCGCTGACGGAATTGCTTATCGCCGCACCCGGCATAGGCGAGTTGCAACTGGTGTGGCCGACCCTGGCGCGGCTGTCGGCGGCAGGGGAGCGAGTCGTGCTGGTGGCGCCGCCGTTCGTGCCCTATCCCCAGGCCTGGCAGAGCGCCGGGGTCGATCTGAGCCAGTTGTCGGTGATCCGCGCCGATGAGCGCGAGGCCCTGTGGGCCACCGAACAATGCTTGCGCTCGGGCAGTTGTGGCGCGGTGCTGTGCTGGCCTCGCCTGGTTGACGACCGGGCCCTGCGTCGCCTGCAAGTGGCGGCGGAAACCGGCCAGACCCTGGCGTTCGCCTGGCGCTCGATCCAGGAGGCCATCAACCCATCACCGGCGGCCCTGCGCATCGCCATCGATGCCCGGCCTGGGCAGTTGCGCGTGCTCAAGTGCCGCGGCGGACTGGCCCGTTCGGCACCGATCGCTTTTGCCGCGCTCTCCACACAGACAGGGCATTGAGGTTGCGATGCGCTGGGTCTGTATTCTCTTCCCGCAATTGGCGCTGGACGCCGCGCTGCGTCAGCGCCCCGATCCCGACGAACCCCTGGCTTTGCTGACCGGTCCGGCCCAACGCCGGGTGCTGCAAGCTGTCAATGCCCCGGCCCGCGCCTTGGGCTTGCGGCCCGGCCAGACCATGACCGCCGCCCAGGCCCTGAGCAAAGGTTTCGCCACCGCCGAATACGACGTGGCGCAGATCGCACACTGGCAACAGTTCCTGGCGGCCTGGGCCTATCGTTTCAGTTCCCAGGTCAGCGTGCATTACCCGCGTACGGTGCTGTTCGAGATCGAGTCGAGCCTGGGCCTGTTTGGGCCCTGGCCGGTGTTCGAGGCGCGGTTGCGGGCCGAGCTGACTGAGCTGGGGTTTCGTCATCGCATCGTCGCGGCCCCGAACCCGGTGGCGGCGCGGGTCTTGGCCAATGCCTATGACGCCCTGGTAGTGCCCGATAGTGAGACTTTGCAACAGTGGCTGGGACACATGCCGGTGGAGCGGATCGGCCTGGAACCCGACGTCGCCACGGCGTTGTCGCGCATGGGCCTGCGCCGTCTGAGCCAGGTCCAGGCCTTGCCCCGGCACACCCTGGCACGGCGCTTCGAAGCCCAGGTGCTCAAGCACCTCGACGCGCTGACCGGCAGTCGCACCCTGGCGCTGTCGTTCTACCTGCCGCCGGACCGTTTCGATGTACGCATCGAGCTCAACTATGACGTCCAGTCCCACCAGGCGCTGCTGTTCCCGTTGCGCCGGTTGACCGGTGATCTGTCGGCCTTCTTGTGCGGTCGCGACAGCGGCGTGCAGCGTTTCGACCTGCACCTGGAGCACGCCGGATTGCCGGACACGCTGATCAAAGTCGGCCTGCTCAGCGCCGAACGGGACCCTTCAATGCTCTTCGAACTGGCCCGTGGTCGGTTGGAACAAGTGCAGGTCGCGGCACCGGTGCGCGGCTTTCGCTTATGTGCCGAAGACTTGCCGAGTTTCGTGCCTCAGCGCTTGGAGCTGTTCGATGAGCGCCCGCAACAGTCCTTGCCCTGGGAGCAACTGCGCGAACGACTGCGCGCGCGACTGGGGGATGACGCAGTGCAGGGCCTGGGGTTTCGCGACGATCATCGGCCTGAATGCGCCTGGCAAATGACACCCCAACCTCGACCCCAGGCCTGCCCGATGCGCGATGGCGTGCTGCGTCCCGGCTGGCTGCTCGGTGACCCCCAGGTTCTGCCGGAAGGCCACACGCGTATCCTCATGGGCCCGGAGCGAATCGAGACCGGCTGGTGGGACGGCGCCGACGTACGCCGCGATTACTACCTGATCGAAACCCGCAGCGGGCAACGCGGCTGGGCCTATCGACCGGTAGGCGAGGGCGGGTCGTTGTGGCTGCAGGGCTGGTTCGCATGAGCGTCGACTATGCCGAGCTGCATTGCCTGTCGAATTTCAGCTTCCAGCGCGGCGCCTCCAGCGCCCTGGAGTTGTGCCGGCGGGCCAAGGAGCAGGGTTACCAAGCCCTGGCAATCACCGACGAATGCACCCTGGCCGGCATCGTCCGAGCCTGGCAGGCGGCCAAGGAACTGAAGCTGCAGTTGATCGTTGGCAGCGAGATCCAGATCGAAAACGGTCCGAAACTGGTGTTGCTGGTGGAGAATCTGGAGGGCTATCAAGCCCTGTGCCGGCTGATCACCCGCGCCCGGCGCCGCAGCGAGAAGGGCCGCTATCGCATCGTGCGCGAGGACTTTGACGAGCCCTTGCCGGGACTGCTGGCGCTGTGGGTGCCCGATGGAAAAGACTCCGAAGACCAAGGCCACTGGCTCCAGCAGGTTTTTGCCGGGCGCCTGTGGCTGGCGGTCCAGTTGCATTGCGGGCAGGACGACCGGCGGCGGTTGGCAGACTTGCTGGCATTGGCAGAGCGCTTGAACCTGCCGGCTGTCGCCAGTGGCGATGTACACATGCACGTGCGCGGCCGGCGTGCCTTGCAGGACACCATGACCGCCATCCGGCACCACGTCACGGTGGCCGAGGCCGGCCAGCGCCTGCACCCCAACGGCGAGCGCCATCTGCGCAGCCGCAAGGATCTGGCCGATCTCTATCCTCGCGCCTTGCTCGAGGAAACCCTGGCGATCGCCCGGCGCTGTACCTTCGACCTCGGTCAGTTGCGCTATCAATACCCACGGGAACTGGTGCCTGAGGGCCATGACCCGGCATCGTGGCTGCGAGAGCTGACTGAGCGCGGGATGCGTGAGCGTTGGAAAAACGCTGTGGAAGATAAGGTCCGGCGGCAAATCAACAATGAATTGGCGCTGATCGCCGAGCTGGGCTACGACAGTTATTTCCTCACCGTGCAGGATATCGTCAGCTTCGCTCGCAGCCGGAAAATCCTCTGTCAGGGGCGCGGTTCGGCGGCGAACTCGGCGGTGTGCTACGCCTTGGGCATCACCGAAATCGACCCCAGTCGCACCAGCATGTTGTTCGAGCGTTTCCTGTCCCGCGAGCGCAATGAACCGCCGGACATCGACGTCGATTTCGAACATGAGCGGCGTGAAGAAGTGCTGCAGTACGTGTTCCAGCGCTACGGTCGTCATCGTGCGGCTTTGACGGCGGTGGTCAGCAGTTACCACGGTGCCGGGGCGGTGCGCGACGTCGCCAAGGCCCTGGGGTTGCCGCCGGATCAGGTCAACGCCCTGGCCGATTGTTGCGGTCGCTGGAGCGACGAGGCGCCGCCGGTGGAGCGCTTGCGCGAGGGCGGTTTCGATCCAGACAGCCCGGTGCTGCGCCGGGTCCTGAGCCTGACCCAGCAATTGATCGGTTTTCCCCGGCATCTGTCCCAGCACCCCGGCGGCTTTGTGATTTCCGAGCAACCGCTGGACACCCTGGTGCCGGTGGAAAACGCCGCCATGGCCGAGCGCACCATCATCCAGTGGGACAAGGACGACCTGGACGCGGTGGGGTTGCTCAAGGTGGATATTTTGGCCTTGGGTATGCTCAGTGCGATTCGCCGGTGTTTCGATTTGATCGAGCGCTACCGGGGCGAGCGCTATGCCCTGGCGTCGTTGCCCAAGGAGGATCGGGCCACCTATGAAATGATCACCCGCGCCGACACCATCGGTGTGTTCCAGATCGAATCCCGGGCGCAGATGTCGATGTTGCCTCGACTGAGACCCAAGAGGTTCTACGATTTGGTCATCGAAGTGGCGATCGTGCGGCCCGGGCCGATTCAGGGTGGGATGGTGCATCCGTACCTGCGGCGCAGAAACAAAGAAGAGGCGGTGACTTATCCCTCTGAAGCGCTGGAAAAAGTGCTCGAGCGCACCTTGGGTGTGCCCTTGTTTCAAGAACAGGTCATGCAGATCGCCATCGTCGCGGCCGATTACACCCCCGGCGAAGCTGACCAGTTGCGACGCTCCATGGCTGCCTGGAAACGTCACGGCGGCTTGGAGCCCCACCGGGAGCGCCTGGCCGCCGGGATGAAGAAAAACGGTTACACCGCCGAATTCGCCGCGCAGATCTTCGAACAGATCAAGGGCTTCGGCAATTACGGCTTTCCCGAATCCCACGCCGCCAGTTTCGCCTTGTTGACCTACGCCAGCAGTTGGCTCAAATGCCACGAACCGGCGGCGTTCGCCTGTGCCCTGATCAACAGCTGGCCCATGGGGTTCTACAGCCCGGACCAGATCCTCCAGGATGCCCGCAGGCATCAATTGCAGATCCGTCCGGTGGACGTGCGCGCCAGTGACTGGGATTGCAGCCTCGAACCCCTGGAAGGCCGGCAACCGGCGATCCGCATGGGCCTGCGCCTGGTCAAGGGCTTTCGCGAAGAGGATGCCCGGCGTATCGAAGCGGCCCGCCGGCAGCGGGCTTTCAGTGACGTGGCCGACCTGGGCGAGCGCGCGCAACTCGATGCCCGGGCTTTGGCGCAACTGGCCGATGCCGGGGCCTTGCAAGGCTTGGCCGGTGATCGTCATCGGGCCCGCTGGGAAGTCGCCGGGGTGCAGAAACAACTGGGTTTGTTCGCCGGTTTGCCCAGCCAGGAAGAACCGCCCGTGGCCCTGCCAACACCCACGGTGGGCGAAAACCTGTGTGCCGATTACGCCACGCTCGGCACGACCCTGGGCCCTCATCCGCTGGCCTTGCTGCGCCCCGAACTGCGCGCCCGCCGTTGCCGCAGTTCACGGGAACTGCAAGAGGTGGAACATGGCCGCAACGTCAGCGTCGCCGGGCTGGTCACCGGCCGCCAACGCCCGGGCACGGCCAGCGGCGTGACCTTCGTCACCCTGGAAGATGAGTTCGGTAACCTCAACGTGGTGGTCTGGCGCGACTTGGCGGACCGTCAGCGCAAGATCCTGGTGGGCTCTCAATTACTCAGGGTCGACGGGCGCTGGGAAAGCGTCGGCGAGGTTCGCCACCTGATCGCCGGGCGCTTGAGCGACCTGACGCAATTGCTGGCGGGTATCAATGTGCGCAGTCGCGATTTCCACTAAGCCGGCTGCTGTCTCGCCATGCTTGGCGAAAGTATCGTGCCCGACGAATTGTCCTGTGTCGGCAAGGGCATTAGCGGCGGGTGACTCTGTGCGATACAAACAAATGGAACCGAAGCTGTTGCGTCATCTTCGAATGACAAGACCGGTCATCATTCCGGCCCTGTCATGAACGAGGTGTCTATGAACAACGATCCTGCAAACACCCAGCAACAAGGCCAGACACAATCCCCACGTAACGACCCGGCCATCGATCCTCAGGTGTCGACTACCCCGGCCGGTGCCCAGCCAGTCAGCCCCGCCGGGACGGACCAGGCCCAGAGCGCTGACAGCGAGGTCGATCAGAAGAATCATCATCAAGACAATGACAATACCTTCAGCCCCGGCTTCAAGCCTGACCCGGACCGGCCAAAATCCGATGAAAGCACTGACGCTGATATCGACACCGATGGTGGTTAACCGCGACCCGATTGCTGGGAACGTTGAGTGCTACCCGCCCGGATCGATGAGTCGTCTGGTACTTGGGCCGATAGGCGCGCCAGCGCATTTTTTGTGCAACGGGGCCTCAGCGCTTGCCTTTCCAGCGGTCCAGGGCAATCAACACCAGTGACACTACCACCAATCCCAGCAGCACCATCACTGCATTGATGAACACTCGTGGATAACCCAGCGTGTCCACTTCGATAAAGGGATAGGGGTAGGAACCGACGAAGTGACCACGCACCAGGGCATAGATGAAATAGACCAGCGGATAGATCAGCCATGGCCAGACATCTCGCCATTGCAAGGCCCCCTTGGGCACGCAGAACCACCAATAGACCACAAACAGCACCGGCATCACGTCATGCAGCAATTCATCGGCCACCCACTGCAAGCCTTGGGGGTTCCAGATATTGCGCAGCAGCAGGTTGTACGCCAGCCCCACCAGTACAATGGCAGCGGCTACACCGCCCTGGACCGTGGGTTTGAGAAAGAATCTCCGCAGCGCCGAATCCCCTGAGGTGGCCGCGCAAGTCAGCACCACGGCCACCAGGATATTGGTCAGCACCGTAAAATAACTAAAGAAGATGTCTACTCCGCCCAACAGGCTCTTGCCGCCTTGCCAGCGTGAAGTCAGGATCAGGTAGAGCTGGAGAATCAATGCGAACCATCCCAGCAGTGCGGCGATTTTCACCGTAATACCGCCAGCGCTTTGCGTTAACACTGATTCATCGCTCATGACTTGTCTCCTGCTACGCGGCACCTGCGACTGCAAAGCCCCCAAGAGGTTGGATGCTTGTATAAGCAGGATTGTCTGTTGAGCGAGACCCTAGGAGCATGAGTTGCAAGATTCTACTGTCATAAATGACAGTGCTGACCAGCGGTAGCCGGGAACACCGACGCACTTGGGTCGAATAAGGTCATCTTCAAGAAGACGGCCTTATTCTGTGCCTCAGGATTACTTGCTTGGATGAGCAGCCTGAAGTTTTTTGGCCTCGTCCAAGTGATGCTGCAGGGCTGGCAGCATCTTCTGGGCGAACGCTTTGAGCTCAGTGTTGCCAGGCTTCTTGTCGTCCGTCACGGTCTCGGCTTCTTTCTTGAACAGGGCGATGGTTTCCTCGTGAGCCTTCACCTGGTTGTTGGCATAGGCTGCATCAAAGGACTCGTCCCGCAGGTCGAGGATTTTTTCCTTGGCCTTCTTCACCAGCGTGGTGTCGTCTGGCACTTCGATGTCGTGTTTTTTCGCCAGCGATTTCAACTCTTCATTGGCCTTGGTGTGATCGGTGATCATCGTGTTGGCGAACGCCTTGATGTCCGCCGAGCCACTCTTTTCCAGCGCCAGTTTGCTGGTCTCGATTTCCGCGATGCCACCGGCTGCCGCGTTGTCGACGAAGTCGTTGGAAGTCGCGGCCCAGGCCACGCCCATGCTGGTGCTCAGGGCAACTGCCAGGCCGAGTTGACGCAAGGTAAATCCGTCCATAGGTAGGTCTCCACACAGGTTGAAAGAGCGATTCGTTTCGTCTCTGTTCAATGGAGAGCGGCGCGCCGGCAAAGGTTTGATTGGAAGATATCCCGTTACGACGAACGGTCACCGCTGGTCGGATTGGCGGTCGACAGAACCCCGTCGACGAGGCCATCCTGATCATCGACGAGCGCCGTAAAGGCGTCTGCCACCGACCCACTGAAGGAGGTGTTCCATGCCGGTGTCCCACGATTTGTGCCAGGATCTCAACTGCACAAAAGACCACATCCAGCAAAAGCGCAGCGAGGATCCAAGGCTCGACTCGTTATTTCAAAAATATTCCCTACTTGATGCCGAGGTGGTGGACGCCGAAAAGCCGACATCCGCCACCCTGTCCGGCGAGGCCCTGGAGACACTCAAGAAGAAACGGTTGCAGATCAAGGACGAGATCGCTAAGCGGTTGCAATAAAACCGTCCTGCTTGCTGCTTGTGGGGGGCTTTTACGAAGGGCCCTTGAGGAAGCCATAAACCCGTGGCGAGGGAGCAAGCTTCCTCGCCACGATGTAGTTCACAACAAAGTCGATATTCAGGGAGCAGCCGAACCGGCATCCATCAACCCAGCGGGTCCCAGCGCTGGGACCAGTCGCTGCCGGTCTTGACGATCTCGCGCAGCACTTCGAACGCCTGCTGCAACGCCGCCGAATCCCGGTCCCGGGAGTAGACCAGGTAGGTCGGGTAGTTGAATTCCGGTGCCTTGGGCACCCGTTCCAGGATGCCGCTGTCCAGGTAACTCTGCACGACGCGAGTGCGGAAGTAGCCGCTGCCGCCGTTCTCCAGGATGTACTGCAGGGCCAGTGGGCCAAGGTTGAAGGTCACGGCGGCCTTGGCTTTGTCCGGCAGGGCGGTGTCGTGCTGGCGGCGGAAGTCAGCGCTCCAGTCGATGTACACGTAGGGTTCCGGACGGGTGGCCAGGCGCACCAGGATGAGTTTTTCTTCCAGTAACTGTTCAACTTGCAGGCGCGGCCAGTATTCGGGCTGGTACACCACCGCTGCATCCAACAGGCCCAGTTCCAGCTGTTGCAGCAGTTTTTCACCGTCGCGGATGTCCATGCGCAGGGCATGACCGGGGATCTTCTGCCGCAATTCCCCGGCCCAGGCGAGCATCAAGGGATTACACAGGCTGACCTCGCCACCCAGATGCAGGACGTTGCGATAGCCCTCGGGCAGCGGCAGATCCCGGCGGGCCGCTTCCCAGGTCTGCACGAGTTGGTTGGCGTAGATCACGAAGGCTTCGCCATCGGCAGTCAGACGTGCGCCGGCTCGGTTGCGCACGAACAATGCACAACCGAGCTGGCTTTCGAGCTTTTGTACCCGGGCGGTAATCGCTGTCTGGGTGACGTGCAGCTTGTCGGCCGCCGCAGCGAGACTGCCGTGGCGGACAATTTCCAGGAAGGTGCGGGCGAGGTCGATGTCCATGGTCAGGCCGATGCGAGGGAAGCGGGCATTGTAAGAGCTGCCACGCATCGCCGATACCGGGAATCATGGAGCGGCTTGAGCCTCAGCCACTCGCGCCCAGGGGGCGATCAGACGCTCGGGCGTGCGACAGGCTTTGCGCTTGAGCACGAAGTTGCGGCATTTCTCGGCAAAGCCGTGGCGGTTTTCCACCATGTCGCGGCGCATTTGCGTGAGCTCGCCGGCGCGACACGCCTGGATCGCCGGCAGGCTCCGTTCGGCCTTGCGAACCCGGATGGCCTCATAGATCGGATCGAGCAGGGCGCTGTTGGCCCGTTGCAGCAGCCACAGACCGAACTCGTCAGGGCAGCGCGGCCCGATCTCCTGGACCATGCCGCAGCGTAACGCCTGGAGGGCGCTGATGGGCAAGCAGTCCTGGGTGAGTTTCCAGGCCATGTCCGGGCCGACCGCGCGGGGCAAGCTGTAGGTCCAGTACTCGGAGCCGTACAGGCCCATGGTTGCGTAATGCGGGTTGAGCACGATGTCACTGCGCGCCAGAACGATATCGGCCGCCAGGGCGAGCATCACACCGCCGGCCCCGGCGTTACCTGTCAGGCCGCTGACCACCAGTTGCCGGGCGCTGAACAACTCCAGGCAAACATCGTCGATGGCCTGGATATTGGCCCACGCTTCCAGGCCGGGTTCGGCGGCGGCCTGGATCACGTTCAGGTGCACGCCGTTGGAAAAACTGCCGCGTGCGCCGCGGATCAACAGCACTTGGGTGTCCCGGGACTTGGCCCAGCGCAGCGCTTGCACCAGGCGCTGGCATTGCTCGGTGCTCATCGCGCCGTTATAGAACTCGAACGTCAGCTCTCCCACATGGCCGCACTCCCGGTAGCGAATGGGCTGATAGGGTTCATCGCTGAACGGTTGTCGAGCCAGGGAACTGTCGAGCAGCGGGATATCGTCGAGCCGTCCCGAGAGCACATGGCGCGCCGGTCGTTTGAAGGTCTGTTCACCGGGCTGCGGCTTGTGGCGCAGGGCGCCGATCCACAGGCTCGCATCACCGGTCGCCACCAGCACCGCATCGTCGCGCACGGCCAGCAGTTCGCCGGGCATGCCGCGACGGACGTCCGGATGGGCGTCGTACAGGTAAAACTGGCTGCCGGCCAGGCTCGCGAGCACACCCGGCTGGCCGTCGGCGGCGTCGATGCAGCGCTTGATGAAATCGGTGCTGTCGTGCCAGCTGAAGGTGCGGTCGTCCTGGGTCATGTTCGGTTGCAGGCGCCCGACCACGTCATGGCGACTGTAATCCAGCGGCACTGGGACGAAACCGTTACTGAATTTCTCCACGACTTCGCGGATACAACGAATGGCCGCATCGCTGACCGGGCCGTTATACAACTGCGATTTGCGCAGGCCCTCGGGCAAGTTGAATTCGCAGGTGGCCCAAATCGGCCCGGCGTCCATTTCTTCTACCGCCTGCAGCGCCGTCACGCCCCAGCGCTTGGGTTGCCGGGTGATCGCCCAGTCGAGGGCACTGGCGCCGCGATCGCCGACAATGCCGGGATGAATGATCACTACCGGGCGCCGAGGGTTGCGCCACAGCTGCTCGGGTACGCGGTCCTTGAGAAACGGGCAGATCACCAGGTCGGCGGCGCTTTCTTCGATTTGCTGGCAGACCGCGGCCGGATCGGTGAACAGCACCACGCTGGGGCGATAGCCAGCCTCGCGCAGCTCTAGCCAGGCGCGTTGGGTCAGGCCATTGAATGCGGTCGACAGCAGAATAATCTTCAGTTTGGGCATGAAACTCTCTTCCTTGAGATGAGCGGGCGCAGGCTCCCGATGAGCCGTCCCTGGCTTCGATGGAGGCGCTAAATTAGCGGCTCAAGGGCGAGGGGCAACTGACGAGGGTCAAGGTTGAGTGTGTTGCGGGAAATCATCGGAAGATAAAAACGCGAATCCCGCCTCGGGGGCGGGATTCGTTTGCAGCCAAAAGGCCCGCGAAGAACGCGAGCGCAGTCTCAGCTTGGGAACAGCTCGGACAGTTTCATCGCCAGCATCATGTCGCCTTCGGCGCGCAGCTTGCCGCCCATGAACGCTTGCATGCCGTCGGTGCTGCCGTCGACGATGCCTTGGAGGGTTTCGCCGTCCATTACCAGGGTCACCTGGGCGTCCGGGTTTTCACCTTCCTGCAGTTCGCAGGTGCTGTCCTTGACGATCAGCGAGAAATTCTTGGTTTCGTCGATGCGGAAACCGAATACCAGGTCCAGGCCGGCAGCAGCGGCTGGGTTGAACTTGGCTTTCATGGCTTGTACGGCGTCGGCTACGGAGGTCATGGTTTCGATCCTTATTTGGGTGGTACAGCAAGGGTCTACAGTAATCCGGACTCAGCGAAAGGTGATGAGGTCCGGGGCCTTCAGCAGTTGCAGATGGGCGTGACTGTTGAAGGAAGCCAGGGCCACCTCGCGGCCCCTGAACTTCAGGTGGTTGAGCGAGGTGTTGACGATTTGCCAGTTCAATTCGAAGGCTTGTCGGGCGGGTATCCGGGTGATCAGGTGGAGCAGGGCGGTGATGGTACCGCCAGACGTGAACACGGCGATTTTCTGGGTGTTGTCGGCTTGTTCCAGGATGCGCTGCAGACCCGCTTGGACCCGCTCGACGAAACCCAGCCAGCTTTCCAGACCGGGCGGGTCGTACTGGCCGCTGAGCCAGCGCTCAACGATCAATGCGAAGATGCGCTGGAATTCGGCGCGGTTCTGCGCGGCGTTGCGCAGGATATGCAGCGCCTCGGGCTCCTGGGGGAGCATGTCCGGCAGCAGGGCGCGGATCACCGCGTCGGCGTCGAACTCGTTGAATGCGGCGTCGATTTCCAGTCCGGGAACCGGCAGGCCGGCGGCGGACATCTGGCCCAACGCTCCGGTGGCGGTGTCCTGCTGGCGGCGCAGGTCGCCCGAAAGGCAGCGATCGAACACCACGCCGAGCTCTGCCAGGTGACTGCCGAGCACTTGCGCCTGGCGTACGCCGTTGGGCGAAAGGACATCGTAGTCGTCCGCACCGAAGGAGGCTTGGCCATGTCGAATCAGATAGATGCTGCCCACGTCCGCGTCATCCCGGTACGTTGAAGGTTTGGCGAGGTTATGAGGATGGGGGGGAGCTGTCAATGAAAAAACATACGCTTGTTTGAAATGCTCGTTACAACCTTGTCCTGCCAGGCCCGCGTTAAGGTAACCACAGGTTTCATGGCTGGTCGCGACGCAGGCGCATGGGTATGCTGGGGTTGTTACGCGCCTGCGTTCAGTGGTGCATTACATTTAAGGAGTTGCTGTGGAGTTTTTCATCGAATACGCCGGTTTTCTGGCCAAGACCGTGACGCTGGTGATCGCCATCTTGGTGGTGCTGGCCAGTTTTGCCGCGTTACGTAGCAAGGGGCGACGCAAGTCGACCGGCCAGTTGCAGGTGAGCAAACTCAACGATTTCTACAAAGGGCTGCGTGAGCGCCTGGAGCAGACGCTGCTGGATAAAGACCAGCTCAAGGCCCTGCGCAAGGCGCAAGGCAAGACTGAAAAGGCCGAGAAGAAGCAAAAGGACAAGCCAGCGGCCAAGCCCCGGGTGTTCGTGCTGGATTTCGACGGCGACATCAAGGCCTCGGCCACCGAGAGCCTGCGGCATGAAATCACCGCGCTGCTGACCCTGGCGACCCCTAAGGACGAAGTCGTGCTGCGCCTGGAAAGCGGCGGCGGCATGGTCCACAGCTATGGCCTGGCTTCATCGCAACTGGCGCGGATCCGCCAAGCCGGCGTGCCGTTGACGGTCTGTATCGACAAGGTCGCGGCCAGCGGCGGCTACATGATGGCGTGCATCGGCGAGAAGATCATCAGCGCCCCGTTCGCCATTCTTGGCTCCATCGGCGTTGTCGCGCAGTTGCCCAACGTCAACCGGCTGCTGAAGAAACACGATATTGATTTCGAAGTGCTGACGGCGGGTGAATACAAGCGCACGTTGACGGTGTTCGGTGAAAACACCGAGAAGGGCCGGGAGAAATTCCAGGAAGACCTGGACATCACCCATGAGCTGTTCAAGAACTTCGTCTCCAATTACCGCCCGCAACTGGCCATCGATGAAGTGGCCACCGGTGAAGTCTGGCTGGGTGTGGCGGCGCTGGGCAAAGGGCTGGTAGACGAGTTGAAGACCAGCGACGAATACCTCGCCGAACGAGCCAAAGGCGCCGAGTTGTACCACCTGCACTACGCCGAACGCAAAAGCCTGCAGGAACGCATCGGCATGGCGGCCAGCGGTTCTGTCGACCGGGTGCTGCTGAGTTGGTGGAGCCGCCTTACCCAGCAGCGTTTCTGGTAACGGCTAACCCCTGTGGGAGCGAGCCTGCTCCCACATTGGTTTCGAAGTGGTTGCGGGATTTCGACATAATTCATGCCCCAATAAAAAAGCCCTGAACCGGAACACCCGGATCAGGGCTTTTTCATGTCTCAGGTTTCAGCGACGACGAAACAGCGGCAGCGGCTCGTCGGTGGCAGCCTGGTAGGTCACCGAGAAGTCCTTGAGGCTTTCGAGGGCTTCATAGGGGTCTTTGTCGGCACGCAAGGCAAAGGCGTCGAAACCGCAGCGACGCATGTAGAACAGCTGGTCGCGCAGCACATCGCCAATCGCCCGCAACTCACCCTTGAAACCATAGCGATCACGCAACAGGCGGGCGTTGGAGTAGCTGCGCCCGTCGGTGAAGGCCGGGAAGTTCAGGGCGATGACCTGTAGCTGATTGGCGTCATCACCAATTTCTTCCGCTTCCTCGTCGGCGTCCAGCCACACACCCAGGCCGCCGTCGCGGGCCTTGAGGGCGTGAGCATGGTCGCGCCACAGGGCCAGGGGCACGATCAGGTCGTCGCAGTTGGAGATGCCATCGAAGGACGCATCCTTGGGCAACAGGTGCCAGGTTTCGTCGATGACCTCGTTGTTCTTAATGATTCGCTGCATAGACGCGTTCCTTGAAGAGGTCGATGCCAATACGTTGGTAAGTGTCGATGAAGCGCTCGTCTTCGGTACGTTGTTCGATGTACACGTCGATCAGCTTCTCGATCACGTCAGGCATGTCGTCCTGGGCAAAGGACGGGCCGAGGATCTTGCCCAGGCTGGCGTCGCGGCTACCGCTGCCGCCCAGGGAGACCTGGTAGAACTCTTCGCCTTTCTTGTCCACGCCCAGGATGCCGATGTGGCCAACGTGGTGGTGACCACAGGCGTTCATGCAACCGGAAATGTTCAGGTCCAGCTCGCCGATGTCGAACAGGTAGTCCAGGTCGTCAAAGCGACGCTGGATCGATTCGGCAATAGGGATCGACTTGGCGTTGGCCAGGGAGCAGAAGTCACCGCCCGGGCAGCAGATCATGTCGGTCAGCAGGCCGATGTTCGGCGTGGCGAAACCTTGCTCGCGCAATTCGCCCCACAGGGTGAACAACTGGCTCTGTTCAACGTCCGCCAGGATGATGTTCTGCTCGTGGGATGTGCGCAGTTGACCGAAGCTGTAGCGCTCGGCCAGGTCGGCCACGGCATCCAGTTGCTTGTCGGTGATGTCGCCCGGTGCAACGCCGGTCGGTTTCAGCGACAGGGTCACCGCGACATAGCCCGGCTTCTTGTGGGCCAGGGTGTTGCGGGTGCGCCAGCGGGCGAAGCCTGGATGCTCTTTGTCGAGCGCTGCCAGTTCGGCGTCCTGATTGCTCAGGGCCTTGTAGGCGGGGTCGACGAAGTGCTTGGCCACGCGATGGACTTCGGCTTCGGTCAGGGTGGTCTGGCCGCCGCGCAGGTGAGCCATTTCGGCCTCGACCTTCTCGGCGAACACTTCAGGCGTAAGGGCCTTGACCAGGATCTTGATCCGCGCCTTGTACTTGTTGTCGCGACGGCCATAGCGGTTGTACACCCGCAGGATGGCGTCGAGGTAACTCAGCAGGTCCGGCCAAGGCAAGAACTCGTTGATGAACGCGCCGACCACCGGCGTACGGCCGAGGCCGCCGCCCACCAGCACACGGAAGCCCAACTCGCCGGCGGCGTTGTAGACCGTCTCCAGGCCGATGTCGTGGACTTCGATGGCGGCACGGTCCGAGGTCGAGCCATTGATGGCGATCTTGAACTTGCGCGGCAGGTAGGCGAATTCCGGGTGGAAAGTGGTCCACTGACGGACGATCTCGCACCATGGTCGCGGGTCGATCAGCTCATCGGCGGCGACACCGGCAAATTGATCGGTGGTGACGTTACGCAGGCAGTTGCCGCTGGTCTGGATCGCGTGCATCTGCACGGTGGCCAGTTCAGCCAGGATCTCAGGCACATCTTCCAGGGCCGGCCAGTTGTACTGGACGTTCTGCCGGGTACTGATGTGGGCGTAGCCCTTGTCATAGTCGCGGGCAATCTGGGCCAGCTTGCGCACCTGGCGCGAGGTCAGTTGGCCATAAGGCACGGCGACGCGCAGCATCGGGGCGAAGCGCTGGATATACAGGCCATTCTGCAAGCGCAGAGGGCGGAATTCTTCTTCGCTCAGCTCGCCTGCCAGATAGCGTCGGGTCTGATCACGGAACTGCTTGACGCGGTCCTCGATGATCCGCTGATCGTACTCGTCATATACGTACATATAAGTCTCGTTCTCAGGCTTGGGCCGACTCAGAAACAGCTGCGTGTTGGCTCGCTGAAATCGGGTTCTGCCTCGGCAATTCTGCGCGCACGGCCGCGCACTCCTAGAGGAGCCGGTGCAAGATACCTGTTTTGGGTTATGCGCAAAAGTGATGTTTGAGTATATGTAAAGAACCAAATCGACTAATGAGATTGATTATTGCCTAATCCACATTTGTCGTGCGGGCAATCATCGTCTTAACTGTGGTCGAGTCCCGATGCAATCACCTATAAAACCGACAAGAGGCGATGCAATGAGCAATCCGACCAAAGCAAGGAAAAGCGACAGTTCTGTTGATGCCTGGGCCATTTTGTTCCTGATTATCCTGGTGGTGGGCACCGCAGTGTTCTGGGTCAGTCATCAATAAGCTCGAGCCGTTGCAGGCCGCATGAAGGTCTTGAGTTCATGTGCCCGTTCGCCACCTGGGTCGTTATACTAGGTGGCGTATTATTCGGGGCGGGCGGGATGTCGAAGTTTATTTGCAGGCTACTGGCGTGGTTATGCCTGTCATTCTGGGCGCAGGTCCAAGCCGCCAATACGGTTTCCTCCTCGACCGAGGCTTCGCTGGCGAGATCGACTGCTCCTTCGGTAGTGTTCCTCAATCCGGGGTATTCCACGGAGCCTTTCTGGGTCAGCTATACCGAATTCATGCAAGCGGCGGCAAGCGGGCTGGGCCTGCGGCTGCGCGTGGAATATGCCGAGCGCGATCCTCTGGCCATGATCCGCATGGCGCGCGAGGCGGTTACGGCGACTGACCGTCCGGACTATCTGGTGTTGGTCAATGAGCAGTATGTCGCCCCGCGAATCCTGCAATTGGCCCAAGGCAGTGGGGTCAAGCTGTTCCTGGTGAACAACACGTTGACCAGCGATCAAAGCCGCCTGCTGACTGAGAATGGTGCCCCGCCTTCCGAGCTGCTCGGTAGCCTGGTGCCCAACGATGAACGCAGCGGCTACCTGATGCTCAAGGAGCTGTTGCGCCAACACGGGCCGCTGGCGCCTGGGCAGACCCTCGACTTGCTGGCATTTTCCGGGAAAAAACTCACCCCTTCGGCGCAACTGCGCGAGAAAGGGCTGCTCCGGGCGCTGGCCGAGCACCCGCAGGTGCGTCTGCGCCAGTTGGTCTATGGCGAGTGGAACCGTGAACGGGCTTATGAGCAGGCGAGCCAGTTGGTCAAACGCTATCCGCAGACCGCGCTGGTCTGGTCCGCCAACGATGAAATGGCCCTGGGCGCCATGCAAGCGTTCGAGGAGGCGGGGCGCCAGCCGGGAAAGGATGTGTTGTTCAGTGCGATGAACAGCTCCAGGCCGGCGCTTCAAGCACGTATCGATGGGCGCTTGAGCGTTCTGTTCACCGGGCATTTCAGCCTGGGGGGCTGGGCCATGGTCATGCTGCATGATCACGCTCTGGGCGTCGACCTCGCGCGCCATGGCGGCTACGACCAGCAGCTCGACCTGATGCAGTCCCTCGACCAGGCCCGGGCCCGTGCCTGGTTGAAGATGAATCCCGCCAAGGACTATCGCCTGGACTTCAAGCGCTTCAGCCTGGTGTCCCACCCGGATGGCGAGCGCTATGCCTTCTCGCTCGATGGTCTGGGGCGTCGCTAGCCTCAGTCCGGATTGCAGGCAAGCTGTCCATAATGATCTGTGGATACTGAGTGTTCACACACCCGCAAAGTACAACACCAAATTAACGATCCCATACAACGTCAACCCGAAAATCACCGTAAACAGGATGCCGAGGATCACGAAGTGACTCGGCTTTCCATGGGTAAAGTCCCGGGCGCGGTTTTTCCCGCTTTGCACGCCAAAGGCCGCCGCCCCCACGCTGTGCAGCATTTGCCAGAGGGTTGGCGCCTTGTTTTCAGTTGGTTCGTCCATGATGCTCTCCATACACAAGGTCGTGTGTGGAGAGCATAGCCAATCTCTGCGAACTTAGCTGTCGTAACCCAGGTTCGGCGACAGCCAGCGCTCGGTCACGCTCAGGTCCTGGCCCTTGCGGGCGGTGTAGCTCTGGACCTGGTCCTTGTCGATCTTGCCCACGGCGAAATACTGCGCCTGGGGGTGGGCGAAGTACCAGCCGCTGACCGCTGCCGCCGGGAACATGGCGTAGTGTTCGGTGAGGAACACGCCGCTGCGTCCGGCCTTCAGTTCGCTGGCCTCGGGGTCGAGCAGGCGGAACAGGGTGGCTTTCTCGGTGTGATCCGGGCAGGCCGGGTAGCCGGGAGCAGGGCGGATGCCGGTGTATTGCTCCTTGATCAGGGCGTCGTTGTCCAGGCTCTCGTCCTGGGCGTAGCCCCAATGTTCCTTGCGCACCTGCTGGTGCAGCCATTCGGCGCAGGCCTCGGCCAGACGATCGGCCAGAGCCTTGACCATGATCGAGTTGTAATCGTCGCCAGCGTCCTGGTAGGCCTTGGCAACTTCTTCGGCGCCGATGCCGGCGGTGGTGATGAAACCGCCGACGTAGTCGGTCACGCCGCTGTCTTTGGGGGCAACGAAGTCGGCCAGGGAGAAGTTCGGCTTGCCGTCGGTCTTGATGATCTGCTGGCGCAGGTGATGCAGGCGCGCCAGCGGCTTGCCGTCGTCGCCGTAGACTTCCAGGTCGTCGTCATGCACCTGGTTGGCCGGCCAGAAGCCAAACACGGCGCGAGCGCTGATGAGTTTCTCGTCGATCAGCTTGCGCAACATCGCCCGGGCATCGGCGTAGAGCGCGGTCGCGGCTTCGCCGACCACTTCGTCGGTGAGGATGCGCGGGAACTTGCCGGCCAGGTCCCAGGAAATGAAGAACGGGGTCCAGTCGATGTATTCGGCCAGGACGTTGAGGTCGATGTTGTCCAACACCTTGGCACCGGTGAAGGTCGGCTTGACTGGCTGGTAGCTGCTCCAGTCGAACTGCGGCTTCTTGGCCACGGCGGCGGGGTAGCTCAGGCGCTCGGTGCGGGCACTGCGGTTGGCGGTGCGCTCGCGCACGTCCACGTATTCCAGGCGGGTCTTCTCGACGAACGCCGGCTTGAGTTCCTTGGACAACAACTGCGTCGCCACGCCCACGGCGCGGGAGGCGTCGGTAACGTAGATCACCGCGTCGTTGCTGTACTTGGGTTCGATCTTCACCGCCGTGTGGGCCTTGGACGTCGTTGCGCCGCCGATCATCAATGGCAGATGGAAATCCTGGCGCTGCATCTCGCGCGCCACATGCACCATCTCATCCAGGGACGGGGTGATCAGGCCGGACAGGCCAATGATGTCGCACTTCTGCTCCTTGGCCACCTGCAGGATCTTCTCCGCCGGCACCATCACGCCCAGGTCGACAATGTCATAGCCGTTGCAACCGAGCACCACGCCGACGATGTTCTTGCCAATGTCATGGACGTCGCCCTTGACCGTAGCCATGAGGATCTTGCCCTTGGCCTCCGGCTTGTCGCCTTTTTCCGCCTCAATGAACGGAATCAAGTGGGCCACGGCCTGCTTCATCACCCGGGCGGATTTCACCACCTGGGGCAGGAACATTTTGCCGGCGCCGAACAGGTCGCCGACGATGTTCATGCCGGCCATCAGCGGGCCTTCGATGACTTCGATCGGACGGCTGAAGGACTGTCGCGACTCTTCGGTGTCTTCAACGATGTGGGTGGTGATGCCCTTGACCAGTGCATGTTCCAGGCGCTTGTTCACTTCCCAGCCGCGCCACTCCTCGGTTTCCGCTTCCTTGACGCTGCCATCGCCTTTGTACTTGTCGGCGATGGCGAGGAGGGCGTCGGTGCCCTCGGGGGTGCGGTTGAGTATTACGTCCTCCACGGCATCGCGCAGCTCCGCCGGGATCTGGTCGTAGATCTCCAGCTGGCCGGCGTTGACGATGCCCATGGTCAGGCCCGCGCGAATCGCATAGAGCAGGAACACCGAGTGAATCGCCTCGCGCACCGGGTTGTTGCCGCGGAACGAGAAGGACACGTTGGACACGCCACCGGAGGTCAGCGCGTAGGGCAGTTCGTCGCGGATGTAGGCGCAGGCGTTGATGAAGTCCACGGCATAGTTGTTGTGCTCTTCGATACCGGTGGCGACGGCGAAGATGTTCGGGTCGAAGATGATGTCTTCCGGTGGGAAGCCGACTTCGTTGACCAGGATGTCGTAGGAGCGCTTGCAGATTTCCTTCTTGCGCGCCTCGGTGTCGGCCTGGCCGGCTTCGTCGAAGGCCATCACCACCACGGCGGCGCCGTAGCGCTTGCACAGTTTGGCGTGGTGGATGAACTGCTCGACGCCTTCCTTCATGCTGATGGAGTTGACGATGCCCTTGCCCTGGATGCACTTGAGGCCGGCTTCGATCACTTCCCATTTCGAGGAGTCGATCATGATCGGCACGCGGGAGATGTCCGGTTCGCCGGCGATCAGATTGAGGAAGGTCACCATGGCCTTCTTCGAATCGAGCATGCCCTCGTCCATGTTGATGTCGATCACCTGGGCGCCGGCCTCGACCTGTTGCAGGGCCACTTCCAGGGCTTCGGTGTAGTTGTCCTCGCGGATCAGCCGGGCGAACTTGGCGGAACCGGTGATGTTGGTCCGCTCGCCGACGTTGACGAACAGGGAGCTGCGATCGATGGTGAACGGTTCCAGGCCCGACAGGCGGCAGGCCCGAGGGATATCCGGAATCTGCCGCGGTGCGTAACCGGCCACGGCCTTGGCGATGGCTTCGATATGCGCCGGGGTGGTGCCGCAGCAGCCGCCGACGATGTTCAGGAAACCGCTTTGGGCGAATTCTTCGATGACCTTGGCGGTCTCGACCGGCAACTCGTCGTATTCACCGAATTCGTTGGGCAGGCCGGCGTTCGGGTGCGCTGATACGTGGGTGCTGGCCTTGTTCGACAACTCTTCCAGGTATGGGCGCAGCTCGCTGGCACCGAGGGCGCAGTTCAAGCCCACGGAGATCGGCTTGGCGTGGGCCACGGAGTTCCAGAAGGCTTCGGTGGTCTGGCCGGACAGGGTACGGCCGGATGCATCGGTGATGGTGCCGGAGATCATGATCGGCAGTTCGACGCCCAGCTCTTCGTAAACCCCTTGTACGGCGAAAATCGCCGCCTTGGCGTTGAGCGTATCGAAAATGGTTTCGATCAGGATCAGGTCGGCACCGCCTTCGATCAGGCCCTTGGTGGCCTCGGTGTAGTTCTCCACCAGTTCGTCGAAGGTCACGTTGCGGTAACCGGGGTTGTTGACGTCCGGCGATAGCGAGCAGGTGCGGCTGGTCGGGCCGAGCACGCCGGCGACGAAGCGCGGCTTGTCCGGGGTTTCCAGGGTCTTGGCGTCGGCCACTTTACGGGCCAGGCGCGCGCCTTCCAGATTCAACTCATAGGCCAGCGCTTGCATGCCGTAGTCGGCCTGGGACACCTGGGTGGCGTTGAAGGTGTTGGTTTCCAGGATGTCGGCACCGGCATCCAGGTAGGCTTTTTCGATGGCGCCGATTACGTCAGGGCGGCTCAGCACCAGCAAGTCGTTGTTGCCCTTGACGTCACTCGGCCAGTCGGCGAAACGCTTGCCGCGGTAGTCCTGCTCCTCCAGCTTGTAGCTCTGGATCATCGTGCCCATGCCGCCGTCGAGGATCAGGATGCGCTCCTTGAGGGCTTGCTGGAGAAGATAAAGGCGAGCGCTGCGATCGGACATAGGACTACCTGGAAAAAAAGACCATTACGAAGGCCGGGATGATAGCAAACCTGTGCAGGATTTGATCATGGTGGGCTTTTGCATGAATATCGCTCATGTTTGCAAGGCGATGCTGGCCCGGTAGAATCGCCGGATTATCTCTTAGGGACCCGAGACATGCCGTATCGCGTTTTCTTCGGCAGTCTGTTGCTGCTGTTGTCTTTTACCGCAGTGGCAAAGGATTCCGCTCCAGCGCTTTCCTACACCCGTGACATCCAGCCGATCTTCACGCAAAAGTGCGTGGCTTGCCATGCGTGCTACGACTCCGCCTGCCAGTTGAACCTGGGCAGTGGCGAAGGCGCGGCCCGCGGCGCGACCAAGCTATCGGTATACGACGGCGAGCGCCGCCAGGCCGCCGACCCGACCCGTTTGTTCTATGACGCCTCTGGCCCGCAGGCCTGGCAGCGCAAGGGTTTCTATTCGGTGCTCGACGCCCAGGGCAGCCAGGCCGCGCTAATGGCACGGATGCTGGAACTGGGGCATCGCACGCCGTTGCAGCCTAACGCCAAGCTGCCGGAGGAAATCGTGCTGGGCCTGAACCGTGAGAACAGTTGCGCGATGCCCGGGCAATTCGACGAATACGCCGCCGCGCACCCCAAGGAAGGTATGCCCCTGGCCGTTACCGGCCTGACCGACCAGCAATACCAGACGTTGCAGCGCTGGCTGGCGGCTGGCGCACCCATCGATCAGCAGGCCCTGGCGCCGAGTGCCGCCGAAGCCTTGCAGGTGGTGCAGTGGGAGAATCTGCTTAATGCCCCAGGTGCCCGGGAAAGCCTGGTGGGCCGCTGGTTGTTTGAGCACTGGTTTCTGGCACACATCTATTTCAAGGATGGCGAGCCGGGGCATTTCTTCCAGTGGGTGCGTTCGCGCACGCCCACCGGTCAGCCCATCGACCTGATCAACACCCGTCGCCCGAACGACGACCCTGGCACCCGGGTGTATTACCGGCTCTGGCCGGTGCAAGGGGTGATCGTGCACAAGACCCACATCACCTATGGCTTGAGCGCGGCGAAAATGGCGCGGATCAAGAGTCTGTTCTACAGCGGCAAATGGCAGGTCACGGCATTGCCGGGCTATGGCCCGGAACGCCGGGCCAACCCGTTTTCCACCTTCGAAGCGATCCCGGCCCAGGCCCGCTATCAGTTCATGCTTGATAACGCCGAGTACTTCGTGCGCACGTTCATCCGCGGCCCGGTGTGCCGGGGCCAGATCGCCACCGACGTGATCCGCGATAATTTCTGGGCGCTGTTCCAGGCCCCCGAACATGACCTGTACATCACTGACCCGAACTACCGCGGCCAGGCCACGCCGTTGCTGGCGATGCCGGGGCAGAACGACGATGTGGGCAGTGTCCTCAGTCTCTGGCTCGACTACCGGGACAAACGTAACGAATACGAAGCCTTGCGCCGCGACAATTACGCCGAGGTACCCGCGCCGAGCTGGTCGACGCTGTGGGCCGGCAACGACAATGCGTTGCTGAGTATTTTTCGCAACTTCGACAGTGCTTCGGTCACCAAGGGCTTGATCGGCGAAGTGCCGCAGACGATGTGGTTGTTCGACTTTCCGTTGCTGGAGCGCACCTATTACCAGTTGGCGGTGAATTTCGACGTGTTCGGCAACGTCTCCCATCAGGCCCAGACCCGGCTGTACTTCGACTTGATACGCAATGGCGCGGAGCAGAATTTCCTGCGCCTGATGCCGGCTGACTCCCGGGAAGGTTATCTCGACGATTGGTATCAGGCCGGTGGCAAATTCAAGATGTGGCTCGATTACGAGGCCATCGACGATGACAAGCCGACCGCGCTCAAGCTGGACGAACACGACCCCAAGCGCGATTTCGCCCAGCAATTGCTGGCCCGTTATGGCGAACTGAACGCGCGCCCCGATCCAATCAACCGCTGTGAAGGGGCTTACTGTTCACGGCCCAATATCGACCCGACCTTGCAGAACGCCGAACAGGCTCTCAGTCGGCTGGTGTCGCGCCCGGCGGCGGGGCTCAGCGTGATCAATCAGTTGCCCGAAGCGACCATGCTGCGAATCGAAACCGCCAGCGGTCAGCGTGAGGTCTACAGCCTGCTGCGCAACCGGGCCCACAGTAACGTGGCGTTTCTGTTGGGGGAGGAACTGCGCTGCCAGCCGGGGCTCGATACGTTGACGGTGTACCCGGGCTTGCTCAGTAGCTACCCTAACTTCATCTTCAACATCCCGGTCGAGCAAGTGCCAGCGTTTGTCGATGCAATGGAGCGTGCCTCGGATGCCCAGGCTTTCGAGCGGATCGTCGAGCGCTGGGGGATTCGTCGCAGCCACCCGCAGTTCTGGGAATACTTCCACGACTTGAGCCAGTACATCCGCGAGACGGAGCCCCTGGAGGCCGGTGTGCTGGACATGAATCGCTACCAGAACCTCTGATCGACATGCCCGGCGGTGAGGAGCCCACCGCCGGTTGCTTTCCCGACAAAAATACTGGGACTTTGTCCGGCGCGATGATTGGCGTAAACTGCCGGCAAGCCTGCGAGGAGTTCCCATGACCGCTATTACGATTACCGACGCCGCCCACGATTACCTGGCTGATCTGCTGTCCAAGCAGAACACCCCGGGTATCGGGATCCGCGTCTTCATCACCCAGCCCGGCACCCAGTACGCTGAGACGTGCATTGCCTACTGCAAGCCGGGGGAAGAAAAACCCGAAGACACCGCGCTGGGGCTCAAGAGCTTCACCGCCTACATCGACTCGTTCAGCGAAGCGTTCCTGGACGATGCGGTGGTCGACTACGCCACCGACCGCATGGGCGGCCAACTGACTATCAAGGCGCCGAACGCCAAGGTACCGATGGTCAACGCCGACAGCCCGGTCAACGAGCGCATCAATTACTACCTGCAAACCGAAATCAACCCGGGGCTGGCCAGCCACGGCGGCCAGGTTTCGCTGATCGACGTAGTGGAAGACGGCATCGCCGTGCTCCAGTTCGGCGGCGGCTGCCAGGGCTGCGGCCAGGCTGACGTGACCCTTAGGGAAGGCATCGAGCGCACCTTGCTCGAACGCATTCCGGAGCTCAAGGGCGTGCGCGACGTGACCGACCACACGCAGAAAGAAAACGCCTACTACTGATAGGTGTTCGCTGCGGATATAAGAAACGGTGCCCGTGAGCACCGTTTTTTTATGGGCGCAGATCCGACCGCCGCCAATCCCTGTGGGAGCGAGCTTGCTCGCGAAGGCGTCGGCACATTCAACATCACCGCTGGCTGATCCACCGCTATCGCGAGCAAGCTCGCTCCCACAGGGGATCCCGGTTGGCTCTCGCTGATTGAGTCAGGGCCTGTAGAGATGCGCATGCCCGGCGCGATACAGCGACGATTCGCTGAACACATCATTACCCAGCACACGCCCCACCAGAATCAGCGCCGTTCGGCGAAAGCCCTTGGCCTGTACCTTGGCGGCGATATCGGCCAGGGTGCCCACGACCCAATCCTGATCCGGCCAGGTGGCCCGGTGAATCACGGCGATCGGGCAATCCGCGCCGTAATGGGGCAGCAGTTCGCTGATGATTTTCTCCAGATGATTGACCCCCAGGTGAATCGCCATGGTCGCCCCGTGCTGTGCCAGGCTGCTCAGTTCCTCACCCGCAGGTATCGCGGTTTTGTCTGCGTAACGGGTGAGAATCACGCTTTGGGACACGTCCGGCAAGGTTAGTTCCGCACCCAGCAGGGCGGCGCAGGCTGAGGTTGCGGTCACGCCCGGAATGATCTCGAACGGGATCTCCAATTCCCGCAGGCAACGAATCTGCTCGCCGATGGCGCCGTACAGGCTTGGGTCGCCGGAGTGTACCCGGGCCACGTCCTGGCCTTTGTGGTGTGCGGTTTTGATCAGCTCGATGATTTGTTCCAGGTGCAGCTCGGCGCTGTTGATCACCTGTTCGGCGTGATGGCCCTCAAGCACGGCCGTCGGCACCAGGGAGCCGGCGTAGATGATCACCGCGCAACTGCGGATCAGCCGCTGGCCTTTGACGGTGATGAGTTCCGGGTCGCCGGGGCCGGCGCCGATGAAGTAAACGGTCATGACCGGCTCCTGTGAAAGATGGGTGAGCGTCGCCCAGATGAAGATCGCTCATGATCCTGAGTGCGGATTATCGGGATTTACAAGGCGAGCGCCAATGCCAAGGTGCTCATGGGACCGCTCAGGCGAGGAATCAGCAGCGTTGCAGGCGTCGTGCCCAGCTTGTCGGCCAGGGCCAGGGCGGCACTTTCGGCGACGCCGTAGCAACCCGTGCGTTCGAAAGCGATCTCGGAGCGGTGACTGAGCCGCTCCCGATAATCGGCCAACTGCTCGGCGCTGAAGCAAGTCAGCGGCAGCGCCAGTTGTTCGGCCAGTTCCAGCAGGCCCGGTTCGTCACGCTTGAGGTCGATACTGGCCAGGGCCCGCACCTGATCAAGCGCAATGCCGTGGGCCAGCAACGCCTGATCGAGCAATGCCCGTAACGTGCTGGCCAGGCAGCCGCGCTGGCAGCCGAGGCCGACCACCAGGATCGGCCCGCTGTTCATGCGTCGTGCTGGGCTTGACCGTCACGGCGAAACAGCCAGGCGCTGATCAGGCCGAGGGCCAGCCAGAACGCGACGTTGGTCACTTGCGAGGCGATCTTGAATTGGCTTTCCAGCGCTTCGGGCGCCAGCATCGAGTGAACTTCCGGCTGCGGTGCGCCGATGACATGAGGCACCAGCAACGTCGCCACGCCCAGCAGCTTGAGCAGCCAATGTCTGCCGAAGGCGATCAGGGCGATGCCCACCGCCGTGGACGCTGCGGTGCCAATCCACCACATCTGCCGCTGGGCCAGGTCGGCTGCTGCGGTGCCGGGCAGTTCCGGTGGCAGGCCGAGGGTCGGCGCCAGGACGAAAGTGGCATAACCGGCCAGGCCCCAAAGCAGGCCCTGGGAGGTGCGAGTCGGTGCGCGCAAGGTGTACAGGCCCGCCAGCATCAGGGCGAAACCCACCGCCACCACCAGGTTACCGCCGGTGGTAGACAGCACGCGCTGCCAGCCATCTTCCGGTTCCCAGGCCTCGGCATCATGGGTGTGAGCGGCTCCATTGGCGTGCTCATGAACCTCGGCGGCCGGGGCTTTCTCATAGGTTTCGGCTTGCAGAATCAGCGGCGACACCCAGAAACTTTGCAGGAGGGTCAGCAGCAGGGCGGCCAGCAAGCCGCTGAAACCGGCGGTCTGCGCGATACGCTTGATCATGTCGTCAGGTCTCAATGGCACGGGAAGGCGGCGCTGTGGCGGGTGTCGTGGGCCGCGTTGTGTACGGCTTCGATGTGGGAGAAACCGGCGAAATAGACCAGGCCGGCGCCCAGGATCGAGGCGAAGATCGCAGCGCTCAGGCGTTGGCTCAAGGTGGTGGTGCTGCTGGCGGTGCGGGCGGTGCTGCTGATGGTCGACATGGCGCTTCCCTCTGTTCTTGTTCAGTGGGTGATTCGAGCGCAATGAAACCCCGGGCGCAAGCCCGCCAAGGTTCGAACAGCGCCCGCCCACCGCGGGTTTGTTGATGCTTGAGTCATGGGCCGGTCTCCGGGCTTGCGAGGGGCCGGGCTTGTGCCTGGCCTGCAAGCGTCACCTTCCCATGTCGACAGACACAGTGGTTCAGACGCTTCGCTCGCTTACCGTTGCGGGGGCAGCACCGGACTGACGTGGCCTTGAAGTAAAGCACACGATTCACCGGTTTCCCGTTTCACCCTGTGAAGGGCACCCGTAACTAGGCGCACAGGAGAGCATGGGCGAGGGCGGGGCGTCAATTGGCATGGGGTTTCAGGCTGGCACCGGGTCGCGCCCAATCGCGAGCAAGCTCGCTCCCACAGGGAACTTGTGGTGATCGTTATTTCTATGTACGCCAGCAACCAACGTGGGAGCGAGCTTGCTCGCGATGACGGTGGCAAGGCCACCACAGAACTTACCTGCGGACATTGACCCGCCCCCACACCCTGCGTAGCCTTGCGCCTTCGAGGTTCTTCGGCACGTGTCGAAGCTAAGAAGGGAACGCGGTCCAAGCCGCGGCTGCCCCCGCAACTGTGAACGGTGCTGTTTCTGCAAGGCCACTGTGCATGCCCTTTTTCACTAGGCGCACGGGAAGGCGCAGTCATTGCCAGTCGAATGACTGGCCCACCGTCAGCCAGGAGACCTGCCTCGAGACAGATTCTCACTACAACCGGGCGGGGTGATCCGGTGGCGAAATCTTCCGCGCATGCCTTGCCTGCGGTTGTCGTCCCGTTTGCCCGCCACTTTGCCAAGGGGCATCGGATGAAAACACTGGCCAAACTTCCCGTCACCATCGTCACCGGTTTCCTCGGCTCGGGTAAAACCACCTTGCTGCGGCACATGCTCGACAACGCCCAGGGCCGCCGCATCGCGGTGATCGTCAACGAGTTCGGCGAGCTGGGCATCGACGGCGAGATCCTCAAGCAGTGCTCCATCGGTTGCACCGAAGAAGAAGCCAACGGCCGCGTCTACGAACTGGCCAACGGTTGCCTGTGCTGCACGGTGCAGGAAGAGTTCTTCCCGGTGATGCGCGAGCTGGTGGCCCGACGTGGCGACCTCGACCACATCCTCATCGAAACCTCCGGCCTGGCCTTGCCCAAGCCGCTGGTCCAGGCCTTCCAATGGCCGGAAATCCGCAGCGCATGCACTGTCGATGCGGTGATTACCGTGGTCGACAGCCCAGCCGTGGCCGCCGGCACCTTCGCTGCCTTCCCTGACCAGGTCGATGCCCAGCGCAAACTCGACCCGAACCTGGACCACGAATCACCGCTGCACGAGCTGTTCGCCGATCAACTGGCCAGCGCCGACCTGGTGATCCTCAACAAAGCCGACCTGATCAGCCCGGAAGACCTGGCGAAAGTGCGCCTGGAAGTGGCCGAAGAGTTGCCGCCGGCGGTCAAGGTCATCGAAGCCAGCAGCGGTCGCCTGCCACTGGAGGTGTTGATCGGCCTGGGCGCTGGCTCCGAAGAACACATCGACGGCCGCCACAGTCATCACGATCATCACCATGACGGTGATGAAGACGACCACGATCACGACGCTTTCGATTCGATTTCCATCGAGTTGCCCCAGGCCGACGAGAGCCTGCTGCTGGACGCGCTGACGCAATTGGTGGTCCAGCACGGCGTGCTGCGGGTCAAGGGTTTCGCGGCGATCCCGAACAAGCCGATGCGCCTGCTGATCCAGGGTGTTGGCACGCGTTTCGACAAGCATTTCGACCGCCAGTGGGGCGCCGATGAAGCGCGGGTTACCCGTCTGGTGCTGATCGGCCAGGCGCTCGATGCCGGGCTGCTTGAAGCGCAGTTGCGCGCTGCCCTCAGCGCCTAAGCCATGCACCTGCTCAGGACCCAGCCCGGCGGCTTTGTGTCGGATGACAACATTGCCGACCTGGGACAAACCCCCGCCGAACTGGTGATCCTGTGCAGCGGCGACTCCAGCCTGGCGCTGCTGGCCGAAGCCGCAAAGCAGTTGCCAGACGACTATCCGGAATTTCGCCTGGCCAACCCGATGCAGGTGCAGAACCACGCTTCGGTGGATCTGTACTTCGACGACGTGCTGCGGCACGCCAAGGTCATCCTGTTGTCGCTGCACGGTGGCATTGGCTATTGGCGCTACGGCATCGAGCGCCTGATGGAGCTGGCCGGGCGCGGGGTGAAGCTGATCCTGGTGCCGGGGGACGATCGTCCGGACCCGGAGCTCAGCGACTTGAGCAACGTGCCTTTAGAGGACCGCGACCGGCTCTGGCAGTTCTTGCGCCAGGGCGGGCTGGGCAATGCCCTGGACTTGTTTCACAACTTGGGCAGCCAATGGTTCGGCCGCGATTATCCCTGGCGTGAGCCGCAAACTCTGCCGCGCACGGCGATCTACCACCCTCGAAAAACCAGCGCCAGCCTCGGCGATTGGCAAGCCGACTGGCAGGCCGATCGACCGGTGGCGGCGGTGCTGTTCTATCGCTCCCACCTGCAAGCGGCGAACACCGCGTTCATCGACGTGTTCTGCCAGCGCCTGCAAGTGGCGGGGCTCAATCCACTGCCGATTGCCGTGGCCAGCCTCAAGGAGCCCGGTTGCCTGGCATGGGTGGAAGATTGGTTGGATGAGGTCGAAGCCGGGGTGATCCTCAATACCACCGGTTTCGCCCAATCCAGCCCCGAAGCGCCGCATCTGCGACCGTTTCGTCGCAACATCCCGGTGATCCAGGCGATCTGCGCCCAGGACAACGAACCCGGCTGGCGCGCCAGCGAGCAGGGCCTGGGCCCGCGGGACCTGGCGATGCACATTGCCTTGCCGGAACTGGACGGGCGGATCATCAGCCGGCCCATCAGTTTCAAGGACCTGGCCTGGCGCAGCGAGCGCAGCCAGAGCGATGTGGTCTGTTACCGGGCCGTGCCCGAACGCATGGATTTTGTCGCCGAACTGGCCCGGCGCTGGACCACCCTGGCGCGCCTGCCCAACGCCGAAAAGCGCGTGGCGCTGATCCTCGCCAACTACCCGACCCGGGACGGGCGAATCGGCAACGGGGTCGGCCTGGACACCCCGGCGGCGGCGCTGAATATCCTGCGGGCCATGCAGGCCGAGGGTTATCCACTGCCGACCGATCTGCCAGCTAGCGGCACCGCGCTGATCCAGCAGTTGCTCGGCGGGGTCAGCAACGACCTGGACAGCCTCGACTTGCGCCCGTGTCACCAGAGCTTGGCCCTCGACGCTTACCAGGCCATGTTCGACGCATTGCCCGAGGCCAATCGCCAGGCAGTGCTGCAGCGTTGGGGCTCGCCCGAGAAAGACCCAATGTTCCGCGAAGGACGCCTGATGATCGCCGGTCTGCGCCTGGGCCTGACCTTCGTCGGTATCCAGCCGGCCCGTGGTTATCAAGTCGATCCGAGTGCGGTCTACCACGACCCGGACCTGGTGCCGCCCCACGGCTACCTGGCGTTTTATTTCTGGTTGCGCCACACCTACGGCGTCCACGGGGTGATCCACGTCGGCAAGCACGGCAACCTCGAATGGCTGCCGGGCAAGGGCGTCGGGCTCTCGGAGAATTGCTGGCCCGATGCGCTGCTGGGGCCGCTGCCGAATATCTATCCGTTCATCGTCAACGACCCTGGGGAGGGCGCCCAGGCCAAGCGTCGGACCCAGGCGGTGATCATCGACCACTTGATGCCACCGCTGACCCGGGCCGAAACCTACGGACCGCTGCGTAACCTCGAGTTGTTGGCCGACGAATATTACGAGGCGCAGTTGCTCGACCCGCGCCGCGCCCGGGAACTGCAACGGGACATTCTCAACCTGGTGCGCGAGACGCACATCGACCGCGAGTTGCAACTGGACGACGACGCTGACGCTGCAACTTGGCTGCCGCGGCTGGACACCTATCTGTGTGATTTGAAGGAGTCGCAGATTCGCGATGGCCTGCACATTTTTGGCGAGTCGCCCAGCGGACGGCTGCGTATCGACACCTTGCTGGCGTTGCTGCGCATTCCCCGTGGCGATGGCAAGGGCGCGCAGTCGAGCCTGCTGCGGGCGCTGGCCAAGGCGTTCGGGCTGGGTTTCGATCCGCTGGATTGTGCCTTGGCCGAGCCTTGGACTGGCGACTGTCCCGAGGCGTTGCGCCGGACCAGCGCCGAACCTTGGCGAACCGCTGGCGATACCCGCGAGCGCCTGGAGTTGTTTGCTGCGCAGTTGATCGAGCAAGCGCTAAACGGTGAAGTGCCGCAACTCGACGCACCGGGCTGGGAGGTGGTGAGCAGCATCATCGCGAGCCTGCGCGGCGTCGTGGCCCCGCGCCTGGACGCCTGCGGCCCGGCGGAAATGCGCGGCTTGCTCGATGCCTTGAGCGGGCGCTTCGTGCCGGCCGGCCCCAGCGGCGCGCCGAGTCGAGGACGCCTGGATGTGTTGCCCACCGGGCGCAATTTCTTCTCGGTGGATGTGCGCAACCTGCCGACCACCACGGCGTGGCGCATCGGTTTCCAGTCGGCGAACCTGATTCTTGAACGGCATTTGCAGGACCACGGCGATCACCTGCGTCAGCTCGGCCTGTCGGTGTGGGGCACCGCGACCATGCGCACCGGTGGCGACGACATCGCCCAGGCCATGGCGCTGATGGGTGTGCGCCCGGTGTGGGCCACGGGCAGCCAGCGGGTCGATGATTTCGAGATTCTGCCCTTGAGCCTGCTGGACCGGCCTCGGGTCGATGTCACGCTGCGGGTCTCCGGGTTCTTCCGTGACGCCTTCGCCAACCTGATCCGCCTGTTCGATGCGGCGGTGCAGGCGGTTGCTGCCCTTGATGAGCCGGACGACATGAACCCCTTGGCGGCCAAGGTGCTTAGCGAGCGCGAAGCCTTGCTGGCGTCGGGCCTTGAGCCGGAGGTTGCGGCCCGACAGGCCGGCTGGCGGATCTTCGGCGCCAAACCCGGTGCCTATGGCGCCGGCGTGCAGGGCGCGATTGACGGTCGCTTGTGGCAGAGCCGCGAGGATTTGGCCGAGGTGTACCTGAACTGGGGCGGCTACGCTTACGGCGCCAGCGATGAAGGCAGTGCCGCCCGCGATCAGTTCTCCCGGCGCTTGAGCCAGGTGCAAGCGGTGTTGCAGAACCAGGACAACCGCGAGCACGACCTGCTCGATTCCAACGATTACTACCAGTTTCAGGGCGGTATGCTGGCGGCGGTAGAGACCCTCAGCGGTGCGGCAGCGGCCAGTTACCATGGCGATCACAGCCAGCCGGATCTGCCGAAGATCCGCACCTTGAAAGAAGAGCTCAACCGCGTCATCCGTTCCCGCGCGGCGAATCCGAAGTGGATCGACGGGGTCAAGCGTCACGGCTATAAAGGCGCGTTCGAACTGGCGGCGACGGTGGACAACCTGTTCGCGTTCGACGCCACCACCCGGTTGATCGACGATCACCAATACGCTTTGCTGGCTGATGCGTACCTGCTCGACCCGGACACCCGGGATTTCGTCCGCCAGCACAACCCCGACGCCCTGCGGGACATGACCGAGCGCATGCTCGAAGCGCAGCAGCGCGGAATGTGGCAGGAGCCGGGCGAGTATCGCCAGGCCCTGGAGAATTTGTTGTTGGACATAGAAGAAGACAGCTGACATGAGGATGACAGACGCGCAGTTGTGGCGAGAGAGCTTGCTCCCGCTCGGCTGCGCAGCAGTCGTCATTCTGAAACAACACTGGGACCTCAGATTCTGGGGGCCGCTTCGCGCCCCAGCGGGAGCAAGCTCCCTCGCCACAGGGAACCTCGCACATTTCATGAGACATTCAACATGACCGACACCCCCCATTTCCCGCTCTCCGCCGTGGTCGGCGCCGATGACTTGAAACTCGCCCTGTGCCTGGCCGCCATCGATCCGAAAATCGGCGGCGTGCTGATCGAAGGTCCGCGGGGCATGGCCAAGTCCACGTTGGCCCGGGGCCTGGCGGATCTGCTGGCCAGTGGTCAGTTCGTCACCTTGCCCCTCGGTGCCACCGAAGAGCGGCTGGTGGGGACTCTCGATCTGGACGCAGCTTTGGGAGAAGGGCGTGCGCAGTTCTCCCCGGGCGTGCTGGCCAAGTCCGACGGCGGCGTGTTGTACGTCGATGAAGTGAACCTGCTGCCCGATCATCTGGTGGACCTGCTGCTCGATGTGGCCGCCAGCGGCACCAACCTGATCGAGCGCGACGGCATTTCCCACCGGCACCCGGCGCGTTTTGTGTTGATCGGCACCATGAACCCGGAAGAAGGCGAACTGCGTCCGCAGTTGCTTGACCGTTTCGGCCTGAACGTGGCCCTCGACGGTCACACCGCCCCCGCCGAGCGCGGGCAGATCATTCGACGCCGGTTGGATTTCGACAATGACCCGGTGCGGTTCTGCGCAGAGTGGGAGATGGCCCAGCAGCAACTGCGCGAACGTTGCCAGGAGGCGCGCAACCGCTTGGCCGCGATTGCCCTGGATGATGCGGCACTGGCGCAGATTACCGAACGCTGTTTTGCCGCCGGGGTCGATGGCTTGCGCGCCGATCTGGTCTGGCTAAGGGCAGCCCGGGCCCATGCCGCCTGGCGTGGGGCGCAGGCTATCGCCGCTGAAGACATCGATGCAGTCGCCGAGTTTGCCTTGCGTCACCGTCGACGTGGGCATTCGGCACCGACACCGTCCCAGGCGCCGCAAACACCTGCAAATGCAACGGCTCAGCCCAACGAAGGCCAGGGCCAGTGGGGTGATTTGCCGGCCCAGGCATTGCCCACGGGGGCCCGGCGTGAAGTGCCGAGCTGGCCAAAAAAGCCCTAGGCATTCGCCCCCGTTCACCGGCGGGGGCGAATGCCAGACCCCGTGCCGGACGACTCGACCAAGGCCGTCAGGGCCGGAGCAAAGCGGCGGTCAGCGGTGTGGTGAACTGGCCGGGCACGTTACTCAATGGCCGTCCGCGCCTGCATGAAGACCTGCGTTTTCACGGTCGCCACCGCTCGTCCCATGAGCTGTGGCTGGTCATCGTCGATGCCTCGGCCTCGACCCGTCGGCATCGAGCCCTCTGCGATGGCAAAGGCCTGCTGGCGCAATTGTTCGATGACGCCTACCGACAACGCGCTCGGGTGGCACTGCTGACGGCCAGCGGCACGGTGCCGAACTGGCAGGTGCAGGGGCTCAAGGCCTCGGCCGGCCTGCGGGACTGGCTCGATGGGCTGGGCGCCGGTGGTGGTACGCCGTTGCTGGCGGCGCTGAGCGAGGCCGGACGCTGGCTGTCGGCCCGGCGCAAGCGTTTCCCAGCGGAGCAGCAGCGGGTGTTGCTGATGACCGATGGACGAGTGAAAGAAGGGCTGGCACTGCCCTCCATGGATTGCCCGTGCCTGTTGATCGACATCGAGCGCGGCCCGATTCGCCTGGGCCGGGCCCGGCAGTTGGCGGGGCTGTTGGGGGCTGAGTATCGGCATATTGATGAGGTGTGATGGGCTTGAGTGTGAGGTGCCTGGTCGGACGCCTTCGCGAGCAAGCCCGCTCCCACACGGGTTCTGCGGTGTTCAAGCATTATCTGTTCACAACGATCAAATGTGGGAGCGGGCTTGCTCGCGAAGGCATCCCATCGGTCCCGGACTTGTCCCCTTAACCCGGATCACTGCTCTATGCTCAGGCAGTCCCTCACAGGAGTGAACCATGCGCGTACTCGCCACCAACCCCCAGGACGATTTTCGGGTCAAGGCCTATGCCGGCACCAACGGCGTGCTGCTCGCCATGGACCTGGCCGAATCCCGGCGCAAGGGCTTGCTGGGTTTTGCCATCGAGAAGCAGCAGGGTGACAAACCCTGGCTGTTCCTGTTCAACAGCCTGACCTTCCCCGACAAGGCCCACACATTCCCCCAGTTCCACGCCACGCCTAGCGACAAGGCACCGTTGCAAAAATTTCGCTGGGCCGACTACGCCGTCAACCCTGGCGTGACAATGCACTACCGCGTGCACCTGGCCTACGGCAGCCCCGATGCGCCGCAGTTGGGGGAGGCCCTGGAAATCACGATCACCAGCGACGACGGGCAGCCGGCCAATCAACGGGTGATCTTCAATCGTGCCGTGGCCGCCAGCCAGGCGTTCCAGCGCAAGTTTCCCGAAGTGGACGCGTTGATCAGTGCCAACAAAAAACTTTCCATCGATGACTGGCCCGACGCCCCGCGCCGCTGGCTGGAAAATGGCTTATTGGGACGTTTGACCGGTTTCATCGACCGGGCCCTGGATGCCAACTGGGCCTTGGATGTCGCCATCTACGAATACGAACTGCCGGTGATCGTCGACGCGGTCAACGCCGCTCATGCTCGCGGGGCACGGGTCCGAGTGCTTTACCACGCCGAACCAGGCGATGACACCACGCAACGCAACGAAGCCAACCTCGAAAAACTGCCAGCGGCCAACAAGCGTGGGCGGGTCACTCACAACATTTTTCATGACAAGTTCATCGTGCTGAGCAAGGTCGGTGGCGGCGGTGCGCTACAACCCGAAGCGGTGCTGTGCGGCAGCACCAACTTCACCGCCAACGGCGTCTACCGCCAGGCCAACGTTGTCCACGTGCTGGATGATCCACGGGTCAGCGACAGTTACCGCCAGGTGTTTGAACAGATCTGGGCCGAACCCCAGGACGTCGATGCCACTCGTCAGTGGCTGACCCGGAACAACCCAATGGCTCCGGACGAGCCATTGTTCGCCGGGTTTTCGCCGCGTACGGGAGGAGGCGACCTGGACCGCTTCGTCGAGATCATCAATGGCGCGCGAAAGGACCTGCTATTCGTCACGGCATTCGTCTTGCCTGACCGAATTCTCGATGCCTTGCTCGGTCAACCCAATGATGAAGTGCTGCGCTATGGCCTGCAAAACACCACCAGCCGCATCACCGGCTTCCATGCCGACCGCACCGCCGAATTCGCCGCCACCGCACTGCTCAACACCGGCCTGGAAGGCTGGCTCAGGGAAAACATGAAAGGCCAGAAGGGCAACCTGCTGGTGCACACCAAAGCCATCGTCACCGACTTCACCAGCGACACGCCGACGATCATCAGCGGTAGCCACAACCTGAGTGCCGCGGCCAGCAGTGGCAACGACGAGAACTACCTGATCATCCAGGACAACACCGACCTGGCCGACCGCTACGGCCTGGAACTGTTGCGTTTCTATGAACACTATCGCTTCCGCTATTTCGCGAAAAAACTCGCGCTCAAGCAGGTCAAACCCCTGGCGGTGGACGACAGTTGGAGCGATGACTATTACCGCGAGGGGGATTTGCGGATGCTGTCCAGGGTGAGGTTTTGCGGGCGCTGAGCGGTGGCAAGAGATGTTTTAGAGTGCTACTTTTAGCTCCATTAAGAGTGCTTAAGGACTTATCTCATGACACATATCGTGCTTTCTCAAGTGGTAGCCAGCATTTCCGAACTCAAGAAAAATCCAATGGGCACCGTTGCTGCTGGTGGAGGATTATCTGTAGCGATCCTCAACCGGAACGAGCCGGCTTTCTATTGTGTTCCTGCCAAGGAATACGAAGCCATGATGGACCGGCTTGAGGACATGGAGTTGGTTGCTCTTTGTCGCGAGCGAGAGAATGATTCAACGATCAAGGTTTCTCTCGATGACTTATGAGTTGGAATTTTCCGACAAAGCATGGAAGGAGTGGCAAAAGCTGGGTGCAACTTTAAGGGCACAGTTCAAGAAAAAGCTGGAGGAGCGGCTTGAGAACCCACATGTCCAGGCGGACCGTCTACACGGACTGGGCAATGCCTATAAGATTAAGTTGCGTAATGCAGGGTACCGACTGGTCTACCGCGTGGTAGACGATCTGCTGGTCGTTACGGTGATTGGCGTTGGTAAGCGTGAGCGTGGCCAGGTTTATGACGAGGCGGCTGCCAAGCGGTAAGTCGTCTGTTTTCCGATACAGGAATTTAAGCCGAGAGCGGCTTGCGGACGTTAGGTGCAGCAGTTATCCGGTGATAGCATAGGGCTACCTATCAGCCAGGAAGCTGTCATGAGTCTCTGCCACGGAATGTCCGGTTTACTGCGCACCAGTGTCGCAATCCTGTTGTTGGCCATGGGTACTTCGGCCGTTGCCGCCAATCAACCGTGTTCCGGACGCAAGGGCGGGATTGCCGGGTGTGATGGCGATACCTTCCTGTGTAACGACGGCTCCATCAGCGCTTCGAAGAGGTCCTGTTCTGCGGTGCTGGGGCTGCGCAATGAGGCTCGACCGCAGTCGTTGCTCAAATCCTCCGACGGTTGCCAATGCGGCAGTGGCAATTATTGCGTCGGGCCCCGGGGCGGGGTGTATTGCCTCACGCCTGGCGGTAGTAAGAGTTACAAGCGCAAGTAGGCCGCATACCTTTCAATAACACCACCGAACATAATGTGGGAGCGGGCTTGCTCGCGAAGGCGGCGTTACATTCAACTTCTTGGTTGACTGACACGCCGCCTTCGCGAGCAAGCCGCTCCCACAGGCACTCATTCACAACGCCAATTCTGCGTTTAGCGCACGTCCGTTTCGTTTCGGTGCAGTGCCACCCGGTGCAGCTCCGGTTTGGGGCCTTGTTACCCGTGCGTCGTGGCCAACGGTAGCAACAGCATTTGCACGCGGACGCCGCCGTCCGCAGGTCTGTTTCCCCATCCCCCTGATTTCCTTCACTTTCCATTTTCCTCACCCATGGCCCTCAAGCCTATGGCACACTTTCTGCTGTCTATTCCGTTGTTACATACTTAGTTCCGGTATAGCGGAATAAACTTACCCTGGAGTGCTTGCCATGCAACGCCGACCTTCCTTGTTCAAAGCGTGTGTTTTTCTCTTCGCGGCCACGACGGCTGCCATGGGTGTCGCTCAGGCGGCCGACAGCAAGCTGGACAGCGTGCTGCAACGGGGGAAATTGATCGTGGGCACGGGCAGTACCAATGCGCCGTGGCACTTCCAGGGAGCGGATGGCAAGTTGCAGGGGTTTGATATCGACATCGCGCGGATGGTCGCCAAGGGCCTGTTCAATGACCCGGAGAAAGTCGAGTTTGTGGTGCAGTCTTCCGACGCGCGGATTCCCAACCTGCTGACCGACAAGGTCGACATGAGCTGCCAGTTCATCACCGTTACCGCCAGCCGTGCCCAGCAAGTGGCCTTTACCTTGCCGTACTACCGTGAAGGGGTGGGCCTGCTGCTGCCAAACAACAGCAAGTACAAGGAAATCGAAGACCTCAAGGCCGCCGGCGACGGTGTCACCGTGGCCGTGCTGCAGAACGTCTATGCCGAAGAACTGGTGCACCAGGCGCTGCCCAAGGCCAAGGTCGACCAGTACGACAGCGTCGACCTGATGTATCAGGCGGTGAACTCTGGTCGTGCCGATGCCGCCGCCACCGACCAGTCCTCGGTCAAGTACCTGATGGTGCAGAACCCTGGTCGCTATCGCAGCCCGGCCTACGCCTGGAGCCCGCAAACCTATGCCTGCGCGGTCAAGCGCGGCGACCAGGACTGGCTGAACTTCGTCAACACCACCTTGCATGAAGCCATGACCGGGGTGGAGTTCCCCACCTATGCGGCGTCGTTCAAGCAGTGGTTCGGTGTAGACCTGCCGTCGCCGGCGATCGGCTTCCCCGTTGAATTCAAATGACCCTGTGAGCCCGGGGCGCCGTTTGCGGGCGCCCCGGAGAAGGTACTGCCGACCATGAATTATCAGTTGAACTTTGCCGCCGTCTGGCGCGATTTCGACACCTTGCTGGCGGGGCTTGGCCTGGGGCTGTCCCTGGCGCTGGTGTCGATCGCCATTGGGTGCGTGATCGGCCTGGCAATGGCATTTGCGCTGCTCAGCAAGCACCGGGTCTTGCGGGTGCTGGCGTCGGTGTATGTCACGGTGATCCGCAATACGCCGATCCTGGTGCTGATCCTGTTGATCTACTTCGCCTTGCCGGGCCTGGGCATTCGCCTGGACAAGCTGCCGTCATTCGTCATCACCCTCTCGCTGTACGCCGGGGCGTACCTGACCGAAGTGTTTCGCGGCGGGCTGATGAGTATTCACAAAGGACAGCGGGAAGCGGGGCTGGCCATCGGCCTGGGCGAGTGGCAGGTGAAAGCCTACGTCACCGTGCCGGTGATGCTGCGCAACGTGTTGCCGGCCTTGTCGAACAACTTCATTTCGCTGTTCAAGGACACCTCCCTGGCGGCGGCGATTGCCGTGCCCGAGCTGACCTATTACGCCCGCAAGATCAATGTGGAGAGCTACCGGGTGATCGAAACCTGGCTGGTCACCACGGCGCTGTATGTCGCGGCCTGTTACTTCATTGCCATGCTGCTGCGGTATTTCGAGCAGCGCCTGGCGATCCGCCGTTAGGAGTGTTCCATGTACGAATCTCCCAGTTGGTTGCATGAGTTGTGGGTCGCCCGGGACACCTTGTGGGCCGGTTTCCTGACCAGTGTGCAGTGTTCGGTGCTGGCGATTTTGTTGGGCACCTTGATCGGCCTGTTCTCCGGGCTGGTGCTGACTTACGGTCGGACCTGGATGCGCGCGCCGTTTCGTTTCTATGTCGACGTGATTCGCGGCACGCCGGTGTTCGTGCTGGTGCTGGCCTGCTTCTACATGGCCCCGGCGCTGGGCTGGCAAATCGGCGCGTTCCAGGCCGGCGTCCTGGGCCTGACGCTGTTTTGTGGCTCCCACGTCGCCGAGATCGTGCGCGGGGCCTTGCAGGCATTGCCGCGCGGGCAGATGGAAGCGAGCCAGGCCATCGGCCTGACGTTCTTCCAGGCGTTGGGTTACGTGCTGTTGCCCCAGGCCTTGCGGCAGATCTTGCCGACCTGGGTCAACTCCTCCACCGAGATCGTCAAGGCCTCGACCCTGCTGTCGGTGATCGGCGTTGCCGAACTGCTACTCAGCACGCAGCAGATCATCGCCCGGACCTTCATGACCCTGGAGTTTTACCTGTTCGCTGGGTTTCTCTTTTTCATCATCAATTACGCCATCGAATTGCTCGGGCGGCACATTGAAAAGCGGGTGGCTTTGCCATGACTGACGTTTCGAATCTCTCCAATACAGAGCTCTCCAACACCCAGCCGCTGCTGGATATTCGCGGCTTGCGCAAACAATACGGCCCGCTGGAGGTGCTCAAGGGGGTGGACCTGAGCATGCAGCGCGGCAACGTGGTCACGCTGATCGGCTCCAGCGGCTCGGGCAAGACCACGCTGCTGCGCTGCGTCAACATGCTGGAAGAATTCCAGGGCGGGCAGATCGTCCTCGATGGCGAGTCCATCGGTTACGACGACGTCAACGGCAAGCGCGTGCGCCATCCCGAGAAAGTCATCGCCCGGCACCGGGCCATGACCGGCATGGCGTTCCAGCAATTCAACCTGTTTCCCCATTTGACCGCGTTGCAGAACGTCACCCTGGGCCTGCTCAAGGTGAAAAAACTGCCCAAGGACGAAGCGGTGGCCCTGGCCGAGAAATGGCTGGAGCGGGTTGGCCTGCTGGAACGCCGTGATCATTTCCCCGGTCAGTTGTCCGGTGGCCAGCAGCAGCGCGTGGCGATTGCCCGGGCGATTGCCATGAACCCCAGCCTGATGCTGTTCGACGAAGTCACCTCGGCCCTGGACCCGGAACTGGTGGGCGAAGTGTTGAACGTGATCAAGGGCCTGGCTGAAGACGGCATGACCATGTTGCTGGTGACCCATGAAATGCGCTTTGCCTTCGAGGTCTCCGACAAGATTGTGTTTATGAACCAGGGGCGCATCGAAGAGCAGGGGCCGCCGAAAGAATTGTTCGAACGACCCCAGTCGCCGCGACTGGCGGAATTTCTCAAGAACACCCGTTTTTAATTTTCTTGAACATTTTTACCCGCAAGGAGAAACACCCATGAGCATTACCCGTTACGGCACCGGCAGCACCGCAGGCGGTGGTCAGCCGCGGCCCTTCGCCCGCGCCGTGGAGGCCGATGGCTGGTTGCACGTGTCTGGCCAGGTGCCGGCGGTGAACGGCGAGATCATTGTCGGCGGGATCGTCGAGCAGACGCACCAGACCATGAAAAACTTGGTCGCCATTCTCGAAGAAGCCGGGTATGGCCTCAAGGATGTGGTGCGCTGCGGCGTGTGGCTGGAAGATCCACGGGACTTCTGGAGTTTCAACAAGGTGTTCGGCGAGTACTTCAGCCCGGAACACGCCCCGGCCCGCGCTTGCGTGCAGGCGAACATGATGGTCGATTGCAAGGTTGAGATTGACTGCGTCGCCTACAAGAAAAAGGCCTGAACCGTTGTAGGAGCTGCCGAAGGCTGCGATCTTTTGATCTTGATCTGTCGGGCTTTCGCTCAAGACTCAATTGGCTGGGGAAAGATCGCAGCCTCGTTACACTCGACAGCTCCTACGACCAATGAACGGGAATGCAATAAATGACCGAAGACACCATCAAACGCCGGGCCCGGGGACTGGATCGGGCGTTCGATATCCTAGATTTCCTCAAGGAAATCGGCCAGCCGCTGCGCCCGAACGACATCGCCAGCGGCATCGGCAGCCCCAAGTCCACGGTCTATGAACTGGTGGCGTCGCTGCTGGAGCGACGCATCCTCGAGCCCGTGGGCAAGGACGGTCACGTCTACCTGGGCCGCCAGTTGTACTTTCTCGGGCAGGCGCACCTGCGGCATTTCGACCTCAGCCGCGAGGCCGATCACGCGTTGCAGGAGATCGTCAGCCAGACCCGCGAAACCGCGCAGATGTGCCTGCTCAACGGGCGCAAATACACCGTGGCGCTGATGAAGGAGGGCGAGCGGCATTTCCGTATTTCATCGGACATTGGTGAAAACGCGCCGATCCCCTGGACCGCGTCCGGGCGCCTGCTGCTGGCGCATTTGAGCGACCAGCAGATCGTCGATTTGATCGACCCCGACGACTTCATCCTGCCGGACGGCGAGCGGCTGCCCCTGGAGCAGTTTCTCAAGGAAATCCGCCAGGCCGGCCTCGACGGTTTTTTCTCTTTCGACAGTGTGGCCGACACCTTCACCCATTGCTTCGCCGCGCCGGTCAAAGACCCCACAGGCGTGGCCATCGCAACCCTGTGCATCGTCGCCCCACGGGCCGACGCCAAGAACAATTACGCCGACTACCGCCGGGTGCTGATCGACAGCGCCAACAACCTGGCCCGGCGCATCAATGAATAGACAGCAGCGGCTGCAAGCGGCCGTGTGCGAGGAGTTCGAACATGTCTTCTGCCATTCTTAACGCGGGCATAGAGAAGGGCGCCGCCACTGTCGGCGCCCACCTGTTGCGGGACGTCAGCCTGCCGGCGCTGGTGCTGCACCGCGCGGCGCTGGAGCACAACATCCACTGGATGCAAACCTTCGTCACAGGCAGCGGCGCCGAACTGGCGCCCCACGGCAAGACCAGCATGACCCCAGCGCTGTTTCGCCGCCAGCTTGACGCCGGCGCCTGGGGCCTGACCCTCGCCACCGCGGTGCAGACCCGTGCCGCTTACGCCCACGGCGTGCGCCGGGTGCTGATGGCCAACCAATTGGTGGGCACTCCGAACATGGCGCTGATCGCTGATTTGTTGGCCGACCCGGGGTTTGAGTTCCATTGCATGGTCGATCATCCCGACAACGTGGCTGACCTGGGCACGTTCTTCGCCTCTCGCGGCATCCAGTTGAACGTGATGATCGAGTACGGCGTGGTCGGCGGCCGTTGTGGCTGCAGGACCGAGGCCGAGGTGCTGGCCCTGGCCGAGGCGATCCGGGCGCAACCGGCGCTGGCGTTGACCGGTATCGAAGGCTACGAAGGAGTGATTCACGGTGACCACGCCATCAGCGGCATCCGCGCGTTCGCTGCGTCCCTGGTGCGGCTGGCGGTGCAACTGCAGGACAGCGGCGCGTTTGCCATCGACAAGCCGATCATCACCGCCTCGGGTTCGGCCTGGTACGACCTGATCGCTGAATCCTTCGAAGCCCAGAATGCCCACGGGCGTTTTCTCAGTGTGCTGCGCCCCGGCAGTTACGTGGCCCATGACCATGGTATCTACAAAGAAGCCCAGTGCTGTGTGTTGGAGCGGCGCAGTGACCTGCACGAAGGCCTGCGCCCGGCCCTGGAAGTCTGGGCCCACGTGCAATCGCTGCCGGAGCCGGGCTTCGCGGTAATCGCCCTGGGCAAGCGCGACGTGGCCTACGACGCCGGGCTGCCGGTACCGCTCAAGCGCTACAAGCCGGGTTCAGCTTCGGTGGCGGGGGATGATGTGAGCGGCTGCAAAGTGACGGCGGTGATGGACCAGCATGCGTTCATGAGCGTGGCACCGGGGGTTGCGTTGCGAGTCGGAGACATCATTTCGTTCGGTACTTCCCATCCGTGCCTGACGTTCGACAAGTGGCGGGTGGGGTGTCTGGTGGATGAGCAGTTGCGGGTGGTGGAGAGCATGGAGACTTGTTTCTAGCCTTCAGACCGAGTCGCGGCTATCGCGAGCAAGCTCGCTCCCACAGGGGATGTTTGGCGAGCACGGATTGTGTGTTCACAACGGCCCAAATGTGGGAGCGAGCTTGCTCGCGATAGCGCCCTGCCAGACACCACCGAAACATCAGGATCATTCATGAGTACATCCAAACCCCGCATCGCCCTGATCGGCGAATGCATGATCGAACTGCAACAACGCGCCGACGGCAGCCTGCAACAAAGCTTCGGCGGTGACACCCTGAACACCGCGGTGTACCTGGCCCGCGCCTTGGGCGAGCGGGGCTCGGTTGACTATGTCACCGCCCTGGGCGACGACAGTTTCAGCGATGCCATGTGCGAGCAGTGGGCCGCGGAAAACATCGGCCTTGAACGGGTCCAGCGCTTGCCCGGGCGCTTGCCGGGCTTGTATTGCATCCAGACCGATGCGGCGGGCGAGCGGCGTTTTCTGTATTGGCGCAACGAAGCGGCGGTGCGCGAGTGCTTCACCACCCCGGCCGCCGGGCCGATCCTCGCCGCGTTACTGGATTACGATGTGCTGTATTTCAGTGGCGTCACCCTGGCGGTGCTCGGCGAGCAGGGGCGGGTCAGACTCATCGAAACCCTGGTCGAAGCACGTCGACGCGGGGCCCAGGTGGTGTTCGACAACAACTACCGGCCAAGGCTCTGGGCCTCGGTTGAAGCGGCCCGTGCGGCCTATCGCAGCGTATTGCCCTACGTGGAGCTGGCGCTGTTGACGGTGGAGGACGAGCAGGCGCTGTTCGGGTATGCCGACAGTGAGGCGGTGTTCGCCGCGTATGAGCAACTCGGCACGCCGGAAGTGGTGCTCAAGCGCGGCGCCGAGGCGTGCCTGATCCGTTGCGATGGCCAGTCTTATGAGGTGCCTGCCCAGCGGGTCGAGCGGGTAGTGGACACTACGGCGGCAGGGGATTCATTCAGCGCCGCGTACCTGGCGAGTCGCTTGCTGGGCGGCAGTCCGCAGGAGGCCGCCGAGGCCGGGCATCTGCTGGCGAGCCGGGTTATTCAGGTGCCGGGGGCGTTGATGCCCAGGGACTGACTACACCGGAAGTTGGGTGTGTCCTGTGGCGCGGGAGCAAGCTCCCTCGCCACAGGGGCAGGTTGTCAGGGCAATGTCATTTCAATCCCGGTAAAACACCTGCACCAAGTGATACCCGAACTTGCTCTTGATCGGCCCATGCACCACCCGCAGCGGCTTCTTGAAGATCACCGCATCAATCACGCCAACCATCTGCCCTGGCCGCACTTCACCGAGGTCGCCGCCACGTTTGCCGGACGGGCAGGTGGAGTACTTCTTGGCCAGCACATCGAAGGCTTCGCCCTTGGCGATGCGTTGTTTGAGCTGTTCGGCTTCTTCGGCGGTTTTCACCAGGATATGGCGGGCTTGGGCTTTCATTGCAGCGGTGACCTGAGCGGTGTGACGGGCCGGCGATTATGCCTCAAGTCAGTTGCCATGGTTGATCATCGTCCGAATCTTGTTTGCCAACAGATCGAGGGTGAAGGGCTTGGCGACCATGTCCATGCCCTGGTCGAGAAAGCCCTGGCGTTCGGCGGCTTTCTGCGCATAGCCGGTCATGAACAGCACTTTCAGGTCGGGTCGGTGCTGGCGGGCGATTTCTGCCAGTTGTCGGCCGTTCATGCCCGGTAGGCCGACATCGGTCACCAATAGGTCGATGCGTCGGTCTGACTCCAGCAGCACAATGGCCGTCTTGGCGTCCTGGGCTTCGAGGGCGGTGTAGCCCAAGGCTTCCAGCAGATCGCGCACCAGCATCCGCACCGCCGGTTCATCCTCCACCAGCAATACGGTTTCCCCGGCGACCGCCGCCGGCGCGTCGACAACCACGGGTGCGGTCGGCTGTTCGGCAGGTGTGACGTACAGCCGCGGCAGGTACAACTGCACCCGCGTGCCCTGGCCCGGCACACTGTCGAGGTGGAGGTGCCCGCCGGACTGTTGGGCGAACCCGTAGATCATCGACAGCCCCAGGCCGGTGCCCTGGCCGATGGGCTTGGTGGTGAAGAACGGATCGAAGGCCTTCGCCAGCACGGAGGGGGTCATGCCGCTGCCGTTGTCGCTGACGGCAATCATCACGTAGTCCCCAGCCTTGACCGGTTCCAGGGTGCTGATGTCATCGCCGTCGAGGTAGACATTGGCGGTTTCGATGGTCAGTTCGCCGCCATCGGGCATGGCGTCCCTGGCGTTGATTACCAGGTTGAGCAAGGCGTTTTCCAATTGGCTGACATCGGTGCTCACCGGCCACAGCTCATCGGCCAGTTGCAGCCGCAGCACGATGTGATCGCCGGTGGTACGGCTCAACAAGTCTTCAAGTGAATGCACCAGGCCGTTAGGGTCCAGCGGCTTGCGGTCCAGCGATTGGCGTCGGGAAAAAGCCAGCAGCCGATGGGTCAGGGCGGCGGCGCGGTTGGCCGAGGACACCGCCGCTTCGGTGAAGCGCCCGATCTCGGTGGCGCGGCCATCGGCGATGTAGCGTTGCATCAGGTCGAGGCTGCCGAGAATGCCGGTGAGCATGTTGTTGAAGTCATGGGCAATACCGCCGGTGAGCTGGCCCACAGCTTCCATTTTCTGGGCATGACGCAGCGCTTCTTCGGCGCGTTCGCGTTCGAACATCTCGCTTTGCAGACGATGGTTGGCTTCGGCCAGTTGCTGGGTGCGAGCGATGACCCGTTCTTCCAGCGTTTCGTTGAGGTAGCGCAGGGCTTCTTCGGTTTTTTTGCGCTCGGTTTCGTCGATCACAAAGATGTAGAAACCGTTCACCGACCCGTCCGAGCCACGGCGAGGCAGGTAGTTGATCAGTGAATGGCGCGGGCGGCCGTCGCGATGGTTCGCTTGTACGGTGAAGCTGCAGGGCTTGCCCGCCAGGGCGTCGGCGATCTGCTCGGCGCGGGCTGCGTAGGCTTCTTCACCGAGCACTTCGCGTACGGTCTTGCCGTACAGTTCCTGGGGCGTCAGGCCGTACCAGTCCAAATAGGCGCTGTTGTTCAGTCGGAAACGTTCTTCGCGATCCACATAGCTGATGAGGATCGGCATGGCGTTGATGATCAACTGCAGCTCGGTCTGACTCTGGCGCAAGGCCTGCTCGGTGTGCTTGCGTTCGGTCAGGTCCAGGGCCGCACCGAGAAACCGCTTGGGCCGGCCGTGGCGATCCTTGTAGCAACGACCGCGCACGAACACCCAGCGCAGGTCACCGTCGGGCTGCAGTAAACGGTATTCCTCGGCATATTCGGTGCCGTGGGTGATGCAGTGCTTGATGCTGCGAGCGACCATGGCCCGGTCTTCGGGGTGCACGCCTTCGAGGTAGGCGCTGATGGGCAACTGGCGTGACAGGCTCGGATCGACGCCATGCAGCAGCGCGAAGTGTTCGTCGGCGATGAAGCGATCTTCGCTGATATCCCAGTCCCAGGTGCCCAACGCATCGGTGGCGGCCAGGGCCAGTTGCAAGCGTTCCTCGCTTTCATACTGGGCCTTGAGGCTGGCCTCGGAGCGCCGTTCGAACTCCTGGGCCAGCCGTCGCCGTTCGCTGGTTTCGATGGCTGTGATCAGGATGCCGGCGACGCCAGCGCTTTCGTCGTGCACGGGGCTGTAGGTCAGGTCCAGCCACAGGTCGCAGAGGCGACCGGCAAATGGCAGGCGCCAGTGCTGATCGCGGCTGCTGTGGGGCCGGCCTTGCAACACGCTGTGATAAATCGGTTCGCTGACGCCCCGCAGTTCGGGCCATGCGGTGTGGGTCGGTTGGCCGAACGCCAGCGGATGCTTGTCTCCGACCAGTCGGGCAAAGGCGTCATTGTAGAGGTGGGTCAGTTGGGGGCCCCACAGCAAGGCCATTGGCATCGGGGAGTGGAGCACGATGTCCACGCTGGTGCGCAGGCTTTGTGGCCAGGATTGGACGGCGCCCAGCGGGCTGCCAGCCCAGTCCAGTCGGGCCATCAGGCTCTGAATGTCGCTCCCGGAGGGTAATGCGTTCATTGCGCCCCCCCTGGAAATCGTGTCGGTGCCACAGCGTCTACTATCCTCTGAAGAAGGTAAGCGCGGGTTGGTCTGAAGGGTTTCATGCTCGGGTCAGCTTGTTTCAATTGATGTCTCGCGGAAATTTCAGTCCATGGAAATCGATCCCTTGTTGCGAATCCTGGCAAGCCAGGATGGCTCCGACCTCTACATGTCCACCGGGGCGCCACCGTGTGTGCGGTTCGAGGGCGTGCTCAAGCCCTTGGGCAACCAGGCATTCAAGGTCGGCGACATTGCCGGGCTCGCCGAGTCTTTGATGGACGCCGAACAGCGCCTCGAGTTCGATCGGGAGCTGGAAATGAACCTGGCGATCTCCATGGCCGGTGTCGGGCGGTTCCGGGTCAATATATTCAAGCAACGCAACGATGTGTCCATGGTGATACGCAACGTCAAGCTGGACATTCCGCGTTTCGAAGACTTGAAACTGCCGCTGGTGTTACTGGACACCATTATGCAGAAGCAAGGGCTGATACTGTTCGTTGGTGCGACAGGGTCGGGCAAGTCGACCTCCCTGGCGGCCCTGATCGATTACCGCAATCGCAACAGCAGCGGCCACATCATCACCATCGAAGACCCGGTGGAGTATATCCATCGGCATAAGAAATCGATCATCAACCAGCGCGAAGTCGGTGTCGACACCCGCAGTTTTCATGCGGCCCTGAAAAACACCCTGCGCCAGGCGCCGGACGTGGTGCTGATCGGCGAAATCCGTGATCGTGAAACCATGGAACACGCCCTGGCCTTCGCCGACACCGGGCACCTGGTGATTTCCACGCTGCATGCCCACAACGCCAACCAGGCCCTGGACCGGGTGATCAATTTCTTCCCTGAGGAGCGCCGGCCGCAACTGCTGAACGATCTGGGCAACAACCTCAAGGCATTCGTCTCCCAGCGCCTGGTGCGCACCCGCACCGGTCAGCGCCGGGCGGCGGTGGAGGTGATGCTGGGCTCGCCCACGGTGGCCGACCTGATCAGGAGCAATCAGTTTTCTGAACTCAAGGGGATTATGGAAAAGTCCGTGGAGCAAGGGATGCAAACGTTCGACCACGCGCTTTACGCGCTGGTCGTCGAGGGCGTGATTGAAGAGGAGGAAGCACTGAAGCATGCGGACTCGGTGAACAACCTGCGGCTGCAGTTGAAATTGCACGCCGAAGCATCACCGCAGCCCCAAGCGCCGTCGGGCGAATGGGGCCTGATGGACTGATAAGCGCCTCATCCGTGCGTTGTTGGACATTGGAGGTGCAAGGTTAATGACTGAATGAGTTATGAAACGCATTTACCCCAAACAGCATCTATGCCCCAGGGCGACTTTTCTATCGGGTGATATATAGCGGCTTCTGAAGTCAGGGCCGCGATGATTCAATTCTGCGAGTGCTTTATCTATGTGTACGGGCTGGATGTCGGCGGCTGGGGAGTATACGGCGAGTATTCCACACATGGTTGTGCTCTTTATGTCGATTTTTTTGGTTTTTATAGGGGGTGCTGAATGAATGCATCAACTGGGCAAGATTTTGGGGGGGCGTAACTTATTATTTTGTAATGTTGTGGTTGCGGCGGAAGACGTTCAGTGGGTCATATTTTTTCTTTGTGAAAGATAGCCTGTTATCGCTATTCGAAAATACTGAGGACTTGGTGTTTTCTTCATCGGGCGTGTAATTTGAGTATGAAAGTGCTTCCGCAGCGTTAGTGATCGAGCTCGCGGCGCTTTTGACCCAGCTCACGTATTTGGCGTCATCACTTGAGGACGTCCAGCGAGCGGAAAATAAAATTCCATAGTTCATCGTTTTTATCGCAAGTGCTGACTCCACGCCTGATTTTTCTCTTCTGGATGGGTTCAGATGTTCTATCATCACACTGCAGTTAGGTCCTGGGATTCTTTTTTGCCAATCCGTTAACAAATGCGGCATATTCTCTCCCATGATTTCGGGGCACACTGATTTCCAGTATCCTCTCATCGGTTGAGCAAAACGCTCATCAGACCATGATTGCCATGTCAGAAAGTCACTGGTCAGATAAGTGTGCTTGATAGTCTGGCTCAAATATTCTTCGAGATTTTTGATTTCTGAATAATCGATTGAGTCGCTTAAACAGAAATCGATGGAGAGCATACACTCCATTGAGTTTTTATGGCGATGAAGAACCGGAGCGACAACCAAGTTGGATGGGCAGTGATTGTCCAGATATTCAAACAGGTCGCTCAATGCAGCTTCGACATCATTTCCAGTGAATTCCAGGGTGCCACAATAAACGGAAGGCAGTCTCGATAGCTTGTACCTGAATTCAAGTACGATACCAAAATTTCCGCCTCCGCCGCGCAACGCCCACAACAAATCCTCATGCCCCGGATCTTCGGCCCTTACGAGAGCCCCTGTAGCCAGAAGTACATCTGCGCCAACAAGATTCTCACAGGTATAGCCGTACTTCCCCAGTAGCCAGCCAATACCACCGCCCAGCGTCAATCCAGCAATACCCGTATCACTCACCGTGCCGGTAGGTATGACGTATCCATGTTGGCAAAGTGCATCATCCACATCCTTTAACCGTGCCCCCGGCAGGACGCGGGCAACTTTATGGTTTTCATCAATCACGATATCGTTGTAAGGTGAGAAATCGAGCAGTATGCCTCCCTGCGTGGAACCGAAGCCCGCAATGTGGTGCCCGCCACCCCGGATAGCGAGTTCTATGTCATTGGCCGTGACAAAGCTGACGATCTCCTTTAATGCTGCTCGGTTCAGGGTTTGAATAATCATCGACGGATAAAGGTCGTGCATCCTGTTATAGACTTGCCTGGTCTTCTCATAAGTGCTGTCGTCAGGAAAGATAATGCTGACGTCCTCATATTTGCTTATGAGGGCGTCACCAAAATATCGATGGTTCATGAGTTGGACTCTGCGCTGGGTTGTTTGAATGAAATTTAAGTGGGGTGCGCGTTCGCGATAAGCTATCTTTTTAAAGTCTATTGGCTTTTTTTGCTATCCGTAAAGCTTTTAAGCGGGCGCAATCTTTAACCGGATATTTCCCATGTATGGGTGTTGGTAGGTGTTAGCTTGATCAAGCTTTTTATTGTGGGAAAATTCAGTTTCGCTTGTCATCCTGTGAAGGTGTCAAGCGTTCAGCGGGTGCCTTGCTTTTCCAAAGGGGTTGTTTTTTTATGTGGGTGTGTCTGGCGGGTGAACTATATTTCCTCCGGGTATTTACATTGCGCCATCATTAAAATATTCCTGCGGTACAAGTTGAAACAATTTTATGCGTTTTTAAGTGCGCGGTGATATTCGCTCGCGCACGATTTGAGGCGGTATTAATGAGTGTGTATGTGCGATCGCAACGCCGGGCCAACGAACTCAGGTCGTCAGTTCAGGGCGATCGCGAAATTGCTCCAGTGCTTCGGGATTGGCCAGTGCATCGGTGTTCTTGACCGCCTGCCCATGCACCACATTGCGTACTGCCAACTCGACGACTTTGCCGCTGATAGTCCGGGGAATGTCCGTCACCGCCACAATTTTCGCCGGCACATGCCTTGGCGTGGTATTGGCCCGGATGACTTGGCGGATCTGCTGCTCCAAGGTCTCATCCAATCGCACGCCGTCCCGCAGGCGCACAAACAGCACCACCCGCACGTCCCCCTGCCATTGCTGGCCGATGGCGACGCTGTCCAGCACTTGCTCGACCTTTTCCACCTGCCGATAGATCTCCGCCGTACCAATGCGTACACCGCCGGGGTTGAGCACGGCGTCGGAGCGTCCATGGATCAACACGCCGCCGTGGGGCAGTTCTTCGGCGTAGTCACCCTGGGCCCATACGCCAGGGAATTGGTTGAAGTAGGACGCACGAAGTTTCTCCTGCCGCGGGTCGTTCCACAAACCAATGGGCATGGCCGGAAAATGCCGAGTGCACACCAGTTCGCCTTTCTCGCCGATGACCGCTTGGCCGGCCTCGTTCCAGACCTGCACCGCCATGCCCAGGCTCTTGCCTTGCATCTCGCCTCGACGCACCGGTGACAGCGGGTTGCCGTTGACGAAGCACGACACAATGTCGGTGCCGCCGGACATCGAGGCCAGGCAGACGTCGGGCTTGAAGTCGCGGTACACGAAATCGTAGCTGTGAGGCGCCAGCGCCGAACCGGTGGACAGGATGGTTTTCAGGCTGCCCAGGTCGTGGGTTTGCCCAGGCTTGAAGCCTTGGCTCTCCAGTGAGGCCAGGAACTTGGGGCTGGTGCCGAATACGCTGATGCGCTGCTGGTCGATCAGGTCCAGCAGGCGCTCGGGGCCGGGATGGAAGGGTGAGCCGTCATAGAGCACCACCGCACTGCCGACGGCGAGGGCCGACACCAGCCAGTTCCACATCATCCAGCCACAGGTGGTGTAGTAGAACAGCCGATCATCGGGGCCTAGATCGACGTGCAGGCCATGTTCCTTGACGTGTTGCAGCAACACGCCACCGGTGCCGTGGACGATGCACTTCGGCACGCCGGTGGTGCCGCTGGAATAGAGAATGTACAGCGGATGATCGAAGGGCACGCTGGTGAATTGCGGCTGGCCAGCGCTTTGGTAAAACGCCCCCCACAACGCGACGTTGGCCTGGGTCTTGAAGTCGTCGATGCGTGCATCTGGCTGGGCATAGGGCAGCACGATCAACTGCTGCAACGACGGCAGTCGCTCGAGGATTTCGTTGACCTTGGGCCGCTGGTCGATGACCTTGCCGGCGTAACGATAACCGGCGCAGGTGATCAGCACTTTCGGTTCGATCTGGCCGAAGCGATCGATGACGCCCTGGGTGCCGAAATCCGGCGACGAACAGGACCAGATCGCGCCGAGGCTGGTGGTGGCGAGCATGCCCACCAATGTCTGCCAGGTATTGGGCATGCAGGCGGCTACCCGGTCGCCGGGGGTGACGCCGGCGGCTTGCAGGCTTCTTTGCAGGCCAGCGACATGGGCGGCGAGTTCGCTCCAGGTCAGTTGCTCCTCACCGCCGTTTTCGTCGAGCGCCACCACGGCGACGGCGTCATCGCGGCGGCGCAGCAGGTGTTCGGCGAAGTTCAGCGTGGCGCCAGGGAACCACCGGGCACTGGGCATTTGCGAACCCTCCACCAATACCGCGTCGGGGGCTTGGTGAAAGCGAATCTCGAAGAAATCGACGATGGCCTGCCAGAAATCTTCGCGCTGGTCGATGCTCCAGGCGTGCAGGGCAGGGTAGTCGTTCAGTTGCAGATGATGCCGCGCGTTGACGAACTGGCGAAAGGCGTTCATGCGCGACTGGGCGATGCGTTCGGGGTTGGGTTGCCAGAGGATGTCGGACATGGGGTGCCTCTTATTTTTTTATGCACACATACAAACTATAGAGCGGCTCAATCTTGTGTGGGAGCAAAGCTTGCTCGCAAAACAGGCGCCTCGATTCTGAAAGACCGCATCGCCTTCCTTGCGGGCAAGCCTTGTTCCCACAGTGGTTCGCAGGAGCTTATTGGGCCAACCACCCACCATCAATATTCCACGCCGCGCCGCGCACCTGGCTGCCGGCTTCACTGCACAGGAACAGCACCAGTTCCCCCAGTTGCGGCGGGGTGACGAATGCCAGGGACGGTTGCTTCTCGGCCAGCAGATCATGCTGTGCCTGTTGTGGATCGACGCCTGCCTGGACGCGGTCGTCGATCTGTTTTTGCACCAGCGGCGTCAGCACCCAGCCGGGGCAGATGGCATTGCAGGTCACGTTGCTGGTGGCGGTTTCCAGGCCGACTACTTTGGTCAGGCCGATCACCCCATGCTTGGCCGCGACGTACGCCGCCTTGCCCACCGAGCCGACCTGGCCGTGCACCGAGGCGACGTTGATAATCCGCCCCCAAGCCTTGGCGCGCATGCCCGGCAGGCTCAGGCGGGTGGCGTGGAACACCGAGGACAGGTTGATGGCAATGATCGAGTCCCAGCGCTCCACTGGAAAATCTTCCACGGCCGCCACGTGCTGGATCCCGGCATTGTTGACCAGAATGTCCACGCCGCCGAACTCGCGCTCAGCGTAGGCGAGCATGTCGGCGATCTGCGCCGGGTCGCTGACATCGGCCGGATGATGGCCGACCTTGCCGCCGAACTGTTGCACCTCGGCGATCACCGCCGAGGCATCGCCAAAACCATTGAGGATCAAATTGGCGCCGGCCTTGGCCAGGCTCAGGGCGATGCCCAGTCCGATGCCGCTGGTAGAGCCGGTGACCAGGGCAGTCTTGCCCGAAAGAGGGGTTGTCATAGGAGCCTCACACAATGCCAGTGGCGTAGAACACACCGATCACCACGAAAACCGCGAGGGTCTTGATCAGCGTAATACAGAAAATATCTTTGTAGGCTTCCCGGTGGGTCAGCCCGGTCACCGCCAGCAAGGTGATCACCGCACCGTTGTGGGGCAGCGTGTCCATGCCGCCGCTGGCCATGGCGGCCACCCGGTGCAGCACCTCCAGTGGAATATTGGCGGCGTGGGCGGCGCTGATGAAGGTTTCGGACATCGCCGCCAGGGCGATGCTCATGCCGCCCGACGCAGAGCCGGTGATGCCCGCCAGCAGGGTCACGGTCACAGCTTCGTTGACCAGCGGGTTGGGAATGTTCTTGAGCCAGTCGGCCAGTACCAGGAAGCCTGGCAAGGATGCGATCACCGCACCAAAACCGTATTCCGAAGCGGTATTCATTGCTGCCAGCAAGGCACCGCCCACTGCGCTCTTGCTGCCTTCGGCCAGCTTGCTGCGGATGGCACGGAAGCCGAACAGCAGGACCATGATGATGCCCACCAGCAACGCGGCCTGCACGGCCCAGATCGCGGTGAGCTTGGCGATGTCGCTGGTCACCGGCGTTGCCATGCCCGGCAGTGCCAGGCTGTGGGTCTTGCCATACCACTGGGGAATCCACTGGGTGAACAGCAGGTTCATGATCCCCACCGCCAGCAGCGGCGAAACGGCGAGCCATGGATTGGGCAGCGTGATGTCTTCGGCGGTCTCCGGCTCGTTGCGCAGTTCGGTGCCGTAGCCTTCGCCCACGCGCTGGGCCTTGTTGCGCTGGCGTTGCAGGAACAGCATGCCGAAACTGAACACGAAGATTGTGCCGATCACACCCAGCCATGGCGCGGCCCAGGCGGTGGTGTTGAAGAAGGTGCTGGGGATGATGTTCTGGATCTGCGGCGTGCCGGGCAGGGCGTCCATGGTGAACGAGAACGCGCCGAGGGCAATGGTGGCCGGGATCAGGCGCTTGGGAATGTTGCTCTGGCGGAACATCTCGGCGGCGAACGGGTACACCGCGAACACCACGACGAACAACGACACGCCACCATAGGTCAGCAAGGCGCAGACCAGTACGATCACCAGCATGGCCTGGCGTGTGCCCAGCAAGCGAATCGCCGCCGCGACGATGGAGCGGGAGAAGCCCGACAGCTCGATCAGCTTGCCGAACACCGCCCCCAGCAGGAACACCGGGAAATACAGTTTGATGAAACCGACCATTTTCTCCATGAACACCCCGGTGAACGCAGGGGCGACGGCGGAAGGGTCGGTGAGCAGGACGGCGCCGAGGGCGGCGATGGGGGCAAAGAGGATAACGCTGTAGCCACGGTAGGCGGCGACCATCAGCAGCGCGAGGGCCGCCAAGGCAATGATCACACTCATGGTGTGTCTCCTGGATTGTTATTGTTGTGGTGAAGCGGTGGGAGGGCTTTAGCGAGTTTTGTGCCAGGTGTGTAATTGATTGAAATATAAGGGGATTATTGATTTTGGTGTAAGAGGGTCGAGAGTTTTGTCTCTGTTTGGAGATTTTTATGGAGTGGGCTGGCCTCATCGCGCGCAAGCTCGCTCCCACAGTTGTCCGCGTACGTCAGGAGAACACCGTCCCATGTAGGAGCGAGCTTGCTCGCGATGAGCGCAAAGCGCCCCAAAAGAATTGTCTATTTATGGAGATATGAGTCTCATTATTGAGACTCTGCAATCCCCAGCGCCACCATCTTCTTATACAAAGTCGACCTGCCGAGCCCCAGCCGCTCAGCCGCTTCAACCACCTTGCCCCCGCATTGCGCGAGGGTGGTTTCGATCAGGTGCCGGTCGAATCGCGCCCGGGCCTGGCTGAAGGTTTCGTGCGCCAGCGGCTCCAGGCTTGGGCTGGCCGAGCGGGTAACCGGTGTGAAAGTGCCGATGGCGGCGCGGATGTCGGCAGCGGTGAGCAGCAGCTTGTCGCTGAGCAGCGCGGCCCGTTCCAATACATTGCGCAATTCCCGGATGTTGCCCGGCCAGGCATGTTGACCCAACAGGTCCAGTGCATCGCGGTTCAATTCGTGCTGGCTGCGCAGTTCTTCGAGGATCGCCTCGCTCAGGGCCGGCAAGTCATCCAGGCGTTCGCGCAGCGGCGGAACCTGGATCGGCAACACATTGAGGCGGTAATACAGGTCGGCGCGGAACTCGCCGCGCTTGATCGCAGCCTCCAAGTCCATGGAGGTGGCGGCGATCACCCGCACATCGCTTTGCAGCACCTCGTTGGAGCCCACCGGTTCGTATTCCTTTTCCTGGAGCACCCGCAGCAGTTTGCTTTGCAGCGGCAACGGCATGTCGCCAATCTCGTCCAGGAACAACGTACCGCCTTGGGCGATCTGCAATTTGCCGGCGCGGCCCTTGCGGTCGGCGCCGGTGAAGGCCCCTGGGGCGGTGCCGAAGAACTCGGCTTCCAGCAAGGATTCAGGGATCGCCGCGCTGTTGATGCTGACGAAGGCCTTGTGTGCTCGTGGTGACGCACTGTGGATCGCCTGGGCCAGCAACTCCTTGCCGGTGCCGGTCTCGCCGAGCAGCAGCACCGGTGAATCGGCGCTGGCGCTGCGCCGGGCACGGCGCTTGACCTCCAGGCCGGCGCTGCTGGTGCCGATGAAATGGGCGAAGTTGTACTTGGTCTGCCGCGCCCGCAGCAGCGAACGGGTGGACGCCAGTTCTTCCTGCATGCTCAGGTAGCGCTTGAGCATTGGCGACAGGCTGCGCAACTCATCGAACAAGGCAAAGCCGATGGCGCCGATCACCGCGCCCGCGCTGTCGTGGATCGGCAGGCGCATCACCACCAGCGGCTCCTTGGGCGTGTCCTGCATGTCCAGCAGAATCGGCCGCCCGGTACGCACCACTTCACGCAGCAGGCTGCCGGGGATCACACTCTCGCAGGCCCGGCCGATGGCTTCCTGTGCCGAGTTCAGGCCGAAGCGCCGGGCGTAGCGTTCGTTCATCCAGACGATGTTCGCGTCACGGTCGACAATCACCGTGCCTTCGCTGGACTGCTCGATGATCTCGAACAACGAACGGATCGCCAGCGTGCGTACGCGCTTGTAATCCTTGAGGCTTTCGGTGGAGTTCATGGTCGAATCCGAATTGTGTATTGCCTGTCAGGCCGCCATCGCGAGCAAGCTCGCTCTCACATTGGTCTGTGTCGCGCTGAAGATCAAATGTGGGAGCGAGCTTGCTCGCGATGGCGGCGACTCGGTGTCATTGCATTATGCCCACCCCGTATGCGCCGCCGCCAACAGCTCCTTGGTATAAGGATGTTGAGGTGAATCGAACACATCATGGCTGGCGCCTTGCTCGATCACTTTACCGTCCTTGATCACGATCATGTCGTGGGCCAGGGCGCGGATCACTGCCAGGTCATGGCTGATGAACAGGTAGGTCAAGTCGTACTTCTCCTGGAGCTGGCGGAGCAGGGCGACTACTTGCTTTTGCACGGTACGGTCCAGGGCCGAGGTCGGCTCGTCCAACAGGATCAAGGCAGGCTTGAGTACCAGGGCCCGGGCAATGGCGATGCGTTGGCGTTGGCCTCCAGAGAATTCGTGGGGGTAGCGATGGCGGGTCAGCGGGTCGAGGCCGACTTCCTTGAGGGCCTGGATCACCCGGGCTTCACACTCTTGCGGGCTGGAGGGCTGGTGGACCTCAAGGCCTTCGCTGATGATCTGCTGCACCGACATCCGTGGGCTGAGGCTGCCGAACGGGTCCTGGAACACCACCTGCATCTGCTTGCGCCACGGCCGCAAGGCTTTTTGCGACAGTTGATCGAGGGCCTGGCCCTGGAAGCGAATGCTGCCTTCGGACTCGATCAGGCGCAGGATCGCCTGGCCTAGCGTGGACTTGCCGGAGCCGGATTCGCCGACGATGCCCAAGGTTTTGCCGCGCTGGATGGACAGGCTGATGCCGTCCACGGCGCGCAAGTATTCCTTGCGCCGGAACAGGCCGCCACCGAGGGGGAAACTGACGCGCAGGTCCTGCACCTGCAACACCTCTTCCCGGTCGTCCCGGGGCAGGGCTTCGCCTTCCGGTTCGGCGTGCAGCAGCTCGCAGCTGTAGGGGTGTTCCGGTGCGCTGAAGAGGGTTTCGCAAGGCGCCTGCTCGACGATTTCCCCATCTTTCATCACGCACACCCGCTGCGCGATGCTGCGCACCAGGTTCAGGTCGTGGCTGATCAATAACATGGACATGCCAAGCCGTTGCTGCAGCGACTTGAGCAGCAGCAGAATCTTGCGCTGCACGGTCACGTCCAATGCGGTGGTCGGTTCATCGGCAATCAACAGTTCCGGCTCGCAGGCCAGGGCCATGGCGATGATGACCCGCTGCCGTTGACCGCCGGACAGTTGATGGGGATAGGCCTTGAGTCGCTCGACAGGGTTCTGAATGCCAACCAGGGCCAGCAGTTCCAGAATGCGCTGGCGCGCGGCTTTGCCCCCCAGGCCCTTGTGCAGCATCAGCGTTTCGCCAATCTGCTTTTCGACGCTGTGCAGCGGGTTCAGCGACGTCATCGGTTCCTGGAAGATCATCGCGATCCGGTTGCCGCGTATCTCCCGCAGGGCCGTGGTATCGGCGCCCACCAGCTCTTGGCCGCGATAGCGAATGCTGCCGATGGTGCGGGCTTCTGTTTCGGGCAGCAATTGCAGGATCGAGTGGGCGGTCACCGATTTGCCGGAGCCGGACTCGCCGACCAGGGCCAGGCATTCGCCGGGACGGATGTCCAGGCACAGGTTGCGCACTACCGTGTTGTCGTTGAAGGCCACGCTCAGGTCGCGGATTTCGATCAGGTTGTCGCTCATCTCAAGATTCCGCTTCATGATCGTGGGTCGAACGCGTCTCGCAACGCCTCGCCGATAAATACCAGCAGGGAAAGAATCAGCGCCAGGGTGAAGAACGCCGTCAGCCCCAGCCATGGCGCTTGCAGGTTCTGCTTGCCCTGGGCGATCAGTTCGCCCAGGGAGGCGCTGCCGGCCGGCATGCCGAAGCCGAGGAAGTCCAGGGCCGTGAGGGTGGAAATCGCCCCGGTGAGGATGAAGGGCAGGTAGCTCAGGGTGGCGTTCATCGCGTTGGGCAGGATATGCCGCACGATCACCTTGCGGTCAGTCAGGCCCAGGGCCCTGGCGGCTTTCACGTATTCGAGGTTGCGCCCGCGCAGGAATTCGGCGCGGACCACGTCCACCAGGGCCAGCCAGGAAAACAGCGCCATGATCCCCAGCAGCCACCAGAAATTCGGCTCGACGAAACCGGACAGGATGATCAGCAGGTAGAGCACCGGCAACCCCGACCAGACTTCCAGCAAGCGTTGTCCCAACAGGTCCACCCAGCCGCCGTAATAACCCTGCAATGCCCCGGCGGCGATGCCGATCAGCGCGCTGATGGCGGTCAGGGCCAAGGCGAACAGGATCGACACCCGCGCGCCGAAAATCACCCGGGCCAGCACGTCCCGGGCCTGGTCATCAGTGCCCAGCCAGTTCACTGATGAGGGCGGGCTCGGGGCCGGTTGGCTAAGGTCGTAATTGGGCGTGTCGTCGCTGAACGGGATGGGCGGAAACAACAGCCAGCCGCCGTCCTTGTGGATCAGGTTCTGCACGTAGCTGCTGCGGTAGTCGGCCTGGAACGGCAACTGTCCGCCAAATTCCTGCTCGGTATGGCGTTTGAACACCGGGAAATACAGCGAGCCCTGGTAGCTCACCACCAGCGGTTTGTCATTGGCGATCAACTCACCGCCCAGCGTCAGGATGAACAGGCCGATGAATAGCCACAGCGACCACCAGCCCCGGCGGTTTTTCTTGAAACGTTCGAAGCGTCGGCGGCCCAAGGGTGAAAACTTGAACATCAGGCGTTCCTCGCAGCGAAGTCGATGCGTGGGTCCACCAGGGTGTAGCAGAGGTCGCCGATGAGTTTGATGAGCAGGCCGAACAGCGTGAAGATGAACAGCGAGCCGAACACCACCGGGTAGTCCCGCGATACAGCAGCCTCGTAGCTCATGCGGCCCAGGCCATCGAGGGAGAAGATCACCTCGATCAGCAAGGACCCGGCAAAAAACACGCTGATGAACGCCTGGGGAATGCCTGAGACCACCAGCAGCATCGCATTGCGGAACACGTGGCCATACAGCACCCGGCGTTCGCTCATGCCTTTGGCCCGCGCCGTGACCACATATTGTCGGGTGATTTCATTGAGGAACGAGTTCTTGGTCAGGATCGTCAGGGTGGCGAAGCCGCCGATCACCAGTGAGGTCACCGGCAGCACCAGGTGCCAGAAGTAGTCGGCGATCTTGCCCAGGGTCGACAGCGACTCGAAGTTATCCGACACCAGCCCGCGCACCGGAAACCAGTTCAGCGACGTGCCGCCGGCGAACACCACGATCAGGAACATCGCAAAGAGGAACGCCGGCATCGCATAGCCAATGATGATCGCCGTGCTGCTCCACACATCGAACGCGGAACCGTGACGCACGGCCTTGCGAATACCCAGGGGAATCGACACCAGGTAGGTGATCAGCGTGGCCCAGAGCCCGAGGGAAATGGTCACCGGCATTTTTTCCAGGATCAGGTCGGTGACCGTGGCGCCACGGAAGAAGCTCTTGCCGAAGTCCAGCCGGGCGTAGCTGCTGAGCATCAGCCACAAACGCTCGTGGGCCGGTTTGTCGAAGCCGTACTGTTTTTCGATGTCCTTGATCAGCTGTGGATCGAGGCCGCGGCTGGCCCGGGAGCTGCCGGTCATGGCGTTGCCCGAACTGCCAACGGTGGCGCCGCCGCCAATGCCTTGCAGGTGGGCGATGGCCTGTTCCACCGGCCCGCCTGGTGCGGCCTGCACGATGACGAAGTTCACCAGCAGGATGATCAGCAGTGTCGGGATGATCAGCAGCAGGCGTCGCGCGATATAAGCCCACATCAATGCTGCCCTCCGGGTGAGCCACGTTTGAGGCGTTCGGCGGTCATCTGCTCGTTGGTCAGCGGTGTGGTGCTCATCTCCCACCAGCTTTCGATGGCTTCATCGTTGCTGGCCTGTACCTTCGGAATGCCGAAGCGGTTCCACCATACGGTCGAGCTGCCCGGCGGGTAATAGTTGGGGATCCAGTAGTAGTTCCATTGCAGCACCCGGTCCAGGGCGTGGGCGTGGCGGAGCATGTCGCTTTTGGTGGTGGCCTTGACCAGCCCGTCGATCAGGGCATCCACCGCCGGGTCCTTCAGGGCCATGTAATTGTTGGCGCCCGGGTCGTTGGCGGCCGCCGAACCGAAGTAATTGTAGAGTTCCATGCCCGGTGAAGTGCTGACCGGGTAACCGGTGATGATCATGTCGTAGTCACGGCTCATCAGGCGATTGACGTACTGGGAGGCGTCGATGCGCCGGATGCTCATGTCGATGCCGATCTGCGCCAGGGTTCGTTTATAGGGCAGCAGCAGGCGCTCGATGCCATTCTGGCTGTTCAGGAAGGTGAAGCTCAGCGGTTCGCCCTCGGCGTTGACCAGGCGGTCGCCGTCGGGTTTCCAGCCGGCCTGTTCCAGCAGTGCCAGGGCTTGCAGTTGTTTGTCGCGGATCACGCCGCTGCCGTCGGTTTTCGGCGCTTCGAACACCTGGGTGAAGACTTCGTCGGGTATCTGCCCGCGCAACGGCTCGAGGATCGCCCGTTCGCCGGCATCGGGCAGTTGTCGGGCGGCGAGGTCGGTGTTGGAAAAGTAACTCTGCTGACGCACATAGAGGTTGCGCATCATCTGGCGATTGCTCCATTCGAAATCCCAGAGCATGGCCAGGGCCTGGCGTACACGGCGATCCTGGAACTGCGGCTTCTGCAGGTTGAACACGAAGCCCTGGGCGGTCTGGGGCGCCTCGGTGGCCAGGTGGGCCTTTTGCAGGCGACCGTCGCGCAGGGCGGGGCTGTCATAGCCGATGGAATACGCAGTGGCGGAAAATTCGCGATTGTAGTCGTAGGCGCCGCCGCGCAGGACCTGTCGGGCCACATCGGTGTCGCCGAAGTACTCGATGCTGAAATGGTCGAAATTGTAGAGGCCGCGGCTGACCGGCAGGTCCTTGCCCCACCAGTTGGCATTGCGTTCAAAGGTGATGCTGCGTCCGGAGTCGATCTTGCCCACCCGATAGGGACCGCTACCCAAAGGCGCCTCGTAGCCGCCTCCATTGGCAAAGTCGCGGGTTTTCCACCAGTGCTCGGGAAAGACCGGCAGGGTGGCAATGTCCAGGGGCAGGGTACGGCTTTCGTTGTTCTTGAAGTCGAAGCGAACAGTGCGCTCGGATTCCACCTCGACACCTTTGACGGCCGCGAACTGAGTGCGGTAGCGCAGGCTGCCCTGGGTCATCAGCAGCTCGAAGCTGTAGCGCACGTCCTGGGCGGTGATGGGTTTGCCATCGGCGAAGCGGGCCTTGGGGTTCAGGTAGAAGCGCAGGGACAGGCCATCGTCGGCGCGTTCCATCTTCTCTGCCACCAGACCATAGACGGTGTAGGGCTCATCCAGCGAGCGCAGGGCGAGGGGCGAATACAGCATCCCGTCGATCTGGCTGACGCCGATGCCTTTGTCGATATACGGCAGCACATGGTCGAAATGGCCGATCTCGATGGCCGAGCGGCGCATGGTCCCACCTTTGGGGGCCTGTGGATTGGTGTAGGCGAAGTGGCCGAAGCCCTCGGCATATTTAGCCGGTTCGCCATACACGGTGAGGGCATGTTGCGGTGCGGCATCCACACCGGTGGCGCCTGTCAGCAGGGCCACGGCAGTGAATAGCAGAGAAGGGAACGCCAGTCGCATTGTCAGCCTTAAAGCCGGGTGATCGATGACCACGATTTGTACGCGAGCGGCGTACGGATCGCCAGCCCTTCGCATGACGCAAACACAACGGCCCACCGAAAGGCGGGCCGTCATGTCGAAAAAACGGGATCAGTCCTGGCGGCTGGTCACTTCCAGCAGGTGGTAGCCGAACTGGGTCTTGACCGGACCTTGGACCACATTGATCGGGGCGCTGAACACCACGGTGTCAAACTCCTTGACCATCTGGCCTGGACCGAACGAACCCAGGTCGCCGCCTTGACGGCTGGACGGGCACGAGGAGTTGGCCTTGGCGACTTCGGCGAAATCGGCGCCGGCTTCGATCTGGGCCTTGAGTTCGTTGCACTTGTCTTCGCTGGAAACCAAGATGTGGCGGGCAGTGGCTTTGGCCATGGGGAAATTCCTTTCAATATTTTTAAAGGTGATGAGCCTACCGGATTCATTGACGGGTTGTTGTCAAAATTGCGTCAAAACCTTGAACCTGGCGATCAAAGGCCGGCTTTGCGCAAGCGCTCGGCGTGGTGCAGATAAAGCGCTACCGGGTCGGTACCCTTGCGTACGTTATCGGTCCCTGGATGAATCGCCTGCATGTGATCCATGGGATAGTCGGAGCGAATGACTTTGCCCAGGTGCGAGCTGAAACGCCCGACCAGGCCGTCGTTCTGCCCGGCTTCGGTAATGAAATACTTGGAAAACGCCCGGCAGAAGGCATGGGAGGGGGGCATCGCATTGAATCCTTCGCCCGGCGCCTCTGGCAACGTGCCGCTCCATGAGTAGTAGCGCACACCGTTGACGATGCCCGGACCGCTGCTTCCCCAGTTCTTTGGCAGGCCTTGGGGGTATTTGTCATTGAACGCACCGACGCCTTCCGTGGTGAGTGCGGCCAGCGCTGCAATGGCCGTCTGGGGGAGCCGTGCCTGGCCGCTTAGCAGCGAGATGAAGTCGGCGAACAGCGTGGCCACTTTGCTCGCCACATGCTCCGGCAGGCGTCCCGGGGTCAGGGCCTTGTGCAGGAAGTCGGCCAGTTCGGAACCGTGGTTGGGGCCGCTGACCGAAGTCACCGAGGCGGCCCTGTCGGGTGCCAGTGCCGCGGCGTAGCGAGCGGCGAGTGCGCCTTGGCTGTGGCCGATCAGGTTGACCTTGGCAGCGCCGGTTCCGCTCAGGACCCGATCCATCTGAACCAACAACTGTTCGCCGCGGGCTTCGTTGGAATGGGTGGCCGACAAATGCGGGATGAACACCCGGGTACCGGCGGCGCGTAATGCCTGTTTGATGCCGTGGAACAGTTCGAAGCTTGCGACCCTGTCAAACCCGAACAACCCATGGACCAACAGGATGGGATATTGAGTATTTGCATTCCGTTGCATGTTCGTACCTTTTTCGAAGAGGTTCACGTTGAATTTGCCACCTCACTCTAATGCAGCCCGGAGATGGGTGGTGTAGGAAGAAACCTCAGTGACTTACTGAAAGCGGAATAAAAAAAGCGGGAATAATCGGATAAGCAGCCGGACGGCGCGCAAGGTGTCGGGATACTTCTGATAGCGCCTGGCGTTTGCAGCTACAGCTTCAAGTGCAAGCGACCACTGCTGTTGTGGCCTTGTCTGACTGTGGATTTACAGCGGTCGGGCTTTAATGGGGTGTCGGGCACCGTCAGGTAAAAGCGGTGCCGTTAATCCAAGGACTGGAGCCTATACATGATCACTTACCGATCCACCCAACGAGCCCGGTTCACCTCAACCGCGACGCTACCGGCACCGTCTCTTCCAGCTGCCAAGGGAGGGGTGATCAACCCCGCCTGGAGAAAAGTCGTCATCACCGTCAAGCCTTATCCACTGATGGCGTGTGGGGACGAACTGGTGCTGTTTTGGCACGGGCTCAACTCGGACGCCCAGCCCTATCAGAATGAAGTACGCAGGTTCGTGACAGAGCGGCAGGTGGGGCGGGACGTCGTTTTCGTCGTGCGTGAACCTCATATCGCCGAGCTTGATGGCGGCTCGCTGGAAATCTCCTACCGGGTGACCGGCAAACAATTACCGGCCACGCTGGTTTCGGAGCCCCTGCAACTGGAGATCGGTGATGCGCCACTGCTTCTGCTGGCCGCCGTTGCCGACGATGCGGTGGGCGCAAGCCTTGATCCGGGGCGGGTGCCAGAGGGGACCTGTTTGACCATTCGGCCTTATTCCAGGATGGCTGTCGGCGATCGGCTGATCCTGACGGCCAGCAGGGATGCCAAGGCCCTGTGGCGTGACGTGCTGGACATCGAGGCCCACGCGGTCGGCCGTGAGCTGTCGTTCTGGATCGATCATGCGCAAATAGCGCCCCATATCGGCCATAGCCTGAGTCTGGCTTATGTCGTCAGGCGCGGACATTCAGTGCGCCGTGGCGAGCCCTTGTCGTTGCACATTGGCCCTCTGGTGCGCCCTGCGCTGAAGGCGCCCCGGCTTCTGGGATTGGACGAGGGGAGGTTGGACATCGATGATCTGCACAATGGGGTGACGGTCGTCATCGAGGGTGCCGGGCTCGAGGCCGGGGAGGTGGTCTGGCTGCAGTGCAACGGCAACTACGCCCATGTCGAGGAGCGGGAAATCACCGAGGCCATGGCAGGTCAGCGAGTCACTTTTGTCGTGCCAGCGGCGTATTGGCAGGACCAGCGCGGCCGCGCGGTGCGGCTGTTCTATCAGGTTGAGCGCCTGGATGACGTCAGCCAGCAATCCAGCTGGGTGACGGTCCAGGTGCGTTCCAAGGTGCCAGGCTGAGTGAAGGCCCTCCCAGGGGAGGGCTCTTGTGGGGGCTCAGGGCAATTGCAGTTTGCGATGGGCCTGGCGCAGCAACTGCTCGGTAGCATCCCAGCCCAGGCAACCATCGGTGACCGATACACCGTAGCGCATCGATGGGCTTAATGGCTGGCAGCCTTCGAACAGATGACTTTCCAACATCATGCCGACGAGGGCGCGGTTGCCTTGCAGGCGCTGCTCCAGCACGTCATTGAACACCTGCGGCTGGCGCAGCGGGTCTTTGCCGCTGTTGGCGTGGCTGCAGTCCACCATGATCCGGGCCGGTATCTTCAGGCGGGTCAGGTCACTGTGTATCTGCGTGACGCTCTGGCGGTCATAGTTCGGTCCGCGATGGCCGCCGCGCAGCACCAGGTGGGTGTCGGGGTTGCCCGGGGTCTGGATGATTGCCGGATGCCCCTGGCTGTCGACGCCGAAATGCCGATGAGGATGGGCCGCCGAACGCATGGCATCGCAGGCAATGCCGACACCGCCGTCAGTGCCGTTCTTGAAGCCCACCGGCATGCCCAGGCCGCTGGCCATCTCCCGGTGGATCTGCGATTCGGTGGTGCGCGCGCCGATGGCGACCCAACTGAGCAGGTCATCGAAGTAGCTGGCGGCCATGGGTTGCAACAGTTCGGTGGCGACGGGCAGGCCCAGCTGGAGCATCTCGCGCATCAGCTCCCGGGACAGCGTCAGGCCGGCGGCCATGTCATCGCTGCCATCCAGGCCGGGATCGTAGGCCAGGCCTTTCCAGCCCACGGTGGTGCGCGGTTTTTCCACATAGGCGCGCATCACCAGCAGCATGCTGTCGCTCACCTCATGGGCAACACGCGCCAGGTTGGCGGCGTATTCGAGGGCCGATTTCGGGTCGTGGATGGAGCAGGGGCCGACGATGACCAGCAGGCGGGAGTCCTCACCGTCGAGGATCGCGCGGATGGCCTGGCGATGGGCGCTAACCTGTTGGCTCAGCGCAGTGCTGAGGGGCAATTGATGCTTGAGCTGCAACGAGCTGGGCAGACGCAGGGTCAGGGCTTCATTGGCAGGGTTGAGCGTGGACAGCGGCAAAGCAGAGACGGACGAATTCATGATCTGGCTTCCTGGACGGGCAGCGGGCTCGTTCCCGCGTGCCGGTCCTATTGGGGTGTTCGACAATTGGCCGTATTGGCCCGCAATTGAGGCTTGCCACCGGCAGGTGACCGATCGGAGGCGGCAGGCTGTCCCGAGCGGTGGCTGGTAAATCGCCAGGCGGAAAAACTGTCGTAACGGTAATAAGTGGCGTAGTTCATGGCTCAATCCTCAAGTTGTCGGGTGCTGCAAATGTTTGGGGCCTGAAAAACAAAACCCCCGGTCGGGAGGCCGACCGGGGGTTTGGAAAACTCTGGAAGGCGACCCGTTTAAAGTGGGCGCCGGTTGGGTATCAGGCGCACCAGTGGCTAAACCAATACCCAAAATAAAAGTTGACCGGAGTTTGAACGCTGTTCGCCCGGGCAGCCGCAACCGAGCGCGGGGCGCTGGCGGTTTGAAGCGGTGAGAGGGCGTTGAACATGGTCTGTCTCCGATGAATGGCCCTGAGCTTACGCGAGGCTGGTGCGTCGGTTCAATCAGAAAATTCTATCGTCGTCATGCAATTGTTCCGGTTGGCTTGAGTCCGCCGGGCTTTATGACAAACTTCGAGTTTGCGCCATCTTCCAGGGACGAACCATGACCGCTCCAATCTTCGCTGCCGCCCAGTCGATTTCCGTCGCCGGGGATATTCGCGCCAATCTCGTCCGCCATCAGTGTTTCATGCAGGCCGCGGCTGAACAGCATGTGCAATTGCTGGTGTTTCCTGAGCTGTCGCTCACCGGTTACGAACGGGGCCTGGCTGCGGAGCTGGCCATCCTGCCGGAGGATGGCGTCTTGCAACCGCTGCGTGACCTGGCGCGCGAACTTGGCTTGAGCGCAGTGGTCGGCATGCCGATTCGCCTGTCGGCAGACGCGCCGGTGTTGATCGGTGCACTGGTCCTCGGCGCCGACGGATCTCTCGGGGTGTACAGCAAACAGCATCTGCACCCCGGCGAAGAAGTGGCCTTCGCCCCAGGCCATGGCGGCTCGATGCTGGCGATGGGGCCGGAGCATGTCGCATTGGCGGTATGCGCCGATTTTTCCCACGCCAGCCACGCTGCCGCCGCCGTCGAGCGGGGCGCTACGCTGTATGCAGCAGGGGTGTTGATTACCGAAGGTGGCTATATGACGGATACGACGATGCTGCAAGGTTATGCCAGGCAACATGGCATGACCGTCTTGATGGCCAATCACGGTGGCGCCACCGGTGGTTGGGAATCGGCTGGTCGCAGCGCGATCTGGGGCCCGGACGGTTCGAAGATTGCGGCAGCGCCAGGTACGGGCGATCTGTTGGTGATCGCTCGCCGCGCCGCCGAGGGTTGGGCCGGGCACGTCGTGCCGGTGGCAACGCTTTGATGAGGTCCGCATGAGTTTCCACTGGCGTGTGGCAACGGCCGGGGACATCGACTTCGCCCGGCAACTGACTTGCGACAACATGCTGGCTTACTATCTCAAGCATGATTTGCTGTGGCAGGACGAAGCGTTCGATGTGGCCTGGATTATTCGCCAGAACTGGATAATTTGCCGTGGCGACCAGAGGCTGGGTTTTGCCAGCCTCAGCCGTGATGCCCGGGCGTTGTATATCCGCGAACTACAGATCGATAAGGCGTTTCGCGGGCAGGGTGCTGGTACTTGGGCGATCGGACAGGTTTGGGGCATGGTGGCGCTGGAGCGTCGGCCGGCGCTGCGCCTGACGGTTTTCAAGAATAATCCGGCCAGGGCGCTTTACGAACGCATGGGGCTGCGCGTCGTGGGCGAGGATGAGTGTTTCTTGAGAATGCAGCGAGACGCCGGTGCTTGAGACCTCGGAGATTGCGGCGATCAAGAAGTGTTGTAACTTTTATCTGTCCCTTTGCGCTAGGTCTGTCGGATGCTTTTTGCTAAGGTGTGGGGCAACCCAAATAAGACCAAATCGTGAGGTGTCTGCTTGATTAGGGTGTTAGTGGTCGATGACCATGATCTCGTCCGTACGGGCATTACACGAATGCTGGCTGACATCGATGGCCTGCAGGTAGTTGGCCAGGCCGAATCCGGGGAAGAAGCCCTGATCAAGGCCCGTGAATTGAAACCCGACGTGGTGTTGATGGACGTCAAGATGCCTGGCATCGGCGGTCTTGAAGCCACGCGCAAACTGTTGCGCAGCCATCCGGACATCAAGGTGGTCGCGGTAACCGTCTGCGAAGAAGATCCGTTCCCGACCCGGTTGTTGCAGGCGGGCGCAGCGGGTTACCTGACCAAGGGCGCTGGTTTGAACGAGATGGTCCAGGCCATCCGCCTGGTATTTGCCGGGCAACGCTACATCAGCCCGCAAATCGCCCAGCAGTTGGCGATCAAGTCGTTCCAGCCGACCAACGATTCGCCCTTCGACGCGTTGTCGGAGCGGGAAATCCAGATCGCCTTGATGATTGTCGGTTGCCAGAAGGTGCAGATCATCTCCGATAAGCTGTGTTTGTCGCCTAAAACCGTCAACACCTACCGTTACCGTATCTTCGAGAAACTATCGATCAGTAGCGACGTCGAGTTGACGCTGCTGGCGGTGCGCCACGGCATGGTCGATGCCAGCGCCTGATAATGACTGAACTGTTTGATCCAAGCGCTTTCCTGTCTACATGCAGTGGCCGCCCAGGCGTGTACCGCATGTTCGACAGTGATGCGCGCCTGTTGTATGTCGGCAAGGCCAAGAATCTCAAGAAACGCCTGGCGAGTTACTTCCGCAAGACCGGTCTCGCACCGAAGACGGCAGCCCTGGTGGGGCGCATCGCGCAAATCGAAACCACCATCACCGCCAATGAAACCGAGGCGTTGCTGCTCGAGCAGACGCTGATCAAGGAATGGCGCCCGCCGTACAACATCCTGCTGCGTGACGATAAGTCCTACCCGTACGTGTTCCTGTCCGACGGGGCGTTCCCGCGCCTGAGCATTCATCGTGGGGCGAAGAAGGCCAAGGGCCGGTATTTCGGTCCTTACCCCAGCGCCGGGGCGATCCGCGAAAGCCTGAGCCTGTTGCAGAAGACCTTCTTCGTTCGCCAGTGTGAGGACAGCTACTACAAGAACCGCACCCGGCCCTGTCTGCAATACCAGATCAAGCGCTGCAAGGCCCCTTGCGTCGGGTTCGTCGAACCCGAGGTCTACGCCGAGGATGTGCGTCACTCGGTGATGTTCCTGGAAGGGCGCAGCAATGCGCTGACTGATGAGCTGTCAGCGGCGATGGAAGACGCGGCGGTCAATCTTGAATTCGAACGGGCCGCCGAACTGCGCGACCAGATCGGCCTGCTGCGCCGGGTACAGGACCAGCAGAGCATGGAAGGCGGCAGTGGCGATGTCGATGTGATCGCCGCGTTCATCAACCCAGGTGGCGCCTGTGTGCACTTGATCAGCGTGCGCGGCGGTCGGGTGTTGGGCAGCAAGAACTTCTTCCCTCAAGTCGGCATCGAGGAAGACGTCGCCGAGGTCATGGCGGCCTTTCTGGGTCAGTACTACATCAGCAGTCCGGAACGCGACCTGCCGGCCGAGTTGATCGTCAACGTGGTCCATGAAGACTTCCCAGCCTTGATCGAAGCCATCGATACCCTTCGCGGTCGCGAACTGACCATCAGCCACCGCGTGCGTGGTACGCGGGCGCGCTGGCAGCAGCTGGCCGTGACCAATGCCGAGCAGGCCCTGGGCGCGCGCCTGGCTAACCGCCAGCACGTGGCGGCGCGGTTCGATGCCCTGGCCGACGTCCTCAACCTGGACGAGCCGCCGCAACGGCTGGAGTGCTACGACATCAGCCATTCCAGCGGCGAGGCCACCGTGGCGTCCTGCGTGGTGTTCGGTCCGGAAGGCCCGATCAAGTCCGATTACCGCCGTTACAACATCGAAGGCGTCACGCCGGGCGATGACTACGCGGCGATGCACCAGGCATTGATGCGCCGTTTCGGCAAGTTGAAGGACGGAGAGGGCAAACTCCCGGACATCCTGCTGGTGGACGGCGGTAAAGGCCAGCTGTCCATGGCCCGCGACGTGCTCAATGAGCTGATGGTGCCCGATCTGATCCTGCTGGGCGTGGCCAAGGGCGCAACCCGCAAGGCCGGCTTCGAGACCCTGTACCTGAACGATGCCGCCCATGAGTTCACCCTGAAGGGCGATTCGCCGGCGCTGCACCTGATCCAACAGATTCGTGACGAAGCTCACCGTTTCGCCATCACCGGTCACCGCGCCCGCCGTGGCAAGACCCGCCGCACGTCGACGCTGGAAGGGGTGGCCGGGGTCGGTCCGACCCGACGTCGCGACCTGCTAAAACATTTTGGTGGATTGCAGGAGCTGTCTCGTGCCAGCATCGAAGAGATAGCCAAAGCACCCGGTATCAGTAAAAAGCTCGCTGAGTCGATTTATGCAAACCTGCACAGCGAGTAGAATGCCCGTCAACCTCGTAGCCAGTTGTGCCGATGAATATCCCAAACCTGATTACCGTTCTACGCGTCCTGCTCATCCCGATCTTCATATTGCTGTTCTATTTGCCGTACCACTGGAGCTACGTGGCCTCTGCCTCGGTCTTCGCTTTCGCCGCCGCGACCGACTGGCTCGACGGCTACCTGGCCCGCCGCCTGGAGCAGAGCACGCCGTTCGGCGCGTTCCTCGACCCGGTGGCCGACAAGCTGATGGTCGCGGTGGCCCTGGTACTGCTGGTGCAGGAACACGGTAACCTCTGGCTGACCTTGCCGGCGGCGGTGATCATCGGGCGCGAAATCGTCGTCTCGGCACTCCGGGAATGGATGGCCGAGCTGGGTGCGCGCGCCCAGGTCGCCGTGTCGAACCTGGGTAAATGGAAAACCGCCGCGCAAATGCTGGCGCTGGTGATCCTGCTGGCCAACCCGTCGGACTTCAGTTTCTGGGTCCTGTTGGGCTATGCATTGCTGCTGATTTCCGCTGGCTTGACGCTGTGGTCGATGGTCCAGTACCTGCGTGCCGCCTGGCCGCATCTGCGTACTGACGTAGACCCGAAATAAACTTTTTTGAATCAAAGGGTTGACGGCGTAATCTGAATCTATAGAATGCGCCACACCAAGACGCGGGAATAGCTCAGTTGGTAGAGCACGACCTTGCCAAGGTCGGGGTCGCGAGTTCGAGTCTCGTTTCCCGCTCCAAATATTGCGCTACAGAGTTCCACTGAATTCTGTAAGTGATTGAAATAAGGGCCTTTAGGCCCTTTTTTCGTTCCAGCGGTAACCACTGAAATCCAGCACTATCCGGTGCGTTTAAGTCCAGAATTGAGTCCAGGATTCTGACGAGCACTGAATCGGTTTGTTGCTGGAGCAGTTTGCGCAACGAGACGAGCATCTGGCCCTGACTCTGTTCAGGAGCTCGCGATGGCACTCTCAGAAATGACAGTTCGGCACGCCCGAATCACCGGTAACGACTACACTCTCGGTGACAGTGATGGTCTCACACTCAACGTGACGGCAAGAGGTGGCAAAGTCTGGCTCTTCCGCTACTACTGGGCGGGCAAGCAGAAACGCATGTCCTTGGGTTGTTACCCGCAAATCTCCCTCAAAGATGCACGTACTCGGCGTGACGAGGCGCGCGCCTTGGTTGCCCAGGGCATCAATCCCTATGAGCATCGTAAACAACAGCGACTTGCTGTTCATGCTGCGAAGGAGCACACCTTCGAGGCCGTGTTCAATCAGTGGGTAGCGTTCCGCAGGCTGAGCCTTAAGGAGGGGCGCCAGAGCACGCTCTCGCAGATATTGAGGATCTTCAATAAAGACGTCCTGCCCACGCTGGGCGGACGCTCCATCTACGATATCAATCGTCACGATCTGCTGGATTTACTGAGCAGGATCGAACAGCGCAAGGCCTTAACGACCGCCGAAAAATGCCGGACCTGGTTCAACCAATTGTTCCGCTATGCGCTGGTGAAGATCGAGGGGCTGGAACACAACCCGGCTTCGGACCTTGATGTGGTCGCGCTCCCCAAACCGCCTGTTACGCACAATCCATTTCTTCGTATGGACGAGCTCCCGGCATTGATGGCTGCTCTTCGAAATTATGGTGGCGCAAACCAAACCCGCCTTGGCCTTCGTTTGTTGCTGCTGACCGGTGTCCGCACGGGCGAGCTGCGGTTGGCGACACCCGACCAGTTCGATCTGGAAAAGCGCTTGTGGGTCATACCGGCGGAGGTGGTGAAACAACTCCAGCTAGCGATGCGCAAGCCAGGTAAGCAGATTCAAAATGTACCGCCCTACATTGTCCCGCTGTCGGTTCAGGCGCTGGAGATCGTACGTCACTTGCTGGACCAGGTTGTCCCCGCCCAGCGCTACTTGTTTGCGCATCGAAGCGACCTGAGCAAACGGATCAGCGAGAACACGCTGAATGGCGCGTTGCGTCGGATGGGGTACGCCGATCAACTTACCGGGCATGGGATGAGGGCGACGATCTCGACGGCGCTGAACGAAATCGGATACCCAAAGGTGTGGGTGGATGCTCAGCTTTCTCATGCGGATACGGACAAGGTGAGTGCGGCTTACAACCACGCGGAATACGTCGAGCAGCGCCGGACCATGATGCAGGATTGGGCGAACCGTCTGGATCTATGGGGGCAGGGCCAGCTGAAAGCGGCTAGCTCTCCGCTTACCATCCGATTGGAGGGGGCCGCTTCGCTGCCGTCACTTGAAAACGTGAGCGCAAATTCAATTCAGTTCAACAGCACCTTTCCAATGACTACCGTCTCGGTGCCCGAGACTTCGGTTAACAACGAACCAGCTCTTATCGTGTCGCACCAGTCGCCTGTTCTGCCTCTTTCGGTCCCGACTGAAAAGCCGCATAAATCTCACGTGTCTGACATTCAGCGCGAACGCGCCGAGATGTTGGCCATTTATGAGGCTCCGAGTAATTTGCCGTTGCTGGTCTTCGCCAAATTGGCAGGCAAATCCCGTGATCAGATCAACCGCGATATCAAGGCTCGCCGGCTGCTGTCCCTCAGCCTGGGGAATCGTGGTCAGCGCATTCCGGATTGGCAACTTGATCCACTACGGCATAAGTTGGTACTTGCTGCGTTAGCGCGGTTTCCGGGTGTTGATGCGTGGAAGCTTTATCGGACGGCCTGTGAGCCTCATGAGCGACTTAAGGGTCGTTCACCAATCGATGCGCTCACTCTGGAGAATTTCGACGTGACTGTGCGAATCGTTTGTAGCGCGCTGGGCTCAAGCTGAGGTGCTGTCTCGTGCGGTGATAACGAATGTCGCTGCTTTCTTGGGCCCATCTAGAGCTACTCCTGAATGTGTGGGCTACGCAAGTCGCCTGATGTTTCGGAGCTGGTCGGCTAGAGGATTCTATTGCGCAGGAAGACGCCATTTGGCAATATCCCGCTCCCGCACTCTCTTGTCAGCTCTCCATCCCTCTCATTTGGGGGCTGTGTTTTTGAGGGGCGGGTAATCACCCGGCCTCGTGCCGGGTTTTTTATGCGTTCGGCAGATACGGCTGGCGGATAAACATGGAATTCAGCTAACCCTCGTATGGGGTGCTAGGGGTCTAGTGTTCGAATTACTCCGTCCCGACCATATTTTCAATGATTTGGCCGAACCATAGCAAGTTCGGTTTTTTCATGTCTAAAAAATTACTCCCACATTTACTCCCGCGGATGTCTTGGATCTAGGCAGCTGTGAGTTCGCGCCGTTTTGGCCCTTCTCGCGCTGACTTTGGCACCAACCTTGTTTTATTTTTCTTTTCCCTTCAGGGCGCCATCATGCTGAAGTTTGTCGAAGCTTTGCACCTTCAATATGGTGTCGACGATATAGCAGGATGTCTCGACCAGTGAACCTCGCTCGACGTATGCCAGACTTGTTTACGACGACTTCCGGCCGCGCTATGCCGTGGACATAGAAGTCCTGGGCCCGGACGGGGAGCCGGATCCGCTGTTACCTCAGCTCACCGGCGTTCCGTCGCCGTTGCCCACCGGTGGCGAGGAAAAGGGGATCTATGCGTTTCCGGAGGAAGGCACCCAGGTGGTGGTGTGCTTCGCCTACGGCCTGCCGAACAAGCCCTACATACAAACGATCCTCCCGCACGGCCTGAGCATGCCCAAGGTGCCGAAAGGCGACCAGGTCTGGCAACACAGCGAGGCAGCACAACAGCGCGTGGACGCGGATGGCAACTGGCTGCGTCAGACGGACGGCAAGATCCAGGACAAGGCGATCGAGCGGGAAGTCGAAGCCCTGGATAACCGCGAGCAGTACCAGACTCACACCAGGACGGTGGACGACCACTCGAGCGAGTCCGTGGGAGGGGTGAAAAAGATCGAGGCACTGGGCGCGCTCAAGCTGCTGTCGGGTGGATCCGCGAGCCTGGCGGCTGTGGATGATCTGCACCAAGCCACCGGGCGGGATCTGAACCTTGTTGTGGGACGGAAGCTCAACGCGACGGTGGGCGGAGATATGCAGGAGCACATTGAGGGGTTGCGCCAGAGTTTGGCCGGGGTCAGCCAAAGTCTCAAAGCACCCAAGACGTGGCTAGGTTCAGAAGAGGTGAATGTGTTGCAGGTGCTATGCGATCTCCTCGACCTGGTTAAAGAAATAAACACACAGTTGGCAACGCACACGCATTCGCCTGGACCGACGCCAAGTACGGCAGACGCCTCGGTTTTTATGGAAAAAGCGGTGGTTGCAACTCGCTTAAGTGCTCTGCTGAAAAGCATTAAGACATAACCTGACACTCCACTAACCGGAATCAATCAATAAAATTTCAAATCTTTAAGCTTTCAAAAAAAGCGGGAGAAAAGTTTATCACCGGAAGCTCAGACTCATAGCCTTCTATTAGGCTTGTAATCTCCCCCATCAAGGATTCCTTGTTAAAGCTGTCAATAAGAAACATTGTCTTATAGAACGACCTTCTAACCCTCGGCGTTATACTGTATTGCCCATCATCCTCTAGCTCTACATTCCCCAAGAAAAGAATAAGTTCTATAAATACATATTTTTCAAGCTGAAACGAAAAAATGTAGAAAGATTCTATCTCGGTTCCTAGGGCGATGTCGTCAATGGTAGGAAATTTCAGTGTAAATATTTCGGGGTTACCATCAATCAACTTTATTATAAAGTTGGGCTTGGTGTTAATTCTTTCAAGCTCGTGGTCACTAAAGTTCAAAGGAGTGTCAACCTCAAAATATCGCTTAATTTTAACTATGCCCTCCAGTATCTCTATTTTTTTAGACTGATCAGGGAAGCCATCTCCAGATTTAAGATAGGCTGTCGATGATAAATCTTGAAAATCAAAAACAATTTCGACATTTTTTGGATTCGAAAACATATGCATAAGCTTGAACATTCTAAGCGCCTCTTCAACTTCGAACCGTTCTAGCAAATCAACATTCATGGAAAGGTTAAATGTTTTTCCTTGGTTAAGGATATTAAATTCGAATAACTTAGCATCCATTCTTATTTTTTGGTAAGGTTTTGGGATCCACGCATTGAAGGGGCTGGTATAGAGATCCACTGGGAACTTTAGAGTGCGTCCGGTCGATTTATCTCTAAAAGTTAGAAAGCCGTGATCACTCGGAATTACGTCCGGCATAGTGAGTAAAGCTGTATCGTCGGTTAGTTTGTGCCTGTCGGACAAAACACCAAATCGAAGGGATGCCCCATGGACGTTTACTACCTGGACCGCACCTCTCTTTCCCAGCGAAATATCAATCAGTTTATGAAGTTTGTCATCGCCTGTGAACGAAAATTGTATTCGATGCGCCCCCTCTTCAAAGCCTACTGATTTTAAATGTTCACGCTTGCGGTCAAGGTAATCAAAATGTGAAGCGCCAATATGGTTCATTGTCAACTGCTTTAAAACTGAGGCTGCGAGAGGAACAATGGGTTCGTGAAAACTAAGGCGCATCTTCTTCTTATTGAGCTTTACGTTAGGATCTTTAACGTACTCATCTGAAACTCGCCTAAGGGTTTTTTCTATTAGGTCATCGTCGAAGTGACGCAAGTACCCTCTGACAGGAATATCTCCGCTATCGAATTCGAGCAATACATAAAAGCAGGGCAGGGAGCTAGTAGCCATTTTCTTAAGGTTTGACAACTCCACGTCGACGAATTTTTTATTGCCGTCAGTGGATTTTACCTGGATTTTTGTTTCGATCAGACCTTCATGCATAGACATTCGATCGAACTTACTTGGAACATTATCGATTTCTACAAACAAATCCCAGCCATTGATATCGGTTTCAGATTTGTTTGCCGCCATGCCCGCCGCCGTCGCGCATAGCGTACCGAAGAATTTCTCCCCAGCCGTTCCCAAATCCCTCATGTCGTGCTCCTTTTCTAGCGTAGAGGCAAGATGCCATGTCCAGACCTACAAGACAAATCCTCGAAAAAAAATGATGAGGAAAGCACTTATCCCCCTCCCGCCGACGGGCTTCGAATCCTTTTTTTGTGCAAAGGTGTCGGCATTACAAACCTAGGCCTTGCCCAAGCCTGCAGCGGAAGATCTCACGTGCATGCGAGTTTCACGGAGTGAAAGGTTTTGCAAAGAAGTGAAGCGACGTTGTGCAGCGCCCTGCGCCGGTTAAGGCGGTAGCCAATCTCTATCAGCCCCTGTTTGCGTGCGTGCGTCGCCTGAAAAGCTCGTTCTACCGAGTTTTCCACTCTCACTAGCTCGCATCAGAAGAGCTTGTGGCTCCTTTTAGGAGGGGTATTGAATTTACTTAAAGGCACGGCTCAGGCGGCTTTCATAGCGTTTAGCACGTTTTACAAATGATCAACGAAATAGAACCGAATCATATGCTGCAAGCTATCAATCCCTGACATCAGTGACATTCAATAATCTGTGTGAAAAGGGCTGTCGTCAAAGCAACAGTCGACCAGAAACGTCATAGAGACATATAGAGTCAGCGGGTGTTAGTATTTTGATTAAGGTTGTAGGTTGCTATTAGATCTAGCAATTCACACGGAGACGTGACCTACGTAAGGCCACGTTCAATACCGGTATTAAAGAAAACGGTTAGGATGAAATGTCAGAGTATAGTTCCAAGTCGCTAGTTGCAATAAGTAGGAGGGCTCTTTCTATTGCGTCTTCGGATCCCAAAGCGCTGTTTCCTCGCCCGTTTTTTATAATCCACGCGAGGACTTTTACGAAGTCATGACCTCTAATTGCCATCTTGCAGTCCGTATCTAGGCAGCGCTTATACCACTCAAGGGCCTTCGCTTTAAAATTCCCAATAAAAGGCATTTTAGCGTTTTTGTTTAATACCTTAGATGCGTATGAGTCAAAATCAAATGAAAGCAACCCCTCTCTAAAGCTCAAGCTTTTATCAAAGTCAATCCATTGTAAATTTAAATCAAGCTCTCTATCGGCAAGCCGAAAAGAATATAGCATAATTAATGCGTTAGAAAAGCTCTGTACAAAATCGCCCCACTTGCCAACTTTACACCTCGAAACGGTTACTATTAATTTTTGCAACAATTCATCAGTAAAAAAGTATAATTCGAGTGAGCAGTACTTTGTCCATACTAATCCTTTGGATTGAACGAGCTCCTCGAACCAGTGGTCAATATCTCTATCAACTAAAAAACGACATCTAAGAATATCTATGCTGCTGAGTTCTTGTGCGAGAGCAAGTACTCTTTGCTTATTGCCCTCTGTGAGTTTGTATTTTCGAAGTATAGCTTCAGGCACGTCGACGCTATCAATCGTATACACAATTCTGGAGGGGTCTTGCGCGTGTTGAAAACAGGCAGTAAGAACTTCCTTGTCGAAGTGACCTTCCACATAGATATCATTAAGATCGGGCTCGAGTTCATATCGCAGAACAAGATCATCAATTGAGCGGCGAGGCAGGTCACTCATGATAATTATCTAGCTTGATGACGCGATTTCTATGTTGGGATAGTAGCTCCAAAGAGTGTGATGCAAATATAAATTGAATCTTTGCTCCTTCCGTTATATCCAGTAGGGATTGAACTAATTGGCGCTGCCATTTGATGTTTAGAGAGATTTCTGGCTCGTCGATCATGAAAACAGTTGACGTGTCCCTTGCAGTTAACACATAGCAAAATAGAAGTAGTAGCTGCTGTTCCCCAGAGGAAAGTTGAGTCGGGTCTAGCTCGACTCCTTTGCGATTTTTTAGCTTGAATCCAGTTCCAACTTTGAATTCTATTTTTTTGTCGCTAAGAAATTGATTGATGGTTTCTACAAACCTATGAACCAGCTGATAGATGGGTTCAACTGCCTCTAGTCTTCCTTCAATACTTTCGATATACGGCTTGAGTAGCGAGGCAGCAAGTTCTGGTCGTGACGCAGCATTGTTTGTTAAAGCTTTTTTGAACCCTGCCATTGGCAGCGGAATCGCTAAATCATAATTTGCTAACAGACTGGTTTTGATCTCAATTAATGATAGTTGACGAGACAAACTATCTACATCGACCTTACCCATTTCTTCACGATTATTCGTAGGTGCCATCAAATGCTGAAGGACTTGACCATACACCGCATGTACGTTGGTACTTCCTTGATTGGCCCCCTGCAATGCTTTGTCCGCAATCCACCTGAACGTGCTATTCATTGCCTGAGCTAAACCGATCTCTCGTGTCCTGGCAACTAAATCATTTATTTTTGGACGTTCTTCGAAATGCATTATTTTCCTGAATTCTACTTCGTCAGTAGCGTCTGGTATGGAGTCGCTATGCAAGTATCTTTCAGCATTTAGAAGGAAAAGATTTGGCGTGCAGTTGGCTAGAGCTTTTAAGTATACTTTTTCTCCATACCACTTTAAGTCAACTTGTTTTTTGTTGGTGGTTACTCGTCTTACTTCTTTGCCTACAACTTCATATCGAACCGAGCTTTCCGATTCGTTGGGGTCGTGCTCCCAAAGCGCGATAATTTCATGATTCTTAATTATACTTAAAATTAGTACATCACCATTGCGGAGCGCGCTGAGTTTAATGCCTGAGGTCAAAACAACTTCGAGTTGAGAAAATTCAGCTCTATATAGTGCGGTTCGGTGACCCTTGTTGTTTCCCGCTGAAAGCAAGTGAAACGCCAGTCTCAATACCGTACTCTTTCCAACACCATTGTCCCCATAAAGAATTGCTGCGTCATCTAGCTCTCCTTCCTTGGGTAGCTTGTAGTCGTAAAGGCCAAATAGGCCTTGAATATGAACTGACGATATCAAACGATCGCTCATGCCTGCCTCGCGAAAATTAGTGATGTGGACATAATGCCCTGTCCGCAACAGCGATGCTATGCCAAAAATCATATAGATCCGTTACGGTTTTAGCCGCTACGATCCATTCAGGTAGAGCGTTTTTTATTACCTGAAATCAACGTGGGGTGTGCATAGGACCACCCTGGAATCGCCAGAATAGGCAAGGCCATTCGGGGCCTTCGCAGCCATTGAACGGCGCGTCACAGGCTAGTCCTTTTCCAGTTTTCTTAGTCGCGCCAGGCCCTGATTGATAAATCCTGCATTTTCCCCAATTCGCTCTAGCGCCACACGCGCATTTTCCCCAACGGTCTCGTATCCCTGCTGCTCGACTAACAGCACCAATTCCATCAACGCAGCTTCGAGGCCCAGCTGATTTTCGTACATTTTTTCGAGGACGACGGTAAGGGAACATTCGCTGGCCATGCATTCGACTCTATCCGGAAAGCAGGAAGCATAGCAGGGCCCCCCGAGGAGGCTAATATCAGTTCAAGGCTGGGAAAAAGGTAATTTTGGTAAGCCGGTGCTAAAAATTGACTGCAGCCCTTACAGACCGTGGCTTTGACGTATTACCTTTGAAGGTAATATTTGGTAAGGCTGGAGGTAATATTTCGCCAACTGGCTGATTTTATTGGGTTTTATAGACAGCTGAAATTACTACGACTAAAGGTAATTTTCTAACCTTTTTCTTACCCTATTATTACCTTTGTGAGTAACCTTTAAGTCATTGTATCTATTGGATTTTTTTTGAATTTAAAATGAACATTACCAATATTACCTTTTTCCCATGGGTCAACCTGAAAACGGGGTCAAGCACTGACGGGGACGGTGGCTAGCCTTCCATGTACCTGGTGTAACGCTTACGAAGTCGCCTGCAGCCACGATGAACAGTGCCGGGATTGGAGCCGAAAACCGATGCTTAAAATTTGCTACAGCCGTCGGCAGAAGGAATGGGAGGAAGAGGGGGGAAGGCAGAACTGGTACGCAACTGGTATGCGGTTTGGCGGGGAGGTGTTTGGGCCTTTATTTGTGGGGACTAAGAGAGAGGTCAGTCCGATCCATCATTGGTGACGATGCTTCCCCAGGGATGGGTAGCTGAGTGGGAAGCAACTGCGTTTCGATCCCAACCAAATGGTCCGCTACCGAAATTCAAGTTTTTTCGATTTTAAGAAAGGGATTATCGGATGGTATCGATTCGAACAGCAGTTTTGATTCTTCAAGTAAATAGCCTTTGAGTGTCGCTCTCTTCCGAGGACCTTCGATTTGGCACGTCCAGATGTTCATGCCGTTGTCGCGCTTCCTGTGGACCTTCAGTTTCTCAAACTGCTTCTGCACCCAACGCCATTCTTCAATCTCTTGGCCGCTATTCTTGGCGATGCCAGGAAACTCCTGTACATAACGTTGGAAGATACCAGGCGTGACCAGAAATACGCTTCCATCCACTGTGTGGATTTTGGCCTTGCTGTCATTGATGATCAGCTTGTGGCTCAGAATGCCTTCCTTGACCCAATTCAGGAACGCCTGGCCTGGGTTACCCGATTGAAGCATTGAAGTTTCGACAGCACTTTCTGACAGTGCGTCACTGGCCTCAGGCTCTTCCAACTCGAACATGTCCAGCAGCGTGCCGAGGTAATCGACATCCTCTAGTACCATGGGACCTGGCTGCGGTTGGCTTTGAGCTGATCCTGCACTGACTGTCTCGGGCGCTGGTGTTGGTATCGGGGAGTCAGCTGAGTGTTCATGAGCCGCTATGCTCACCGTTCCACTGAAAGCCTCGGGCCGGTCTTCGTTCCCCCAAATCAGTGCCGGTTGAAGGCGCAGAAAGGTGAAACTCTGCTGCCAATTTCCCTGTGCCACAAGCGCGGTCCAGATGGCTTTGCCTTCCGGCGTGGACTCAACCAATCCATGTGACTGCAGCTCGTCAAACACCGCGAGATTGGACGAGGGAATGCCCTCAATCGATTGCGACAGCAGATAGGCTCGCAGCTTGTCCGTAACCGTCTTGCTGACCAGCCAGAGTGCGTCTTGAGTCAGCCATCCGGCGGCACCTGGCTGGTTGAGTTTCAGCTCGTGCTGAACCAGATGACGCAATCCACTGATCAAGTGATGTTGCAGCGAATGAGTCGGCGCTTGTAGCGCCTTACTTGGATTGCCACCGATGTTCTGCGCGGTGGAAACGCGGTCGGCCTGCATCACCAACTCACCGAGCACGCCGGCACGTTCGTACTGACCCGCCAGGACATACAGCAGATTGGCCCACAATAGCGGAAATCCACTGAGCCAATCGAGGATTGGCCGGTCGAGAATCTGGTTGTAGAGCAAGCCTGCGGCGGCGCCGTGCAAGTGGTAGTCGCGCCCCTTGAGATAGCGGAAACGATACGGCTGATCCAGGGACCCCTGCCAGGGATGCCAAACACGGCCATCTTGGCGTTCGACCAGCAGGTCCACGGCAATCTTGCCGATGTCATGGAGCAACGCGCCATAGGCGATGCCAGCGGACCAAGCGTCGGTCTGGGCGGCTTGGTCTTCGGGCGCGGCGCCGGTCGGCAGCAGATACGACTGACGCAATTTCAAACTGCAAGCGACCAGTTCCAGTCCATGGTCGAGCATGCCGCCAAGATAAGCATGGTGGTGCGTCTCGCTGGCTGGAAGCTGCTGGACCAGCTCGGCGTAGCGATGGATCGGATTTAAATAGAGCTGGCTGAATTGCGGATGGGAGAGGGCGGTGTACTGCCAAATGCGATCAAGCAACTGGCGGCGATGCTCGGCTGCTAACAAGCTCTGGGACGATTCGATGGGCAGATACCCATCGGCGACGTTTCCGGTGGGTGGCGGAGGAGGCTTTTGCCTTTTGTGCCGAAACAGACTGAGCATCATGGTCCTCCTGGGAACTGGCAGAGTCAGTGGCCTTTTAGCCTTTTCGGATAGGGCTCTTACCCTTGACTCCCCATTCCCTTCCAACCCTTACCGGTCCTTTTGACGCGTTTCCCTTTGTGCGGCAATCGGAATATCGATTTGTCCTGGTGCCGTTTTATTGGATGCGCATGCTGGTACGAAAAAGGAAAGTGTCGGTACACTGCGGTGCGAATTTTATCGGGTCTTGCCATGAACCTTACTGACGCCACGCTCATACTGCTGCTCGCGGCACGTATTCATGGAACAGACGAAGCCGTCAGGGCCTCGGCGAAAAGCGTGGTCAAGAAGCTTCCGCGCAGCAAACGCGATCTGATCTACAAGGTGATCGACAGCCGAAGTCCACTCGATCTGGTGGATTACCTGGCGGAGAATCTGGATACGTAACGGCGCACTGCGGTTACAGGATTACTTCATGCTCTTTGCGTCAGAGCTCCGCAGTGTGGGAGTTTTTCTGGGCATAGAAAAAGGGTCCAACTCGTGTTGGACCCTATGAAGCGTGTGCAGCGGTGAGGTGACGATCAAGCTCCATCGTTCATGCATCGCGAGTCATCCATTACCGTCTGCTTCTGTTGCTGCTCCAGGTTGAGCACATACTCCGAAGCGCATCGGGCCTGGCCACTGGCGCGGAAAATCGCGCGGTTGTCAGCCTTGAGCAGGCCGAGCCAGGAGTCGATATAGCCCTCGTGCCGAAGCTCTCCCCGTATACCGGCGTAGGCACATAAAAAAGCGGCGCCCATTTCGGCGATCAACTCTTCAAATGCATAGCCTGGCGAGCCAAATGGACACGGAGAGGTCACGCCTTCGCGCTGCAATCGAGAGTGGTGTCCGGTCCAGTGCGTCAGCTCGTGAAGTGCGGTGGCGTAGTACTCACTTTGATCGTGAAATTGCGCTTTTGTTGGCAGTTGGATGAGGTCTCTGATCGGGTGGTAAAAGGCTTCGTCGGCAAATCGATGAATGATGTTTGCTCCCGAACGTAACAACAGATTTTCCGCAGCGCCGTTGGGGAAGAAGGGATCGCTCGGTTCCGTCTCGAGCACCGTTTCGTTGAGTGTTTCGAGCCCCTCCGTTTGCTCGATGTTGAACAGAAAATGCGTCCTGAGAATGCCGAAATGAGCAACCTTGGGCTGACCGTTTTCATCGAGTACGGGGTGGCCTGATTCGGTCTGTTCCTCGCGCTCCATCGGCTTGTAGAGCACTGCCAGGGTGCTGTGCTCACCCTTACGAATGTGCCCGCCGGCTTTTTTGGCTTGATTGAAGGTCAGCCAGCGATCTTGAGTGAACCCCTGCAACCTGGCCTCGGCCCAGAGCAACGGTAAATTGATGCCCGAATAGGGGCGCTGGGTGATGGCGTTGATGGGGTAGGGTTGGTGATGACCGACGTCAGCTGAGCCACTTGAGGACCAGGGTTTGATCCAGGGCGCTACGCCTTGGTCCAACGCGGTAACGATCTTGTCAGTCACGTCTTGGTAGATATTGCGCATGGCATGTTCCTCGAAAAACCGGAGGAACGCCTTGCCCGTCGGGGAGGGTTCCCCGGTGGGTGTTGATTGGATTGGTACAGGACTGCGTATAGCTTGAGTTGGATCAGTGGTCGGCTATGGCCATTTGCGTTCAGCGTTGCTGCTCTTCCGCAAGCGCTATCAGTAAGGCGTTAGGTTGGTCTGATGCCTGAAGCAGGCTGAGGCTCAGTCGCAGCAATGGTTCATGATCTGCATCACTCGCTGAGACGAACTTGGCTACCTCAAACACCACGTAGGGTGCGTTTGGATCGGCCAGGTGAGCTGTGAAGGCTGCGCGTATCACATTGCTCAGCCTATCGAGCTGCAGTTCTTCAGGATGATTTGAACCATCGAGCAATACTGCGTGTTGCCACGCGTCTGGAGTGAACACAATGGGCAAGCGCAGAGTGTTCAGTGCTTCGCTTGTGAGTGAGTCGGACATGGTGTGCCTCCGTTGATAGCGCGAAGAAACCTGTCCCATAGGGGAAAGAATTCCCCGCGGTGGGTTGAAGAAAAACAAGAGTGGGTAGGACGAGCCGAGCTCGAAAGACGCTCGGGAGAGCAGTAGACGTTCATCACCGTGTAGCGTGACCGTGCGAGCCACCGAACGCTAATCGCACTTGGGAGGAACCATCACCGGAGTGACGTAGCTTTGAAGGCTCTGGCTACCTGGGAAGGTGCTGTCCATAACAGCGATCCGTATCCTCTTGTAGCTGGATGATTTGGATGAGTCAACGGCCCTAGAGGCGCTGTTGTACGAGGTGCGTCTTCTGTCTTCCAGTGAAGAGTTTTTCGCCCCAGCAAGCTGATAAACGGTTAAGCATGGGCGATTTTCAGTAGTAGTCTGTAATCTCGATTTCCACAGGAACACGCTCAGAAGAGGTCGCAACCATGCCGGCTCAGCAGTCACTTCAAATCTCCCGCGCACACCGCTGGGCATATGCATGCGGTATGTCGGTAAAACGTGTTTATCGCAGGTTGAAAGGATTTGAATCTCGTGTGGCTAAACGTGCGGTCGCGACAGGTATGCCTGCTGGTGGGCTATTGGTTCGCGGGACCTTTCTGGTTACGAAGCTGGCACTCATCCTTGGGTTGCTTTTTATCGGTTTCTGGTTGGTCGCTTCTGTCGTAACGATGGTTGCTGTGATTGGTCTCCTGTTGTCCAAGGCTGCCATTGACGCGGATCTTGAAGGCAATGATCCAGGTCCCGACTTTTTAGGGGCCAACTCCTATCTAGGCAATTACGACGACAACGGCCATTACATCGGGCATTCCAAATCATCGAGTAGTGACGTCAGATGATCCTTTTCGTAGCTCCCATCAACTGATCTGTGCCTTTGCCTGCCGCGCCATGCGCTGCCTTGCTCGCACTTCCTAGCATCCCTTCAAGGCTGCTGCCAATTGCGTAGCCTGCCCAGCTCATAGCAACCAGAAATAGACCTGGCAGAACCAAGAACATCGCCCCCATCACATACTCAATCACCTGTGCCGTGACGGTTCCATCCATAAATCCGGATGTGGGCAGCGACAACAGCACCTGATTGGACGCCGACACCTGGTTGTACAAGGTATCGAGCATGCTGGAGTCGACCCAGCGGGCCAACTCCCACCAGAAGGTCAGCATGTGCAGCGTGAACAGCGCGAACGTCACCGTCATGACGGTCTTTAGCTGATAGGTACTCACGAGTAGGATTAGCGGCAAACTGATGATGACGCCCATGATTAGGAAAGCCTGCACCATCGGCAGGGCAGCGCGTAGTGCATTCATTGCCGGGAAGTTGCTGAATGAACCAAGGGCCAGCCCAGTATTCGTGGCCAGGTTATTGAGCCCCTGATTGATCGACCCACCACGAGCGCTGGAGCCGTAGTCCTGGTACACCTGTCCTGGCGACATGGACATCGATTGCTGGCGCGGGCTGACCAGTTCGCGCAGGGTGGCGTCCTCAATCTCGCTACTCGAACGGCCAGTCAACCAACCTTTTAGCTGAGTCAGCAGCGAAGGATCGACTTGCTCGATCAAGCGCTCGCGCAACCCGACACCGTTGTCACTCCACCACTCTTTGCAAGTGGGGTAGCCCGCGCCATTCTCCAACCGTGGCAAGGAAATATCTCGGGCTTCATCGTAGGGCCAGCTGACTCGCGGTGTCCGTGAGCGATCGGTGTCGTAGTAGCCCGGTGTGTCGAGAAAATAGCGTGAGCCGATCCAGGACGCATCATGACTTTGCGCCTTGTCCAGCTGCGGACGATTGGTGAACAGCCGAGAGCGGGAATAGCCGTAGCAGTCACGAGTGAAGTCGGCGACTTCCTGCAGCAATACCTGGTTATCGATGCGCGAACTGTCGATCTCCATGCGCATCTGCCGGATATCCGGTGCGCAGGGAATGGAGGCGGTTGCCGCCGCCGTCACCCCTTTGCTCAAGGCGTGCACCAGAAACCACCAAATTGGCACGTTGGCGGAGCGTTCGCCGATGGTATTGAAGGTAATCCCCCAGGCGGTTTCTGCTGGCTTAGCCACACTGATACCGCAGCGCTGGCTCGCTGCATCATCGAACGTCATTGACGTGAGGCTCAATGGAAAGACCGGCGCGCAGCCGAACAAGACGACGATGTAGGCCAGCCACAGCCGGTTCTCTATCCGCGGTACAGAGAGCAATCCTTTGTTGCCTTCATCCGCGCCTTGCTGACGGGCCGACAACCATTCTTGCAAGATGATTGCACCAAAGGGCGCGGCGAACAGCCCAGTATCGGACAGGACGTTCCAGATACCGTTGTTGATGATCCATGCCAGCAGGGAGAGGTAAAACTCCAGGTAGCTGTTGGTGCTCATGAGCATGGTGGTGACCTCACAATCGAGTGAGCTCGACGCAGGTAAAGAGCAAGAGCCCTAATGTCCCGACGCGTTTCACGCGCAGTCGGTCTTGTGGTCGATGTCGGTAGCGCCTCAGCAGGTCCCACCAGAGTGCAAAGAGGACGCCGTAGAGCAGGACACGCCACCACCGCAGATAAGGGCGTATCGATTCCAAGGTTTGCTGCCAAACCTCGAAACTGCCCAGCGCAGTGCAGCCGATCCAGGCGATCAGTGCGGCGGTCAGGATCATCCCTGCGGCGATCCCTAGACTTGAAAGCAAAGTGAATAGCAGTGAGCGTTTCATGGCTCACTTGCGCCTGGCGTCAGCGTCGTTGAGTCGGCCAGGTTCGGGGTCGCCTTGCTCGACGGTACGCGAAGCATCGGCGCCTCCGGCATGCCGATCGAGCACCAGGCTGGCGGTGTTGGTGGCCAGCATCTGCCGAACCTGCAGTTCGGTCTGCAGCAGGCGGATTTCGCGTTCCAGAGTGTCGATGTTTTTCGTCAAGGCCGTTTGGGCCGGTTCGGCGGAAGCGATGTTAGGTTCGTGGCTGCCTGCCAGCAGAGTGCGCAATAGCAGGAGCGCTTTGTCGAGCACGCTGGATAGAGCCGTCTCGCTGGCCAGGCGCCGCGCCAGGGTTTCCTGATCAGGATCGTCGCGCAGGGCTTCGATCACCCCCCGGGTCACCGGCAGCATCGGGCTGGAGGCTTTGCTCAGATTGTCAGGGGTAGGCGGAAGAGAACCGGACAGTAATCCTTGCAGGGTCTTGAGGTGTTCACTGTAGGCCTCCTGTATTAGCGGCGTCAGTCCGCTGCCAGCGGTAGCCCGTAGAGTCTCGCAGGTGTCGCAGGTCGCGACTTCGGTCTCGCCCAACACTCGAACAGCCCATTCGGATTCCTCTTGGGGTGAGGTCCATGCCTGGCAAATAGCGCCGCCCAGGCAATCACTGCTACTGATCGAGGCGCTGTCATCCACGGACCGGTTATGTAGCAGGTTGTAGCCCGCGCGCACCACATCGGAGGTTGCCCGGATGGGTGTTTGTCCGCTACCTCCAGCCTTCTGCCCGCCGACCCATGACACCCCATTATTGCCGTTACGGGCCTCGGTGTTTTTCACCGCGGCCACCGCATCACCGCCGGTTTGTTCGAGGTTGCCCTGCATCTCCTGGTTCTTGGCCAATGCGCCCCAGCCGGCTTGGCCGACCTTGTCAGCCATCTTCTCGGCCATGGCCTGGCAGGTCAGTTTGGAGCGGTCGAAGTCGATACGCCCCTGCATCACTCCGTTACTCAATAACTCATAAAGCCCGGGGTTAGCGCGCTGGATGATCAATGCCGGCAGCGACATCACCGCTTGGGTCGCGTTCTGCACAATGCTGCCCATGATCTGCTGGAAACCTTCGGTAACGCCGTTCAGCTGGTTTTGCAGGGTGTTGGTGAGGCTCATGTTTCCGCACATCATGTTGGCTTGCCATGAGCCGCCGACACCGAGCCCGTTGGGACGATAGAGCGAGCTCGGCGAGCCTGCTGCCGAGCCGCCACCAATGGTATACATCACCCGATCGTCGAGCATTTCACCTTGAGTGCCTAGGCGGTAATCGTCCTCGGCGGCGTGGGCATGCGTGGCCACGGTGAGCAGTCCGCAGAGCAACAAACTCATCGGGCACAACCATGGTCCTGTAAGAACCCGATTCATGAAGCACCACCGTCGAAGTCGATGCTGAACAGGAAGGTCTGTCCCTCACGCTTGCAGCAGCTATAGGGACGCCACAGCGACCACGCGTAGTCGCCATCCGCGCTCTGCACCGAATTGCTGGGGAAGATGGCACATGTGGGTTGAATCACGGGGGAGAGCAATTGCCATTTGTGGGTCGAAGCGTCGTTTTCAACGATTGGGCCAGGCGGCCAATAACCATCGCGTGGTACGGGTGTGAGCGGGACATACACGTGCGGTTGCCAGTTGCGGGTAATGACGTCACCCGCTCGCTGCGCCATCACCGCAGCGGCTTTGAAGTCGTCGGGTTGCACCAAAAATCCTTGCCGGGGATAGACGTTGCCCCACATGTTTCCCGCGAGCTGACGACCGATTTCACGGATCCCCGGCACGAGCGACTCGGGGTAAAGGCTTTCCGGGATGCCATGACGCCAGGCCAGTGAGTCCCAAGTGCTCAGGTAGTAGGGCAGGAACGCCGTGGCACCGCTGGCGCAGGCGTAGCCGGATTGCGAGGCATGTTGCGTGGCGGCCCAGCCACCTGGATGACCGATGGCATCAACGTTTTTGAAACGAGGCAGATTATCGCGCTGGTTGTTCGGCGTGATCAGGTTACCGCCTCCTTCCGCCCCACTGATAGGAGAGGATAGGGCGGCCATCTCGGTCCAAGGATTGGCACCGGTGGTGGCATAGCTCGAGACTACCAGCTCAGGAATGAAGTGACGAACCTTGGTTGAGGTGTTAACCGTGCAGCCGAAGGGGGTGCAGAGCAACCAAAAGCAGATGCCGACGACTCTGTACTCGAGGCAGTCTGGAGAAAGTACGGAGGCGGTAATGTTGCCAGTATCAAGCGCTACGCTTGGCCCGGATGCCAGCAGAATGCTCAGCACCAAAGGATGTAGCTTCTGGGGCGAAATATGCGGGCAGGCAGCAAACATGATCCAGACTCTGAGTGTATGGCCTGGACAGGTTCAATAATTGAGAGAGGGGTGTCAGTGAGAAAGCCGAACGCAGAATTGTCGGTTTATAGCGATCTTCTAGATCAGCAGAGGGTCATTCAGCGCTCAGTGTACGAGCAAGCACGTCAGACTCAATGAGCAACTGATCCGTTTTGATCTCGAAAATGTTGGCGAGTTTGCAGAGGACCAATAACGACGGGTTGCCTACCCCTCGTTCGATTTGACTCACGTAGGTACGATCCACCTCGGCCATGAGCGCCAATTGCTCCTGGGTAAGGTTCTTCACGCGTCGCATCGAGCGGATATTTTCCGCGAGTTGCAGACGGAGCTGTTCGAAGTCTTGAGTCATGCGCGCAAACTGCGCCTTGAGGGACTCTCAATCCACGGGATATAGTCTACATTGGCTCTAATTGGGGCTTTTTTGATGCTTAAGCCGAGTGTCAATTTTGTTTCTATGCTGCTTAGAACAGACCGAGCATTAATAAATAATCGAAAGCTAAGGTGTCTATGGACGAAAATTACGTTTCAATTCCGGCGGCGGACGGCTGTCCGAGCCTTTTGACACCGTGGGGCAGCGAATTTGCGCCCATGATCGAACGTGGCGTGCAATGCGCCCAGGCCTGGCTTAATACACCCGGTGACGTACCGCTGTGGTGGGAACTGGCGCAGGCACGGAAGACTTGTCCGGCAGGAGAATCTCAGGATGCTTTCGAAGCGGGATTTTTATTGAGAGTTCAGCAACGGCTTCAAGGCGTTTCACCGTAGCCGTGCGGCTCCAACCCTGACGATATGGCCTACACGGGAAAATTTACTGGAAGGTATGGTTCCAGGCTCCATTCCTCTAGAATGGAGATCTGACAGAAGTGGCGTTGGTCTGTGATAAACAGATTTACGTAGCTAGGATTCTGATAAGTGCAGATTCTGCACGCTCTGAGAACGTGGAGCGCGATATGAAAGCCGACCAAGTGTTGAGTGACGATCTGGTGAGCCGACTGGAGGGTAAAATCCCAGCCATGGCTGAAGGTGCGATCAATACGGCCTATATCAACGCGCTGGCGGCCGGACGCAGCGTGATGGAAGTGATAGACGGCAAGCTCGTTGAGACGACTGCCGACGGTAAGCACAAGGTTATTCGAGTGGCCAAGCCCAAGCATAAAGTGACCTTGGGCGGGATTATCAAGGTGCACCGCTGCTCATGACCGTCCCTCGGCTGAGGGTGTTTGCCGGCCCTAATGGTTCCGGTAAAAGCACAATGAAAAGTGCCGTCCCTTCCCACCTGATCGGGATCTACATCAACCCGGATGAAATCGAAAAGGCTGCCAAAGAGGGCGGACGCCTGGAGTTCAGCGATTTTCAACTGGAAGTCGAGGGTGACGAGATTCTCGGCTTTATCAAGGTGCACCGACTGATTCGGTCGACCCAGCTCGTTGAAGAGGCAGCCAAAATAGGCTTCAGCAATAACGGCCTGAATTTCCAGTCCGTCGCGATGAACTCCTATTTTGCTTCCGTGCTCTCTGATTTCATGCGGCACAAGCTCCTTGAAGCCCAGTTGTCTTTCACCTTCGAAACGGTGATGTCTAGCGAGGACAAAGTCGCTTTTATGCTTAAGGCAAAAGCGTCGGGATATCGAACCTACCTCTACTTTGTCGCCACTGAAGATCCTGACATCAATATCAACAGGGTCAAGAACCGTGTTGCGGCAGGTGGGCACCCAGTCCCCACGGAAAAAATTGTGCAGCGCTACGGTCGTTGCCTGAACCTATTGCCAGCAGCCATCGCAGCCTCGAACCGGGCTTATATCTTTGATAACTCCGGCGCTGATCTGGTGCTGCTCGCTGAAGTAACAGACGGGACTGACCTTGAATTCAGGGCTGATGAGATCCCTGACTGGTTCATGCAAGCCTACGTGGAGAAGGTGTTCAAGGATTTGCTGCCGGGTTGATCGAAACCTAGGATCAGCTCCGTTTCACTTAATTCCTCGCATCCTATCGATCCGTTCAGCTACCCGGTAAGCCGCCTCCAGTTCCGAGCAGCCGGTGCTCTGCATCAGTGTCCAGCGCTCGGCTTTTTCCTCGGGTTCCGTCATGGCCAGGGCGAGATAAAGACTGGGCGGCACGGCCCGAAACAGCGTTTCCAGCTTCTTCGACAGCACCACTCCTTCGGTGTACTTACCCGGCTCCTTGCTGGCGGAGAGCAGTAAGGCTTTCTGTGCCGGCGTGAGTTTCTTGAATCGTGCGATCTCTTCGATTTCCGCGGGCGGCATGTTCAAGCAAATCCACCATTCAATCATGTTGAGCATGGTCTGCGCGGCGGTGGGGAAGTCGGCAAGGTTTTGCGTCGCCAGCCAGAACCAGGCTCCGAGCTTGCGCCACATCTTCGTGCCCTTGACCACGAAGGGCGCCAGCAGCGGGTTCTTGGTGATGATATGGCCCTCGTCGGTGACCATGATGATCGGTCGGCCCAGGTACTGGTCTCGCTCAGCAAGGTTGTTCACGGTGTTCATCAGGCTGATGTAGCTGATGGACATTTGAGCCTCATAGCCTTCGCGAGCATAAGTGGCCAGGTCGACAATGGTCACATCGATCTCGGGCCAAGGCGTGCCTTCGCGATCAAACAGTTCACCTTCGAAACCCTGGCAAAACAGGTCGATGGACTCGCCCATTTCCTGGGCGCGCTCGCGCCGTTTTTCCGGTAAGTTCGGGTCGGCGGCGACGCGCAGCAAGGCGTTGCGTACGTCGCGGGTCAGTACCTGACGACCCGAAGCGACACAGGTCTGTGCCGCATCCAGGATGCACTCGCGAATCAGGCTACGGTCGGCTCGGCTCAGGCGAGCTTCTTCCTTGGCCTCGCCGCCGGTGATCATCAGGCGGGCGGTGATTTCCAGTTCGCCGAGAATATCGCGCTGGTCTTCGCGACTGGTTACCACCTCATCGTCCAGCTCATCGATCGACAGACTTGCCACCTGATCCGGTTGCTCGACCAGGCGCCAAGCATCGGCGAACGGGGCGAGACTGATCGAGGTGCCAGGTTTCAATTGGACCTTGTTGACCGACAGGCCCTGTGTCGCGAAGTAGTCTCCCTGCAAGCCGAATGAGTTGCCGGCCTCGACGATAAACAGGCGAGGGCGGTACACCGCCATGACCTGCATCAGTAGGGTGACCAGGGTGGCCGACTTGCCGGCGCCGGTGGGGCCGAACAACAGCAGATGACCATTCATGGCCCGGTCCAGGCGTGACAACGGATCAAAGCTTAGCGGTGAGCCGCCACGATTGAATAGGGTGATACCCAGGTGGCCGGTACCTGTGCTGCGGCCCCAGACTGGAACGAGGTTCGCCAGATGCTGGGCGAACATCAGGCGCGTGTACCAGTTGCGCATGTCGCGGGCCGGGTTGTAAGCCATTGGTAACCAACGCAGGTAACTGTTGCAGGCGGCGACTTCATCGCCTTCGCGTACCGGTTGTAGACCCGCACCCAGTAGTGCGTTAGCCAGGCTGATTGAGCGCTGGTGCAGTTGCTGTTCATCGTGACCGCGCACGTAGAACGCCAGGGTGCCGCGGTATAGCTTGTGCTGGCGGCCGATGATCGCGCGAGCCTCTTCGACATCCTGACGGGCTTGGGTCGAGGCGAGGTTTTCTCCGATGGCTTTGCGCGCCAGCCGGTTTAACTGATCCTCGAGCACGTCCTGCGGCTTGACCACTAGGGTCAGGCTCATCACCGTGCCTTCGGGTAACTGGTCGAACAGCGCATTGACTGCATCGCCCTTGCGGGTTTCTCCGGTGAGTTGGCCAATCGATGGTGCGCGTCGCAGCTTGTCCACCACGATGACCCGATGGGGTTGCCCATCGAAGTACCAAAGTCCCTGTTGCACATCCGAACGCGGTTCGTTGAAAAACAGCCGCTCGGCGAAGTCGTGATCGAAGGGTAACTCCAGCGAGTCGCTATCACCTGACTCCGGATAGGCCACGCATTGGTAGAAATCCGCGGGCGCTTCATCCGTGAGCCTGGGCGCCGGATTGAACCAGGGCAATAGCCATGCATATAGACCGTGGCCATCAACGAGTACCGATTGCACCCCGCATGGCTGCAACGAAGCCACGATACGTTCGCAAGCCTGTTGCAGGGATTGCACCGGGGTAAGTCCCGTCTCCTCAATGCCATCCTCAAGCCAGCGATAGATCACCAGGCGCACCCGTCGATTATTGCCGCGCCAGGGTAGGCGCGTGACAGCCTTGTCCTCGAACAGACCTCCCGGCTTGGCGATGGCCTTCAGATGACGACGGCTGAGTTCCAAATACGCTTCGGTGAAGACCGTGCCTCGCGCGCTGTTCTGAATATAATCGTTGAGTCGGGTCAGGTAGGGAGTGAAGTCGTTGTCGTCCTGGCAGAAAAACTGCGCCACCCAAGGCGCTTGGTCCAGTTCGTCAAAGCTATCCTGCAGGGCGTCTTCGAGGGCATCGCGGGCTGTCACAAGCCAATCGGGTTCGCGCCCTTCAGTGCCGATGGGCAGCAACTCGAACACCGCCCCCACCGAGCGATTGTCATCCAGGAGAAAACACTGCTCGGTGTCGAGGTATTCGACCCAAGGCAGATGATCGGTGAAGCTGGGGTTGTGTGCATACAGTGCAGCTTCATCGGCCAAGGTGGCACGAGGGCGCAATGGGTGGCGCCAGGCTTTCCACGCAGAAGTGCGGCTGCCCGCATCGCCGGTACGCACTACAAGTCTTCCTGACGTTCACCCGGCAATGCGTACTGCACCCGCTGGTAGAACGGAAAGACGGTTGAGTACCCCGGGACCGGTGCCTGCTCGGTGCCACTCAAATGCGGATATACGTACAGCACCAGATCGGGATTGGGCAGGCGAGGGAACAGATTGTGGATCTCGTTCGCTGCGGTGCGCGTATACGGTTCCTGGAAAGACGCGGAGAAATCTGCCTGGGCCAGAGGGCGGCGTAACTGCTGCCGAGCATCCAGCAGTTGCTGCTGAGTGCCTTGCGACCCGGCGCCGTTCCAGATGTCCAGCATGGTTTGCTCGCCATGGGGCAGCAGCGTCTCCTTGTCAGTAGAACACCCTGTCAGGACCAAGGAAAACACGCTAATCCAGGTCAGGCAGAGAAACGTAGTCTTTTTCATGGCGAACGCTCCGGCCCTTTGGCTCATAGTCGATAGTGATTTCATGGTCGAGGTGCAGCGCAACTTGGGCGGCCGGTGGCACGTATACGGCAGCAAAGGCTTCGCCATAGAGCTTGTTGATCCACTCACGGATGTCGCTGACCCCACCACTGAGAATTGAATTCAGCGCGCTATTGCCACTGCTGCTAGTGACCCCGAGCGTACTGCCGCCCGAACTGATCACGCTGCTGTTGTTCTGCTCATCCCCGAGCAAGGCAGCGACACCGGCGCCGGCCGCCGTGATCAAGCTCTGGCTGCCGAGGTATTGCTGAGCGTTCGAGCGGCGCTCGCCGGCAATGCAAGGAATGCCATACGGATCGGACAGGTAACCGAGGCCGCCACGGATCTTGTCGGTGTTCGAGCTCTGGGTGGTGGAGGCAGTGCGGCTGGCTACCGCCTTCGGCTGAGGCACCGTGCGGATGGTGCCATCGGTAAACACAAAGGTGATTGACTCGATCTGTCCCCGCACACAAGACAAAGTCCAGTCACCGGACGCCGTGCCGCTCATCACGGCCCCCGCGACGTCCGGCAGGTCAATGCCGTTGGCCGCTAGGTTCTCGGGGCCGACCAGCACCTTGAAGGGATAGGGATCATTCACGGTGCCATCCACCGGGACTCGGCCGATCAGCGCGGTCATGGCGACCGAGCCCATCAGCGTGGCGTTTTCGGGAATGGTGTAGACCGGCTTCGCGCCCTCGGTGCGATCAGTGGATCGCCTCAGGTCACGCTCCCCCTGGGTGACTTCGCGTAACTGCTTCTGGCTACGGTCGATGGCATTGTCCTTCAAACCCTCCAATGAGTTGAAGGCAGTAGGCAGACTCAGTGCGGACGGGGTCTTGGTTTTGCCTCGGGCGTCGGTGGGGGGAGCATCCGAGGGTTCAATCCACTGCATCTCATCATTGGCAGAGTGCCGCCCATCGAACTGAGCACCGTCGCCCGGCTCAAGCCCCAGTCCGATCGGCATATCCTTGCCTTTGCCGGTCAGCCCCGACAGCTGTTCCTGCAATTGCGTCAGCAGACCACGAGCCTGACGACTGTCTTGTTCCGCTTTGAGTCGGGCCTCGTTGGCTTGTCGGCGGCCTTCGTCGACCTGTTGGGTTACGCTGCCAAGCGCGGTCTGGATGCGCGAATCGACACTATTTTCACGCTCACGAAGGCGGTTGTTCTCCGTCTGCAGCGAATCGTTGTGTTTTTTCAGGCCGAGCATGTCGCTGCGCATGGCCTTCACCTGGCCGACCAAGGTGGCAACCGTGTCGCGTGGGGTATCACCCGCAATGCCGAGCGACTTGGCCTGCTCGGCGGATAACTGGAGGTTGTCCTGAGCAGCCGGACTTTCTGACGAAGGCAAGGTACCACCCGCGACCCAAGTTTTCAGGATGATGAACACCACGCCTAACAGCACAGCCGGTACCAGCCATTTTAGCAAGGCGTTAGCTTTCATCGTCAGCACCTGGCGCAATGGGCGGAAGCAGCACGGCGTGTTCGAGGCCGGCACCGCGAGTGACGAGGTAGGCGATCGTGGTGTCTTCTGCACTGCCGACCTGCCCGAGGAAAGCATGCTGGAAAGCCGTGGCGAACAGCTTGGCCTGAAGTCGACGTGGATCGAGTTGCACCCTCTCTGAACCACGATTGCGCAACTTCACCGCCGTCACCCAGTAATCACCGAATCGCCAGGCGGCGATGGGTGTGCTGGACACGTTTTCGGTCGGCAGCAAGGTTGGCAGTTCGCTGCGCAGCTTGAGCGGGACGCGGCGTACGCCGGGTAGGGACTCCACGGTGCGTAGCGGCGCGTACAGGCTTTGCGCAGCGTAGCGCGTCAAAGCGACTGGGATTGGCGTACGTTCTGGAAGAGGGACGCTTTTAGATTCAGCCTCAGTAGCCTGCACCGAAGCATTCTTGAGAATACGCACGGGCTCCAGCGGTTGATCGCCAGGCGTGGCTGCGATGTCCAAGAGGATGATCTCGCCCGTCGCGACCGATTGCAGTTGTAATCGCGTAGGTGCAATGGCTTCGGACGCGCGCAGGTACAGCGTGCCACCGGTTGATTGCACACGCAGTTTGCCTGTCAGAGTTGAGGGCAGGCCGACTCGAACATCCTCATCGACAAAGATCACCCGCTCCTGATTGATCACCAGCGGGACCGCAAGAGGGAGGCGTTCCCAGCGCATCAACTCAACGGCCTGTGCTGCAACTCCCCATAGCATCAGTGTGATGGTGAGCCCCAGGGTAGAAATCCGCGTCATGGCTCACCTCCAGGCAGAGCGATTTTTTGCGGCGTGCCTTGATAACAGTCCAGTGCCAGCCCCCACTTATTGCGCTCGGGGTCCAGGTCGAAACGCACCACACGTAATGGATAACGCACCACCACCCGTTTCACCGGTTCCGCGGCGTAATACTCATCGGCGTTGAGATCGAGGGTGACCAGCCAGCTGTCGCGGTCGAGTTGCTTGACCCTGAGTTCCGGATCCTCGCTATAGCCTCGGCCCAGAATTTCGTAGACACCGCGCACCCGCTGGCGCAGCTCGCCGGCGGCCTTGCGGTACTCATAGTCGCCGTCGAGGAAGGCCTTGCAGGCGGGTGTCAGGTAGGACTGCAAGCTGTAGATAGCGCGGCGGTAGTCCTGTTCGCCATCCGAAGGCCAGCGGTTGAGTTGGCCAAAGATGTACAGGGCGAAGGCATACACATTCTCTGAAGGGATATCCCACCACTTGCGCGTGCTGCCCGAGCGCAGATCCGGTGGTACATGCACGGTCAGATCGGTCGGTGCCGAGCGCCAGCCGTACCAGAGTCCGGCACAGACCAGGGCAAGGATCATTACCGCCAGGCGCAGGCTCAAGATATGGGCCTGTTGGGCATCCACCTTGTTCCGAAAGCGGCTCATGGCTGCCACCGGGACAGGGCAGGATGCAGCCGACGTGAACGGCGGACCGTCCAGACACCGGAGTGGAGAATCAGATTGCCGCGACACAAGCGCCAACGGCTAGCCAGTATCCATTCGAGCTTGCGGTACAACCAGGTCTCGGGACGGGCCCGTTTGGCTCGACGCAAAAGCGTGCCACCGGCCAATAACACCACGGCCATGCCTGCGATCATGCCGGTCGGCGCTACGGCAATGGAAGCGGTGGCGGTCGCCAGAGGAACGCCCAGCAGCAGGCCGATGACTGCGCCGGTACCCAGCGCTACCCACATCTCATCATTGGTCAAACCGCGCAGTACGGCAGGGTTGCGATTGAGTCGCTCGGGCAGAAAAACCAAGGTGCCGTCGGCAAGGCGTTCGATAGTGTCGTTCATGCCACCCTCACAGAATTGCAGCAGCCTTGGTCAGGAACCAGATGATGATCACCACTAGCAGGGCGCCGATACCGACCACCGCGCCGAGATCTTTCCAGGTCTTGCGCTGGTTTTGCACGTCGGCATACACGGTCAACGAATGCCAGGCCACCCCTAAGAAGGCGAGCAGGGCGATCAGAAGGCCGAGCAGGATGCCGCCGTCGTAGGCATAGTTTTTGATCGTCTCGATCAGGCCGGTTCCTTCGCCGCGGGAAGGAGCTTCCATGGTCGGTAGTTCAGCAAAAGCCAGGCCTGGACCGAGCACTAGCAGCAGACCGATCAAGCGCCGGCTGGCACGATCACGCAGGTTGTTTTTCAGAGGGGCAAAACATTTGAGCATGGCGGTGATCTCCTGGATTAGGACAGGGTAAAAAACATCAAAACCAGCAAGGTGAGCAGGACACGGGCAGTACTGCCGCCAAACGCGCCGAAGCGCACACTGCCGGCCGCCCATCCCCGGTAAGCCGTCCAGATCACCCATGCACACCAAAGCAAAGCCAGGACGAGAACCAGTGACAGCCACAGTGTCGAACTGCTCTGTGCCGAGACGCCGGAGGCGTTTTGGAACGCTGAGCTCTGCGCGTCAGTCATGCTCATGGCAAAGGCTCCGCAGGCGGAGTGTCAACGCGGTAATCGCCGATCAGTTCAGTGGGATCGCGGGGTTGAGCGCGAGAGGGGGAAAGGTAGCCCTGCACACCATGACGGATGCGTTGGATGTCCCGAATCAGGCGGGGATAGTCGAAGCGATAGCGCTCGTCGGGTTCAGACCCGTTGGCTGTCTCAGTACGTGTCGCAAGGCGTTCGATAATGTTGAGTTGCTGCTGGACGAGGCTGAGCTGATCCTGCTCATGAGCAGATGCGGCGTAGCTGCTGCCATCGACGATAGCCAGCGAGAGTAGTAAACAGCGAAAGACGGTAGTTGGCATGATGCTGGCCCATGTTGATCTGGGAGAAGAATCAAGTCAGAGGTCGAATTGTTCATTAAGAAACTTGAGGTGTGATCAGTCGCTTTTTCGGGGAGTGGACTGATAGGCTGTTTGCGACACTCAAGGAGAAGGACTGATGTTTGATTACGTGGGAAGATTTCCTATTCCGACCGACCTGCTACCGCAGCGGTTGCGCTCACTGCTAGAACCAGTGGGAACTGATCCGTTGCAGAGAGTCGAGGTGAGTAGTTTCACGGAAACCGAACGCTCAGAGTCGAACCGCGAGACGGTTCATATGTTGATGGCTGTAGTTCCCGATGACGGCAACGCGATACCCGTTCTACATAGTCAGGGTGTGGTGGCGCACGGGGTTCCGACTCCAAGTGAGAAAGGGAGCGTGAAAGACTTCACACCGAATGTGAGCGGGTATGACTACATCGTTGCCTCCTGGGGCAGCAGCTTGTTCTTCACATACACCTTGGCCGAGAAGGTATGGATGGCGTTGGGTTTAACGCCACGATGCATTGGCAATGAGCATCAGCGTTTGGTTTACGACGATTTGAGCCTTCCAGAGTTCGGAGTCGCTGAAGGTGAGGTTTCGCTGCAATACCACTTCAAGCCGTCCCGGGATGTTAATTGGTTCATGTCAAACGAGTATCTGCGCAAGTATCTGTGGTTGAGGGGGGGACGCGGCGTTCGCCATTTCTTCTATCAGGCGACGCTCGCAGACAGCCCGCAACTGCGCAAGCTGATGAACGGGAAACGTTTTCATTCTCTTGGCGAGCCGGGGAGCTGGCTTGATGGCGATCTTCGGGAAACAGAGAACGGCTTACTGCTCCAGGTATGGGCGACAGTAGTGGCAGTTTCCTGCAACCTCTGCCCTCAGCAGACAGCTGATGGGCTGACTTGGCCAGGTGTTGCTGGAAAGGTTACGCACGCTAGTGCCAATGACATCATGAGAAATGATACGACGGTCTATCTCGACGACAGATTTCTCGAACGCTATGAACAAAACAGCTTGTACGGAAGCACACCTGTAGACGCGCATGGTGGCTGGTATTGCAGTCCATCTTATCTTGGGCAGTGGTCTTTCACTGGGTGCCGGCGAATCGGGCGAAACCTAATCGAGATGGATTTACGGGATCTGTACAAAGGCGTCCCGGAGCGGGAAACATTGCATGCTCATGTCCACGCCCTGGATCCTGCGATCGTGAAACAGTGCGACCTGACTGAAGAACACATCGTTTCCAAAGTTGATCGGTTCCTCACGCAAATGCTGTCCTTGGGCGAAAACCTTTCTCGGCTTGGGACCGCGCTGGGCATCGAAAAACCGGCTGTTGAACTGCTCGGGTTCTCACGGGAAGAAGTTGTAGCCGATGGCTGGCTACATTATCCGCAGGTTGCAAAACTCGCTCAGTTCGCGCCCTTGGACATGACCCAGCAGGCCTTTCTCGCTCGATGCAAATCCATCCATGAAATTTGGCAGAAGCTGCCCGACGGTTTCCTCAAACAGCTTCTGGAAGCTATGGGTGTCCCGAGAAAGTTGATCGCCACTTTGGGGAAGCTAAAGCTTCTGCAGTGCTTACTGAACATCCTGACCAGGTTCGACGAAAACTGCGAGGCATCGGACGCACTAAAAAGCAAGGATGAACCAGAAGGCTGGAATGCGAAAAACAGCGACATTGCAATGCTGTTCGTCACCTACGATCTTCGCATTGCCGATGCCCATGACGCCGTGAGCAAGATCGAGAGGTTGCAGGATCAAGACTTCGACACGGCTACATTGCATCAAGGTTATGGTCGTGCGCTCGACTTTGTCCTAGATGGCGTCATCGACGCCTTCACGGCAATCAATAGTCCCCTGGGCCGTATCCTGGCACGCGCATGATGTGGCAGGGCCTGGAGACATTTTACAATGTGGGGAGACCAACCTTGAGCATGACGTTCTACCTCGACGAGAGTGGTCATAGCGGTGACATAGTCAACAGCGGTGACGGCTTCGACTTCAAAGGGCAACCGTACTTCGTACTGGCTGCGGTGGGGGTGAGTGACGAGTCGGCAGTTGTCACTCGAATCGAAGAGCTGCGTGCATTGCACAGGATTTCACCTGGTGAGCTTAAGTCCAAGTCTCTGATGGCCAAGCCCAAATTTGTTTTGGAGGTTATAGACTACCTGGAGTCTATCGGTGCGCCTCTGTTTGTCGAGCTTGTGGATAAACGCTATTTCATCTGCGTGCACATCACGAGTTTTCAGTTGCTACCATCTTGCATGGGGTTCCCCGAAGGCGCACCCATGACCTTCCTTAGGAATACTGTTGCGGACTTTCTGAATGCTGAAGCTCCGGATCAGGTGCTCGACGCATTTGTCCAAGCCTGCCTAGAGCCTTCTGAGGCGCACCTGCTGCAGTCTCTTTCATTGCTTCAGGATCTGGGCGTGCGCCTTCTGGACATCCCAGGGAAGAAAGATATTGCCCGAGGCGTAGTCATGATGGTGGAAGATGCCCGTAACGAGTATCTGGAACTTAAGGAGCAGGATCCTGACGCATTTCTCCAGTTCCTTCCGCCACCTGATCACAACAAGCGCAGCAAGCGTGTTTGGATGCTTCCCAATCTGACCTCGTTTGCCAACATCTACGCGCGCCTGAATCTCTACTTCAGACGGCATCTGCAAGGTGTCCACATCGTTCACGATCAGCAGTTGGAACTCGAGGATATCCTGCATCTGGGGAAAGCGACTGTGGAAGCCCAGAAGGACCAAAGCCAGGTTCCATACACTCCACACTCGGACTTTATTTTCGAAGAGATGGCTACTTTCACGTTTGCGCAGTCGCACGAAGGCATTGGCCTGCAGATAGCGGATGTCGTGGCGGGGGCGGTGATGCGCTACTTCAGGGATAGCCAGAGTGCAACGGTAAATCCTGATCTGGCAAAGGCCGTCGAGCGCTTGATCAGCACATCCGATGCTCGAACCGGTTACGGGGTCAATCAGGTCGTGGCCTCGCAAGATGTGCGGTACGCTTAGCTAGGAGGGCTGCGGCCGTCAAGCACGCGTGTCATCGTATCGACTGAAATAAAAAATCAGCACTTGTGTTGCACTTAAATATATTTTTTGAACGTCGCTGCGGTGATAGCTGTCGTTACTCCGAGCAACACCGCGCAAGGCAAAAAAACGGCCATCGGATTGAGCGAAAAGGGCAGGGACAGGTAAATGATCCAGGGCACGATCAGCAGGGGTATCACTGCTCGCTTAGCGCGATGATAGACAAAGCTGCTTTCTCGCCCCGCGCCAAATTTGCGCAGGTCACGACGCATCAATCCATCGACAAAACCAGTGGCCACGGCCAGCAGAAATAAGGGTATGGCTAGAACCAGAATGGTCAGGCGCACCACGAAAGTGAAGGTGACATACACCGCCGCTAGTACAAAGTCCTCGATACTCACGTAGAGCTGGTTAACCCTGCTCCAGAAACCGTTGCCCTGACTCGCCACTCGTGCCTGCTGGGCAAAATCCGCAAAGCCAGTCTTGACCAGCAACCATTGATTGAGAAAATCCAGTACTTGAACAATCCTTCGCCCGGGTTGTTGGAGGATGAGTGAAGCTTTGAAGTGCTCGCTGAGCCACCCCAGTTCACTATTCAGCATGACCTGGCTGTGTCGCCAACCCTGATCGCCCCAGAACAGCAGCAAACCGGCGAACTCAATGAGGATCGAAAACAGCAACGAGGCGATCAGCAAACTGATGATGCGTAAAACCAATCCAATCGCCAATACGATTAGTCCCGGGCGCTGGATCGGTTGTGGCGGCGTGTTCTGTAAGGAAGTCGCCATCGTTTACTCCATTGCGCACCGTTGAGTCGATGCCGCCACGGCGCCTGCCGAATACGTAATTGCTGAATCAAAACCTGTAGCGGGGCGGGCTACCCCACCTGATCCAGATCGAAGTTGGTTGTTGGGCCGCCACCGCTCGCGCTCCACCATTGGCCCGCCTGTTCGTTATAGGTGGCCCGCATCCGCTGGGTAAGCTCCTGCAGGTCCTTAGGCATGGCATCATCGTTGGAGGGCTTAGGCAAAGGCATGCGGACTTTCCAGAGCTGCCCACCGGCCTGGAAGGAGAACATTTGCCCCTTGGGCAAGCTGACGATGTGAGCGGGCTCGATCAACGGCACGCTGGTGCTGCTGACGCGATCCTGCGAAGACGAAGTGAAGTCTGTGTTGGCGTCGGGATCGGAGGTGTCGGTGGCACCGGACACCAGCGTTTTCGTAAGTACATTCACCATAGGCAACTGCTTGGTGAGTAACTCCGCGGTAGCGGTTTCACGCACGCGTAGCATCTGCAGGGTGTTGAAATTGCCGATCACCTGGCCGGCCTTGGCCCGGTTACCGATTCGCGCTTCGATGTCGCTGAGGGTCTGGGTGTAGGCCGTCACCTGAATGCCGGCACCGCCACCCTTGTTGATCAGCGGAATGAACTCATCGCCCATCAACTCGTTGAACTCATCGGCGTGCAGGTTGATCGGCAGCTTCTCACTGTTGCTGCCCGATGCGGGCAGGCCGTGATCAATGCCATGTTTGTAGATGTGGCCCGCGACCGAGACCAAGTCGGCGAACATGGAGTTGCCCACGGCGGCAGCCACCTCGGCATCGGTCAGTGCATCGAGGCCGACATAAACGATGCCGCGTTTTCGGATGACTTGCATCCAGTCGAAGATCGGCCGTGGATCATCCAGATCGGTGTAGTTGGGGGCTAGTAACTGAGCGGTCTTACCGGTGGTAAGTTTCTCCAGCAGCGGTAGAAGAGAGGCAACAATTTTGTCGAAGTAGGTGCGGTCATAACGCACCGCCGAACGCAATCCGTCCATTACCGGATCAAACACCCGTTTCGCCGCCAGGTATTGCTCGATGGCCACCACCCGCTTTTCGCGTCCCACCATGTGCCGGGGAATGTTTTTCTCGTTGAGCTTGCCCTCCAGTTGGACGATCACTTGCCAGGCTTTCGGATCGGTCTTGGCGAAAAACTGCTGGGCGTACTCGATGAACAGTGCATCGATGTTGACCACATGTCGCTGAATCTGCAGGTAGTCCGGACGTCGGCCCAGCTCGATCAGTGCGCGGGCGATGATGTTGACGAAGCGCCAGGCGAACTCCCGGAAGGCCGCCGAGTTGCCTTCTCCACTGAGCTGCCCGGCGATGCGTGATGCCACCTCGGAAATACGTCCGAAACGCCCCACGGCGTTGTAACGAGCGGAGATCTCCGGCCAGCCCAGATGGAAAACATAGAATTCCTTTTCCCGACCGGTGTGTTTGGCTTCGACGTACATGCGCCTGAGCAGGTCGGCGTCGCCCTTTGGATCAAAGACGATGACCACCTCATGGTCGACGCGGTGAATGTCCTGGGTGATGTACACCTCGGCGAGTCGTGTTTTGCCGACACGAGTGGTACCCAGCACCAGTGTGTGTCCGACCCGTTCGCCCAGCGGCAGACCGACTTCCATTTCGTCTGGCTCGACCCCATGCAACAGCGGTGAGCCACCTACCGGGGGCAGAGGGCGCAACGGATTGAAGGCACTGTCCCAAGCCGTGACTCGGGCCAATGTCGAGAGCGGAAACGGTGCATGTTCCAGGCGTCGTTCGAGTTCACGGGCCAGGCGATAGCTGGTCGGTTGGTCGACATAGTGGGCGACCGCCGGATCCTGGGCCTCGACCAAGCGCTGGGTGTGCAGGCGGGTCCAGCGAAAGCCGCGGCCCATGAACAGACGCTTACGGCTGACCGGAATCTGCTTGCTGGTCAGTTCGTAGCGGGGCAGCCGCCGGATATTGCGCCGATAGCGCAGCACCTCCCAGGCTTGTCGCAGACGGATAAGGCCGAACAGGGTATAGGCCAGCGCCGCAGCCAGGCCGATCTCGGGTGAGAGGGCCACAGCCCAGGGCGAGTACACGCACAACACCCCGGCGGCGATGCAGATCGCTACGGTGTACAGTTCCACTGCTGGCCGGAGTTTGGACTCCATTGCATGCTCGGCCATGACCTATACTCACTGTTCCAATGAGGTGGCGGTGATCAGGACGGGGTAGTGCTCAATCTGCAGGCGGGTGGCGATGTCGTTGCCGTTGACCGGCAGGATGGTGATGTCCGGAGCGGCTGCTCGAATTCGGGCCAAAGCTCCGGTATCGGTTACTTCAACCGCTAGACCGGCCGCGCCCATTTCCTGCAGTTCAGTCGCGCGTTGATGCAACCAAGCCAGTGACTGGGGATCCTCACCTACCAGGAAAAATGGCCGTAAGCCGGGCATGTTCAGGGCGCGAGACTTGATTTGGCCGGGGCTCAAGTGAGAGCTGCGGACGGGTAGTATCCAGGCTTCATCGGCAAAAGTGGACAGGTCCGCATGCATGGCCCGATTAGGCTGGATCTCGTTGTTTATTGGCGGCCTGGCGACCTGAAAATGGAGGCGGGTGAAGTCGCTAGGCTGATCCCCGGCTACGGTCAGTTCCGGCTGGGCGAAAGGAGCCAAGAGCGGGATGAAATAGCAGATAGGGGGTATTCGCTTCATTGTGGTGTGCCCTGTTTGAAGGAAACCTGCAATCGTGCGAGTTGTCGGGAAAAGCCGGCGCGGTAACGCGCGGCCGGCGTTCCTCCTGCCGGGCGGTGATATCGGCCGGCAGCTGACACCCAATCACCGGTAGCTGCGTGATGCTCCTGCAACAGCGCGGCAGTCACGGCGAGATTTCGGTAGGGATCGAGGGCTTCGCAAGGGCTGGAGAAACGTTGTCCGTGGTAACCCAGGTTGGTTTGTCCAAGACCGACATCAACTCGCTTGGCGTTATGCCGGGCGAGTGCTTGAAGCAAGGCGTGACAGGCGGCCGCTCGGGTGGTGAATCGGTAAGGTATTCCTGCGATGTTCAGGGTCCACGGCCAGGGCAGCAGTCGACCCCGGACGCGGATACCACTCTCCTGCAGGACAATCGCGAACAGCACCGTAGAAGGGATGTCGGCGTCATGCGCCGCCAGTTGGTAGGCCGGAGGCGGAAGTTCGTCAGCCTGGACGGCGAGCACCGTCAGCATGAGTGCAATACTGCTCAGTCGAGGCGTTGCCATTGTCCATTCACCTGCTGGAGATTGGCGGGTAATGGTCCTGGGGCACCCAGGCTGAACCAGCGACCACGGTCATGGTTCAGGGTGATCTGCCGGCGTTGAACCTTGGCCGGATCGATGTCTGCTTGACGAGCCCAGCTACGGACACGTTCATCCTTGCCCTGGCTGCCCACCAGATAGATATCGAAAGCCATGTCGCTGCTTTGCAGACGCTGCGCTTCGGCGGTGCACGCTAGGCAATGGTCCTCGACAAACAAAGCTCGGCGCGGCTCTACCGGTGAGCTAGCGGTGGGCGGGGATGCCATACCCTGAATCGGCAACAGCCCAGGAAACAGCTTGGCCCAAGCCGCGGTGTAAGCGTTTTGGTAAGCCAACTCGCGCTCGGCGCGTTTGGCTTCCAACGCCACCTGCAATTCGGCATAGCGCTGGCGTTCTTGGTCGGTCTCTGCCTCGACGCCGAGCGCAGTCAGCGGATCGATATTCGGGCTCCAGAAACCACGTGGGCTGGCTTGGATCTGTTCGAAGCGTGTCCACTCCTGCTTCGTGAGACCCCAGCTTGTCGCCTGTTCAGGGTGCGAGCGCCCCAGCGGAGTGGACTGTGTGTCCTGGACCCGTGATGGTGTCGTGACAGGGTTAGCCATCGCAGCGGCCGTGCTAAGCAGTGAAACGAGACAGACGACGGGGGACAGTAGCGCTCGGTTCATGATCGTTTCTCAAGGGAGTTGCACGGTCTGGTCTGGCCGAGTGGTCACCGCGAAGATGGCCGTGTTCGGCTCCAGCACCTTCAGGTGCCATGTGCCTAGCTGCTCGCCGCTGTGCAGCAACTGGATATCCTTGAGCGAACGGCTATCAGGAGGAGCGACGGCCAGAAAGCGCTCGCCACCGCGAGATTCGACACCCAACACGGAGAATGGCGGTGAGAGCGGGGTAGGTTTGGCGCGAGCGGCTTTATTCGGCTTGACCGAGGAGGGCGTTGGTGGTGGGAGTGGTGGCTGGGCCTTGATGTCCAGGAGTTGCTGCTCGACGTGCTCAAGTCGTGCGCGTAGCGCGATCATGTCGGCTTCGGTGGCGCGGTCTGCCAGACCGTCGCGTAGCTCCTGTATCTCTTGCGCCCATTGATCCAGCATCGGATCGAGGGTATTGGCCTGTTGCTCACCGGTATCGACCATCTGCTTCAGGTCTTTCAGTGCGTACTGCAGCTTTTCCTGTGCATCCATGAGAGTGCTTGAATCACGTTGCAGGGTGTCCAGGGCCTGTAGGTGTTGGGTGTTCGCATTTTCCAGCTCGGTCACGCGTTGATACTGGTTATACAAACCACCACTCAGCCCGGAGACCGCCAGGCAAAGTGAGCCGACAATGAGGGTTTGAAACGTCGAGGCTTTCATGGGCGTGCCTCCGACTGATGGGACGAGGTTGGTGTGATCTGCACGGTGCCAGCGTCATTTTTCTCCCGTTCGAAGCAGACCGAACGGCTGACCTCATCGGTCGTGAGTTGCCATGCGGGGCCTGCCAGCACTTGTAGCGCGTTGCGTAATGAGATCGGGCCGAGTCGGTAATGGGCGGCGGGCAGAGCCCGGGTAAACAGTATTTTCACTGGTTCCTCGGCAGGGCAGAGCGAATAACCCGAGCGCTGCAGCACGTAGTGCATTGCTTCCTGTACCGAAGGATTCAGGTTGGACGGAATGCTCACGTCAACGATTTGAGCGAGAAGATCACGTTGTTCCGTGGTGGGCTCGGTGCTGACCAGCGTATAGCGGCCATAGCGGAGCTCTGACGGATGGTTTTCGTCGGCTGGGCTCCTCGATAACTGAGGCCGATTGGAGCCACCGTCAATCTCTGGATGAGTCGGCAATGGGGTTGGGATTGGCGCGGTGCAGGCGCTCAACAAGCCCAGCAGGCAGACAGGCGTGAAAAAACGCTCCATGGAAAAAACCTCATGTCAGATTCAGTGCAGAACCTGACATGAGGTGAAGGAGCGATTCAGTGAGGAAGTTGATTCAAGGTGGATCGTGTTAACGCTGAACTCGTTGCTATTCATCAAAAATCGCGAGCCCATCCAAGACGGCGGCGTCGGGGTCGAAGATCAACAACCTCACATCCGCCAATGCCGCTAGATACAGTACGTTGACCAAGGCTTCCGGCGTTCCGGCGTCGAGCTGTTCTTGCCTCAGCGACGAGTAAGGATTGCCCTCGATCTGCACCAAGTTATCGTCGGTCCAGGGCGTGCCGATTAGCTTACATCCGACGCCATTGCAGTCTGGCAGGGCAAAGGGTTCAAACAGTAGTCCGGTTGGCTTGGAGTCGAAATTGCCAACCCAGCTTTCCAGGTGGCGCAGCGCTTCGTCAGTGAGGTGTGCGGTACTGATCTCCCAGGCTCGACTGTAGTGTCCTGTGTCGAAGCTCAAACGATGGATCGTGGCTTGGGCTTCTTCCAGGGAGTACAGGTCACCGACGTGATGTCGCTCGTTGAGCATCTCGCCCGTCACGGCATAGATCACTTGCCGCACCAGCCCGGTGGACGGACAGCATTCATCCAGCTCATCCGGAATGAATTGGCCTTCGCTGATCAAGGCGAAATCATCGTTGAAAAGGCAGAGGAAAAGTTCCAGCGCATCGTCGGGTAGATGAGCTTGTGAGTCGTGTATGGAGCGAAAGCAGGGAGGGCAGTCGTTTGCGTAGGTGATCAGTAGCAGCCGTTCGATAGATAGCTTGTCATAGCCGCGGACGAATGGGTTTGAGGCCCCCAGCATGTCTGGGGTTTGGGTAGTGGAGTTCATGAGTATTCTCCAGGATGAAAATGAACAAGGCGCCCGAAGGCGCCTGTAAGGGTTAAAGCCAACCGTATTCGGCAAGAGAAAGTGGGCGACCTTCACCCACGATGAAGTGATCCAGTACGTGAACCTCGATCAACGCCAAGGCCTCCTTCAACCGTGCGGTCAAGACGCGATCTGCCTGGCTGGGTTCCGTACATCCCGAGGGATGGTTATGAACAAAAATGGCGGCTGCTGCGTTATGCGCCAAGGAACGCTTAACGACTTGGCGGGGGTAAACGCTGGCGCCATCGATACTCCCGTGAAAGAGGATCTCGAATGCCAGAACGCGATGACCGGCATCGAGAAAAATCACACCAAAAACTTCATGCTCTTGGGGTGCAATATGCAGTTTCAGGTATGACGCCACGGCGTCAGGTGACGTTAGGTTGGGGCCGCGGGTGAACAGCCGACGATCCAGAATGTGCAGCGCTTCGTCGATCAGCTGGTTTTCCTGGGCGATACGATCAGCCTCGACATCCGAGGTTTCAATCAGGGTGAGTTGGGTGCTCATGGGGTACCTCCGAAGGGAACAATCCGGGGGTACACACCCGAGGGGAGTGGTGTCCCCGAGGTGGATATAGAATGACGGGCATTGCGCGATGACGCGCTGTTTACAGCCGAGTGAATCGGTGGCGTTGTCCGTGCAGGTGTGAATCACAACCGTCGCAGGGCAATGGAGAGGCAGTTCTTATACCCTGGCCAGTTTCGGGATCGAAGTCGGCACTGATGGGCATTAGCCGAACCAGGCCAAGATGGAGGGCGGCGATACGTTTCGCGATCTCATCTGTCGTGTAGTAGAGCGATAACATGCTGTAGTCCTCGTAAGCCGTAGCGAACAGGCAATCGTCGCAGAGCCAGAAGGATTCCATATGGGTTCTCCTGTGCTGATTGAAGAAAAGGCGCTCGATTGAGCGCCTTGATGTCACCATCGTGGATTGTTCAGGCGGACCGAACAGTACGTGTGGCAACACGGCGGGCCGTGCGGGGAGTGGGTGCAGATTCAGGTTTGATCCTGCTCTCTGTTGGGTTGTCGGTATCCTCAGCTTCGGCATCAGCCGACGTTGGGGATGGCTCACTGTTTGGCGTTTGCTCAGCAGGTGCTGTTGCCTCCTGCCTGGCAGGCGCTTTGTATTCGAACGTGCCGTTGACCTTGATCCAGTCGATGTACAGCAGACGACCTTTCAGGCTGGCACCCGGCTGGCCTTGTTTATCGCCTTTCTCATAGAGAAATGGGTCAATCCACAGATCGCCGATACGGAACGACAGCAAGACCTTTTTCTCGGCTCTGACGGCGTCCATATAGAGACGAATCAAGCGTTCAGCTTCGCCACCAGCGACTTTGCAGTCGAAGCGGGTGTACTCGACCGCATCAGTGGCACCGTGCAGAGCCGCGATATCGCAGGCCATGAACGGCTGACCGCGGCGGACTTGTACTTCACGAACACGGTTGAGGTAGCCGATACCGACAGTGTGCAGATTGAAGTAAGTGGTCGCTTCTTGGGATTGGTTGGCGTGGGCCATGGTGGTTCTCCTATTTCAAGGGAAAACGGCGACGCACAGCCCCTAACGGGGATGTGAGCCCCGTCAGGGTGAGTGAGGTGAAGGCGAACGATGAACGACTTGTCACCGGTAAGCCGATGACGATCAGAACGATGCGTCTGGAAAATAGCGGTGCAGCAGAGGAGAAATCGGCAGCAGGTCTGCGGATCTAGGGTAGTAGGCATTCATCACCGCTGACGCGGTAATCGTGCGAGCCTCCGAATGCTGATCGCACTTGGGTAAACCACCACGAGCGTGGCGTAGCCTTGAAGGTTCAAGCTACCTGGGCTGGGCTGTCAACGACAGCGAACCACACCTTTTGTATAAGCCTGTCATAGGGGCGCGTCAAGATACCCCAAGCCGTTTTTTTATGGCCGGAATACAGTGGAAATTACTGGACTGAAGAAAGTGAAGAATGGGCCTGGCTAGGGGCCAGGCGAGGAATAGATAAGCCACCTTAGGCGGTCTGACGCAGTCGACAAGCTCCTCGCAAAACTTGATTTAACTGGGCCATGATTCGCCAACCGACCCTTATCGTGGCCTGGGTCGGAATACGCTGGCACGCATCCGCGCACAAAGGGTGCCCAGTATTTCCCCGGCGGGCTCCGGGACTGAATGCGATCGCGGTAGCGGATGACCGCTAATGCCTGGCAAAGGCAACAGCGGTCATCCGCCACCACGATCAGGTCGAGCACAAAGCGGGAATGAAATTCCGCAGAAGAGAAGGCTCCGAACTCAGGGAGTCCGACCGAGCTACCCGGAGCGAATCGGTCTTGGGTCGCCGTAGCGATGATCCTGAGGCACTACAGCAGAGCGGGTGTGACGACGTCAAGCCAGTGTGCTGAGAGGTTATTTGCTACTGAGATGAGCGGCCAGCCGTTCGACGGTCGTCAGGATAAAGGCACGGTCGCGTTCTTGAAGGCCGCTCAGCAGGCCCGCGATCATCTGGCCCTGGTCGTTGGGGCGAGTGCTCGACTCCGTCAGCAGTTCATCCATCCGGCAGTCGAAGATGTCTGCCAGTTGCATCAGCTTGACCACGGAAAGCTCCACCACACCCCGCTCAAGGCGCGAAATGGCTTCGCTGCCGATCCCCAGTCGTTCAGCCACCTCTTCCTGGGTCAGATTACGCTGGGTGCGGTGCTTCGCGATCATGCGTCCGATTTGGGCTTGGGTTGGATGTTTATGTGCCAAGTGATGAGTTCTCCAATTCAACCCGAATGGTTGAGCAAAGACCCGTTGACATGAACATCCTTAACGGTTGAGTATCAACTTATAGGGTTGTTATATTGACTGAAATACCTGTTTGTCGCGACGTGACATGTGTTCCTTCAGGAATCAGAGCCCGTAGTGACCAGTGAGACTGAGCGGTCTGATAGGACCAAATGGAGGAAAGGTTGAGCATGGATGAGCAGCACGAGAACGACATGGACTTGATCTGGGATCGAACACTGGAGCTGTTCATTAAGATCCATGATTGCCCTGATAACCCCGCACACCTCGACAGCCTTGTTCATTGGCTCAACGAAGATCCTGCTCACCTGAAAGCGTTCAACGAACTGGGGCAGATATGGATCGCGACAGGCATCGCGTTGGCCCGTGAAATCGGACAACCGCTAAGCGACTTGGAGAAGGATCAACTGCCGTTGTTGATGCACTGACCCGTACATCAGCCCCCCAAAGATTCATGTGATCACCAACGGTGCGTCATGGCCGACGCGGACCTTTGCTGATCGGCACAGTGCCTTTGCAGTTCGGGTAGTGGGAGCATGACCAAAACGGTCCTGATTTTCCCTTCCGCCTAAGCATCGAGGCGTTGCAAATGGGGCAGTGCGGTCCGGCTTCGACCGGTACCGACAAGGTGAGCGCTCCGGAGTGCTCGACCAACTGCGTAATCCAGTTCGCCTGCTTGGCGACGAATGCATCCAAGGTCAGCCGTCCCGCTTCGATTTCATCCAGAGCTTGCTCCCAGATCGCGGTCATACCCGGATCCGCGACTGCAGCGGGTACCGCTTCGATCAGCGTATGGGCCGCTGCGGAGGCCATTAAGGCACGTTTTTTCTTCAGCAAGTAACCGCGATCAATCAACCCCTTAATGATACCGGCACGTGTGGCTTCGGTGCCGATACCGGTGGTGTCCCGAAGTTTCTGTTTCAGGCGTGGATCGTTGACCAGCTTGGCCACATTTTTCATTGCCGTAATAAGATCGCCCTCGGTGAGCGGTTTGGGCGCAGCGGTGCGCATGGATTTGAGTTCGACGTTGTCCACTGCGCACTTCACACCCTGTTGTAGAGCGGGCAACACCTGGGACTTTTGACTGGGTTCATCGTCTTCGGCGCTGTCGGAGAGCAAGCCTTTCCAGCCTTGGACGAGGATCCGTTTGCCAACAGCAGTCAAACGCTCGGCGCCGCACTCCAGTTCGACCTCGGTTCGATCAAACTCGTGATGCGGCAGAAATTGCGCGAGGTAGTGGCTACGAATCAGTTCGTAGACTTGGCGTTCTTGTTCAGACATTCGCCCAAGGTTTGCCGGCTCGGTGGTGGGGATAATGGCGTGGTGCGCGGTGATCTTGGCATCGTTCCATGCTCGTGAGCGCAATGATCGATCGACGCTTCCGAGCGCTGGGCGTAACGCGGCATCCATTTTGAGCAGGGCAGCGAATACCGCGGCGACCTCGTTGAACATGCTCTCTGGCAAATAGCGGCAATCGCTGCGCGGATAGCTGGTGGCTTTGTGAGTTTCATATAAGGCTTGGGCGATGTTCAGGGTTTCCTGAGCGCCGAGTCCCAGCTTGCGTGAACAGACTTCTTGCAGTGTGCTCAGGTCGAAGGGCAGGGGCGGCGCTTTGCGGAAATGCTCAGTCTGCAGCGAGACTACGGTGGCGGTCTTGCTGCTAAAAATCGCTTGGACGGTCTGACTGGCAAACGCCTGCTGCAGGCAGCGACCGGCTTCGTCACGTCCTGAGCTGGGCGGTATCCACGACGCGATAAAGGGTTGCCCCATTGAAGACAGGTGCACATCCACCACCCAATACGGCACAGAAACGAAGCTGGCAATCGCGCGGTCTCGTTCAACCACCAAGCGCAAAGTGGGCGTTTGGACGCGTCCAACCGACAGCACGCCGTCATAGCCCGCCCGCCGTCCTAGGAGGGTAAACAAACGACTGAGGTTCATACCAATCAGCCAATCGGCGCGGCTGCGGGCGAGGGCTGAGTGATAGAGCGGGAAGGTCTCCTGACTAGACTTCAGCGAGGACAGTGCTTTGCGAATCGACGCCTCGTTGAGTGCGGATAACCAGAGGCGCTCAACAGAACCACGATAGTTGCAGAGCTCTAGTAACTCGCGGGCAATCATTTCACCTTCGCGATCGGCGTCGGTGGCGATGACGACGGTGGTAGCTTCGCTGAGCAGCTGTTTGATGATTTTGAACTGCGCGACAGTCTTGGGTTTGACCTCAACCCTCCACTGCGCGGGGATGATCGGTAGATGATCCAACGACCAGGTTTTGTACTGATCGCCATAGGCTTCAGGTGGGGCCGTTTCCAGTAGGTGACCGATACACCAGGTGACGGTTGTCTCGCGTCCGATCAAGCAACCATCGCCACGTCGGCTGGCTCCGAGAACCTTGGCGATGTCACGACCTTGGGAGGGTTTCTCGCAGAGAAAGAGACGCATAGAACTGCTCCGGGTTGAGTTCGGAGCAGCGTTGTTGGAAACAGCAGTGGCAAGCTATGAGAAACCTGTATGGCAGGTTCCTCATATTAGTCGGTGAGGGCAATCTTGATTGGGGGCGAGGCTAGTACCTTGTAGTCACGTGGACCACAGTGCTTCACGAGCAGCGAGTAATGACAGGCCGGGGACTTCGTGCAAAGGCGCAATTTTTATGCCTCAAGTCAGTCATGCCGGTGGTGGCTGCCCTCTGCGCTTTTTGGACTTCGCCGCAGGCGAGCTGGCTTGGACTGTAGCCTGCCCGACGGGAGTCGCAGACGAGGCTGATTCACTTGAGCGCTCCCGCATGACCACGTTCTGCACGCGATGAGGCAGGATGCCGACACGACGCGCCTCGATCTTGAAGGTGACCCGCGCATTGTCTTCACTGTCCTCCCACTCATCGCGCACCGTGCGGCCCTCTACCAACACGCGCATGCCTTTCTGGTACAGCGTGCTCCAGTGTTCAGCCTCGCGGTGCCAGAGCTCGACCGGCGCCCAATAGCCGCCTCGATCTTCGTAGCTGCCATCGCGTGGCACGGGGTTGTCGAAGTACACATTCAGCCGCAGCAAACGCCGTGGCTCGTCATTGCCTGATGGGAACTCCTGGAACTCTGGCGCACTGCCGATGTTGCCTTCGCCGACGAAAAAAGTACTCATCGTGATATCTCCGCTGCTGGTGTGGACTGGCGCAGCGGCCGTTCGGCACTGGCCATTTTGATTGCGCAGGTTGAAGCCTGACGGTAGAGCGAATGCATCACACTCATCTGCAAGTTCAATGCAATGCGTTCGCATTCGAAACGGTGCAATGCCTCGCGTACGGTTTGCGGCAAGGCCTTGTTGGAGGCCTGGCGTTCCCAGACCGCAACGCCCATACGGGCGAAGTCACGGGTGCGCCATCGCAAAAAGGTGCTGCCCGCACTGGTGTTCTGCAGCACCAATCGAATATCCAGCAGCGAGTAAGGCGGTTGTCCGGCCTGCTGCGCCACAGCCTCCATCAGACGACGTAACTGCGCCTCGGTTTCCCTCGCCACCTGCGCCAGGTATTCCAGCTCCCCCTTACCCTTAAAAGGTTTTAAAAGGCCTTTTAGGGAGGTAGCGTGTTCGAGGTGTCGATAGGCATCTGGTGTGAGTGTTTCGAGGGGGATTGGCTGAGTCGAGATAATGGGCTTCATGCTTCGTCCTCCGACTCGTCTACTGTCGCAGATGGCTCTGCCGCGTTCTCCGCCAACGCGTCAGCGTCATCCACTGCCACAGCACCACGACGAACGATGGGCGGCGCGAACTGGGAGCGGCGATGCCCCTCAAGGATGTCCGTAGGGGGCAAACCCATTCTCTCGATTGCCGCCAGAGCACGAGCGTTGTTCGCCGCCATGTCATCACGGGTGACGCCAGAATGCCGATAGCGCTGGGCCTGGCCGAACAGGCTGCGCAGCAGATGGGCGCCGTCGTCGATCCAGGCTTCCATGTCTCGGCGGCCGATCAAGGCGGTGTGATGGGCCAACAAGGTATGGCGCACCAAGGTGTCGTAGTCAGTCAGCAGGTAGACGGCGAGGAAGCCCAGCTGGCTGCCGATGTACAACGGCAAGGTGACGGGATGGATGTTGAGGTTGTCGCCCATGTCGATCTGTGTCGGCAAGTCCTGTCTGATCCGGTCCAACTGCTGGGTCAGTTCCAGCATCCCAGCCTTGGCCTGCATCAATTTTTCTTCGAGCTGCATGATCGCCCAGTCGGCATAAGGATCGTCCTGCGCTGCGGCTTGTTTGATCAGGTTAGTGACGCTGATGTAGCCCGCCATGCCCATGATCGAGTGGACGCCTTCGCGTGCGGTTCGACCTTGCCAGATTCGGGCGGCGTGGTGGGTGTGCAGTGTCAGGGTGATGCTGCTGCGCAATGAGCCAAGGTTGAGCTGATAGTGATCGGCCACGGTGTCGTCCTCGCATAGGCTTGGACGGGAACGTTGCGACAGACGAAGGTAAAGGACATCCGAAAAGCTGAATGCTGTCTGTTCGGTTTGGTTCTAAATGGTTGATTTAGAGGCGCTCGACAATGATGCCAGTGGCATCAAATCTACTGACGTCCAGGGCGTTTGCCACGCAGCTGGCGCAGTTCATCCAGGCACGCTTGGGCGAGGGCAGAGGCAGGTTCGCCCTTTTTCCTAAGCTGGCGCGGGGAAGCGGGTGGCGGTTCTGCAACGGGTAACGATTCAGCCTGACCTGCCCAAGGGCGGAAATCGCCTTTCAGCGCCCGCTGGATCAGGCCCATCAGATACGCCGCCGGTTTGCGGACGCTACCTGCCGCACACCGCGCGGCCGCTTCGTTGAGCACCGCCTGTCGATCCGCTAGTTTCAGCTTGTTCAGCGTCACGGTGACGGCCTGCCGCTCGCTCGGACTCAGGTACAGCGGATCAGGCCAGTGCAGGTTGTCCACCGCTGGGGTCGCGCGCGGTACAGTACAAATACTTTCTTTAAATACAGTACAGGCAGTGTTCGGATTCCGAACGCTGCCGGAAACCTTGGCGTTCAGACCCGGTTCGGAATCCGAACGAGGTTCCACACGATTCCGAACGAGGTGGTCGCCACCCAATTCGGAATCGTGTGATGCTTCATTGGGCGCCTTATCCAATCCTTGTTTTGTCCAATGGTCGCCCCAACTGTCGAGCCGGGTGGGGAGTTGACCCAAATCGATATCGGTGTCCTGACGAATTTCTTCCAACACATGCCGAGCGACAATTCGCACAGCCTTGGTCGCGTGAGAGAGGGCATGGCCGACCAGCTCCAGATAATCCTGATCCAGCTCCATGGCTTCGGCGGGGGTTAACGGTTCATCGTGCAGGACGTAAAGAGAACCTTGTAGGCGTCCGCTGAGCTGATCGCGACCACGGCTTACCAAACTAAGCCAGCGCGTCAACCTGAGCATCGTCAAGACGCGAGCGATGGTTTCACGGGATGCAGATACACCATAGGGTACGCTCGACAGGTAAGGTTGCAGATCTTCATAACGCGGCGTGACCACGCCATGGCCTTGCAGCATGAGTCGAAAGACTTGCCATGCATTACGTTCCAACGGCGTTAGCCGACAATCCAGGAGCAGACGACGCGGTACGACTTCGTGTGATTGGCCACTGAACAGAAAGCCAGCCTGGAGAGCTTGGTTGGAAGGTGGTTCGGTGGTCGGGTGTGCAGGCCAGCGTTCACTCAACTGCTGGGTGCATTGCTGCAGAACACGCTGCCAGCGACTGGAGGAGACGGTGTTCATGTTTCGTTGCTGTAATGGTCGATCTGCTGCCAAACGATGGTCAAGCTGATCTGTTGCTCCTCCGCCAACATCATCATGGCGTCGAGCTGATCCTCAGCACCGTCCTCAGCGCGTAGCTGGCACCAACGATGCCAGAGCGCATGTTCCTGCGCTTCGCTCAAGTTTTGGGGGCGGCCTTTACGGGTTTCTATCTTGAGCAGCCGTCGGCGCAGGGCGGTCTCCGAATGCGCCAAGCCGAAGCACTGATACATGATGGTGCTGCTGGCACCGAGCTTTAGCGCTCGGTTGATTAAGCGCTCATTCTGTTCGTCGCGTTCGGCCTGGTCGATCAATCGATGCAGCACCGGCGAATCAATCCTGATCTCAACCCAGGGGACGGTGGCGTGGGCCAGGCGTGACAGCGTGGTGGGCGGTAAGGACTGCAATAGGTAAATGTCCTCTTCATCCAGCCCGAGTGCTTTGCAGCGTTGCAGGTTACCCAGGCGCAACTCGTGAAGGACCTGAGTCAGCATGGCCTGGTTGAGCACATTGAAGGACAGGTTCATGGCTCCTCCCTTGGTGAGTCGACTTCAACGGAAATCGATAAGTCGATCAAGCGCCGGGCTAAGCGAATGAGACGATACAGTTTGATTAACAGACTGTCGGGCAGTCGCTCCAGCCCTACGTCCATGGCGGGACGATCTGTCAGCGGGAGTTGATAGACCCCCAATAGCAGTTGTCCGAACAAGGCTGAAGGCAATTGCTTACGATCCTCCCAGTTCACTTCGTCTTGAGCGCGGAGCAGGGCCAGGAGCAATAGGTGAACGCCGGTTGCGCGGGGCGCTGCAAGATCAAGTTGATCGATGTTCAGGGCGAAGCCCAAGTCGCGCTGCTGATCGATGACGCTCTCGGGATACCCGGCATAGGTCGCCAGTTCCCGAGCCAGCCCAGCAATGGCTAAACGCAGCTGCTCAGGGGTATCCAGTGTTGGTGCGATGATCCAGAGATCGTCGATCATGCAGGTTTCGACGGTCGGAGCTGGTTCGGGGGCAGTGTCGCGATCAATCTGTTCGCGAATTTGTTGGACACGTGACCGAGGGCTGACTGCTGATGCGACATTCGTTTTGGACAGCGTGAGTTGTTCCTCTGGCGCTGTTTCGGCCCGGGTTCTGGTTTCAATTAATTGAGGGCTGGACTCGGAGGAGGGAGGTCCTGCCGCGGCGTCATCAGCGCTCGGTGGGTGGCTGTTGTCCGAGGGCGTAACGACAACGCCGGGCGTCCGGATGTCCCGCTGTGTGGCGCTCAGCTCCAGAGCCAGCATACGGTAGGACTGTCCGAGTAAGGGGCTCATGCGTTCGAGCAGTTCATCCTGGACTCGTTCAAGATCAAAGGATTCAGGGTCGGCATCAAATTGGCCTAAGGTGTCGAGCCAAAATTCGGGGAACGCAATGACGTCGGTTGGATAACGATTCCACATTCGTTCAGCCTGACTGCGCAGACTGATCAGGCGTTCAATTTTGGGTTTACCCAATCCGGCATACAGGGTTTGTGGGATGGCGGGCAGCAGGTATTCGAGGGTGTCGAGCATCCGGCTGATGTGCGACTGTGAAATGGGGTAGCCACCAGCGGCAAGACGTCGTGCCAGCTCGCGTTGCGAGAGTGTTGCTCCATCTGGTTCGAGCATAGTCTTGAGTTTGGCTACTGCCAGAGCACGTTCGATGAAGGTGAGCTGGCCGTGCAGATCGCTTTCGGCCAGATGGCCGAGAAGAGTGGTGACTTCATTGCTCCAGGGCCGGAACAGGCAATGAATGCGAAAAAAGCGCTCATCGTGGGTTTCCTGCCATAGCTCGCCGAGAATCGCCAATCGTGTATTACCGCCGTTGCGGATTATGAAATAGGTTTCACCCGGACGGCGGGTAATCGGCGGTGGTTGATCCAGCCCGCGTTCACGAATCGAGGCTTTTATGTCGTGATAAAGCGGATTGCGGATGAAGCGTGGGTTGTGCTCGTAGGGCCGCAACTGCTCCAGGGTGACCAGCATGGGGGTGTCGATGACTGGATCGGATAGCCGCTCCAGTTCTGGACCCCGAGGAAAATGATCCTGGTGCAGTTTGTCGGTGATCTCCTCCTGACTGAGCTTCTTCATTTGAACAGCCTCAGCTAACCCTGGTTACGCAAATGGTCACCGAGCTCAAACTTAACGATCTCGGCTGTTCCCAAACCTTCGGAATACTGAGACAGCTCGGCGAGAAATCGCCCCATGGCCGAGCGCCCACGCTGCAGGCGAAAGACCACGGTGCAGTATTCCTCGCTAGGAGAATGATCTTGTCGAATAGATGGCTGAACGATGATGGGAAACTGATCCAGCATCAAAAGACTCCTCGCCAAACGCTGTTGGCCTCAACGTTGAACAAACAAAATGATTTGGCGCGAAATACCGTCTTCGGAATTCGCCTTATCAAACCTCTGCGTATCTGTTCACCCTAGAAATCGCCTCGCGCCATTCCGGAAACAACTCGATGGTCAGCGCTTGCATGGTTTCCAGCGCTGATCGCGAGCGTCGTTCACCTGGCTGGCGAGTCTCGATTCGGTGGGCTGGTAGACCAAGGGAGGCGGCATTGAGGTAAGCCACTCGGTCTGGAACTACGGTGTCTAGAACTGAGATGTTGGGAGCCCCAGCGAAGGCCTCGTGCAGGCCACGGATGATCATTCGCGTGTCTACTCGGATGCTATTTACCTGGTTCAGCAACAGTCGCAACGGTGGCAGCGTAATACCCAGGTGACGAAATGGTTCGAGGTCACTGATCAGCCTCAAAGTGCCGCGGCGCAGTTCGCGGGCGGCTAGTATTTCCGGTGTGATGGGGGAAAGGGCGATATCGCAGGCGAGGATGGCCATCTCCAGCAGCACGCTACGTGCGCCTTGGGTGTCGATCAAAAGCAGGTCATAACGGGGGCGGAAGTCGTCAAGCAGATTGCGCAGCCTTAATCGCCCGTCAGGGGCGTGCAGCAGCAACGTATTCAACTGGCCTTGAGCGTCGTTGGAGATGATCAGGTCGAGCCCCGCGATCACGGTCCTGGATACAATCTGGGTAGGCGTTGTTAAGTTGAGTGCAATGAGCTCGTACGCGCCGGCAACAGCTTTATGACTCAAGGCGTAATAGCTGGAGAGGGTGGGTTGGCTATCTAGATCGAGCAAAAGAACGCGTAGACCAGCATCCGCCAGCAGACCACCAAGATTGGCCGCTACTGTGGTTTTGCCGACCCCACCTTTGGTGGAAAGCACCGCAACCACACGCATGGTGTCAGCCCTGCTGGCTCAGGCGTTCAACGACCCATCGCTCGATCTCGAGCGAGTCCCAGCCGACTGCGCGCAGCCCAATGCGTTTGGCTTGGGGGAATTTTCCTTCTTTCATCAAGCTGTAGATGTGTGCTCGCTTGAAGCCTGTTCTACGCTCCACCTCCTCACGCCGCATGATGTGACGCTCGATCTGTGGTTGAGGCATTTCCGCGATGGGGAAGGGGTGGCTGGACATGCTGGTCGCTCCTGGCGCTAATTGGCGCGTGGTGGGAAGTGACCTGAAGTGAATAGCAGAAAAGCGAGCGAGTCATTGCACTGCAATCGAGTGCGCTGCATTGCAATGACTTGGCTCAGGTGGTTTTTTTTAGAGCGCGTTTGGCTGCAGCGAACTTTTTATCCAACGTTCGTTTGCTGAGACCGGGAATATCACTGTGGCGCGCGGTCAAAGCATCGACGATTGCGGCTTGGCTCTTGAATACGGAAAGAGGTTTACCTGCGGGCGACACGTCTAAGACAGTGTTGACCAAGGCACCGATGATCTGCAGGTAAGTATGTTCACTACGATCGCTGAGCTGTCCTTGCGTTTTTACCAATGTTTTAAGACTTTCCTGCTCAAGGCCCAGCGCCTGAAGGTCAGTTTCGACAGCTTGGAGCTGCCGTTGCAGAGCATCGCGCTCTCGCAGGAGGGCATCCCGTTCGGCCTGGAGGGCAAAATAAACACCCATGCTGATTTTATCCTGAGCGTCATCGCGCGAGTTGAACAGGAAATCGGGCCGCTGATCGGGATAGTAGATTTGCATCCAAAGACGTAAATCGGAGTGTCTAACAGTCAACAGGGTGGGCTCCACAGGGGTACCCAGGGGGACCGAAATGCCGAAGGAGCCATACGGCAACTCTCCATTGCGGACGGCATCATAGATTTTGTCAGTATTGGCCTGTAGGCACGGCCATTGAGGAAACAGATTCCGGAGCTTTTGCGGGCAAGACCAAGCCGCTTGCACGATCTGCGCTTCGTAACGAATGAGGTTGCACCAACGCAATGCTGCGTCGATGGGTCGATAGAAGATTTTAGCCTGGGAGTTAAAGTTATTTGAAGACATATGCGAACGGACCTCCATTTCCAATGGAAAGGGCATCTCGCACGTCCCTATTTTTTTGACTGCCTGCTGGGAGAACTGCCGGCAATATTCATTGGGACCTTCTGCTTGATGAGCTCATTCCATCTATCCAAATCCTAAAGTGGTGCTCTTATTTTTTAAAGGTTTCCTCCCAGGCAGACGGGACAGGATCACATCGCAGGGATTTGCCATTGATTTTTCGGCTAATCGCGACATTAGATCCACAGGGGGACCGTCATTTTGATTATGGGTTCATGCCACCAGTCGCAATTTCGTTGGGGCTGAAACGACCAACGCGCAGATCCTTCTGCTTAAAATACGACGGCCTCGTTCTTTGTGATACGTCGCGCGTACGGATGATCAAGAACAACGGTAGATCGGGTAATGACCGGTGCCGACCCATACAGCAGACTCCTCTCCAGACGCCGTCAAGCCAGACGGCTCGCAGCACAAGAATAACAATGCGCAGAGGAGCCACCATGTCGGGCATCGATACCCTTGGCTACATCGGATTTACTGCACGCGATATCGGTGCCTGGAAGAAGTTTGCGCCCGAGGTGCTGGGTTTGCAGATCGGTCAGGAATTGGAGGACGGCACATTGGTGTTGCGCGCCGACCTCCACCAGCGTCGAGTCGTCATTCATCCTGGCGATCATGACGATGTCGCTTATGTGGGTTGGGAGTGTCGCGGTAGCGAAGACCTACACAACGTGCGGAACGCGCTGCGGGATGCAGAGATTCCCTTCGAGGAAGTACCCAACGAGGTAGCGCAAGCGCTAGCCGTGCGGGAAATGATTCGATTCCGGGATGTCGATGGCGTGCTGATCGAAGCCCATTACGGACCTACGATACTTGCCAATCAGCCATTCGTGTCGCCGGTCGGTGCACGCCCATTCCTGACTCAGGAACAAGGTCTGGGACATCTGGTGCTCTCGACCGCTCAATATTCCGCTCAGATCGACTTCTATGAAAAGGTGCTGGGCTTCAAGCGCACCGACTCATTGATCATTTCAGGCGTCAACTGTGAGGCGATGTTCATGCGGGTGAACGAACGTCATCACTCCCTCGCCATCGTCGACATGCCGCCAACCCATGGCCCACGCCTGCATCACATTCTTCTGGAAATGAACTCGCTCGACGAAGTGGGTTTCGCCTATAGCCGCGCGCGCACGGCGGGCGCCCACATCCTTATCGATCTTGGACGGCACGTTAACGACAATATGTTCTCGTTCTACGTCCTGACCCCGTCTGGCTGGTCAGTGGAGATTGGTTGGGGCGGCATCCAGATCGACGACGAAACCTGGCACGTGACCCATTACCCCACCAACAGTAGCTGGGGACACGAATTCCATATGCCAGCCCAGTTTCAAGCGCCCAAGTAACGAAGGATGACCACCATGACTGTTCACACTGCTGAAACCACTTCACGTTTCATTGAAGTTAATGGCCTCAATATTCATTACCACGACACCGAGGTAGGTGACCGCGTGCTGGTGATGCTGCACGGGGGAGGACCTGGGGCGTCGGCGTGGACCAACTACCGGACCAACCTGCCGGCCTTCGCTGCAACTTACCGGGTCATCGCCTTCGACGCGCCGCACTATGGCAAATCGGACAAGCCCCTCAGTGCCTACCAGGACACGGACTTCTATACGGAGGTTTTTGCCCAGGCGCTCGACAAGCTAGGCGTGAAACGGGCCGACTTCATCGGAAATTCCATGGGCGGCACCATCTCCATGACCATGGCGATGAAACGCCCCGATCTGGTCGCAAAGCTGGTGCTCATGGGGCCTGGCGGTTCGCCGACCATGTTCACGCCGATGATGACCGAAGGTATCAAGATTCTGGGCGCCTTCTATCAAGGCGAAGGTCCGACCCGCGAGAAGCTCGAAGCAGCGGTACGCATCATGGTGTACGACCAGTCGATGGTGACGCCTGAACTGATCGAGGCGCGTTATCAGGCGGCTACTCATCCGGATCTTCTCAAACCGCGCGAATGGAAGGGCCATCCGATGCTCAATCTGTGGGAGCGCCTGGTCGGCTCGCCACTGCAGAACTCCACGTTGCTGATTTATGGCAAGGAGGACCGTGTCATCCCGTGGGACACCAGTTTGCTGCTGATGCGTTTGTTGCCCAACGCGAGCCTGCACGTATTTCCGCAATGCGGCCACTGGGCGCAGTTGGAAAAAGCCAGTGAGTTCAACACGCTGGTGCATGGTTTCCTGGAGCAGAGCGATGACTGATCATTCCTCTTTGGCCCAGCGTCTGCGTGTCGCCTATAAACAGGGCCCTATCGCACCGCTGCGCGACGGCCTGGCTCCCGATGACGCGACAGGCGCGTATGAGGTGCAGGCCATCAACACTCGCTATTGGGTAGAGCAGGGGCGCCGCATCGTGGGCCGCAAGGTGGGCCTGACGTCCCTGGCGGTGCAGAAACAGTTCGGTGTGAACCAGCCGGATTTCGGCGTTCTGTTCGAAGACATGCAATTGATCGATGGCGGGGTGCTCGACCGCGACGCCATGTTGCAGCCTAGGGCTGAAGCCGAAGTGGCGTTGGTGCTAGGGGCAGACGTGACCAGCCTCACCGCGACGCCGGACGACATCGCCGCCGCGACGCAGCACGCGTTTGCCGCGATCGAGATCGTCGACAGCCGTATCGCCGATTGGAAGATCACCTTCGCGGACACCGTCGCCGACAACGGTTCAAGCGCACGTTTCGTCCTGGGCAAGCAGGCCTGTTCGCTCGACGCACTGGATCTGTATACCTGCGGCATGGTGTTGGAAGTCAACGGAGTGGTCGCCTCGGTAGGGGCTGGTGCGGCGTGCCTGGGACATCCGTTGAACGCCGCTGCCTGGCTGGCAAGGACCCTGGCCGCGGCCGGTGAGCCGTTGCGTGCTGGCGACGTGGTGCTAACGGGGGCGCTGGGACCGATGGTCACCCTGGCCCCCGGCGACCACATCATGGCGAAGATCGGTGGCTTGGGTGCGGTGTCGTTCACCTATGGGGAGTCTGTCTGATGAAAACCGCCAAAGTAGCGATCATCGGCTCGGGTAATATCGGCACTGACCTGATGATCAAGATCATGCGCAACGCCAAGTATCTTGAAATGGCCGCCATGGTCGGCATCGACCCAAGCTCCGACGGCCTGGCTCGCGCGGCTCGACTGGGTGTCGCCACGACCCATGAGGGCGTGGAAGGCCTGACTCGCCTGCCAGTCTTCCGGGACATCGATTTCGTCTTCGATGCCACTTCGGCTGGCGCCCACGTCAAGAACGATGCTTTTCTGCGCCGCATCAAGCCGGGGATCCGGCTGATCGACCTGACGCCAGCCGCCATCGGCCCGTATTGCGTGCCGGTGGTGAACCTTGAGCAGAACCTGGGCCAACTCAACGTCAACATGGTGACCTGCGGCGGCCAGGCCACCATCCCGATGGTGGCGGCGGTGTCTCGCGTGGCCAAAGTGCATTACGCCGAGATCATCGCCTCGATCGCTAGCAAATCCGCCGGCCCTGGCACGCGCGCCAATATCGATGAGTTCACCGAGACTACCAGCAAGGCCATCGAGGTTATCGGTGGCGCGGCCAAGGGCAAGGCGATCATCATCATGAACCCGGCCGAGCCACCATTGATGATGCGAGACACGGTGTTCGTGCTCAGCGAAGCAGCGGATCAGTCCAGGGTCTGCGCCAGCATCGAAGAAATGACCGCCGCCGTGCAGGCCTACGTACCGGGCTATCGCCTCAAGCAGAAGGTGCAGTTCGACGTGATTCCCGATTCGGCGGCCCTGTGCATCCCTGGCCACGGCCGATTCAGCGGCCTGAAAACGTCGATCTTCCTCGAAGTGGAAGGCGCCGCTCATTATCTGCCGGCGTACGCCGGTAACCTCGACATCATGACCTCCGCCGCGCTGGCGACCGCCGAGCGCATGGCCCAGTCGATGGGAGTCTCGGCATGAGCAAGAAACTCTATATCTCCGACGTAACCTTGCGCGATGGTTGCCACGCGATCCGTCACCAGTATTCGATCCAGAACGTGCAGGATATCGCTCGCGCGTTGGACAAGGCCCGTGTCGATTCTATCGAGGTGACCCACGGCGATGGCCTGCAAGGTTCCAGCTTCAATTACGGCTTCGGCGCGCACAGCGATCTGGAATGGATCGAAGCGGCTGCCGACGTCATCGATCATGCGCGTATTGCCGTGCTGCTCCTGCCGGGCATCGGCACTGTGCACGACCTCAAGGCCGCTTACGAGGCTGGCGCCCGCACTGTGCGCGTGGCCACTCACTGCACCGAGGCGGACGTCTCGAAGCAGCACATCGAGTACGCCCGTTCGCTCGGCATGGATACTGTCGGTTTCCTGATGATGAGCCACATGATCCCGCCCGAGGAGCTGGCCCGCCAGGGCAAGCTAATGGAAAGCTACGGCGCGCAGTGCATCTACATGGCTGACTCCGGGGGCGCCATGAACATGAACGACATCCGCGATCGCATGCGAGCTTTCAAGGCGACGCTGAACCCCGAAACCCAGACCGGTATGCACGCCCACCATAATCTCAGCCTGGGCGTGGCCAACTCCATCGTCGCGGTGGAAGAGGGCTGCGACCGCATCGACGCCAGCCTGGCCGGCATGGGGCTGGCGCCGGTAACGCACCTCTGGAGGTCTTCATTGCCGCAGCAGAGCGGATGGGCTGGAACCATGGGACCGAGCTGTATCAGCTAATGGACGCCGCTGATGACTTGGTGCGCCCGCTGCAGGATCGCCCGGTGCGTGTTGACCGCGAAACCCTTGGCTTGGGCTACGCCGGCGTCTACTCCAGCTTCCTGCGCCATGCCGAAGTGGCTGCCGAGAAGTACGGCGTCAAGACCCTCGACATTCTCGTTGAACTGGGCAAGCGGCGCATGGTGGGCGGCCAGGAAGATATGATTGTCGACGTGGCATTGGATCTGCTGAAAGACGTTGCGCCCGCCACCTCGCCTAGCCGACCGGGCTGATTTCAGGTCTCACTTTTCTACAAACCCCGCTGCGGGAAAAAACAACAAAATGAATAGGAACTCGGTAATGACCACTTCTACCGTGAAGGCTTCGTACGACTTGCGTACACCCGTGCTGATCGCGGGGGCCGGCCCGGCGGGGCTGACCCTCTCCCTGGCGCTCAGTCGTTATGGTGTTCCACATATGCTCTTGGAGATGTTCCCCGGGGCGGCCCATACACCACGTGCGCACATCACCAATCAGCGCACCATGGAGATCTTCCGCGACCTTGGCATCGAAGAGGCAATAAAGGCCAAGGCGACACCCGCAGAGGGCATGTGGAGCAATGCCTGGATCACCACCATGGCAGGCCCGGAAGTGTATCGCTCTGAAGCATGGGGCGCCGGGGAAGAACACGCTGCACGTTACGCTCAAGCGAGCCCCTGCGGCATGTGCAATATCCCGCAGAACATCATGGAGCCGGTTTTGATCGAGGCCATCGAGGACGCGGGTGTCGCCGATCTTCGGTTCAGTCACCGGCTCGAGTCGTTCGTACAGGATGCGCAAGGTGTAACTGCAACGGTCGTCGAAGTACACAGTGGCGTGAGCTACACGGTACGTGCCGATTACCTGCTCGGGGCCGACGGTGCCCGCAGCAAAGTGGCCCAGGACTTGGCCCTGCCGTTCGAAGGGCAGATGGGCGTAGGCGGCGATGCGGGGATCGGTGAAGTCATCTATGTCTGGTTCAAGGGTGATCTGGCCCGTTATTGCACTCATCGTCCGGGCACCATGTTCTGGTCTACCGACATGTATAACGGAGCAACCTTTGTCAATGTCGCCCCTTGGGACGAGTGGATCGCCGGCTGGACGATGCCGCCAGGCATGACCTTCGATGGTGATCCCGAGACCCTCCGCAATCGGGTGCAATCCGTCATCGGCGATAGCACCGTCGATATCGTCATCAAGGGCGTGTCGCGCTGGACCATGAATAAAATGTGGGCCACCCGCTACGGCGAAGGGCGGGTGTGGTGTATGGGTGACGCGGTACATCGTCATCCTCCGATGAATGGCCTCGGCTCCAATACGTCGGTGGCTGACGGCTACAACTTGGCCTGGAAACTCAAGCTCTTGTTGGAAGGCAAAGCCGGGCCCGGACTGCTCCAGAGTTATGAGCTGGAGCGCCAGCCGGTGGGCGAGCGTATCGTCAACCGCGCCTGGGATTCGGCGATGGGCTTCTGGGGCCGCTTCTATTCCGAGTTCCTGGGTGTCAGCCCTGGCGCCACGCCGGACGAGGTCAAGCGTTCGCTGCTCCAACTGCATGAGGACAGTCCGGAAGGCGATGCCCGACGCGCTGGTTTCGAACGGCTCAAAGAGGAGGTGCTGGACCCAGCCTTCAACGCGCTGGGGATCGAGCTGGGGTATCGCTATCGGGCTGGCGCGCGGGTGGACGACGGTTCGCAAGAGCCACAACTCGATGGTCATCCAGACGTCGCCTACATGCCAACGACCTGGCCAGGCGCGCGTCTGCCGCACGCATGGATCGAGAAGGGGCGGCGGCGTATCTCCACGCTGGATCTGGTCGGACGCGGCCAGTTCGTACTGCTCACTGGCCGTGGCGGCGGCGCTTGGTTCGAGGCGGCGCAAGCCGCCCTGCACGGCACAGGTGTGCAGGTGAACGTCATACAGATCGATAGCCGTTTCGGCGCCGTGCGTGACCCCCTGGGCTACTGGGCGCGTGTTCGCGGTACGGGCAGCGATGGCGCCGTACTGGTCAGGCCGGACGGACATGTTGCCTGGCGTGCGCAGAGTTTGGCCGGCGCCGCTGAGTTACCGTCGATCATGGCGCAATTGCTCGATATGGGGCATGCCTCGGACAGCGAGCAGGTGCCGCAGCGGCCCGGCCTTGCGCTCGCAGCGCACGGCTGAATCCTGGAGAGCCTGATGATGAGCAGTAAAACCTTGGTCGACGCGTGGATCGATGTCCACGCGCACTTCAGCCCGCCGCGCTCGGTCGAACAACGTTCGGCGATGTGGCAGGCCCTGCAACAGGATCACTGGTCGGGCGAGCAGCCACCGGACTGGTCGTTGGACGACCGTCTTGCCTACATGGACAAGGTCGGCATCAGCATGCAGATGCTCAGCATGGTGCCGACAAGCCACGCAGCGCTGGAAGCGAGCAACCGCTACGGCGCCGAATGGGTAGCCCGGCACCCGGCTCGTTTCGGCCTGCTGGCCGGCCTGCCCACCGACGATGCCGAAGCCGCCCTGCGGGAATTGGCCCGGGCCGAAGCCTTGGATGCCGATGGGTTTGCGGTGTATTGCCAGTACAACGGCGTATTCCTCTCCGATCCGCGCCTGGAATCGCTTTGGGCCGCGCTCGATGAGCGCGCAGCGGTGGTGTTCGTACACCCTGACCACGCCGTACCGGGGCAATTCTCTCGACCCGGCGTATTGCTGGAGGTGGCCTATCAGACCGCCAGTGTTATCACCGATATGCTCTATGCCGGGGTGTTCAGGCGCTACCCGTCGATCCGCTTCATCCTCGCTCATTGTGGCGGTGCGCTGCCGGCGTTGTCGGGACGTTTGATTCTGCTCGGCAATGAGTCCTGGGTGCCTAACCCGCAGCGAATATCTCAACAGGAGATGCGCGAGCAACTGGCGGCGCTTTACCTGGACACCGCGATGACTGGATCGCAGCAGAGCCTGTCGGCGGGGCTTGCGATGACGTGCGCCGAACACGTGGTGTACGGCTCGGATTGCGGGGCACCCTGCACGACCGAACACACGGCCATTGCCAACATTGAGCAATTGCTGGCGTTCAGCGGACTGCGGCGCGAGCAGATCGAGCAGATCGGCCGCAATGCCCTGGCGTTGTTCCCTAAAGCCGCAATGAGGATTCAAGACGCGCAATAACGAGCGGTTAACGGTACCCGGCAGGTTGTAGCGAGATGTTCCACGACGTTTCGCTGCTGGTCGCAACGCCTGTGACCGGTGCAACAAAACAACAATAATAATCGAGGTAACTTCCCATGCGCGTACAACCCACACTACGTTTTGTTCCTTCTCTGGCTGGGCTGACGGCTGCCTTCATGATGAGCACCGCGCTGGCCGGCGAGACACCCATCTATGGTGGCCCGATTGGTGGAACCGACATCGGCGCCGCTTATCTGCCCCCACAGCCAGGGCTCTACATGGGTGCCGGTTACATCGGCGTGACCTCCGACGACTTCCGAGACGTCAACGGTGACAAGGTGCCGCTCGACACCGGTTTCGATGCGTCGGCCGGCGTGGTCGGGTTCAACTACGTCTACGACGCCAAGATATTCGGCGGCAGCGTCGCCACCTCGGCACAGTTCGGTTACGGTCGCCGCTGCATTCGTTTTGGCGAGCGCCATTGCAGTTCTGGCGCCGCCGATATCTATAGCGACCTGTTCTTCTGGAGCAAGTACTTGGGGGGAGGCGAGGCGGGCAATGCCGGACTTGCGCCGCTGCCTTACGGCCTGACCATCGGTGGTGGTCTTGGTATCACGATGCCCACCGGAAGTTATGACAAGCACGAGCCGGTCAATACCGGTGGCAACACCTGGATCGTTTCGCCGAACCTGGCCGTGAGCTACCTGACCGGTCCGAAGTATTCGTTGGGGGGCGATGGAACCGAATTCAGTGCTCGGCTGTTCTACTCGATGCCGCAAAAAAACCATGACACCGATTTCGACGCCGGGACAGTGGTCAACCTAGATTGGGCGATTACCGAACGTTATGGAAATTGGCAGGTCGGTCTCGCTGGGCAACAAGCCAAACAGATCGACGGTGACAAGCTGCCCAACGGTCTGCGAACCAACGATAGCAAGTTCTCGTCAGGCTCGGTCGGCCCGGTGGTCAGCGTGTTTCTGCCTAGCCTCGGTAGCCAGCTCAAGGTAAAAGCGGCGGCCAATTACGATGCTGAAAACACCTTCTCTGGTTACAGCCTGGTGATGATCATGGGTTGGAAAGTCTTCTGAGGCCATTTCTGCATCACGTTTTTCGACAAAGCCGGTGCATAGTTGCCGGCTTTGTCGTGCGTGTGCCTGACGGCTTTCTCCATGGACATCGACGGGCATATTGCTGATAAAGCTGATGGACGCCCTTGCGGCGGTGCGTTAGTTTGGCGTAACAACAATAAACAGGCACGTGATGCCTCGCTGCTTTCGCAGTTGGAGAAGCGTATGTCTCAGCTAGCCAATGCTATTGCTCAGGACCCGATAACGCTTGATCAAGGACTCTTTAAGTACCGCGACGAGGTCCTGTGGTCGCTTTCCAATCCGGCGTGTTACTTGCCTTCGGAAGCATTCGATCTTCTCCTTCGTTCCATTCGACTTTCTGCCGCCGTGCCGGGCCATGCCAACCTGACCGCTCCCTTTGGCGTGGATGTCCGTTACGGAGCGGATACCTTCGTGATCTACGAGGCCTACCGAGGCAAGTGCGTCGTTTCGTTCGATGCGCCGGTAGAGCCTATGAATTTCTGCCAGGGCGACATGTTGGTGCTGCCTTTTCATACGCATCATCGGATCATGGCGCCGGACCATACGCCTTGTATTGATATTCGTGATTTGATGGCCGCGCAGGTGGAGCCTCATTTAACGGATTCCCAAGGCCACCCTTCACTTGGCCTATTACTTGATCAACAGGTCAATTATGGCGGCGGCGGTGAGTTGTTCGAGCTGCGCATGGTCATTATGTTCGTCGACAAGCAAACCTCAGGCGCTTTGATCAACGGCTTGCCGGGGCCGATGTTGCTCAAGGGGTTCGCGGACAAGCATCGTTCATTTCTCAACGCCATCCATGACGAGCTGGATGTACAGCGCGGGAGTCGGTCCGTCACGCAACCCGCAGCAATCCGGCTAGCCGAGGCGTTGCTGACCATCGCTCTCAAGGAGGCCACTTCACAACCGGATACCGGGCCTATCTACAAGGGACTGGCCGATCCCGCTGTCGCTCGGGTGATTTCGGCAGTGCTCAAGGAACCTCAAAAGGACTGGGATCTACAGGATCTGGTCGAGGTCGCCCATGTTTGCCGCTCGGCGCTGAACAGTCGCTTCATGGCCTCGGTCGGTATGTCGCCGCGGCACTTCGTAACCCACGTGCGCTTGGCTCGGGCGAGCGAGATGTTGACAGAGACTACGCTGAGCATTGCGTCAATCGCTGAGCGATCCAACTACAGCTCGGAAGCTGCATTCAACCGTGCTTTCCGCAAATGGTGCGGTCTGACGCCAGGAGCGGTTAGGGATGCTGCTACTTCTGTCTCGAAGTTAGCTCCCAGCTGAGCGTTGGCTAGCCGCCCGAGCCGATATCCGTTTGGTTCGGCTGTTCCCAGATTCGCACTAATGGCTTACTGGTTCCGCTCAGATAACAGTTTTCTGGGCGTCAAAAAAACCGGGGCTTGCTGGCATCGGAGCCTGATCGGGTGATTACAGCCGCACTGAAGTCCAAGGCATTGTCCATGGCTAAGCAGCGTGCCGAGTCCAGTGAGGGTAGGGCGAAGCCTGCCACGGATTTGGCAACGTCCGTTACCCCAGTGCCTGCGGCTACGCTGCACGCGACCCTCACGCTGCTTGCAAAGGGCGATGTGCTCCATCGTGCGCATCAGGATAAATATCAGCCAGATCAATTCAATCCCGGTGTTTGATTCCTACTTTGTATGTTGGCACGACAGTTGAGGGCACCTTGATGGAGACCGTTTTCACGGCGTTCCCCACACGGCTGGCTTCAAGAGCCTCGACAAAGGAAAACTGACTGGGCAGGTTCGTTCTGTCGTCCAGGTTAGCCAACCGCTGCACCTAGTTGATCTGTCCAGCGTGCCCCTGCGGCAACTGGGCATCACGCACAAACAATTGATCGACACTGAGAAAGATCAATGCCCTGCGACGTGCAAATGGGCAGAGGCGATCCATTGCCAACGCCCAAATGCGCAAGGGCTATCATGCGAGCATGAAGAGGCGCGACGCTTTCAGTGTGCTAGTACCTGAGCGCACAAGTCGAAAAAAAACAGTAGCTTGAGCTGATTTTTTGCGGTTTTTGAAAAGTAGAGAAAGAGCCCATCATTGCCAGGTGAGCACTCAAGCAATACGGGCTCCAAGGCACCGCAGGCCAGCTCCCTTGAGGTATGAAAGGTGGATGAGTAGATGAGTCCGACGCCTTTAGTCGCTAGGCTGCGCATGAGTTCACCGTCGTTGACTGTGATCGGGCCTATCGGATCAATTCTTACGGTCGACCCGTTCTCGAGGAATTCCCAGCGATAAATGTCACCTTTCTCCGGCCGGCGAAACCTGATGCAGTCGGTGCATGAGGTCGCTGGTGGATTGTGGCTTCCCCTTGGCCTTGAAGTAATCCAGGCGCCCCAAAAACCGCCCATTTGAATGGTTTGCAAAGCCTAACCGCAATCATGTCCTGGGCGATGTAAGAACCGATAAAAATGCCGGTGTCATAGCCGTCGGCGGCGAAATTTTCGTGCTGATTGCTAACAGTGAGTTCCAGACTCAGGTTGGGCCATGCTTTTCGAAAAGCTGGTAACACAGGCTCAACAGCATGCGGCAATGCCAAACGTTCCATTAGTAGGCGCAAAGTGCCGGAGGGCGCCTTGGCTGACTGAGCAGCATCTTCCAATCCCGTTGCGGTAATTTTGGCGGCTGGTTCGACTTTCTGAAGTAAATCCAAGCCTGCTTCGGTCAGAGATACTCTACGTGTCGTCCGATGGAAAAGGAGGATTCCCAAGCGCTGTTCAAGTCTGGGCGGCGTATCGAGCCGGCACTGCATAAGAATTTCGGAGGCCTCGATTGCTCGTGTATGGCCGGATGAGATTGCCGGGCCTGGCGATGATACTGTTTTGGATCTGCGACGCCACAGCCGCCGAGAAGAATTATGACGTTACCACTTCGTTGATGGGGCGATCATCAGCGAAGTGGCCCAGTAGGGCACCGTACCGTTCTTTTTATGGGATTTTCCCGCTGCATACGTCCCATCGCACCTGAAGGGCTTCAGTCTATGACGACATGTCCTGGTTCGCTGGGGGCAACACGGGCTCCTGCGCCTCGCCAGCCTGAAGGTCATCTAGCAATGCCTTCCATAGCGACACGCACATCCCGATCATCACCAGCAGGAACGGGGCGGCGACGATGATGGCTGCGGTCTGCAACCCAGCGAGGCCGCCCATCACCAGCAGCACTGATGCAGCCGCACCGGCCAAGGTTCCCCACAACACTACCAGCCAGCGCGGTGGTTCCAAATTGCCGCGGGAGCAAAGCATCCCCATGACTATTGAGCCGGCGTCGGCCCCCGAAATGAAGAACACGCCGACCAGCACCATGGCCGCAAACGAAGTCAGCGCCGCGACGGGATACTGAGCCAGCAGCGCGAAGAGCGCCACTGCTGGTCCCTGATCATTCACTACAGCGGCAATACCACCGACGCCGGTCAACTCCGAGTACAGGGCCGCGCCCCCCATGATCGAGAACCACACCATCGTCACCCCACTGGGAATGAAGATGACGCAGACGACGAACTCGCGAATAGTTCGGCCGCGTGAAATTCGCGCGATGAAGGTGCCCACGAACGGCGCCCAGGAGATCCACCAGGCCCAGTAGAAGATGGTCCAGCTGGCGAGCCACTTGCCATCACTGAAGGCCGCGGTGCGAAACGACATTGGCACCAACTCGCGCATGTATTCGCCTACCGACGCGACCAGCGTGTTCATGATGAACACGCTGGGCCCCACTGTCGCCAGGAACAGTAGCAGCAGCACTGCAACCACCATGTTGACGTTGCTGAGAAACTGCACTCCCTTGCCCACGCCGGATACTGCGGAAAAGATGAAGAGCACTGTCATCACCGCAATGATCGTCAACGCAATGCCATTCGATTCACCGGTATGCCACAGGTAGTTCAGGCCGCTGTTGATCTGCTGCGCGCCCAGACCGAGCGAAGTAGCGGTGCCGAACAGAGTGGCCAAAACCGCGAGCACGTCAATCGACTTGCCCAGCGGACCGCGCACGCCTTTTTCGCCGATCAGCGGCGTAAAGGCGCTGGATATCAGGTTTGGCAGCCCCTTGCGGAACGAGAAGTAGGCCATGACCAGGCCGACGATGGCATAGATCGCCCAAGGGTGAAACGCCCAGTGGAAGTAAGCGTACTGCATGGCCAGCTTGGCGGCTTCCCTAGAGTGAGGCTGCGCCAGTCCGTGCGGTGGCGTCGCAAAGTGCGTGACCGGCTCGGCCACCCCCCAGAACATCAGCCCGATACCCATGCCGACGCTAAACATCATCGCGATCCACGACGAAGTACTGAACTCCGGTTGCTCCCCATCCTTGCCCAGCTTGATTCGGCCGAAGCGGCTGAAGGCCAGGAACAGCGCGAAGACCAGGAAAAACACTGTAGAGACGACGAAGCTCCAACCGAACTCGTCGATGATAGTGTTGAGCAGCGCCTGCAACGTCGTCGCCATGGCCTTGGGTGAGAGCGCCCCCCAGGCGACGAACGAGGCTGAAACCACGGCAGCCACCCAGAAAACCACCTTGTCGACGGATGAGTCAGGTGTTTTTTGCATTCTCTAATTTCCAGTAAAGTATGGAACCCGCGCGGCGGGGATAGCTATTGACCCCTTAATGGTCGCTGTCTTAGTAAACAGTGGCTTGCGCGTGGACGATCCCCACAATTCCAAACACGACAGCGTTATCAACAGTGCCAAGCAGGGACTAAAAGAAAGCTCTGGTGTTTTGACTCATAACAACGCTGGTCACCCCAGTGTTGCCAGTGGCGAACTTGCTTGAGGGTGCGTTACCGGCGATGAGGTTTACTACAAACCATCGCCCTTAACCTTTTCTTTGGATAAAACGTCTGGCTGAACAACGGAAAAGTGCCTATAAGTCACGAGCGCTTCGCCGGTGGGAGCTTTAGGTGAGTCGATCTGCCGCCACAGGCGCGGCAGGCATAGTCAAACCTTCGTACATTGCCCGCACTAAGGCACTGCTGAGGCAGGGGCGATTTGGAACAACGTCCATCTGCCTTCGAATCCGAACATTCCGCTTGTGATTTCTTTGACACTGTCGGGCATGCATTGAACTCGCGGGAGTACGAGCATGATCGGTATCCATAGCTCCTCGGTTTTTATAGAACAGTAGGGGGGGCATGAAGCGCAGTCCAACCTTCAGATATTCTTTGTAGTTGCTGCTGGTTGTGGTTATAGATCCTAAGGCTTATGCCGTGGGTAACGAAAATCGGGGTCAATAATAATCTACCCTGTGCGGGTGCTACTGATTTGCACAGCGGCTAGGGGCGATGCGTTCGCTCTGCCATTTTTACTCCCTGCTGTTTACGGCGCGCTACCCAATATATGGTTCTCGGTCAATCCTGGTATGAGTTATGGATGATCAGTGCTGCAAGGCGCGATTCTTGCTCGTAAATTCATCCCGTCACTTTTTTGATGGGGAAAATAAGAAGAGCCTCTCTCTGAGGCCTATGCTTTATGTGAGGAGATACCGCAATGCTGACGTCCAACTCCGGGGCCCAACCCCAGACCCATGCGCCTCAATCCATTGGCTTTTTGCTGCTGGACAATTTCACGCTAATTTCCCTGGCGTGCGCGGTGGAACCGCTACGCATGGCCAACCAGCTGTCTGGTCGTGAGTTGTATCGCTGGACCACCCTCACGGTCGATGGGGCTCAGGTCTGGGCCAGTGACGGTTTGCAGATCACCCCCGACGCCTCCATGCACAAGGCGCCGCCCCTGGACATTGTCATCGTCTGTGGCGGCATCGGCATCCAGCGCACCGTGACCCGTGAACATGTGTCGTGGCTGCAGAGTCAGGCCCGCCAGTCCCGTCGCCTCGGCGCGGTCTGCACTGGTAGCTGGGCCCTGGCTTGCGCCGGGCTGCTGGACGGTTTCGATTGCAGTGTGCACTGGGAATGCCTGGCGGCGATGCAGGAAGCTTTCCCGCGGGTATCGATGAGTACCCGCCTGTTCACCCTCGACCGCAACCGCTTCACCAGCTCCGGCGGCACCGCGCCGCTGGACATGATGCTGCATCTGATCAGCCGTGATCACGGTCGTGAGCTGTCGGCGGCGATCTCGGAAATGTTTGTCTACGAGCGTATCCGCAACGAACAGGATCACCAGCGCGTGCCGCTCAAGCACATGCTCTGGCACCAATCAGCCGAAGTTGCAGGAAATCGTCGCGCTGATGGAGGCCAACCTCGAAGAGCCGATCGACTTGGACCAACTGGCGGTGTATGTCGCCGTGTCCCGGCGTCAGCTGGAGCGGTTGTTTCAGAGATTTCTGCACTGTTCGCCGTCGCGCTATTACCTCAAGCTGCGGCTGATTCGTGCGCGACAACTGCTCAAGCAGACGCCGATCTCAATCATCGAAGTTGCTTCAATTTGCGGTTTCGTCTCCACGCCGCACTTCTCCAAGTGCTATCGCGAATATTACGGAATTCCGCCCCGAGACGAACGCGTAGGCTCCAATACCGCTCAACAGATTGCTTTGATACCGATATCGCCGAATTTTGTTTCATCACCCTTTGGAGCGCTGTCGATTTTGGGTCAGGCTAGCGAAGAGTCAACGTTTGCTAGCGTTCGGTTATGAACTGCGGCATCGCTTGGCGGGTTTGGATTTGCGAGGAAGCATGCTAGGGCCGAGTACTGATCTGTTTTTGCGTTAACGCGAAGTGTTAGCGTCTTGGTGAGACTTCAGTGATAGAATCGATGCCTACGCAGGAGGTGTCGTGAAAAGCAAGTCTAACCATGCAGCAAGAACCCCTAAATTGTTGAACCCCGAAACCCTCGGGGTGCGCCTGCGGACCGCCCGTAAGCAGCGAGGCTGGACGCTGATTCAGCTTTCGGAGCGTTCGAACGTTTCGATCACCACTATCTCCCGAGCGGAGCGAGGGCAACTTGCCTTAGGCTATGAAAATGTCGCCGCCCTGGCTCAGGCTTTACAGTTGGATATAGGCACGCTGTTCTCCCAGGACTATGAGTCGTCGCCACCTGATCAGGGACCGGTTGTAACTCGGGCCGGGGAAGGCGTGGCCTACAGGGGACTCTCGTTCACCTATGAGTTTCTCGCCACCGCTGTGAGTGGCAAGCCCATCAACCCTGTCTTGGGTACGATCCACGCCCGCAAAATCAATAGCCCAGAAGACTTCGCCAGGCACTCTGGGGTGGAATTCATCTATGTGCTCGCTGGGGCAGTTGAGGTGCATTTCGAAACAGGTGAAGTGACTCGCCTGGGGAAAGGCGACTCACTGTATTTTGACAGTCGTGTTGGTCATGCCTACATCAGTGTCAGCAAGCAGTTGGCCAAAATAATCGGTGTGATCACGGCTGAAAGCGATCATATGCTCCTTGCGCGGGAAGGGCATGATGAGCCTTCCCACTGAGTGATCACGGCTACCGTCCTTCTTCGCACCATTAGTTTTGTCTTCCCACATGCAGTTTGCAGCCGCCCTGTTCAAGGCATGTCCATGTGGGACTGTGACGGCGTCGTCACGTCTTTCTCTTGACCCCCGTGAACCAGGGCTGATCTGTTTCGCGAGGTCAGTTCCCCAGGGGACCGGCCACCGGGCTCGGCATGCAGCCGTTCCGCACAAGGAACTGTGCAGAGTCGAGAATGGGCAGCCATTTCGCACCTCTGACTTTCGCTAAATTTGCGTATTAGCAAAAAAAGCTTGATAAAAATATTCTCCAGTAGTTTCATATGGTTTTCGCGTATACGCAAATTTGAGGCTTGGGTTGACCTTGTCGAGAATGGTGTATTCAGTCGAGGAGATGGTGGGGCTGCGTGTTTTTCACGGCAGCAGTGCATCGGTTTCGGTGGCCATGGGAGAAGCGGAAAACAGGCAGAGCAGAGTAGGGTGAAAACAGGCAGTCAGGCATTGGTGCCGCTTCGGCTGGTGAGGAGGCTCAGCGTGCAGCCAGTCGGCGAAAATGGCATCCAAGTCGTTTCGGCGGAAAAAGCTAATTTCAATAACAATTAGGCTATCGGTAGGTGTTCACAAACATGGCAAATAAACTTCTCAGCTCTCGCCAGATATCTTTTATGGCGTTGGGCATGTCCATTGGTGTCGGCCTCTTTCTGGGGTCAGCATCAGCGATTAAGTCCGCTGGACCCTCTGTCCTTTTGGCCTACATCATCAGTGGCGGTGTGATATTCCTGATTATGCGCGCGCTGGGTGAAATGACCGTTCATAATCCGGTTTCCGGCTCATTTGCCGCCTATGCACACGAATACCTCGGACCGTATGCGGGTTTTTTATCCAGTTGGAACTATTGGATTTTGATGGTTGGGGTAGGGGTCGCTGAATCGACTGCGGTCGGTATTTACATGAAGGCTTGGTTCCCTGATGTGCCGCAGTGGACTTGGGTTTGTTTTTCCATCGCATCAATTTGTGCGCTGAATCTCCTTGCGGTTCGCGCCTTCGGTGAAGCCGAGTTCTGGTTCGCACTCATCAAGGTCGCGACGATCCTGGCCCTTATTGCTGGGGGCGGAATGATGATTGTTACCGGCTGGGGCAACAACGGCGTACCGCTGGGACTCTCCAATCTTTGGCAGCATGGCGGTTGGTTTCCCAATGGCATCAGCGGCATGTTGATTTCGTTGCCCATCGTAGCGTATGCCTTCGCTGGCGTAGAAATGATTGGTATCGCAGCATCGGAGTCGGAAGATCCAAAGAAAACCATCCCGCGCGCTATCAACTCTGTGCTGTGGCGAATTCTGCTGTTCTATGTAGCCGCGATTGCAGTGATTCTGGCCATTTATCCCTGGGATCAGATCGGAACGCAGGGCAGCCCGTTCGTTACAACATTTGAACGCTTGGGCATTAAAGAAGCCGCGGGCATCATAAACTTCGTCGTGATAACCGCAGCCCTTTCCAGTTTCAACTGCATCCTGTTTAGTGGGGGGCGCATACTCAAGAGATTGGCCGACGAAGGCCAAGCACCGAAAATGCTCCAAAAAGTTCGTAGCAATGGAATCCCTGCGCGTGCGGTATTCGCAACGGTCGCCTGTATGGCTCTCGGGGTGGTTCTGAATTATGCGGTTCCAGATCGTGCGTTTGGCTACATGATGTCCTTGTTAGCCTTCAACGTCGCTTGGACGTGGGGAATGATTACGTTGACCTATATATTTTTCCAGCGTCGGATCAGGAAGTCCGGTGTCGTCAATGATTATCCGATGCCGTTGCGAAAAATCTCCCCGGCGATTTGTTTGTTATTTGTGGCGTTTGTATTGTTCATGCTGGGTTATGAGTCAGAGACGCGGGTTTCACTTTATGCGGGCGGTATCTGGACAGCCGTTATATCTGTGTTGTATTTCTTGAACCGGCAGCCCTCAAAAGCCGATATCGGTGGTGTGTCAGTACCATAAGAAAATAAAAACGTTAGAAATCTACCTCCTGATAAATATTTATAAGTAATAAGGTGAAAAAACATGGGGAGTTATCGCTCGGGCTTAACCCTGCTCGGATGTCTGGCTGCGGGGCACGTCATGGCCGCCGATCAATCAACATCAGCTGGATTCGTTGAAGATAGCCATTTCAATATATTGCTTCGAAATGCTTACATCAGCCGAGATTATGATGATCGGCGAGAGGACAAGGCAGAATGGGGCCAAGCGGTAATCGGAAAGTTTTCCTCCGGGTTTACTCAGGGCACTATAGGTATGGGGGTTGACGCGTTCGGGCTCTATGGCGCTCGTTTGGATGGGGGTAAGGGGAAGTCGGGGGCAGGGGGAATCGATTTCTTCAAACGTGGAGATAGTGGAGAAGCCGCTCACGATCTAAGTCGTGCGGGGGCGTCGGTGAAGTTTAAGTTTTCGGATACCGTTCTGTCCTATGGCGAGTTGATGCCAAGCTGGCCCATACTTAACCATGACGATGGTCGTCTTTTACCCGAAAGCTATACTGGCACGATGCTCGTTTCCAAGGAAATTCAAGGATTGGAACTGAATGCCGGGCATTTCACTGCACAAGCTCGCAAGAGCGCCGAGGGACGGGATAGTGGTGGGCTGAAACAAATTGATGTGTTAGGGGCAAACTACAGTCTTAGCGACAGTCTTAGCGGCTCCTTTTACGTTTCCGATGTCGAGGATCGTCTGAAGAAGCAGTACCTCGGGGCGACTTATTTGATCCCGTTGGAGAGTGCCCGTTCTCTGAAACTTGACTTCAATGGTTACCATTCCCAACTTGATCGAGCCTATGCCGACGAGTTGGCCACTGGGCGAGAAAACACCATTTGGAGCTTGGCGGCTACCTATGCTCTCGGACCACATTCGTTCACGATCGCACACCAGCGCAGCAGTGGCGACACCGGCTACCAATACGGGCGCAACCAAAATGCTGGCGGCGTGGGAGATGGGGGCGGCAGCATTTTCCTGAGTAATTCTTACTGGTCGGATTTCAACGCGGAAGACGAGCGATCCTGGCAGTTGGCTTATGGAGTGGATTTTGCAACTTACGGTATGCCGGGACTGACATATCGAATCGCTTACGTGAAAGGAGACAACATCCGCACCAACGAGGGCGAGGGTAAAGAGCACGAGTTGTTCAATCAGGTGCAGTACGTTGTCCAAACCGGGCCAGCCAAGGATCTGAAGTTACGTCTACGTGGGTCCTGGCTTCGAGTATCAGATAATGCCAGCGACTATAACGTCAGCGGCAACGAGGTCCGAGCGTTCATCGAGTATCCAATAAGCATTTTTTAAGTATTGGAATCGACGTTGGTGGGGCAGTGATTTGAACCCTACCACCGTCACATCATGTGGCGATTTTTTATTCGGCATTTAGGGGGCCGACTTCGTATTGGAAGTCGCTTCCTGAATGTCGATGAGCAACGAGTAACGGCAGTTTCGTTTTGCGCAACAAGCGGTTCGCATACACAGGTTATAGGTCCCGGCGCTATTGCCCCGTGCAACCTATGCTTTTCAGCACCCGAAATTGAAGGATTACAGATGCACATCATTGTTGTAGGCGCTGGCATCAGTGGCACCGTGACTGCGCTGACGCTGATGCGTGATGGCCATAGTGTCGAGATAATCGAAGGGGCTCACGCGCCTGCCACAGGTGCAAGCTTTGCCAATGCCGGACTCATCTCCCCGGGTCACTGTTTCAGCTGGGCCGAGCCAGGCATTGTTGGTATTGCAGTTAAATCTATGTTGGGCTTGGGTGATGGCATCGGAATCCACGGTCCCTGGACACCCGCGCTGGCCCGATGGGCCACTTTGTTTGCTCGGGAGGCAACGCGAGAGCGGTGGCTGGCGAACTCAAAAGCTGCTTTAGCGCTCTCGTGCTACTCGCGTGATCTGCAATTCGGCCAGTGCGACATACCTAATGCCGACTATGGTGGGCGTCTTAGTGGGATCTTGTATCTGTATGAAGAGGGGCAGACGCCCGGTCCGTATGATGCAGCGTTATTAAGAGAGGCGGGAGAGCCATTCGAAGAACTCGATTCAGCTTCCTTGCTGAAGCAAGAACCTCCATTGCAGGCGGCCCGGGTAAAGTTTGCGAAGGGCATCTACTGTTCTCAAGACGGCACGGGAGACGCCGCGCTTTACGCCAGCGCCGCAATGAACAGGGCCATTGAACTTGGTGCGACGGTGCGGTTCGACGAGCGAGTGCTCGGTTTTGATGTTCAGGACGGTGTCGCTAAAGGGCTGCACACCGACAAAAGTTATCGTCAGGGTGACGCTGTCGTAGTGGCAGCTGGACTTGCATCGCGGCAACTTATGAGATCGATCGGGCACAACCTGCCGATCCATCCAGTCACAGGCTATTCGATTTCCTACCCAGCTCCCTCAGGTCGAAGATCCCGTGTTGGTGCTGTGTCGATCCGGCATAAAGTGGCGTGGGCTTCGTTCGGTGAAACACTGCGATTCACGGGCTTTGCTGATGTGGGGATTCCCGATGGTCCGGTCATGCAGACGCAGTTTGCAGCACTTAAAAATTTCGCGGAAAAAGTCTGTCCTGACATTCAAGGCGTGACTCCACTTCAATGGGAGGGACAACGTCCAATGACCCCGGACAACCTTCCGTTTCTAGGGGCGAGCCATATACCCAACCTATTTCTCAACTGTGGGCACGGCGCGATGGGATGGACGATGGCCTGTGGTTCGGCACGCATTGTGAGTGATCTGATTGCCGACCGTAGACCCGTCATTGATCTGGCACCCTATCAGTGGGACCGCTACGGTCTTATAGGGCGTCGCCCGGTCAAGCCCACAAGTTCTTGCTTTACATCTTAAATACGGGAGCCTTGCCATGACTCGACATGCAATTTTTTATCCAGCGGCACCGCAGTTGCCTTTCTCATCCGCCGTCCGCGCAGGTGGTTTCTTATTGCTTTCTGGGCAGATTCCTTTTGATTCGAACCTAAAGCCCCATGCCGGTCCTATCGAAGAACAGAGTCATGCTGTTTTGACAAACATTGGTAAAACGTTGAAAGATTTAGGAAGTTCTATGGATCACATCGTGAAAGTTACGGTGTGGCTAAGCGACCTCAACGACTTTGCAACCTTCAATGAAGTGTATCGCGGCTACTTCAACTCTCAACGCTTGCCTGTGCGTAGCCTTGTGCAGGCGCAGCTCGCGTTTGGTGTTGGCGTTGAGATTGAAGTTCAGGCAGTCGACGTTAACGCTTGAACGACGGCCCGTGATCAATCAGGCAGTTTTCCACGCTGATTCCTCATCGTCGGATTTGTTCAATTAGCTTAGTTCCGCACTGCGGTAATGATTTGGTTTTTGCACGCCGAACAAACGAGTGATGGTTAACTCGGCCCGTTAACACTGTGCAAAAGTTTAATGCTGTTTGGAGCATTCATGAGCATCGATTTGCAATATCAATCAGGTTTTGGGAATGAGTTCAGCAGCGAGTCGCTCGCCGGCGCGTTGCCCAAGGGACAGAATTCACCGCAAAAATTGCCATATGGGTTGTATGCCGAATTGTTTTCGGGGACAGCGTTCACCATGCCTCGAGCAGAGCTTCGTCGCACGTGGATGTACAGAATCCAGCCTTCAGCCAAACATCCGAAGTTCACTCGCTTGAAGCGTCAGTTGGTTGGGGGAGGGTTGGGAACTGTCACCCCGAATAGGCTTCGCTGGAACCCGCTTCCCGCTTCTGAATGCCCCGTCGATTTTATTGACGGCCTGGTCTGCATGGTTGCGAATTCGAGCCCAGAAAAACCGGTAGGCACGACCGTGTACAGCTATTTTGCCAACCGTTCGATGGAGCGTGTGTTCTTCAATGCTGATGGCGAACTGTTGGTGGTGCCGCAATCTGGACGACTGATGATTTCTACCGAGCTTGGAAAACTTCAGGTAGAACCTCAGGAAATTGTCGTTTTGCCCAGAGGGCTCAAGTTCCGTGTTGAGCTGTTGGACAGCTGCGCGCGTGGCTATGTAGCAGAGAACCATGGCGCGCCTCTGCGTATTCCGGATCTCGGGCCTATTGGCAGTAATGGATTGGCGAATCCACGAGATTTCCTGACGCCAGTCGCTGCCTATGAGCAGGTTGGTCCTGTGCCATTGGTGCAAAAGTTTTCGGGCGAGTTATGGGGATGCATTTCGGAGCATTCGCCGCTCGATGTTGTGGCCTGGCATGGCAACAATGTGCCCTATAAATACGACCTGCGTCGGTTCAACACCCTGGGAACGGTGAGCTTTGACCACCCGGATCCCTCGATTTTTACTGTTCTGACCTCGCCTACCAGCGTCCATGGGATGGCCAACCTCGACTTTGTGATTTTTCCGCCCCGCTGGATGGTGGCGGAGAACACGTTCCGTCCCCCCTGGTTCCACCGAAACTTCATGAATGAATACATGGGGTTGATTACTGGCGAATACGACGCCAAAGCCGATGGTTTCCTTGCCGGTGGCTCTTCGCTCCACAGTTGCATGAGTGCTCACGGTCCTGATGGTCCGACTTGCACTCAAGCCGTTGCTGCACAGCTTCAACCCGTCAAGATCACCGACACGATGGCATTCATGTTCGAAACCAGCCAAGTCCTTCGGCCGAGCCGCTACGCGCTTGAAACCTCTCAGTTGCAAGCCGATTACGACGGTTGCTGGGCCAGCATCCCTAAAACTTTTGACCCGGAGCTTCGCTAAGCAATGTCTGTTCAGCTCATCCAACGAAGCTGGGTCGAATCGGCGAACGGCCATTGCGACTTTCCGATTCAGAATCTCCCGCTTGGCATTTTCAGTCATGGGAATAGCCGCAAAAAGGCCGGTGTCGCCATAGGTGATTCAATTTTGGATCTCCAGGCACTGAAATCTACAGGGTTGGTCCAAGGGTCAGCGTTACGGGCGATTGAAGCGACTGACACAGGTCGTCTGAACGAACTGTTTGAGTTGGGTAGCGGCCCGCGTATCGCTTTGCGGGGTGTGCTGCTGTCACTGCTTGACGAGCAGTCCAGGCATCAGGATCTGGTTGGAGCGTGCCTGTTGCCTGCCGTCGATTGTGTGATGGGTTTGCCTGCGCATATCAGTGATTACACCGACTTCTATGTCGGCATTGAGCATGCCAGGAATGTGGGCAAGCTGTTTCGGCCCGAAAATCCGCTGCTGGCGAACTACAAGTACGTCCCGATCGGATATCACGGTCGTGCTTCTACCATACGCCCGTCAGGGACGGACGTGCGACGACCCCATGGACAGACCCTGCCGGCAGGTGAAGTTCAGCCCACCTTTGGGCCGTGTACCCGTCTTGATTATGAGCTGGAAATTGGCGTCTGGGTTGGGAAGGGTAACCAGATAGGTGAGGCTGTACCGATTGCCGGGGCGGCAGATCACATCGCGGGTTTATGCCTGCTGAACGACTGGTCCGCACGTGATGTTCAGGCCTGGGAGTACCAGCCCCTTGGTCCGTTCCTGTCCAAGAGTTTTATAACCACCGTCTCCCCATGGGTTGTCACCATGGAGGCTTTGGAGCCGTTTCGTCATGCGCAACCTGGGCGCCCTGACGGAGATCCTCGTCCCCTGACTTACCTGCTGGACGAAGCTGACCAGGCTCGCGGGGCGTTTGCCATCGAACTGGAGGTGCTGATTCAGTCTGAACTGATGCGCCAGAAGGGGCTGGCTCCCCAACGCCTGACGTTGAGCAACACCCTGAACATGTATTGGACGGTTGCTCAGATGCTGACGCACCACACCGTCAACGGGTGTCAACTTCAGGCTGGCGACCTCTTTGGCTCAGGGACTCTTTCCGGTGCAGAACCAGGCCAGTTCGGCAGCCTTCTGGAGATCACGGAAGGTGGCAAACGATCAATCGCCCTGAGCTCAGGAGAGCAGCGATGTTTCCTTGAAGATGGCGATGAAATTTTCCTGCGCGCGCGATGTGTGCGACCAGGTTTTGCATCAATCGGTTTCGGCGAATGCCGAGGCAAGATTATTAAGGCGCGATGAGATAAGGGGCACAAGCATGGCTGATTTATTTGAAAATCCGATGGGGCTCATGGGCTTTGAGTTCATTGAACTGGCGTCCCCGCAATCCGGCATTGTCGAGCCTGTACTGGAGGGGATGGGATTCACCCACGTGGCAAACCATCGCTCCAAGAAGGTGGCGCTGTATCGCCAGGGTGAGATCAATGCGATCGTGAATAATGAGCAGACCGGCCAAGCCGCATTTTTTGCGGCCGAACACGGTCCGTCGGTGTGCGGCATGGCGTTTCGCGTCAAGGATTCGCAACTGGCCTACAAACGCGCCCTGGAACTTGGTGCCCAGCCGATCCACATCGAAACCGGCCCGATGGAGCTGAACCTGCCGGCGATCAAGGGCATCGGCGGCGCGCCGTTGTACCTGATCGACCGTTTTGGCGAGGGCAACTCGATCTATGACATCGACTTCGTGTTCCTCGAAGGCGTAGACCATAACCCGGTGGGCGCGGGCCTGAAGATCATCGACCACCTGACCCACAACGTCTACCGCGGACGCATGGCCTACTGGGCGAACTTCTACGAGAAGCTGTTCAACTTCCGTGAGATCCGCTACTTCGATATCAAGGGTGAATACACCGGCCTGACTTCCAAGGCCATGACCGCACCGGACGGCATGATCCGTATTCCACTCAACGAAGAGTCGTCCAAGGGCGCCGGGCAGATAGAAGAGTTCCTGATGCAGTTCAACGGCGAAGGCATCCAGCACGTGGCATTCCTCACCGACGATCTGCTGCAGACGTGGGATGCCCTCAAGGCCAGCGGCACCCAGTTCATGACCGCTCCACCGCAAACGTATTTTGAGATGTTGGAAGGCCGAATTCCAGGACACGGCGAGCCTACTGAGGAACTTCGCAAGCGCGGCATTCTTCTTGATGGCGTGTCGGAGAACGGTGAACGGCGCTTGTTGCTACAGATATTTTCAGAGACTGCCCTGGGCCCGGTGTTCTTCGAGTTCATCCAACGTAAGGGGGACAGTGGTTTCGGCGAGGGTAATTTTAAAGCGCTGTTCGAGTCCATCGAGCGTGATCAAGTTCGTCGGGGGGTTATTGAAACCGGCTGATTCAACGTGCGTAACGCCCTGAAGCACTCCTTCCTCGCTATATGCCGCTGGTCGTCCAGAGGACTACGTACTGTATGAACATAAAACAAAAACTGACGCTCGCTTTTGCCGCTATTGCCTCCCTCCCGGCAGTGCTCGTAGCCGCATTCATTATCTTCAACGTAAGGGGCGAAGCCCGTAGCAGTTTCATTGACAGCAGCACACGCGAAATCCGTCAGGTCGATAACGCCATGCAGCTATTTTTCCAAGCCATCAGCCAGAACGTGGATTACCTTGCCGTGCATCCGCTGCTGAACGATGTCGATGGCTCGATCAAACAATACATGTCCAGCGACGCCCCGAAAATGCCATTGGGGGCCAAGGACCAGCGGTTGTTCGGTCTGTTCGAAGGTCTGGCCAAGAGCCATGTGGCCTATGCCTCCATCGCCATGGGTACTATGGACGGTGGCGGTGTCTTTTGGCCGGGCGATGCCAACATGCACAGCTACGACCCACGTATCCGTCCCTGGTACAAGGCTGCCCAGGCCCGGCCGGGCGAAACCATTCGCACCGAGGCCTACTACTGGGCACCCGACGATGCCGTCCTGGTGTCTACCGTGCGGACATTTGCCAACCAGTTGGGCGCCAGCGGCGGTGTGGTGGGTATTGACGTGACGCTCAATCAGCTCACCGAGTTGGTCAAACAGATCAAGCTGGGCGGTAGCGGCTATTTGATGCTGATGGAAGGCAACAACACCGTACTGGTCGATCCTAGCAAGCCGGAGCACAACTTCAAGCGCCTCGGGGATTTGGGAGACGGCTACGCGCAGCTCGCTCAGGCTGGAAAAGGTTTGGTCGAAGTCGAACTGGACGGCGAGCGCTACATGGCCAACGTCGCGCCATCCGATACGCTGGGCTGGAAACTCGTCGGCTTGATCAAGGAAAGCGAAGTGATGGCCGGTGCATCGCGCCTGACCTGGATCATCGCGTTGATAACAGCAGCCTGTGCTGTCCTGTTCGCTGTGCTGGGCGCGGCATTCGCCGGGCTGATCGTCAAGCCTATACGGGGTGTCGCCAGCGGTCTGGAAGGCATTGCCCAAGGCGAAAGTGACCTCACCGCTCGCCTGGATGTACGGGGTCAGGACGAAACGGCGCAGTTGGCCGGCTGGTTCAATCAGTTCCTGGAGGCGATACGGACTCTGATCAAGCGCATTGGCTTGGCTGCGGGGCAAATCCACGGCAGTTCCAGTAACTGCACCGAGGTGTCGCAGCAGATGTCGCAAGTCGCCAGTCGTCAGCGTGATGCGGTAGACATGGTTTCCACTGCGTTTCATGAGATGGTTTCTACGTCCAACGAAGTAGCGCGTTCCTGCAGTCAGGCCGCTGATTCAGCGGAAAACGGTCAGCTTCAGGCCCACACCGGGCAGAAGCAGATCGACGATGCGGTAAGCAATGTCGACCGCCTGAGCCAGGAAGTCGGCCAGGCGGCCGAGGCCATGGTGGAACTGGAGCAGGACAGCAACGATATCCAGTCGATCCTCGGTACCATTCGCTCTATTGCAGAGCAGACTAATCTGCTGGCATTGAATGCCGCCATCGAAGCAGCCAGGGCAGGAGAGCAAGGGCGCGGTTTCGCGGTGGTTGCCGACGAAGTACGGGCGCTGGCCAAGCGTACCGCGGATTCCACCGCGGAAATCGACGCATTGCTGGGTAACCTGGCACGCCGTACCCACCTGATGGGCAAGCGGATGCATGCGAGCCTGGAGGTGTCCCAGGAAGCGGTGGTTTCGATTAACGAGGCGCGTGTGAGTTTCGAGCAGATCCGCGAGTCGGTGGACGTGATTCGTGACATGAATACCCAGATCGCCACCGCAGCGGAAGAGCAGCATCAGGTGGCCGAGGATATCAACCGTCACATTAGCCAGATCCATGGCGACGCGCAGCAGGTGGCGTCTTTAGCCGAGGCGACCCGGGAGGACGCGCAGAATTTGGCGCAACTTTCCCAAACGCTGAACCATCTGGTCAGCCGCTTTAACACTTGACCCGGTCAGCGCCAGGCTTGAGTAGCTGTCAGGGAACCCAGGCATCGGTTTCTACTGGTCCTCCCTGATCATGTTGAGCGCTGCTTTCACCACGGCTGGTCGCCTGACCCAGGTTTTTGAAATAACGAGGCGACCAGCATCCCGCGCTTTTTTGTCGCCGTGTCCGCAGGCAAGCTGTCAATGCGGCTTGCGAGACAAGGCCGTGACCCACTGCTTCGGACCTACTTGATGTGCAGCTCCCGCAGAGACAAACTCATCGCCTCCTGATTGCTGAGATAATCTCGTCTGATCATCCTTTCCAGCAATTTAGTGCGGTCAAATACAAAGTCTCTGAGTTTGGCCAGGGGGTAAGGCAGATAGTGGAAGAGATTGCCCAGCTTGCGGGCGAATTCCACATGGTGATTGACGTAATCAACACGCTCTGCTTCGAATGCCGCAATGCCTTCAGCGAGGGCTTTTCCGTCGCTCAAATTCCGCTTGCCCAGTGTGCTGCCCAGGAAATACCCATCTTCAATGGCCATGCCCATCTGGTTGCTTCGCCGCTTCCAGCAGGGGCGCGCACATGGCTTCGATTTCGCCCATGCGGGCACCCATCTCGATGGCCAGGCCGATCGAGAGGTTCCAGACATAGTTTATCGGGAAATACTTGAACATAAGGCTTCCTCAATCAGTCGTTAGTTTTCGATTTTTTCATCGTCAATAATGGCTACCGCGCGTACAAAACCGGCGGAGGCGTGTTTGATCTTGTAGGGGGAAACACGACACCAGCAAACCGTGGTCTGTGATGCTCAACCCCAAGGACTGCTGGGCGATCCGGCGAGGGCGATGGCATTTGACCGAGCATCGTCACGAACTTTGCTGCCCCCATTACCCAGCGGCGTCGGCCACCGACCAAGTGACCGATTGTTGTTTGCCCCTAATGGCCTATGGCGAGATTCTGGGGCTGTCGCATATCCGTCAAGTTGGATTGCGGGACTTGTCCGAGGAGGGCTTACAGATTGCTGAGGCGGTGGCGGAACAAACGGCCCTGGCGTTGGCGAATGGCCGGATGCGCCAAGTATTGGAAACTCAATCCATCAAGGATCCGCTGACCGGGTTGTACAACCGGCGGTTCATGGACGAGACGCTTAAGCGCGAGCTGGCGCGCTCTGAACGTAATGGGTCAAACCTCAGTGTCGTCATGCTAGACCTCGATAACTTCAAGCACCTGAATGACGTCTATGGCCATTCTGCCGGCGACGCAGTGCTCCGTGCGGTCTCCGCTCTGATAATGCGATCGCTAAGGTCGTTCGATATTGCATGCCGATTCGGCGGAGAAGAGCTGATTGTGATTCTTCCAGAGTGTTCAGCCGAGGCCGCTGCATCAGGGGCTGAAACCATACGAGCGTCTTTGGAAGAAATGAGCCTTACGGACCACGGTCAGACGTTCACGGTAACAGCTTCCTTTGGGATTGCTTCTACAGAAACCTGTGGGGATGATCAGACCTCACTTCTGAAAGCCGCTGACTCGGCACTTTACGCGGCCAAGCGCCTTGGAAAAAACAGAGTTGAATCCTGGCCAATACTGAAAAACTGAGCTGAATAGTTTGCAAAAACGCGCGGCGGGGTCGGCCCCAGGCTGTACAACTTTGGGAGCGTGCAATCGCTCCCTTCGTGATCTACGAGGCCCACCGAGGCCAGTGCGTCGTTGCGTTCGACGCGCCGACGGGGTCCATGGATTTCTGTCAGGGCGACATGCTGGCGGTGCCGTTTCATACGCATCATTGGCAACGACTCCTCGCCGGAACCGATATAGCCCGACAACCACCAAGTGCTTGGCAAACCCAGGCTCTTTTTCCTTTAAGGATGGTCACGATGAAAACTTCAGCACTTGATTTTAATCGCTTCATCAATTCCTTGGGCGCACAGCTAGGCGCCTCATTGTCCCCGCAGAACGGTGTGTGTGCGTTATATGATTCCCAAGATAACGAAGCGGCCGTCATCGAGTTACCCGAGCACAGCGAGATGGTTATTTTTCATTGTCGCATCGCTCGCTGCCCGGAGCGCGCCGCCGACTTGCAGCGTTTGTTGAGCCTCAATTTCGACGTCGCCCGTTTGCACGGTTGCTGGTTCGCTGTTCACCAAGGGGATGTACGACTTTGCGCTCAGCGTGAACTGGTGTCGCTTGATGAGCCGACATTCTGTGACGTCGTCCGAGGTTTTATCGCCCAGGCGCGCGAAGCTCGCACGTTCTGGCAGTCCTGAACGGGAAAAGCGCCGCCTTGCCCCGGCGCTTCCCCTTGCTTCCTCTCAGGTTTTCAGTTCGAACCCGTCCTGTTCCAGCATGCCAGTCGCCTTCTTGAGCGGCTCTGAAGGTCGTGACAGTTCACCGTCAAATTTGTAACCAATAGGGGTGTCCTGGTCTTCTCCGTAAATAAAAGTGATCCGCCCGAGTGTTTTACTGACGCTCAGGGAAGTCCCGCTGTTGTAGCTGACCAGAGGCGACGGGGAGGTGAAGTTCTCCGCTTGGGTAACGGTATGGAAGACCGTCAGCCGCCTGATCCGCATGTTTTCGCGATTTTCCAGGTGGCTGGAGAGTTCGCCCTGAGTCATCGTGCCGTTGCGGCTTCCTTCGTCGATCTGGTCGATCAACGCATCTTTCGGTTCCAATCGCACGCGGGCAAGCGTACCGGCGCTCGCCTGCATCGCGTCGAGCATGGCTTGTAGCTTTGGATCCCGACTCATCAGGTCGGCGACCTTCGCCGCGTTGCCGGACGAACTCTCTCCGCTCACCAAACTGATGATTTTGCTGACCACACCATGCTGATCCAGGCCTGAAAGATTGGTTTTGCTCGTCTCGAAGCGTGCGCCACTCAACACGCTGTGGTTATTCGCCGAGGCCTCCTGCTTAACCGTTGCACGTTTCAATTGACGCAGAGCACTGTATTGCTCGTCGTTCTGCGAAGAGGTGCCGGCAAATAGTGCGTTGAGCCCGTCAAGCTGTGCCTGGATCTTCTCTTCGGGCGTCTTGCCGGTGTAGCGTGAGTTCAGGGGATCGGCCAATTCCGCCAGTCTGGCTTTGGTGGCGTTATCCTTGAAAGCGCTTCCCAGGGTGGCGGACAGTTTGCCGAGTGTTTGCGCGGTCATTGGCGTTGCCACTTCATAGCTGAACTTGACGCGTTTGGTGGTCCTTGATTCCACTGTGACGGTTGCCCCGCCGCCCAGGTTCATGGTCGCGGCTTGCGCCCCCGGTGTGGGCGTCGGCCCGGAGGTCGGCGTTGTCGTCGGATCGACATGGCTGCCGGCGATCTGCCCACGGGCCAGTCCGCCTACGGCCAAACTGTTGAAAAAGCGCGGTCGGTTCTTGCCGCCCTCACGCAATTCGGTCTTGTCATTTTTCTGTGTCAAGGAATAGTCGGTGTAGCTCAGCAAATTCACGCTGACATTTGCACCGATCCCCAGACGTGCCACGCCAGACAATGGATTGCTCTCATCTTCGGACAGACCGAAAGTGGCGCGCAGTTCCGCGTTCCCCCCGGCAGTAATATCGAAATTAAAGCGACGCGCTTCGTAGGTTTCATGGGCCACCGCTTTATTCAGCACGTGCAGCGGGTTCAGCTTCCCCTCGAACAGGTCGTCGACGAATCCGTCGATGTCTTCGTCCGGGACGCGGAAGACCACCCCCGCGCGTTGACTGGCCGCAGCGGTGGCGGTCACGTCCGCACCCAGGCGAAAGTTGGGCGTCATTGTGCGATTGTTGCCGATGTCGACACTGCGAGCCGGGTCGTTTTCGTCAAAAAAGCCCGGCCAGAAATCCTTGCCACCACCGACACCCGCGCTGAGGTTACCCGCGGCTTCGCTTATCAGATACAAGGTGATGCCCGCGTCGCCGCGTTCAGCGTTGAGGATGTAGTTGCGATTGCCAGTGGTGCCGGCAGATGGCCAAGGCCCGGCGGCCTTGTTGGCGAGGCTGAAGAAGGGGGTGGTGAGGTTCAGTCCATAGCCGCGTTGCAGGCCGATTTCATCGTCCTCATGCTCCAGCTGTTTGAGCATGGATTTGAACGTGTCCGCGAGGGCTGCCTGGTCCTTGCTGCCGGTAGCGGCTCGCATATTGACGCTGACGGCATGGTCGGGTTTTTTGAATGATTTCAGGAATGTCTTCACCGCATCATAGGCACTTTCCAATGCCGCGTTATCGGTAAAGCCCATGTCGGTGACCTGCTTGAGCGGGTTCTGTGCGTAGGTGACATCGCGCAGCGTGGCCAGTTTTCTTTGCAGCGCGGCCATGTCGCTCTGCGGAGTGAGCAGCTCAACCTGATCCAGAAGCGTACCGAGGTTTTTGAGCGTCACCAGATCCAAGGCCAAACGCGCCTTGGTCAAACCATGGTCGTCGCTGGTGTCGCGGCGTTGCCCCAGAGGGATATCGGCTTTCTGATGACTGAGTTTCAGTCCATGGTCCTTGAGCGTTCCAAGCAGCGTTGCGGTGCGGTTCTGCGCCGAAGGGGCGACTTGGGCCAGGGCATTTTCCAGTTCTCCGACCAGATCATGACCGGAGCTCTTGAAATTGAGTGTTGTGCCGAGATCGGCGAGCTTCTTGCCCCATTGGGTGCGTGTCGACGGCTTCGCCAGTTCGCCATGGAGGTTAAGCAGGCCATCGCGTTGACGCAGGTTTTTGAAGCGGCCGTAGCCCTGGGCGACGGTCATCAGCGCGGTGTAGCTGTGCTTTTCCAACTCGTCGCGCAGGGCTTCCAGTTCCTTGACCAACGTGGCGCTTTCAGGCCCCAGGTTCAGTCGGTCGATGCGTGCTTTGAGGTCGTTACCCGGAGCGGGGGGCTTTCCACCGGTTTCATGAATCAGTTCGAGTTGTTTGAAGAGGATCGACTGGCTGTCGTACACCTCTGCTAAGCCTTCCCGGCCCTGATATCGATGCTGGATATGGTTGCCGGCGTTCTTCATCCAGCGGGGCGTTTCCATCGTGTTTTTGTAAATGTTGGCGCGGATGAACTCGCTGGTGCTGGCGCGATTTTTGTTTTCGACTCCACCACGCCCCAGCACATTGACGTCCAGTGTGGCGGTCAGGCCAGTACCTGGAATTCGCCAGGTTTTGTTCGCCTGCTTGATTCTCGAGTAGGTATCGTTCAGACCATTCTCTTCCACGGGTCTGGGCCTGAACGGTTGCCATTGGCCGCCCTTGAGCCGTATCGGGTCCTGCTCCGGGCCGCCCTCGAGCTGAGCGCTCAGCACATTGTCATCGTTGCTATAGAGCGTGCTGACCGGTCGTCCTTCGGGTGTGGGGACGGGTGTCCATTTGGCTCGCAGATGATCAGCCAGCTTCGTCGCTTGCCAATCCTCCTTGGACAGGCTGTAAAGCTTGCCGGTGCTGGTGAGCGCATGCAGGTTGTGCTTTTCGTCCAGTGACAGGACCTTGATATCACCTTGCAATCCGGGAAAACCCAGTGTAACGGGCTTGCCATCCTTGCGATGGGCGGTCAATCGGTTCTGGTCGTCCAGTGCGACGAATTGTTTTTCGCTGACCATGGCAAAAGCCGTGATCACCCGGTTATCGAGCCCCTCGATTTCCTTGCCCATCGCGACCTTGGTCGAGCGTGGCGTCGGATGCAGTGCCGTATTGGCGCTGAATGGGAGATTGGGATGTTGAGGGCTCACATCGAGTTTGAGCAGCTTTCCGCCCTTGAGTACATAGGCGTTGCTGTCGGCACCGCGTTGCAGGCGATCGATGTCCTTGATGCCGGCGTCCTTCCAGCATTGCGCAGTGGCCTCCCAGCGCTGAATGCGTCCGCCGCTGAGGCCCACCAGCCCGGAGCGGTCTAGGTTGAGTCGGTCCGCGGCCGCGGGCGCGGCGGGCACGGTCAAGCCGCGTACATTGTCCAGCACCAGGGCGCCGCTGAGATTCCAGCCACTTTCCAGTCGGACGCCTGCCTCATCCAGTGCATGGGAGTGAACCTCGCCTTGGCGATTTTTGATCAGGGCATGAACGCGCCCGTCGTCCCCGCTGATAAACCCGCTGACACTGTGATGTTGATCCGTCAGCCGATAATTTTCCTGTTCGGGCATGAGTCGCAATGGCGACTCATCATTTTCGAAGGCGCTGCGTTCAGTGCTGTAGAGCCTGCCTTGGGTGTCTGCGACAAATAGTCGTCCGGCGCTCAGGCCAATTGCCGATGCCTGCGCCTGGCCGCCGTCCAGTTCCAGTGTTCGTGTTTTTTTCCAGCGCGGCCCATCAATGCCCGGGCTCATATCCGCCAGCACGACAGTTTGGGTCTCTTTGCCGCTGAGCAATGCAGCAGTGTTGTCTGGCGCAATGGAAAATGACGTGAGGTCATTGGCCTCGATGTGCGGCATCAACGGGCTGGAGAGGTCGACGACGACATCATCGCTTTTGGCGTAGATCGAGCCGTTCCCACCCGTCGAGAGGTGGTTGAAGGTGAGTTCTTCGGTGCCTTCGGGCGCCTTCCATCGGCTGCTTGACGGGTCAAATTGGTAGAGCCGATCTTCATGCACACGCAGATGTTCGCCATCGGAGCGATGATGCACGCCGGTGAGATGGGCCATGTGTGCCTTGCCTGGAAGCGCCTGGGTCTGGCGACCGCTGCTGGTGTCGATGTGGAGTTGGTCGCCTTCTCGTTGCAGACTCACCGCTGGGGCAGGGGTGCCGGTTGTTTCGAGCGTCTGCTTGCTGCTGCGAATCAATACCAGGGCGCTGTCGTCGTGGGCCAGATGCAACAGGTGCCCGTTAGGCTCGAGCAACTGATGTCCATGCACGCCCGGCCTGCTCTGATGGGCCAGGTAGGTCTGTCCAGGTTTGGCGAGAATATCGTTCAGCAATGGCGCCACGCCAGAGGTGCTGAACGCGGAAAAGTCGGGCCTTGAGTCGGCGCTAAGGGTAACCGTCTCCTGTGGTTGCGCGCCGCGCACCAGGCCGTTTTCCGTCAGGTCGAAACGGCCTGCGCCGCTGCGGCTCAACGCAGGTCGTGGGAGAGAAGCGGGTGTGTCGGTTTCATTGGTCTTGGTGCCCGATCCGCTTGCCTGGTCCGGATCGGGGCGAAGCATGGACTGGCGCATCCCATCGGAACCTTGCAAGCGGCCGTCGGATAAACGGGTCCTGCGAGCGGCATTGATCGCCGCCTCTTCGTCTGTCGAAGAAGCCGACCCTCTGGGCCTCACTCTATGTACCTGGGGATCTTCCGGTAAATCGAAACGAACGTGGCTGTTGTTTCTTGGCGCAGATTCGAGATCAGGTGGTCCGTCGGCGTCATTGGTTTTGGTGCCCGATCCGCTCGCCTGGTTCGGATTTGGGCGAAGCATGGACTGGCGCATACCATCGGAGCCTTGCAGGCGGCTGTCGGGCGACCGTGCCAGGCGAGCGGCGTTCGTTGCAATCTGTTCGTTCGACAGGGGGCGGGCGGGCTTGGTGGTGGGCGGCTTGGCAGCTGCCTGCCGAGGGGGTTTGGATTTCTGGAACAATTTGCCGACGTTTTTCAACATTCGTTTACCCACGCCACTGAGGGCGTGCGAGGAACCTTGAGTCGGTTGTTCGGTGCGTTGCTGCAAGTCGGAGCTGGCGGGAGGGCTCGGCAGCGTTGTCGGGTGGGCGGTATTGCTGGTGGTGCGGTTGATCGTCGGTGTCGGCATTTGGTATCTCCCGTCCAGGCCGTTGTCTGATAGCAGCTTCGGTAAAATTCTGGAATTTCTTCTGTCGCTGAGTGGTGCGCAATCCTTAACGGTTCCGTTGCAACGACAGTCAGATTAAGTGTTTCGGTTTCATGGGGTGTCATTCAGCCCGATTGGAAGGGAACCGTATTGGCGAGCGGGCCACGTAGGATGGACATGCTCAGGATGTCGTCCCATGCCGCCCGCTTTTCCAAATACCTTGAACGGGTCGCTCACCCGCTCGATCCAAATCGCCGTCCTGGCTTTGGGTTCGCTGTGTGCGGGCTGCCAGACGGTTGACTATTCGCAGCCGCGCCTGGATCGCACGCCGCGTCTGGTGGCGGGCCTGGCTTACAGATCGGAGGGGCGAGCGCCGGGTTTTGGGCGCACGGCAGCGGGTAGCGACAGGCCTGTGTTCAACGGCGAGGATGTCTGGCTGCGAATAGCCCAGCGATGTAACCTGATCGATCATCAACAGATTAATGAACGGATTGTCCGCCAACGTGACTGGCTGCAGAGCAATCAAGGTTTTTTGCGCGGGGCCAGTACTCGCGCCGGTCCGTACTTGCATTACATCGTCGAACGCCTGGATGAGCGCCAGATGCCGCTGGAACTGGCGTTATTACCCATGATCGAAAGCGCTTATAATCCGATGGCCAGCTCCTCGCGTGCCGCAGCTGGTCTATGGCAATTCGTTCCCGCCACCGGGCGCCACTTCAACTTGCATCAGAGCGCTACTTACGACGCCCGGCGTGATGTGGTCGCATCGAGCAAGGCGGCCATGGATTACCTGACGCGCCTGCATGATCAATTCGACGGTGACTGGCTGTTGGCGTTGGCGGCGTACAACGCCGGTGAGGGCACGGTCGGGCGTGCGATTGAAGCCAATCGCCAGCGCGGCAGGCCCGTCGATTACTGGCACTTGACTTTGCCCAAGGAAACCCAGGATTACGTACCGCGTTTACTGGCGCTCTCTTTGATCGTGCGCAACCCCGAAGCCTACGCAGTGCAGCTTACGCCCGTGGCGAATACACCGTATTTTGATGTAGTCCAGTTAAACCACGCAGTGGATCTTACGCAGCTTGCGACGGTGTCAGGCGTAGACGGCGGACAACTATTAGGACTCAATGCAGCGTTTTTGCAGAGCAAGACGTTGGAGGGGCCTGGGCATCTGCTGATACCGAAGGCTCAGGGTCAAGCTTTGGCGGCTGGCATCATGCGACTCACGGGACAGTCGCCGGTCACTCCCCCCGTGTTTGGTCACGACGCCACTCAGGTAGCTGTACGCCCACCCGAGCATCAAACGATGAAATCGGTGGGAGTGGCCGAGCGGACACCGATACCGAAAATCGCCCCGCCGGTACATGCAGTTAAAAGTCTGCCACAGTCTGAAGCGGTGCAGAGCATTGAGGTGGCTGAGCATCGGATAGTGTCGCCAGTGCGAACAGTGCATTCGCAAGAGGGGGCCTCCGCGCCTGAAACGGTGCAAGCAGAACACCCAATAGACGACCGTTCGTCGCCGCGCTTCGGTGATCGCATTGAATATCGTGAAAAACCCAGGGCTCCACGAGTGGTTTTGTACGCCAGTGAGCCCAGTCAATAATTTCCTGGCTCGGGCGCGGTTGCCGGCAAATCGTTGATAATTGCCCTGTTTTGGTGCTTTTGCGGGAAGCCGGCAGCCAACAATCGTTCCAGCACGTCACGCATCTCCAATGCGCTTGGAGAGTTCGGATTTTTCCATGCGAGGAAATAGATATTCAACTGAACCATTTCATTTGTAAGCAAATGTAAAGCTATTTAGTAATACTATTTATCCTCCCAAGAAAGCCGCCACGCTTGCCGTTCAAAAATCCTTAGTGACTCTCTATTCTCGACAGCTAAGTGTTCTCCGGCGCTCACGTTCATCTGGTTAACTGGATCCAACCTTTCAAAAATGCTCCGCTCATACCACCTCGTTTTCGGTTTTCCGAATGGGGGGGTGGCAAAAAGCTATCTCGCAGCGCCCCCCAAAAACTTGAGGATCCTGCGCTCGACAAAGCGACCTGTACGCCAGCGTTCGGAAAACCGACTTGTTTAAAGATACGGCCTGGCGTCGCTGTTAAGTTTTAACTAAATCGATACTTTGATTTTTGAAAAAAGCTGCGTTCTGTTTAACTTTAAAGTTGCCAGAATTTCATGAGTTAACAGTTGAGCAGAAAAGCGTAAGTCAGATGAGGGTGTGGTAAATATAGATCCGAAGTGTGCAACTTTATTGCCCGGAGTCTACAACTTTCTTATCAGCTTGATCGCTTGTCGGATGTGATCTGTATCACGCTTTTTGCTGGCCTGATTGATCGGTCCCAGGGCATGTGCTAGGCCTCGCCTGGCGAGTGCGAAGTCTTCTCAAACTCGCTTGTAAGCGAGTCTTGGTAGGGGGAACCCTACTCAGGGTAAGGCGGTTGGGCGGGTTGACTCGGAGGGAATAACGTTTATTAAATTACCTGGCTTGAACTTCCTGCCAAACGTGAAGAATCGTGAGGTAACTGAGTATGGTAAACAATAAATAGAGGGAGGATTGGGTGTTTCGTTGTCGTTCCACAGAACTAAATTAGTATATTTCTGCCTTGTAAGGCGTGCGATTATTCATTCGCCTGCATCCACAGAGAGAGCATTTCGATGGGCACCGAAGTCGATGTTAGTGGTCACGAGTTTTGGGGCAATACTGCATTTTCACTCTGTCATCAAACTGAAATAAACGGCGCTTTGCTGAACATGGATTGGCTGCTGTGTGGCGAGACCGGATCCGGCAAGGATACGTTAGCCAATCGAATCCATGAGCAGTCCGGCCGGTCCGGGCCGTTTGTCGGCATGAACTGCGCGGCCATCCCGGAACAGCTCGCCGAAAGTCAACTGTTTGGTGTGGTCAATGGCGCATTTACCGGCGTCTGTCGTTCACGTGAGGGCTATATCGAAGCGTCCTCGGGGGGCACGTTGTACTTGGACGAGATCGACAGCATGCCGCTGAGCCTGCAAGCCAAGTTGTTACGCGTCCTGGAAGCGCGGGGCGTTGAGCGCCTTGGTTCAACGGCCTTCATTCCCGTGGATCTGCGCGTCATTGCATCGGCCCAACGGCCGCTGGATCAACTGGTGGAGCAAGGGCTTTTTCGCCGCGATCTGTTTTTTCGGCTTAACGCGTTGACGGTCCATTTGCCCGCCTTGCGTAAACGCCGGGATCAGATCCTGCCCTTGTTCGACCAGTTCACCCAGTGCATCGCGACAGAGTTTGGTCGCCCCGTACCGGTCCTTGACCGTGGCCGGATGCAACTGCTGCTCAGCCACGATTGGTCGGGCAATATTCGGGAACTGAAAACGGCGGCCAAACGTTTTGTGTTGGGTTTCCCATTGTTGGGCACGGATCCGGTAGAGGTCCGCAGTCCGGCCCCCAGCCTGCGGGATCAACTTCGCGTGATAGAGAAAATGCTCATCCAGGATGCATTGAAGCGACACCGCCAAAACGTCGAGGCCGTGGTTCAGGAGTTGGATATTCCCAAACGTACCCTTTACCACCGCATGAAGGAGCTAGGAGTCGCGGCCCAGATCGCAGCTTCGGCCTGAATCTGTAACGTTGCTGTATCAAGCAATCCTGATGGATTAGAGGTCGTGGATGAGTGTTGACGACGGGTTTGAGCACTATTTTGATGAAGAATGCATTCCCAATCTGGGGATTGTTGCCGAAAGCATTACACAATTGGGCATCGACGTACTGTTGTCGGGCGAGACCGGCACGGGCAAGGACACGATTGCAGAACGGATCCATGCGATGTCCGGCCGCAAGGGCCGCTTCGTCGCGATGAATTGCGCGGCGATTCCCGAATCACTGGCCGAAAGCGAGTTGTTTGGCGTGGTCAGCGGCGCCTACACCGGCGCCGACCGCTCGCGGGTCGGTTACATCGAAGCAGCACAAGGCGGGATCTTGTACCTGGATGAAATCGACAGCATGCCACTGGCCCTGCAGGCCAAATTGCTGCGGGTGTTGGAAACGCGCGCGATTGAACGACTGGGCTCAACGTCAACGATTCAACTCGATATCCGTGTGATTGCCTCCGCACAACGCTCGCTGGACGCTGCGGTAGAGCAGGGGCACTTTCGCCGCGACCTGTTTTTTCGGTTGAACGTTCTGCCCCTGGAGTTGCAGCCGTTGCGTGTCCAATGTGAGCGTATTGTGCCGTTGTTCATTCGGTTCGCGGCCGCCGCCGCCAGCGAGTTGAAGAGGACGGCCCCCAGGGTCTGCCCACAGTTGCAGCACATGCTCCTGACCCATGACTGGCCCGGCAATGTCCGGGAGCTCAAAGCTGCGGCGAAGCGATTTGTGCTCGGTTTCCCCGTGCTGGGTGTCGGCCCGGACCACGAGGAGCACCAGGCTTGCGGGCTTAAATCACAGTTGAGGGTGATCGAAAAGGTTCTGATCCAAGAGTCGCTCAAACGTCATCAAAACTGCGTCGATGCCGTGAGCGAGGAGTTGGGCATGCCGCGCCGTACGCTCTATCGCCGTATCAAGGAATTGCGCATCTGACTTTTTGCGCACGGGCATGGAACCGATCCACTGGTCGTTGCCACTTATTCAGTACCAAGCAATCACGCTGGTGCATACCAAGGGGTAACACGATATGACGGGTAAAGTAAGTAACAGCAGCAGTGGTGGTGGCCAGCACTACAACCTGCCACCAGCCGCCAACAGCGGCAGCGGCAGCGGCGGTCAACAATTCAACATGCCGTCGAGCTCCGGTGGCAATAATCAGGCGATCGCCGCGCAGGAAAAAGCCAGTGCCGAGCAAGACGCCAACCAGGCAAAGCTGATCGCGCTTCAATCGGCGGAAACCATCAAGAAGCAAACCATGGATGTGTTGAACGCCATTCAATCGGGCAAGGATGACTCTTCGAACAAGAAGATCAGCGCCACTGCGCAGAGCGCCAAAGGCGTTAGCTACTAATTCTTCCTGATCGCCCCCTCACCAGAGGGGGCTGCTACCTGAGGGGTGGTGGTTCTATGCAAAGTGCCAATGGGGTTATGTTACCGCTAGGTTTATCGATGTTGTTTGCTTTGTCGTCCGGGCACGGCGTGGCGAGTGGTGGAGCAAGCAAATCCAGCAAGGCGCTACAGGACGTGATCGCCTTGTTGGTCAAGGCGCTGACCAAGGACGGCCAGTTGGACGAAAGCTCGCCTCTGGGCAAGATGCTCGCCAAGATGATGGACGCCCATGGCATCCACGGTCGTGGGCCCGAGAGCATCGCGGCAGCCCTGGACAAGCTCATTCACCAGAAATTGGGTGATAATTTCGGCGCTTCAGCGGACATCGCTTCGGGTGGCGGCACTCGCCTGCTCAACGGCGGTTCCGCCGGCAATGACGGCACTGGCAAGTCTGATTTAATGATGCAAGTGCTGGCCGGTTTGGGCAAAGCGTTACTCGATGATCTATTGACCAAGCAGAACGATGGAGCGACTTTCTCTCGCGATGACATGCCGCTCTTGAAGCAGGTCGCGCAATTCATGGATGACAACAAAGCTCAGTTCCCGACTCCGGACTCGGGGTCGTGGATGAATGAACTCAAGGAAGACAACTTTCTGAACGACAACGAAACCGCAATGTTTCGCTCGGCTCTCGATCTCATCGGTCAGCAATTCGGTAAGCAACAGAGCGCCGCAGCGACCAATCAGGGGGGGCTTGGCAGCCTTGTGAGTGATGGCGGAAGTTCGCCTGTTTCGCTCGGCGATGCCGGTCTTGCTTCCGGCCTCATGGGCAATGGCAACGAAGACTCGCTTCAATCGCAGCCGACGCTGGCCGGTGGAGGTTTGGGAACGCCTGTCAACGACTCGTCGCAGGGAGAGGCCATCCAAGGTGACCTTACCTTGAAACTTGACCTGGGGTTGTTGCCAGGGGGAGGGGTCAAAGTGGGCCTGGAGCTATCCCTGCAAGGTCATGACCTCCAGAGCAGTGCGGTGCAGGCAGCAGCTCAGATCCTCAATACGCTGCTTCAAGGCGGCAACAACCAGGCCGTGGCCTGACGGAGAGCACCTGTGACCATTTCCCATGTTACTCATTCTAGGAACATCTCGCCGGAGCTTGGCCAGGATGTGCGGCAGGGGCTCGTCTCCGAACCTGCCCAGGCGGATGTCGACTTGTTTGCCGCGGCAGTGCGTCCGGACAACGTTACGTCCCATCTTTCCGATCAGATAGCGGGCGCCGTGTCCGAGCGTCTGGGTGATACCGAAAAGCTCTCACAGCAGGCGTTACGAGCGATGAAAAAAGCCGCAACTTCTGAAGATGGAACGGAGATTATCCAGATGGGGCGCGCGCTGTCGCAATGTTCGTTGCAAATGGCGTTGACGACCAAGGTCGTGAGCAAGAGCGCCCAGGCGCTCGATAAGCTGACCAATCTGCAGTAGAGGTTCTCCGTGAATTTTCTGAGCGCAGGGCTGCTGTTGTTCTGCATGCTCCTGCTCGGCGGCTGCAGTGATGAAACCGATCTGTTCACTGGTTTGACCGAGCAGGATTCCAATGAGGTCATTGCGCGCCTGGCGGATCAGCATATCGATGCGCGTAAACGCATGGAAAAAAACGGGGTGGTGGTCACCGTTGCGACCGGTGAAATGAATCGTGCCGTGAGGGTATTGGACGCCGCTGGCTTGCCTCGGCACTCACGCACCAGCTTGGGTGAAATCTTCAAAAAGGAAGGCGTGATTTCGACGCCCCTCGAAGAGCGTGCCCGCTACATCTACGCCTTGTCCCAGGAACTGGAATCGACCTTGTCGCAGATCGATGGAGTGATCGTGGCGCGGGTGCATGTGGTGTTGCCTGAACGTGTTGCGCCGGGGGAGCCGGTTCAGCCTGCGTCCGCCGCAGTCTTTATCAAATATTCGGCATCCCTTGATCCTGACAGCGTGCGAGGGCGTATCCAGCAGATGGTCGCGAGCAGTATCCCTGGGATGTCCGCGCAATCAGCGGACTCCAAGAAGTTTGCCATTGTCTTCGTGCCTGCCGTGGAGTTTCAGGAAACCAGGCAATGGGCAAGTTTGGGCCCTTTCAAGGTCGATGGCGCGGACCTTCCGTTCTGGACCGCAATGCTCTGGCTGATGCCCGCTGGGGCCATGCTATTGCTGTTGGTCGTCGCGCTGCTGTTGCGCCGCGACTGGCGCGCGATGTTGTTGCAGCGGTTAGGGCTCGCTCGTCGCGGTCATTCGAACCTGTCGGCTCGAGCATGAAGAGCCCGGCCGCTGAGGATCTATGGGTCCGCTGGTGGTGCAATCCTTGGGATTGGGCGCATCCGGCCTGGCAGGAACGATTTGCCAGCTCCGCGGGGGCGTCGATCGACGCTTGTGACGCACTCATGGTCAGTCGTCACGGGGCGTTTGTGCAAAGCGTCGGTATTGACCCCAGTCAGCCACCGATCATTGCCGAGTCGGTATTGCGCTGGCTGACGCTGACGTCGTCACAACGGGATCGAGCGTTGGCGCTGGCACAACAAATCTGTTTTACCCAAACCGAACGTGACGGGGCTGACGGCCGATGGTGTTGGGCGGTGACCCGAGGATTGCGCCCCGGCGCCTGGCTGAAATCCCAGAGCCGCGATGCGCGCCTGGTGCTCGGCGCCTGGCTGGGGCCGCCATACTGGTCACGATTGCGCCTGGCATGGCCGCCCGATGACGTTGCCGAGAGTCCGGTCCAGGCTCCCGAAAACAAGCTCCAGACGTTATGGCAAGCCATCCTCTGGCGAGTCATGTCGACCTGAATTCCTTCCCTGCGCGCCAGGAGTTGTCCATGCTCGCCAAACGCCGTATCGCTCTGACGGATTCTGTGGTTTTGCCCGAACCGATCCTGCGCCGTGAGCACATCGCTGACAGCCTGCTGGCACGAGAGATCCTCTTCGACGCCCAGCAGCAAGTACAGGCAATGAGGGTTGTCCAGCAAGAGGAGGGGCAGCGACTGCATCGGCAAGCGTTGGCTGAATTCTGGGAAACGGCCAACGCTTTTCTCCAGGATCTCCAGGTTCAGCGTGATGCCTTGCAGCAACAGGCAATGAGCGCGGTGGAAGAATTGCTCAGTGATGCGTTGCGGCATTTGCTGGACAACACCACCCTGGCGGAGCGGGCGCGAGCGCTGGTGAAAAACCTGGCGGCCAGCTTACCCAATGAAGCGGTTGCGACGCTCAGTGTTCACCCCGACATGGTCGAACCCTTGGCCGAGTGGCTGGCGCAGAGCCGCTTTGCCGAGCTTTGGCAGCTCAAGCGCGATACAACCCTGACGCCGGGCAGTCTGCGCCTGAGCGATGCCAACGGTGCGTTCGAAATTGATTGGGCGGACCTGCGCGACGGTTTGCTGGGGGCCGATCGAGCGGGCTGACAATGGCTTTGACCCAGTGATGGAACCGCTCGGCAACTTTGCTCCACTCAAAGGGTGAACCCTTTTGCTGGAGTACCTGTAAGTGATCAATTTCAAGAGCTTGCAACACCACCTCGACCACTCATTGAGTCGCGCCCAGTCCCATATGGAAGATGCCGCGATGGACGCCTCGGAAAGCGGCTCCATCGAAGATCTGCAGGCATTCAACGATGCCCAGCGCGAGACGGATGTCGCCAACATCGCCGTCAATGAAAGCCTGCGGGCCAAGCACGGCATCACCAAAGCGATCATCGATGGAATTCAGTGACTTCACCGAGATCCTCGATCAATGGTCCAGGCAGCTTCCGGCGACCGCGCTGGACTGCTGGATCGATGAAGCCAACGCACGCCTGGTGGTGATCGACAACGGCGTGCGTTGCAGCATCGAGTTACTCGATCCCTATGACGCCAGCGACCCGCACAGGCTCGCTGCCTTGCTCAGTCAGGGCGGAGCAAGCCTGGCGTGTTCCTGCGAGGGTGCGCTGGCCATCGATCCGCAGACCCGTTGCGTGGTTCTGGTGAGTTGGATACCCGCACCTTGTACTCGCGATCAGTTACTGGACCAGTTGGAAAACCTGGCCAATCAGCGTGCGGCCATGCTCAGCCTGACGCACGCAACGATCCATAATCAGGCGCTCGCATCGTCCGGGCGCACGAACCTCAATCACCGGCAACCAGGAGTGTGAAATGCGCAGGGCCTTGATGTGGTTGCTTTTATTGTCGATTGGGGTGACACCCGCCACTTGGGCGTCCGTTCCCGAATCCTGGAAACATACGGCCTATGCCTATGACGCCCATCAGGCCGAACTGGCGACCGCGCTGGCGGATTTCGCCAAGGAGTTCGGCCTGGGGCTGGATTTGGTACCCATCGAGGGCAAGCTTGATGGACGCATTCGCGCCGATAATGCCGAGGCGTTCCTGGAGCGGTTGAGCCAGGAACACCACTTCCAGTGGTTTGTTTATAACGACGTGCTGTACATCAGCCCGTCCAGCGAACATACCTCTGCGCGCATCGAGGTCTCATCCGACGCGGTGGATGATCTGCAAACGGCCCTGACCGATGTGGGCCTGCTGGATAAACGGTTCGGCTGGGGCGCGTTGCCGGACGAAGGGGTGGTGCTGGTCCGTGGCCCGGCCAAGTATGTAGAGCTGGTGCGCGACTACAGCAAAAAAGTCGAACCGCCGGAGAAAGCCGACAAACAGGACGTGGTGGTGTTGCCGCTGAGGTACGCCAACGCGGCCGATCGCACCATTCATTATCGCGACCAGGAACTGATGGTGGCCGGTGTTGCCAGCATCCTGCAGGAACTGCTGGAGAGCCGCTCACGAGGCGACGACACCACCAGCCTCAAACTGTTGTCGGGCGCCGCCGGCGACAACCGTTCAAGCCTCACCGGGCTGGGCGCTGCTGGCTTGCCCTACAACCTGGACGCCAGCGGCATAGACACCGGTGCCTTGCAGCAAGGTCTGGACCGGGTCCTGCACTATGGCAGCAAGAAGCCTGGCAAGGGCCAGGCCGGCGGTCTCGCGAGCATCCGTGTCAGTGCCGACGTGCGCAACAATGCCGTGCTGATCTACGACCTGCCTGAGCGCAAGGCGTTGTACGAAAAACTGGTCAAGCAATTGGACGTGCCGCGCAACCTGATCGAAATCGATGCGGTGATACTGGATATCGATCGCAATGAGTTGGCGGAGCTGGCCAGCCGTTGGAACTTCAACTCGGGCAATTTCAGTGGTGGCGCGAATCTGTTCGACGCCGGAGCCAGCTCGACGTTGTTCCTCCAGAATGCGGGCAAGTTTTCCGCGCAGCTGCGTGCGTTGGAGGGCAATGGATCGGCATCCGTCATCGGAAACCCTTCGATCCTGACGCTTGAGAACCAGCCGGCGGTGATCGATTTGAGCCGGACCGAATACCTCACGGCCACTTCCGAACGGGCCGCCAATATCCTGCCCGTCACGGCGGGTACGAGCTTGCAGGTGATTCCACGCTCGCTGGATCACGACGGTAAGCCGCAAATCCAAATGATTGTCGACATCGAGGATGGCCAGATCGATGTGTCGACCATCAATGACAAACAGCCAAGTGTGCGCAAGGGCAACGTCAGTACCCAGGCGGTGATTGCCGAGCATGGCTCACTGGTGATCGGTGGTTTCCATGGGCTGGAAGCCAATGACCGGATCCACAAGATTCCTCTGCTGGGCGACATTCCCTACATCGGCAAACTATTGTTCCAATCCCACAATCGAGAGCTGAGCCAGCGCGAACGGCTGTTCATCCTGACGCCGCGATTGATTGGCGATCAGGTCAATCCGGCGCGTTATGTGGAGAATGGCAACCCCCATGACATCGACGATCAGATGAAAAAAATCAACGAACGACGCGACGGAGCTGATCGGCCGACCCGGGGCGATATCCAGAGAGCCTTTACCCAATTGGTCGATGGCGCCGCGCCTGAGGGAATGAACGCTGGCGAAACCCTGCCATTTGAAACCGACAGCTTGTGTGACGCTGGCGAGGGCCTGACGCTCGACCGGCAACGTTCGCAGTGGTTTGTCCAGAAGGATTGGGGGGTTGCGGTGGTCGTGGCGCATAACAATACAGACAAACCGGTACGCATAGACGAAAGCCGATGCGGTGGTCGCTGGGTCATTGGCGTTGCCGCCTGGCCGCGTGCATGGCTGCAACCAGGTGAGGAAAGCGAGGTGTACATCGCCATGCGCCAACCGCAGGTATCGAAAATGGCCAAAGAGAGCCGACCTTCGCTGCTCCGGGGAGCAAAACCATGAAGATCCCAAGCCTTGCGATCGCATTGGCGCTGTTCGGTACGTTGACGGGGTGCGCCACCCATGGTTGCTCCGGGTACGCCTGCAAACGTCCGGACTCCAACTACCGCGAGCTGGTCATCTGGTGGCCGGCGGACATGCGCGAAGGTCTTCTGGAGAGTGATAAGGACCGGGACTATACCGTTGTCCAACTGAGGGATTAGAGATGAACGAGGTCACTGAACAAGCGGCTTTCTACGCACAGGTCGCCGCTCGTCGCGCGGCGCTCTGGCCAATCGCAAAAGGCGTCGTGTTCGTCAGTCGCAGTGAACATCAAGACTGGGGCATCGCGTTGCACATCGAAGGCCGTGCTCTGAGCACCGATCAACTGCATGAGGCGCTGCAACGACGTTTCACGCAGGCGGAGCGATTTCGCCGTTACTTTTTGTTCCTTGATGCACAGCGCGATTTGGTTGTATGGCATGCGGTGAAGGAGGGCGCTGTCTCTGTCGCCGACCTGGACGAGGTGCGGCGTCATGAGTTGCAACTGGCGGGGTTGGACCACTTGAGCGAACAAGCGCACTAAGGGCCCGGATCACCGGCAGTCGCGACACGCCATGCCCTTTGAAGCCCGCGTTCGCGGGCGAGCGCATTGAGCGCAGCAACGCTCAGTGCGCGATCATCGTTACGACAATCCGTTCTCAAACGGCCGGCGCCGGGTTTCCTGCGATAGGGCAATGGCCGTCGATATTCAAGCGCGCTTCACGGTGCGTCGTCGATGCGAATCACTTCGTCAGTGACTTCTTCCAGTTGGCGGACCACCTTGTAGATGTGCGCGACAGCCAACAGCGTGGGCCTGGGGATGTATTTGCCGGCCTTGACCTTGTACAGGGTGCGCGCCAGCCAAATGCTCTGGATCACGGGAATCCCGGCTTTTTTGGCGCGATCGATCAACGCCAGCGCTTCTTCGTCCTCACCCTTGCAGTGAATCCTTGGCAGCGGTGTTTCTCCAGGCCGGTAGTAAAGACCCACCGCATAATGGGTGGGGTTGACCAGCAACATGTCAGCGTCTTCCACCGGTTGGGGGGCGGCGCTGGGCTCCTGGTTGAGAATTTCATGGGCCAGTTGGCGGCGATGACCTTTTACGTGGGGGTCGCCTTCGGACTGTTTGTATTCTTTCTTGATGTCGTCGTGGCTCATGCGCAGCTTCTTGGCGTGGAAGTATTTCTGCATGGCGAAGTCGACCATTGCGATCACCAGCAGCAGGCCCAGGGTCACCCGCAAAATGTGCCGGAACAGCTCGACCAGTGCATGCCAGTAGGTGACCAGATCGCTGTTTGCCAGCAGGACCAGGGTGCCCAGCGCCGGTTTGACCGATACGTACAAGGTTGCTCCGATGGCGGCGGCTTTGAGTACGCTGAGCAACAGGTTGGTGATGTTTTGCCCCGAAAACATCTGTTTGGCGTGGGAGAAGGGATTGATCTTGTTGAGGTCGATTTTCAAGGCCTTTGGCGCGAAGAGAAAACCGATCTGGATCCAGGTGGCGAGCAGGCGCATCAGCATCGCCAGGCCGACGCTGCACAGCGTGAAAACCAGCAGCACGGCGAGGCCTTCGCTGGCAATCATCTCCACCGCCGCCGTGAACGGTGAGTCGATGTGTTTGTACGAAAGCGCCAGCAATGCCTGTAGGCGGTCAACACTTTCGTCGGCCAGGCTGAAGGTGATTTCGCTGACGGCCACCAGTACCATCAATTTGCCCAAGTCCTGGCTTTGTCCCACCTGGCCTTTTTCCCGCGCATCGCGGAGTTGCTTGGGCGTGGCTTTTTCGGTTTTTTCGCTCATGGCACCTGTACCAGAAGACTGAGCAGCGATTTAAGATCGGTCAGCTTGGCCAGTTGGCCATTCCCCAGTTCCAGCAACGTCGGCAGATAAATCAACAGGAACGCCAGACCGGCCATGCTTTTGGCCGGCATGGCCAGAACCGAAACGTTCAGCTGTTGCGCATACAGGCCGATAATCGCCAGCGCTGCCTCGACCAACAGCAGCAGCGCGATGAAAGGCGCGGCATACAGCAGCATATGGTGGAGGGTCTGGCTCAACTGATCGAGAAATACATCCAGGCCCTCCACCGTCATTCCCGGCAACCAGGCAGTGGGCGGCCAGACGCTGTAGCTGTCCCAGATGACCTGAGTGATCAGCGACAGCCCTCCACTGAGAATGACCAGCATGATCAGGGTTTCCTGAAACAACTCGCCCAGCGGCGTCGCGTCCGGTCCCAGGGCCGGGTTCAGTTGGCCGCCGCTGAGTGCGCCGCGCTGGCTGTCGAGCAGGGCACCGACCGAGGCGAACATCCAGAACGGCGCATACAGCAGCAGCCCCAACAGCGCACCGAGCACGGCTTCCTTGAGCAGCAGGGCACCCATGACGAACCCGTTATCGTCCAGCGAGCTCAAGGCACGGCTGATCCCTGGGGCCGGGACCATCGACACGACGGCCACGACGGCATAGCGCAATGGGCCCTTCAAATATTTGAAACAGAACGCCGGCACCAGCAGCATGCACGGCAACAAACGAGCCATTGCCAGGCCCATGCCAAGCATCAGCTCGAAGGCGTTCTGCGCGTCGAAGGGCATCTAGTGGGCGACTCCAGACCGGGCAATCAGGTCGAAGGCCATGTTGATGAACTGGATCAGCTCGACGCCGATCCAGCGGCCGGTGAGAGCCAGTGTCAGCCCGACAGCTCCCAGTTTGATGCCGAACGGCAGGGTCTGATCCTGGATTTGCATCAATGCCTGCAGCAACGATGTGACCACGCCCACCAATACTGCAACGCCGAGCGGCGGAGCGGTCAGGATGACCACTAGGAACATGCCTTGCTTGAACAGCGCCAACGCTTCCATGACTGCCTCACATGTACGAATAAAACAGGCTGTCGAGCAGGCGCGACCAGCCCGATACCAGCACGAACAACAGCAGCTTGAGCGGCAGCGACAGGGTCATCGGCGAAACCATTTGCATGCCCAAGGCCAGCAGGAGGTTGGAAACGATCAGATCGATAACGATGAACGGGATATAAATCAGAAAGCCGATCTCGAAACCGGCTTGCAGCTCGGACAGGACAAACGCCGGGATGGCCAGCAATAGGTCGTTCTTGCTCGCCTGATCCGCCATTTCCTTGGGCCACATGCGCTGGGTGTTGTCTAGCAGGTGGGCGATCACATCGGGATCGGTGTTACGCGTCATGAAGCGTTGCAGGGGCTCGATCACGGTCCTGGCACTGGCCTGCAACTTATCCGTGTTGCCCAGTTCCAGCGGATGGGCCTGCACCCGTTGCTGGATTTCGTGGGCGACCGGGGCCATGACGAACATTGTGGCGGCCAGGGCGATGCCATACAGCGCCATGTTCGGTGGGACCTGCTGAACACCGATGGCATTTCGGGTGATCAACAACGTCATGGCGATTTTCAGGAAGGCGGTACAGACGATCAACAGGAATGGAATCAGCGACAACGCGCCAAGAAACAGCGCCAGCAGAATCGGGTTCATACCCTCCATGATCATGATGGGGACGCCAACCGGGTAATCTCGAGCCCTAGGCGGCCGTCGACATCGACCAGTTCACCCTCGGCCACCACCCGCTCGCCGTGACACAGCGTGGCATGGCCGGGCGCTATACCGCTGACTTCAATGATGCTCCCGGCACTCAACCTTTGCAGTTCGCCGAGGGTCAACTTGAGTGCTCCGCAGCGCAGCGTCAGGTCCAGTGCCAGCGATTGAAGAGCAGACGGGTCGGCCTGTTCCGATGGCGCGTCGGATTCGTAGTGCCCATCCCCGCTCAAAGGTCCGGGCAGAGACTGGCCGGCTTGCGGGTCAGCGGCGTCGTCGCTCGCATCGTCGTCTTCGAGGGTTTCGACATCGTCGTAATAGAGATTTTCAGTGCTCATCGAAAGTGTGTTCCTCGTGACTTAGCCGCAAAAAAAGTTGCTGCGCCTGGCCAGTGACGTCCGCTGCCCACCGTCGCCCGGCGAGCGCGAGGCGCCCTTGTCCAGCACCGTCGAATCGGCACAGGGCAGGCAAGACCACGTCACCAGGGCGCAATGAGGTCAGTTGCTCAAGGGTCAATGCCAGCTCGCCTATGATCAGCGGGGTGGTGACTTGCCACGCCTCATCAAGCGGTTCATTCCGGGCTTGCCAGCGGGCCGCGCTCAGCAGCCGAAGCAGGGTGTCGGGGGTGGCGTGCAATTGGGCATGCAAGGTCTGTTCGTCGCGGCGAACCTGGATACGGCAGCCGACGGTGGCTGATGCCGGGCTCTCGGACAATAGTTCCAGGGGCGCGAGCAGCGCGGCGATCGTCGGACTCAAGCGTTGATTGAAAAACTGCCAATACCACGGTTGCTGCTCGCCTTGCAGTGTCAACGGCGCGTCGCCGAGCAGGCTCAGCAGCGCCTCGGCATCGGTCAGGCAAAGCGCACCGACCGCGCTGCCCAGCCAAGCGCCAGCGGCATCGGGCCCGGTCTGGGCCAATGGAGGTAGCAGGGTCAGTTCGGCTTCATGGTCCCGTGTGCTGAAGCTCAACTGCTGACCGGCGCCAAGCTCACGCGTTGCGCGGGCCAGCAAAGCGTTGACCTTGCGCAAGTTCAGCTTGTTCATGCTTCGAGGTCTTCCTGCATGTCCAGTTCGACGTCCTGCCCCAACGCTTGCGAGAGTGAGTCTCGGCATGCATCGGCATGCCCTTGCAGGCGCTTGAGCACATCGCGGCGAGCAAAGCCAAGTTGGACGTTCCAGCGGTTTTCGGTCTTGTGGGTATGAACCCGCACGCTGCCGAGGTTGGGCATCAGCAACGTGAAGCTGAGGGGGCCTTCCGGCTGACCGGACAGGCGCTGCGCCAGCTCATCGATCAGTTGGGTCGGCACTGGTTCCGCTCGCACCGGGAGGGCGATGCCACCGCCCCCGAAGCCTTGCCGATCGGGCTCAGCGTCCACTGGCGGCACCAGCAGTTGGGAAAAGAACAGACCATCGGTGCAAATCAATGTATCCGGCGACGGTTTGTTCAGCGTGGACCGATTGCCTGGCGCGTCGCCACGGCTCGAACAGCCAGAGGCGGGGTGTTTTTCCCTTGTGGGCATCGTCGACCATTGGGTGGGCGTAGGGCTTGGCGCAGTCGATGCCGTCGGCGCTTTTGGCGCTGGTTTGATCGGGGGAGTCATTGGCACTTAACCTTCTTCATTGAGGGTCTCGCTCAGGCAGGCAAGCTTCTCGACCGCCCGTTGAAAAGCCTTGGCTTGCACCTGTTTGCGTTCAAGTAACGCCTGCTGTTCAGCGATTTTCAGTTGCTGTTGCTGTATGTCCTGGCGGATCAAGGCGAGACGGTCGAGCATGTTTTTCTCCTTCTCGTGCCAACGGTCTACATCTTTAAGGCAAATGGTTTTCGCAAGATGAGCCGCGCAAAGGCTCTGGCGTCGTTGCAGGTGGTTGTCACGTTCCTGGTGCCACAGCGCTTGGGTTTCTGATAAGTGGTCGTGCATTGAATTCAGTTCCACCTGTGCTTGGCGTTGCGCCCGTTCGGCGCTGGCCTGGCGGTGTTGACGCAGGGGCGTGAGCAAGCTGATCACCTGTCCCAGCGCCGTTCGTTGCGGATCCTCTTCCAATGCTTCTTCCATCACTACTCCGGCAACCGGGAGGTGATCCGCAACAAGTCGTGCAGGGTTTGCTGAAGAGCAACCGGCTCACGCAGGTCCTGGCGGAGAAACGCGTTGATGGCCTCATTCAGCTCCACGGCGCAATCGGTGATCGGATCCGCCCCGGGCTGGTATTCGCCCAGGCGCAAGAGCATCTCCACCTGCTTGTAGGCGGCCATCAGTTGCCGCAGGCGATTATTGGCCCGCTGATGTTCGCGACTGCTGACATTGCTGAGAATCCGACTGATGCTGGCAGACACGTCGATGGCCGGATAATGCCCGCGCTCGGCGAGCTTGCGCGACAGCACGATGTGGCCGTCGAGCAGCGAACGTACTTCGTCCGCCACCGGATCGTTCATCGAGTCCTGTTCGATCAGTACGGTGTATAGCGCCGTGATCGAACCGGTCTCGCTCATTCCCGCGCGCTCCACCAGGCGCGGCAGCAGGGTATAGACCGAGGGCGGCAAGCCGCCACGGCCCAAGGGCTCGCCGGACGCAATGCCAATCTCTCGCTGTGCGCGAGCAAACCGGGTCAGCGAGTCGAGCAGCAGCAGCACCCTCTGCCCCCTGGCCCGAAACGCTTCGGCGATGGCGGTTGCGGTGAATGCCGCGCGTGCTCGCTCCATGCTGGAGCGATCCGAGGTGGCGCAGACCAGTACCGATCGGCTGCGCAAGGTCTCGTCCAGTTCATGATCGAGAAACTCCCGCAGTTCGCGGCCTCGTTCCCCGATCAAGCCAAAGACAATGACGTCGCAGCCCATGTTGCGGGCCAGCTCCGCCATCAGCGTGGTCTTGCCGCAACCAGCGCCGGCGAACAGTCCGACACGTTGGCCTTCGCCCAGCAGAATGGCGCTGTCGATGGCCCGTACGCCTGTAGGCAAGGCGTTGGTGATCCGTGGCCGTTGTGTCGGTGGCAGGGCATCGGCAATGACCGGCAGGGTCGGTCGTTGATCATCCGGGCCGGCGAACGCGCCCAGGCAATCACCGAGCAGGGGGCGCCCGAACCCATCCAGCACGCAGCCAAGCAGACTGTCATCGACGCCAATCCGATGCGCCATGCCCAGCGGGCGAATCGGTGCGCCGACCTGAATCCCGTCCGGTGCGCCGAGGGCGCTGAGCAAGGTGCAATCCTGAGTAAAACCGACGATTTCGGCGAGCAACAGACTGCCATCCGCTTTGCTCACCTCGCACAGGTCTCCCACCTTGGCCGCGGGGATCTTGCACTCCAACAGAATTCCGCGCACCGCACTGACCCGGCCCCTCACACGTACTGCGCAGTAATGCGCCAGGCGCGCGGCATGGTGCTGTTTCCATTGGCTCAACGCCGCGTTCACCAGTTCACCTCGATGTGGCGATCGCCGTCGAATTGCAAGTGCTGATTTTCGATACGGGTCAGGCGCAGGCCTAGTACCTCGTCGCCCACATACAGGCGACGCCCATCGGCGGTCACCAGATGGGCGTGCGGCCCGGTCATGATTTGCACGATCACGAAGGGAAGGCCATTGTGCACGCTGTCGACGTTATCGAGCACCGTCACGGGCGATTCATAGCTGTCCTTGAAGCGTTGCAGCATGCGTTGATACACCAACAGGGCTTCGTCCTTGAGGTTGCCATTCAAGACCAGTCCCTGTGGCGTTTCCTCGATGCTGACGTCAGTGAGCAGGCGGTCGCTGAGCATTCTGCCAAGCGTATGCCGTACCGCGCCGGCATTGGCCAGGCGTTGGCGTTTGGCGGTCGGCGTCAGGTTGTCGCTCGACGTCTGCGACGGTTTGGCCGTTGCAGCGGGGGCAACCGGTTCAGCATGGGTAGCGCTTTGCTCCGGTTCCGTGGACGCCGGGCGAGTCAGGCTCCAGGCGCTGCCCAGGATGCCGATCAGCAGGCCGGCAATGATTCCCGTGGTGCGGTTGGGAAACTGGGAGCGCGTTTCGACTTTTTCCAGTGGAGGTGTGCTGTACGCAGGTTCGGCGTCAGCCTCTGGCGGTTGCGCAATGATTGCCGGTACGGCAGGCCAATCATCTTCGGCGGGGGAGACGCAAAGCCACACCGAACCCAGCAGAAAGGCGCTATTGGGGGTCAGCTCAACACGGGACGTGGCGTTGCCCTCTTCGTCGAGGACCGTGCCCTGTTCGGCGTTCAGACTCCAGTTGTCGTCCAGGCGTTGCAGGCGGCAGTGCAGGTTTTTCACGCCGGGATCGTCCAGCGACAGATCTTGTTGGTCAGCGGAGCCAATCGACCATTGCTCGCCGATCAACGGCAAGGCCGCGCCTTGCTGCTGGCCGTTCAGTACGCGTAATTCAAACATGCGACAAACTCCCGATGCTTAGCCGCAAAGGCTCAAGCGGCATGATCGTTATCCAGGTGCTCCAGATCATCTTCCAGGTCGAAGCGACCCATGACCTTGACCTTGGCCGCGTTGCTGATCTCGGCAAAGGACAACACGGGCACGTGATGAAACTCTTCCTTGAGCAAAGTGCGTAGCGGACTGCGCAGATCCTGGGCGACCAGCAACACTGCCTGTTCGGGCGCCCGCAGAGGGAAGGCGATGTGCAACTGCTGCACGAGCATCTGACTGGTCTCGTTACTGAGGGAAAAGAATGTCTCGGTTTGGGTCTGGCGCAGCCCGTCGCGCAGCAACCCTTCGCTTTCCGGTGTCAACAACCACACCATCAGGCCGTCGGCACCGCAGTACTGGTGATAGATCTGGGTTTTGAGGGCGATACGCACGTAGTCGGTCAGCACACTGATGTCGCGCTCGTGTTGACCGTGTTCGATCAGGGTTTCGGCGATCACTCGGATCGCTCGCAGCGGCACGCACTCGGAGGCCAAACGTTGCAGGACGGCCGAAAAGCGCGTCAGGGTGATCACCCGTTGCATTTCCTGGGCAAGTTCGGGTTGTTCGGATTCCAACCAGTTGAGAATCGCCTTGGTTTCCTGCAAACCTATGAACTGCGGCCCACAGGACTGCAAGGCACGTTCCATGCGCTCGATGATCAAGGTGCTGGCACTGATCCTGGCCAGACCGCCGTCCCGCAGGTCCGGTGTATCGGCGGGCAGCCACAGCCACTGGTCCTCCTGGCGTTCGGCGGTGCCCGGGATGGCGACGGTTGAGGGGGCGTTGCCCAGCAGGCGTTCATCCACCGCGACATGGGTCTGGGTAAAGGTCGCTTTGAGCAACGGCACGTCATACACGGTAAAGCGAAACTCGTCCGGCGGAAGGTGGTCGACGTATTCGATGATGAAGGAGGGCAGCGTCAGGCCGTACTGCACGACCAGGCGATTGCGTCGTTGTCGAATTTCGCTGACCAGCGCCTCGATCTGGGCAGAGTCCTGGCCTGGATGAAACTGGAGGACGAATTGCCGGCTGGGGGAGAACGTGCGCAAGTCTTCGTGACCATTCATCTCGGGCGCGATGGCCACCGCGCCTTCCTGTTCGGCCTTGGGTTTGGCCCGCTGCAACTGCAGCAGGCCGCCGCTGCCGCAGATGATGGCGATGGTAATGAATACCGCTGTCGGCATGCCCGGCAACATCGCAAAGCCAAACATGGCCACGGCGGCAATGATCCAGGCCTTGGGCTGGCTGGTGATCTGTTCGGCGATTTCCCGGCCAATATTGGCCTCCACGCCCGCTTCGGTGTTGGGCACCCGGGTGATGATCATGCCGCAGGTCACGGAGATCAGCAGCGCCGGAATTTGTGCGATCAAGCCGTCGCCGATGGTCAGTACCGTGTAGAGCTGGAGGGCGTCGCCAGCACTCATGCCGTGTTGCACCACACCGATGGAAATGCCGCCGATCATGTTGATGGCGACGATGATCAGGCTGGCGATGGCGTCGCCATTGACGAACTTCATCGCGCCGTCCATGGCACCGAACAACTGGCTTTCCTTGTTCAATTCGGCGCGGCGATTGCGCGCTTCGTACACGCTGATCAGATTGGCGCGCAGGTCGCTGTCAATCGACATCTGCTTGCCGGGCATCGCATCGAGCGTAAACCGGGCGCCTACTTCGGCAACCCGTTCCGAACCTTTGGTAATGACCAGAAAGTTGACCACGGTCAGGATCAGGAAGATCACCAGGCCCACCGCCAGATTGCCGCCGACGACAAACTCGCCGAAGGCTTCGACGATGTGGCCGGCGTCCTGGTTGAGCAGGATCAGACGCGTGGTGGAAATCGACAGTGCCAGGCGAAACATCGTGGTCAACAGCAACACGGCCGGGAACGTCGAGAACGCCAGCGGCCTGGGCAAGTGCATGGCCAGCATGATCAACAGGCAGGAAATGCAGATGTTGACCGCGATCAGCACGTCAACCAGGCCGGTGGGCAACGGTGTGATCATCATGAACACGATGGCGATCACAAAAAAAGCGCCGACGACTTCCGAACGGCGCATGGCGCTGAGGGCGATCATGTTCAGCAGGTTTATGATTCGATCCATCAGACAAGGCCCCCATAGAGCTGCTTCTGTTCTTGCTGAGTCAGTTCAGCCATCAGCGTCAGGAGATTGCCGAGCGCGGTCTGGCGGCTTTTCATGTCTCGCCAGAGCAGGATCGGCAACTGCATCAGCATCGGGCGCAGGCCATTGAGGAATGCCAGCTGATGCTTGAGTTGCTTGCCGCCGATGTGCTGGGTCAATTGCAGGGTCTGGCTTACATTCATGCCATTGGCGGTGAGCGTCAGCAGATGCTTGAGAAAGGCCGGCGGGTCGACTTTCAGTTCCGGGTTCTTGTTGCGCATGCGCCCCAACAGATGCTCGCAGCCGCGCAGCAGCGTCGTCACATGGCGCGCGGTATTGAGTCCGTGCATCAACGTACGCAACTGTTCGTGGGACGCGGAAGGGGTCAGGGCCGACAAGTCATCGGCAATCGCGCTGCGCATGTCGCGAAGATTGAGATCAAATTGCTCCGGCTCCTCCTGCTCGTTAAGCAGGGCTTCGATCAAGCCGGTGATATTCGACTGCCCTGAAACCGCCACGCTGTACAGGTTACGCAAGGCCGTCCGGCGTTTGCTGTCCAGGTTTGGGCGAGCGAACGCCTTAGCGGAATTGATTCCCGCGCGCGCGCGGGGGCCATATTTACGCCGCAATAGCTTTAGCTGCTGCGTCAACACAACGTGCTCACCTGTCGCCCCATCGGCCTGGGCTTGCTTGCGGGCCGCTTGCAGCAGCACATGGGCCTTGGCCGTGTCGCCATCGGAGTACGCCAGAATCTGTGACAGGTTGGCCGAATTCTCTATTTGCAGCTTTTTGCGCAGCATCCTGGCGGCGTTATCCAGCCCGGTATCCTGTGCGCCCATCAGCAAGTGATAAAGCTCACTCAATTTGACGGCGCGTGACTGCAAGGCGTTGTGACTGGCTATCAGTTCGCGCTGGCTCAGGATACGGCTGTGCTGTACCAGCGCCGCGGCGAAGCGCGAGATCTGTTGCGGTGTAGTCCCTGCGCTGTACTGGGCGGTGCTTTGCAACGGCTGCGCGAGCGGCGTTGCAGCGCGGGTGGACGCGACAGTCGAGGGCGGCAGTAGAGGCGGAGCGACAATTTTCATGGGGTGATTCTGAGCCGGGTTATGGCCCTGAGTGGGTCGCGCACCGGGTTCGGTTCCCTTTCACGGATCGTTGAAGCGTCTGTGCCAAAAGTCGTGAAGTTAGAAGGGCGGCCGTGCAAAAAATGTATTTCAAAGTTTTTCTGTATTTTTAAATTACTTTCCAATCAATAAGTTATGTTGGTTTTTGAGTTGGTACGGATATCGCAATGGGGCTTGCACACCAATAAATAAGGGTTATCCCATGTTGCAAAGCCTTGCGATTGTTGAGCCAGCCCCCTCCAACCCGCGTTTTTCGTCCAGTGGTATTCGCCAAGTGAGCGGCGATCAGATCCAGATGCTCAGGGCCTTCATCCATAAACGTGTAATGAACCCCGATGATGTCGACGATCTTTTGCAATGCGTGCTGCTTGAAGCCCTTCGCAGTGAGCATAAATTTCAACATGCCAGTAAACCGCAGACGTGGTTATGCGGCATTGCGTTGAACCTGATCCGTAACCACTTCCGCAAGATGTACCGTCAGCCGTTCCAAGAAAGCTGGGAGGATGAAGTTCATTCCGAGCAGGACGGGTACAGCGATATCGGCCATCAGGTGGACGGGCACCGCCAATTGGCGCGGGTGATCCAGGCCATTGATGGCTTGCCGCTGAACATGCAGAAAGTACTGGAGGCCTGTTTGGAAATGAACGGCAACTATCAGGACACGGCCAGCTGTCTCGGTGTACCGATTGGAACCGTGCGTTCGCGGCTGTCGCGCGCACGCGTCCAGCTCAAGCAGCACGTGGATCCGTTTGGTTGACCGGCGTTTTTTTAGCCGTTTACCGGGAACCGATTTTGTTAGCCTGCCACACAGTTGCCATCCTTCACACTCGGATGGCAACTTCCCATGCGTATTTCCGGTTCTTCCTTCAGCGGTACAGTGCATCTCCCACCCTCTGGCGAACTGGCGGGTGGCGCGCCAGTTCCCAAACCCTCGCCTGGCAATGGCGGTGGGGTTCAGGGCGGGGTGCAATTCGGTCTGGAAACAGCGGACGCATCAGGCCTGATCCAAAACAACGCGCAGAGGGCCGGGTCTTTTCTGACCCAGCTTTTTCAAGGCAACGGTGCCGCGCCTGCCGATGCGCAGTCTAGCTCGCTGGCGGGGGCAGTGAGCCGGTTTGCGGCAGGCGCTCACGTTGCGGCAGCCGCTCAGGTTGTGGCAGCCGCTGCTCCAGCGCGCACTGATCCATCCGACCCGGCCAATGCCCCGAAGGCCGCCGACGCGGCGTTCCTGGATAATTCTGAATATTCGTCCCCCGAGGCGTTGAAGCGTTGGGAGCCACTGGTGGCTCATTTGCCACCCGAGCAACGTCTGCAAGCAGCCAAGGAGCTCAATCGGCCGATTGCCGCGGCACGAATGGCCAGGGAGGATGGCCCCAATGGCGCCAAGGCGATGGAGTTCATCAACGCCAACCCCGCGCTGAAAACCGCCGTGGATGTTGCCCAGGGTGGCGGGAATGCTGATGGCAAGATCACCGACAAGGATCTTAAAACCTTCGCAAAAAATATGGAAAAAGCCGCAAACAAGGCCGACAAGGACTTGGCCAAGTACATGAAAGACAACCCCAATGCCGATCCGCAGTCCCTTGAAATGGTTCGCAACGCATCGGTCATGCAAGCCAACATGCCTCTGGTCATCGCTGCTGACCCTCATCACGCCTTGGGTGCGGCGGGCAAGACCGAGGTTGACGGCAATATCAGCGCCGATGATCTGAAAGGCTTGTCAAAAAACAATCCAGGGCTTTCCGGTGCGCTCAAACAGTCCTGCAATACATGGTCACAGCCGGGCTTCCTCGCACAGCTTGACGAAGGGGGGATGAGCGGGCGTGCCAAGGCTGCACACAGTCCAGACCAGTTGTTCAACACAAAGAACCTGAGTGAATGGATCAAGACGAGTGCGCCCACCAATGGCGGACAGTTCGCCGGCATGCTCAGCGATGCGGCAACGCTCAATGCGGTGTCCGGCGTTGATATCAGCAAGCTCGATGAGAAGGTCTTTGAGCAACCCAAGTCTTACACCGGAGCGCAGAAAGCGGCTGTCATGGTCAAGTTGCAACAGACCCAGCAGAGCGTGATTGCCGGACGCAACTTGCGCAACACTGAAAAAACCGAACAGGCGCTGGCCGAAAGAATTGCTCAACTGCAAGCCGATCCGAACGTGCAGGCGTACCTCAACAAAAGCGTTCCCGAGCAGGAGCGTGCCTTGGTGCGCAGCGATGCCGCACTGAAACAGGCGGTCAAGGAGCAGGTGAAAAATGTCAACAGCGGCAAGGCGTTGCAAATCGACATGGAGACGGCTGACAAGGCAGTCGACAAACATAAACCCATCGCGGATTACAGCGGTGCCCTCAATGGGTTGTCCGCCCAGTTGCAATTGCAACAAGACCTTTTTCCTGACACCAAGGTGCCCGCCGCCTCCGACGTGCTCGACGGCCGTGGGGACCTGCAGGAAAAAATCGGCGATTCTTATGCGCGAAACTTCAGTGAAGGTGGCGCTCTGAAGCAATTGCTGGGGCAGAAAAAGCTCGATGCCAATCAGGCCCTGCAAATGGCCGATGCCCAAAAGGCCGCTTACGACAGCGTGATGCCCAGCGATGTCACCGAAGGCCAGCATCAGTACTACCTGGACGCCACGTTTGCGCAATTGCAGGATTCGAAAAAGGGTCGCAAATTACTTGAAGGCAAGACCGATGGAGGGCACGGACCATCAATGGCCACTCAGGTCGCGGCGCAAATGGGGCCTAGGGCCCTTCAGTCGATCATGGGCTTTGCATCGGTATCCGACATGATCGCCCAGGGCGACAAGCTGGGCGCTGCACAAACCATTTACGACAGCACCAAGCTGGGCGGCCAAGCGCTCAAGGAAGGTGTTGAGGTGGGTGCCAAGCTGTTCGGCCGCGAGGCTTCGGCTGGCCTGGGACGCATGGCTGGCCAAATTGCCGGCCGTGCTGTCGCCATGGTGGCCGGTGAGGCCGCCGGCTTTGCCGCCGGTGCCGCGCTGGGGGCGGCGATTCCAGTGATCGGCTGGGCGATCGACGGTGCCATGGCCCTGGGGTTCGGCATTGCCATGGTTGTCGAGGCCGTCAAGAAACACAAAGCGCAGAAGGCCTTCGACCACAACGTCGATCCGGTCCTGAATCAATTTGGTATCCCCAAGGCGCATTGACACATTCAGGCCGGATTTTCCTGGTTTACCTTTCGGGCTTCGGTGCCGGGGCCCCACCTGCGGAGGGGTAGCTCAAGTCCGCAATCAGGTGAGGCCCTCCGTCATTGACCCCGGAGGCTCCAAGATGTTTTCGCCAGATTCTCCTATGCCCCTGCGCCCTCAGCACGCTGCCCTGGCCGCATATTCCGTACGCGCCTCACAAATCGCCTGGTGATATTCATCCGCCCACGTAATCAGGGTTTTCATCGGAACAAGAAACGAACGGCCCAACGCAGTCAATTCATATTCAACGCGTGGGGGGACTTCCGGATAAAGGGTGCGGAGAACGAAGCCATCTTGTTCCAGGCGGCGCAAAGTTCGAGAGAGCATTTGTTTGGAAATATCACCAATTTCGCGGGAAAGCGCGTTGAAACGCAATGTACCTCCTTCCAGCGTTTCCAGAATGAGCAGGCTCCATTGATCACTGATGCGGTCGAGAATGTCTCGGATAGGGCAGGGTTGTTGAAATATAAACGGTGCGGTTGCGATAACGTCGGACATGAAATGGACTCTTTTAGGTCACATGGCGGTGACCAGGTCGCGTGAAGATGACTTCTTGTGAGTGTCAATAGCGCATCATAGACTTGAGCACGGTCTGCACTCCAGGCTGGATTTTTTATTTAATCGCTATACATCGAGGAGACTCATTTATGAGTGATCAGGTTTTTCCTGCAGTCGGCCATGTTTACCAAGCGGATTATCGCGAGCGGATTTACCGGGTTGCATTCAACGCTGACGGCAAAACCCTGCGCTGGGCTCAAGAGCCGGTTTTGAATTTTGACCAAGAGGCTGTCACTGAAACTTATGCGCACACGCCGATACGGCCGGGTGTGTTCATGGTGAGCTGGCAGGAAGCCGATGGGATCACGGTGACGCATGTCGAGGACTTCGAGAACGATCTTGTTCATGCTGCCATTACCCTTCCAGATCATACATTCCTGACGCTCAAAGGGACTTGGACGCGTATATCCTGACGCCCCTCACAAGCGCCGAAATTGCACGAGAGACCATCTATTCATGTTCTGCATAGCAGGGTTGCAGAAAACGGATAAGCACTGAGGGAGTCCGGGAAGTATATTCAGGTCAACGCACAAAACAGCAGGGGACCTCTGTGGCCTTTTTCTCGTACAGTATCAATCCAGCAATTTTTCAAGCGCACCCTGAATATCGCCGCGGCGTAGTGGTTTTTCGCAACCTTGACAACTTGCAGCGGCAACCAGAGGTCTCTCGACAACTTCGCGATAGTGAGATTGCCTTACGGGAGCGGATCACGGGCAATCCTGCCGAGTTTCCTCGCATCGCTGCGTGGCGAGACGCATTTCGCCTGTTCGGCGCTAAACCTTCCGAACATCGAAGCTCCATCGAAGCCCTCAGTCGGCGTGTACTCAAGCCGGAATCGCTACCGGATATCAATACGCTGGTGGATATTGGAAACCTTCTGTCGTTGAGATATATGCTCCCCGCCGGCGTGCATCCAATTACCGCTCACTCTCAGAGCGTTGAACTGCGCGAAGCCAGTGCTTCAGATCGTTTCCTGGCTGAGCCCGATAAAGAACCCGAAACCCTTCCCGTCGGTGAAATTGTGCTGGCGGCAGGCAATCGGGTCCTGACCCGCCGTTGGGTATGGCGCCAAGCCGCGGATACTCGCACGTTACCTGAGACCAACTTGGTTTTCTTTGACCTCGACGGCCTACCTCCCACTACGGACATCGACGTGAAAGCGGCCATTGCGGATCTGATTGAGCTGGTGAGTCAATTCTGTGGTGGAGAGTGCCTGGGCTACGCCATACTGGAGGCGGGGGAGCCCGCTCTGAATATCCAATTGGAATAAGCCATGAATCCTGCCTTCAATCAGCTCAGCATTTTACAATTGAGGGCGCTGGTGGTAATGCTTGAGGTGCCTCACCTCAGTCGGGCGGCGGTGATTCTGGGCACCAGTCAGTCCACGTTGAGCCGGCATCTGGCGCAATTTCGTGAAGTCCTGGGTGATCCTCTTTTGGTCCGCCAAGGACGAGGTTATACCCTGACAGAGCGCGGCCATCATTTGCTGGAGCCACTCAAGAGCCTGTTGGATCAGATTGATTGCATCAGTTCGCCCGCCGTTTTTTCTCCCGCCACTTGCAATCGACGTTTTACATTGGCTGGCTCCGATTACGTTGCTCAGTACATTCTTCCCGACCTGCTGCGAGACCTTGAAGCTGTCGCCCCCGACGTCAGCATTGACTTTCGTACATGGGAGCCAAATCGATTCGATTGGCTCTCCAGCGGTAAGGTCGATCTCATTACCAGCATGATCGATGAGACGCCTGCGGACTATCACGGTCGAGTCATTGGCGAGGATCTCGCGGTATGCTGTATGCGCTCAGATCATTCTCTCGCCTCGTCCGCAGCCATCAATCAACGGGAATACCTTGCTTGGCCTCATATCAAAATTACCGCAGGGGGGGATAAGGACGGGTTTGTCGATGCGTATCTGCGAAAACAGCAGCTTGCTCGAAATCTCAAACTTTCCGTTCCCTATTACTGCGCGGCGTTAAGTGTTCTCCAGCAAAGCGATGCCTTGTTGACATTGCCGGAGCACATCGCACGCAGGTGGGTAGAGCAGGCCGATGTCTGCTTCCGTCCTCTTTCATTCATAACCCACCCGTTTCGTTACTGGGTCGTCTGGCACAGCCGCACGCAAAATTCCCCCGAGCAGCAGTGGTTTCGGCAATTTGTCCATCAACATTGCCGTGGGTCGCAGTTTCTAAGTCCTGGTGATTCTCTTTTCTGCGCACCAAATCTCTAATCATTCACTTCCTGCATAGCAACTATGCAGGCTTGCTGGCTGTCCGTGAGGCGGCGGGATGATAGTGTGAAGCCTCGTCGATCTGCCATAGGCGACTCGATGAGTAGAGAATAATAATCATAATTAAGGGTGCTTTTTGCCCTGTTTATACTCGCCGCAATACATCTCCGATGCTGCCTAAGTGGCAGCTGATCGAGATGTTCAACAATGAGAATATAGCGATGAGCAGACTTCAGAGTTCTGGCCCCGAGCTTTCGCGCGGCCTATCGAATCGTCACATTCAAATGATCGGATTAGGTGGGGCCATAGGCACGGGTTTATTTCTTGGCAGCGCCGGGGTAATAAAGTCTGCGGGGCCTGGGCTTCTTATCGGATATGCTATTGCCGGTTTTATTGCATTTCTAATTATGCGACAACTGGGAGAGATGTTGGTGGATGAGCCGGTATCCGGTTCGCTGAGTCATTTTACCCGAAAGTACTGCGGCGATTTTCTGAGTTACCTGACCGGCTGGAATTATATAGCGGCCTATGTACTGGTTGGCATGGCCGAGCTCACCGCAATTGGTAAGTATGTGCAGTTCTGGTGGCCGGAAGTCCCGACGTGGGCAACCGCCGCTTGCGTCTTTTTAGTGGTCAATGGCATGAACCTCCTGAACGTTCGCATTTATGGGGAAGTGGAGTTCTGGTTCGCGCTGGTCAAAGTCCTGGCGATCATCGCCATGATCGGGTTTGGTGGCTGGTTGCTTTTCGGCCCGGTTCAGCCGGTAGGCGCTTCTGTCACGAACTTATGGTCGCATGGCGGCTTCCTGCCCAATGGCGTAGGAGGATTACTGATGGTCCTTCCTTTCATCATGTTCGCATTCGGTGGGCTGGAGATGATTGGCTTTACCGCCGGCGAAGCCAAAGATCCTAAGAAAAGCATTCCCCGGGCTATCAATCAGGTCCTGTATCGGATCGGTATTTTTTATATCGCTGCCCTGGCTATTCTTCTGGCTCTCACTCCCTGGAACGTATTGGTGGCCTCTCTCGACCACGCCGGCGACCCATACAGTGCCAGTCCTTTCGTAAAAATGTTGACGCTGCTTGACAGCGACTTGGCGGCTCACGTCCTCAATTTAGTCGTTCTGACAGCTGCGATGTCGGTTTACAACGGCGTTGTTTACTGCACGACGCGTCTGTTGTTTTCAATGGCCGAGCAGAAGCAGGCGCCTGTTCAGTTTTCAAAACTTAACGCCAATCGAATTCCTGTAAATGCATTGATTGCTACGGCGTTGGTGACAGGGGTGGCAGTGCTTCTAAATTATTTTTCGCCTAGCGGAACAATGGAAGTTCTTATGTCTCTGACCGTTTCCGCGACCGTTATAAACTGGCTCTTGACCAGCTACACCCATCTAAAATTCCGGCAGGTCAAGGTTGCTTCTGGAAAAGGTTTGGAATACAGATCTCCCTTTTATCCACTGAGCAACTATCTTTGCATCATCTTTATTGTGGGGTTGTTAGTGATCATGGCCTTCATTCCGGCCATCCGCATCGCTGTATGGTTGATTCCTCTTTGGTTGCTTTTGGTATACGCCTGCTATCGAAAGTATCAGGCAGGGGCTTCTCGCGTAATTAGCTACGAATAATCAGACTGGGTATTAATATGAAAACCGATAAGCTACTTTCCACAACAATGACCGGCGGTGATGCGTTGGTCCAGGGCCTCAAGTCCCATGGCGTCGATACGGTTTTTGCACTTCCCGGTGCCCAGATCTACGGGCTGACCGACGCGCTGGCTCGCAATGCCGACAGTCTTCGCGTGTTTGGTGCGCGACACGAGCAGACGAGTGCCTACATGGCGTTCGGGTACGCCCGCTCCACAGGCAAACCCGGGGTTTTTACTGTGGTTCCTGGCCCCGGAATTCTCAACTCCAGCGCTGCAATGCTGACCGCCCACGGTTGTAATGCTCCCGTTCTGGCGCTTACCGGCGACGTCATGAGCGCGTTCAAGGATCGCGGTCGAGGTCAATTGCATGAGTTGCCGCGCCAGTTGGAGATCTTGCAAAGTGTCGGCAAATGGGCAGCCCATATCGAGCAACCTGCCGATGCTCCGTGGCAAGTCGCTCGAGCTTTTCAGGAAATGCTCTCTGGACGCCCTGGGGTGGTCTCTCTACAGGCCCCATGGGACTTCTTCACCAAGGCCGCCGCTGTCTCGACTCAGCAGCCGTTGGACCTCAAGCCCAATCCGCCCGTAGACATCGACGCAGTGGATCATGCGGCCGTTTTGTTGAGCAAGGCAAAGGCACCGATGATCTTCGTGGGCTCGGGAGGACTGGACGCCAGTGTCGAAATCAATCAACTGGCTGAGGTACTCGGTGCACCGGTTGTCAGTTTCCGAGGGGGGCGCGGCATTGTCAGCGACGAACATCCCCTGGGGTTCACGGTGGCTGCTGGTGCCCGACTGTGGCCACAGACAGACGTGGCGGTGGTCATTGGTTCTCGGTTCGAGCTGTTGGACATTCGCTGGAGGCATCGGCCTGCCGGGCTGAAGCTGATCCGTATTGATATCGACCCGGCGGAAGTTCGCAGAATCAATACACAGGTAAACCTGGTTGCTGATGCGGGCGAGGCCTCCAGGGCGCTGGCTGAAGCAGTGCTGCGTGTGGGACCGCCTCGGCACCGGACCGAGGAAATTGCCGAAGCGAAGGCCGCGGCGGAGCAAGCAATTCAAACGGTGCAGCCTCAACTTGACTATCTGCGAGTTATCCGCGACGTGCTGCCACGCGATGGCTTTTTCGTCGAAGAAATCTCCCAGGTCGGATTCACTTCGATTTTCGGCTTCCCAGTGTACAAGCCCAGGACATTGGTGACCTCTGGCCACCAGGGCACGCTTGGTTTTGGATTCCCGACCGCACTTGGGGTGAAGGCTGCCCATCCGGACAAGGCGGTGATTTCCATCTGCGGTGATGGCGGTTTCATGTTTGCGGCCCAGGAGCTGGCCACCGCCGTTCAATACAACCTGAATCTGGTTACCGTGGTTTTCAACAACAGCGCCTTCGGTAACGTGTACCGGGATCAGCAGGAGAGCTTCGGGGGCCGACTGCTCGGCTCCGAACTGGTGAACCCGGATTTCGTCAAGTTCGCTGAGTCGTTCGGCGTCCAGGCCTATCGGGTCAACACACCCGCTCAGTTGCGTCCTGTGTTGGAAAAGGCATTCGCTGCCGAGAAGCCCGTCCTGATCGAGGTGACCGTGCCGCGAGGAGAGGATTCGAGCCCGTGGACCTTTTTGCACCCCACTTTTGCCAACTGACTCAGAGAGATGACAATGCTTGAACAAGTCGAAATTTATCCGGGTGATCCAATCTTGTCGTTGATGGAGGATTATCAGAAAGATCCACGTGCTGAAAAAGTGAACCTCAGCATCGGTTTTTACTACGACGAAAACGGTAATGTCCCCGTGCTCGAGTCGGTAAAAAAGGCAAAGGTCCTGCTGGACGCCAGACCTCAGGAACCTAACCTGTATCTTCCCATGGATGGACTTCCTTCCTTTCGTGAGCGAACGCAGGAGTATCTGTTCGGTGAACTCGACGGCGCTTATGCCGAGCGCATCGCGACGATCCAAACCGTTGGAGGTTCAGGCGCGATCCGTGTCGGCGCAGACTTCCTGAAGCGCTACTATCCGGATTCTCAAGTTTGGGTTAGTGACCCGACTTGGGATAATCACCATGCGATCTTCAAAGGTGCTGGTTTCGATGTACAGCGCTACCAATATTTGAAGGAGGGCGGCCAGGAGATCGATTTCCAGGGGATGATTGATACCTTCGATTCGCTGCCAGAGAATACAGTGGTGCTTCTGCATGCGTGTTGCCACAACCCCACAGGCCTGGATCTGAGACCCACGCAATGGAATGTACTGTTCAGCGTGTGTGCCCATCGTAAGCTAATTCCATTCCTCGATGCTGCGTACCTTGGGATGGGGGATGGCTTGGCAGAAGACTGCTATGCAATTCGTGTTCTGGCCAGTGTTGGTATCACCAGTCTCGTCAGTAATTCTTTTTCGAAAGTCTTCTCTCTATATGGCGAACGAGTGGGGTCGCTCTCTATCATTTGCGAGAGTTCGGCGATTGCAGAGCGTGTTGGCGGTCAACTCAAAGGCACGGTGCGGACCAATTATTCGAATCCGCCTCGGTTCGGCGCGGAATTGGTGGGCATTATCCTTTCCGATCGATCGCTTAAAACTGCCTGGCTCGCTGAACTGGAAGGTATGCGTCAGCGTATCGTCGATATGCGGCGGGCTCTATACGACGCGATCAAAACCCTTAAACCGTCCGCCGATGTGGAGTATTTGATCAAACAAAAAGGCATGTTCAGTTTTTCCGGCCTGGCGCCAGAAGCGGTTGATCGCATCCGAGAGAACCACGGGATTTATTTCATTCGCAATGGGCGGATATGCATGGCTGGACTGAACGGGTCGAACTTGACGAAGGTGGCATCTGCTATCGCGTCGGAGTCGCATGCGCGTTCTGCTTGAATCAATCGGCGCCCATCCGGGCGCTGCTTGCTAATACGTTGTTGTGACTGTCAAAAAATCAATGATTCAACTGCTTCTGGGTCTGCGGGGTAAGGGGTGCCCTACGGATGTCATCATTCGCCTTGCTGCAATTGGGTATTCGCCGATAGGCACCGCGTCTGGGTACCTTCATCATAAGCCACTTTTTTGATATCGCTGATGTTGAATACGTGAAGCCAAGCAGTGTCGTTAAGGGGTTGATGCATTCGAATGGCTTGGATGTCGGTTCTTGGTTTTTATTGGGATATCGGCTGACCGTTGACCGTACCGGCCATTTCGTGACCCTCTCTGATCCATTGCGTTTCTTCGAAACTCCTCCGTCCCCACGCTCATCTGGTTCCAAGATTCTGTTGTCTGAACTCAGGCATGAGGCAACGGAGCATCTGGCTAAGTCGAGCACCCGTTGTTAAGGCTACTATCGGGAGATGGCAGCAGAGGAAGTCGATAGATGATACGAGAGAATCCCCGTGTCGTAGCGCAAAAGCATTCGTTGGCCACACGAGCCTTGCGCCTTGCTGTATTGCGCATTGGCCTGGTGTCAGTGGGCGCGGGGGCGATTTCCTACTACGTCAACTCTTCCACCATCGAGCGAGAAGTGACCGGGCAGTTGCTGCTGACCACCGAGCAATCCTTGCAACGTGAGTCCTTGCCGTTTCGGGAAATCAAGGATTTGCAGCAGAACTTCCTTGCGGAGTTCAAGGAGACGCTGGCTCGTCCGGGCATGGAGGCCACGCTGGTCAAGGACTTCCGGCAGATTTTCTATCGCCACGAGGACGGCTCCTATACGCAGCGTCCACAACTGTTCGAAGGCCAGCCGCTGGCCGACGGGCGGCGTTTTGCCGGAATGTCGGCAACCTACGCACCCGATATTGCCCCCAATGAGAACACCCAGGCGCGATTCGCCCTGTCGTATCTGCTGTCCCACAAGTACGGTTCGAGCACCAAGGGCCGGTTGTTCAACTTTTACGGCGTGGTCCCCGAAAAAGGCTTCCCCATCTACCAGGACGCCGACATCGCCAAGGTGTTCACCTACTCGGGACCGGATGCCCTGAAACTTGAAACCTATGAGTTCTATGCCCGTGGTTTCGGTGCGCCAGGCCACGACACGCTGTTTACCCGCATGTATTGGGACTATTCCAACAACGCCTGGATGACGACCGTCGCCACCGCCGACGTGGCCGATGCTTCTGGAAAACACGCCATCCTGGCCTGTGTCGATGTGTTGCTTGATCAACTGATGAAACGGATTGCCAAGCCCGCGATAGAAGGCGCGTACAGCTCATTGTTCATCGCTGAAGGGGACGGCACGCTGATTTTCCATCCCATGGCGCTGGAGCAAATCAAAAACAGTGCGGGCGAGGCGTCCATTCGCTCGCTCAAGATGGCTGAGGATTACCCGCTGCTCGATGCCGTTGCCGACCTCACGCCCGACCATGCGCGAATCGTCCAGACGCCGAACAACATCGTCGCGATGGGCTTCGTCCCCGAGACACCTTGGGTTCTCGCAGTGCACTATCCACGGACGCTGATGACACCGGCCATTTTCGATAACCTGGTCATCATCATTGCTCTCGGTCTGCTGACCCTGCTGGTGGAGATTTTCATCCTGCGATCCATTCTGCAAAAGCAGGTCGCCCTACCGTTGTTCCGGTTCGTCCAGGCGACACGGTTGTTGGGCGTCGGCAAGGAGCGTCTGAGTCCTGAGCAGTTGCCGATCCGGTCCGAAGACGAAATTGGCGAGTTGGCCCGCGCCTTTGCCAAGATGGCCGAGCGGGTCCAGGACGCTCAGGAGCATCTGGAGCTCAAGGTGCAAGAACTTACGCGCCAGGCTAGTCATCTGACTGCTGTTGCCGACGAGCGCGAGCGCGCCGAAGCGTTGCTGCTGGAAAGTCAAAAACGTTACCAGGACATTTTTGATAATGCCCTGGATCCGTTGTTTCTGTTGGAGCTGACCGACGAGGGTTTGCGCTACATCGAGGTCAATCCAGCCTTTGAGCAGGTGACGGCCGTGGGGCGGACCGAGTTGATCGGCAAGACGATCGAGCAGACGCTGTCGCCCCGTGCCGCGGCGATGGCAATGGCCAAGTATCGACGATGCGTGGGCAACCGTGGGCCGCTCGACGAAGAGGATGAAGTGGACTTGCCTACGGGGCGCTTGATCTTTCACACCACGCTGATCCCGGTCCGAGATGCTGAGGGGCGAGTCGAGAGAATCGTCGGCATCGCCCGTAACATCACCGAGCGTAAACAGGCTGAACGCGTGCTGCATACTCGTGAGCAGGAATTCCGCGCCCTGGTGGAGAACACGCCGGATGTTATCGCACGCTTCGACCTGCGGTGCCGTTTCCTGTATGCAAACCCGGCTGCGCAGAAAGTGCTTGGCCATCCGCTGGATTTTTTGCGAAACAAGAGTTCGCGCGAGGTTTTACCGGATTCAGATGTGGCGCGATTCTTTCAGCACAAGCTCGAACACCTTATCGCTACGAACAACGCGATTGAAGAAGAGCTATCGATCAGCATCCCGATAAAACGGGGGACTGAAATCGCCAGCTACCAAGTACGCCTGGTCCCCGAACGTGATCGACACGGGGCATTGATGAGCATTCTTTCCGTCGGACGCAACGTCAGTGCCATGCTGGCGGCCGAGCAGCGCCTCAAGGAATCCCATGCTCAACTGCGCCAGCTGTCTACTCACCGGGAAAACACGCGTGAAGAAGAACGCAAACGCATCGCACGGGAAATACATGACGAACTGGGTCAACAGCTCACCGCGCTGCGCATGGGCCTTTCTCTGCTGCGCCTACAATTCGGTGAAGGCCAATCGTTATTGGTAGAACGGATCCAGGTGTTGATGGGGCGTATCGACGAGATCATTCAAGTGGTTCGCAACGTTGCCACCGCCTTGCGGCCCTCGGCCCTCGATATGGGGCTGACGTCAGCGCTCGAATGGTTGGTCTCCGAATTTTCCAACAACACTGGCATCGCTTGTCAGCTCCGGGCGCCGGCGGCCCGACTGGAACTGGATGACGAGCGCGCCACCGCGGTCTTTCGCGTCATCCAGGAATCGTTGACCAACGTCGCCCGCCATGCGCAGGCGAGCCGGGTAGACATTCACCTGGAGTGTTCCGCCGAGCACGTCCTGATTAAAGTCGCCGACAACGGCAAAGGCTTCGATCCAGCGCAGTTGCCCAAGGGTTCGTTGGGCATGCTCGGCATGCGTGAGCGCGGACACATGCTTGGCGGAACGATTACCATCGACAGTGCCCTGGGTCAGGGAGCGTGTGTGCAAGTGAGTATTCCCTTTCAGATGGACCCGCAGACCCCATGATCAAGCTGATGATCGTCGACGACCACGCCATCATGCGCGAAGGCCTGAAGCAATTATTCGCGCTGGCCGGTGACGTGCAGGTCATCGCTGAAGCGGAAAATGGGGCCCTGTTGCTTGAACGGTTGTGCCAAGGAGGCATCGATCTGTTGCTCATGGACATGAGCATGCCCGGAGTCAGCGGCGACGATTTGGTGGCCCGGGTACGTGCGCATTATCCGCAACTTCCGATTCTGGTTCTGAGCATGCACAACGAAGTGCCGATTGCTCAGCGTGCACTCCGGTCCGGAGCCAACGGCTATCTGACCAAGGATCGCGACCCGGAAACGCTGCTGGCGGCCATGCGTCGAGTGGCGGCTGGCGGGCGTTATATCGATGCGGGGCTGGCTGAACAGATGGCCTTCGCCGGCACCGGCCTGGGTTCCGGCAACCGGCACGACACACTCACTGACCGGGAGCTACAAGTGCTGCGACTGCTGGCTAGCGGCGAGAGTGTCTCGAGCATTGCGAATGAATTGATCATCAGCCACAAAACCGTCAGCACCCATAAGGCTCGCCTGATGGAAAAGATGGGGTTCCTCAACACCGCCGATATCGTCCGCTATGCAATGACGCAACAGCTGCACTGATCTTATTCTCATGGGTAAGGCGATGCCTACCCGTCCTCCGCGAGTACCTACGCCAAAACCAGCGCAGCCCGATGTCAGCGGTTGCTCGCGCCCTCTATTATGGGAGATCGAAATTTGTCCCTGGCTTTCTCCGCGGTGCTGTCCCGGCAGGCGTTTTCCAGGCAGGCGCGGTCGCTGGAGGGAGCGTTCATATTGAGTGTAACCATTGCGCATCCAGGCTCGACTTCAGCGGGGGCGGCGGTTTTGGTCGAAGCCAGGTCGCCCGAGCTACCGAACGTTGTCCCTGGCGCGACAAGTAGTGCTACCCATGCCCAAGTCCTGGTCAGGCTCGCCGCCAAGAAATGTCTGTTGGCCGGAGTTGTCGCCGACATGCTCGAAGAAGGGCGGGACCTGGCACGTACCGAAATCGAACTTGCATTGGCTGCCGATCAACCCATTTCTGGCAATTACTATCTTTCGCTGGTGGTGGCCGGCGAGCTGTTTGCGGTGAGCGCGTTGAATGTCTGCGCCCTTGTCGAGGCCAGTCAATTCATCAGCGAATCATCCACGACTTCGAATTTGCGCCGAGCAATCAGGTGGCGCGATACGTTGGTGCCGGTGATCGTCCTGAGCCAGCACCTTGTCGAGCGGCCCCTTGAATCAAGCTGGAGCAGCTGTGTCGTCATCCTTGAGTTGATCCGCGACGACAGTCGGCAAAGGGTGGGCGTGATGGTCGATGCGGTAGGCAAAGTACTGGAAATACATCCGGCTGACATCGAACCGCCGGTTACGGATGACAGCCAAGCCTGCAGCGACGTTCTCCTCGGCATGCCACTGTCGGCCAACACAGGGTCGGCTTGCTCCATGTCGAGCGGGGGCTTTGGGAAAAACTACGTTCTGCCGTGTTCAACGGCCCCAATCAATCGTGCGGAGCACTGTTCGACATGAGCAATTTGCTGGATCGCTACGCAGCGGCAAACGCGCCGCTGCGATCATGAATTTGATCCAGTCGGCCCGGAACAATGGGCGCGATCCGTTTACCTTCCTGAAGGATGGGTTGACGCGCCTGCCTATGCAGCGGGCGAGTGAGATTGCAGCGCTGTTGCCGCATAGGTGGCGTCCAACTCAATCATGCAAGACGGTTTTCCCGTGCGCTTACGGTTAGTTTCGAATTCATCTGATTAAAACAATTCAACCCTCCGGTGGCGCTGACGCTTGCCGACCACCGGGAGGCAACCAAGGAGAAGTCTCTATCATGAGCATCAGTGCAATCACAGTAGTAAATCCATACCCTTTTTTGGCCCCCAACATTTCCATCAAGGGGAGGGAAGACGGAGCATCGATCAGTCCTGCTATATCGACTGAGACCGATGAAGACTCGGTTAAGGGCGATGCGCTGCGCGTCGACATTAGCGACGCGAATGTCGCGGGCGCCAACAGTGGTGGCGATCTCATTGAACATTTGAAGAAACAGATCGAGCAAGCTGAGAAGCTACTGGCCAATCAGCAAGCCCAACTGGCCAGGGTTCAAAAAAGCCAAACCAGCGAAGAACAGAAGACCCAGCAGGACATGGCAATCCAGACCCAGATCATGGGCACCCAAGGGGCTTTGCAAACCCTACGGGGGGCGTTGATGCAAGCTATGACTGTTTCCATTGATACCCATGCCTGACCTCTCGCCCGTCTGACGGGCCCAATGGTGCAGGAGCACTGATCGACATGAGCAATTGTCTGCAAGCATCTGGCAATGCAACAGGGATACATTCATGAAAGTGCTGGAGCGTCTGCCTTTATCTCGCAAGTTTATTCTGCTGGCCCTGTTATGCCTGGGGTTGGTCGCCGCACCCACCTCGTTGTATGTGCTCGGTGCCTTGAGCCAGAGTCGCCAGGCCGTGCAGGAGTCCGATGGTATGCAACCGGTCCAGCAGTTACTCGCACTCATTGAGTCGATACAGCAGCACAGCGGTCTTTCATCCGCTGTGCTGGGAGGCCATGTTGCTTTGCGTGGCGAGAGGCAGGGCAAGCAGGCTGAGGTGGATCGCGAGTTTGAGCGCACCGAGCGCGAGCTGCTCCAGGCTCAGGTTCCCTCGGCCGTGCTGGACTCGTTGCGGCATATGCGTCGGCAGTGGGAGGAGCTGGCTGGCCAGGTATCCCGTGCCGAGCTCAACGGTACTCAAAGCGTGGCCCGCCATGGACCATTGATCATGGCGGGCCTCCAAATCGAGGATTCGCTGCTTGATCACTTCGAGTTATCGCTGGATCCGATCTTCGAAACTTACTACCTGATCACTGGTGCCTTGGTTGAGCTGCCGAAGATCAGCCAGTTGCTCGCGCAGTTGGGCGCGACGGGGGCCTTGCATCTGGCGCAAGGACGGATACAGCCCGAACAGCGCGCTGTCCTGCGCAGCCTGACGACTCAAGCGCTGGATAGCTTCAGCTCGCTGAACCGCGCTTTTGCGAAGGTCAACGCCGCCAGCCCGTCATTCAATTCTTTGTTGAGCGGTCCTTTGGCGGCACTGCGCCCACAGATTGAACAGACGTTGAAACTGACCGACACGCAGCTGATATCGGCCAGTGAGCTCGATTACCCGGTTACCGACTATCTGGCGGGCTATGCGCGCACTCTCGGCACACTGTCCGACTTCGATCGAACGGCGCTGGACGCCCTGGCCGATGCGCTTGAAGCGCGCCGCGACAGTGCACGGCAAAGCATTGTTTTAATGTCAACCGGCTTGCTGGTGCTGTTGGTGGCTGGGGCGGCGTTGGCGACCTCAATGGTGTTGCGTCTGCTCATGCAATTGAAGATCGCCCTGATGACGGCTGAATGCATTACGGCGGGCGACCTGAGCCATTCGATCGACGTTCGTGGCACGGATGAGCCGGCGCGTCTGCTGCAAGCGTTGCAAGGAATGCAGGATGGATTGCGCGGCACGGTCAAGCACATCGTACGCTCCGCCGAGCGCCTGGCCTTGACCGCCAGCGAATTGAACGCGGTGACCGAGACTGCCACGCACGGCCTGACCCGGCAGAACGGCGAGCTGGACCAGGCGGTCACGGCCGTCAACGAGCTGACCACCGCCATCGCTGATGTCGCACGCAACGCTGTTTCGGCGTGCGAGGTTTCCCAGTCCGCCGAGCAACGCTCCCTCCAGGGCCTGGCGAGCGTCGGCCGTACACTCGAGTCCGTTGAGTCGCTGAGCGGTGATATCGAGCACACCACCGATACCCTGAAATCGCTGGCGAAACAGACCGGTGCGATCACGGCGGTGCTGGATGTGATTCGCGGCATCGCCGAGCAGACTAATATGCTGGCCTTGAATGCGGCAATCGAGGCGGCCAGGGCCGGAGAAAGTGGGCGGGGTTTCGCCGTGGTCGCCGACGAAGTACGGGCCTTGGCCCAGCGAACCCAGCAATCGACCACGCAGATCGAGAGCATCATCGAGTCGGTGCAAAAGGGCAGCCAGGGCGCCCTCGACGCGATGCACAACAGCAACGGCAAAACCAGGGAAACCCTGGTGATTGCCCGCGAGGCGGGCGTGGCGCTGAGTTTGATCGCCGAAGCCATCACGCAGATAAACGAACGCAACTCGAGTATCGCCAGCGCTACCGAAGAGCAATCCCATGTCGCCCGCGAGGTCGATCACAACCTGCTCAATATCCGGGATGTGTCTGTACAAACGTCGAGCAGCGCGAATCAGACCCATGCATCCAGCCGTGAGCTCGCCGACCTGGCGGGGGAGCTGAATGCACTGGTCAGGCATTTCGCGTTCTGACGATTGAAATAAATCCTGCGTGGCTTCGCTCGGGGCTAGGCGAGCCCGCGGGTAAGGGACGCCCTACCTGTATCACCATTGGGCTTACTTAAAATCAGCATCGACCGATAGGCGCCATGTCTTGGCGCCTGCATCATGAGCCACTGTTTTGATATCGCTGATTCCAGTGCGTGAAGCAAAGCGGTGTCAGTGATGGGTTGATTCATTCGAACGGCTTGGATGTCGGTTCTTGGCACGTTTCTCTGGATAACGAGTGACTCATCCCCCGGCATTAACAGGGGAGACGTATACGCTTGAGTCATGTTCGATTAGCCATTCGGGGCGTTCCAGACGAGCCGCTATCGATGCGCCGCGGCGGCCTGTATTGGGTGACTGCCGATCGCATCGGCGATGCCGAGATCCTGGCGGTTCAGACATTGATGGCGTTACCCGCGCAGCATCGAACGACCCTGGTCTGGAGTGGTGGTGTTCCCGAGCAACTGGCCTGTGCCTTGGATGATCGACCTGCACCTGGTCCATTGCGTCTGTTTGAAATTGCTCAGCACCATATCCGCCAGGCGCTCAAGTCTCTGCCGTCTGAATTGAAGCGCGCGGCAACGGTATCCGGCAGCCTGGTGTTATTGATGTTGCCTGCAACGGCTTGGCAAGCCTTTGGCGAGGAGCGTCTGCAACAGTGGTGTGACGGCATGCGAGCCTGGTTGCGCGAGCAGGGTTGCACGCTTCTGGTGCTGTGCCATGGGCAAGCTTCCCAGCTCCATGGCCAACTGATTCGGCTCAACGAGCACCTGTCCGGGTTGGCACATTTATACCGGCGTGATGGCGCCATTCTCTATCAGTTGCACTTCTGGCACAACGAGCTGGGCGTTTTTGGTGCCCAGGAGTTCGAACTCGATCTACAGGTTTCGGGTTTCGGCCTGGCCCAAGTCGAACAGGCCAGACTGGAACCTACGCGTACTGATGATCAACGTGTCTATCTTGCGCAGCGCTGCGTGTTGGAAAGTGCACCAGCGTTTTGCGAGCAGTGGAGGGTTTTCGAGCGACGTATCGATCTGTTGCAAGAGGCGACGCTGGCCTGCGCCGCGAGCGTGTTGATCGCGATCGAAAGTGACCAGCAAGTGGAAGCACTGGCCCGTGACCTGTACGAATTGCGTGAGCGCTGCGGTAAGGCGTTGAAGATCATCGTGCGGGAAATGGAGCCCTGCCTGCGTTATCGCGACGAGCGTCTGCTGATGGCCTGTGGCGCCAACATCGTGGTGCCCTTTGGCGTCTCGCTGTCTCGTTTCTTCAGTTTGATCGACAGTGTACAGGGCCAGGTTTGGCGCCGCAGGCGTTCGAGTGGCGGTTTGGAGTCGCTGCTGGGTCGTCTGCGAGCCCCACCTGTTCGCGGTCTGGTGGCGCCACGGGACTTCATCGCGACGCTGGACCAGAGCTGCGGCGGAGCCTCTGGCGAAGTCGAGCACCAGTTGCTAAGGCTGCTGCCGCGTACCGCACTGACCCTCGAACAATGCATGTACCAGATTAGCCTGCGCCGATTTGGCGATATTGCCACTGTGGTGGATGGCGCTTTCTATTTGTTTCTGTTCGCTTGCCGCACCGATGGCCTGGAGTCGGCCTTGAGCAATATTTGTCGACTACCGTGGCGCGATCTGTTCAGCGATTGCCAGTCGATTGCCGAACCGGAGGCCTTGCCTCGTACTGCGTTTCTTGATGCGAAAAATCTTCCAGAGGCGTTACGCCTGGCTCCGGATCGGACCGATACCTTGCAGGCAACGCGCTCGGAAATGAGCGCCTATACGCCCTGTCAAACCACACTGGCGATCATGGACCATCCCGAATGAATTATTTCGAGCTACTGCAGGTCATCGCCACGAGCAGCTTGCTGACGTTGGCATTGGCCGTTCTGGCCCGCAGGCTCTGGCGCTTGGGGCAAACCTGGCTGCAGTGCTTTCTGTCGCCCCGTTATTTAAAGCTCCATCGTGCGCCGAAGCGCACTTCCACGGGCCTGCCGCCGAGTACGCCTCATGAGTAAGTTCGAGCTGGCGATCCCGTCCAGGACCCTGCAAGCCTGGCCCGGCCTGGGTCACTGGAACTTGTATTTCATTCTCAAATTCGCCCTGCAGTGGGGCGGCTACCTGAATGTTCAGTTACTGTCCAACCTGTTGTTCGCGGCGTTTTTACTGGTGCCACTGAATCGGGCTTTTATGGTGGTGGCGCGTCGGTTAGTCGCTGTGCCGATGGCCGTGGCACTATTCTATCGAGACACCTGGCTGCCGCCTTTGGACCGTTGGCTGGAACAACCCCAGGCGGCGGATTTTTCCTCCGGTTATTTGTTGAAATTGGCCGAGAGTGTGATCGACTGGAACCTGTGTGGATGGTTACTGGTGCTGGTGGTGGTCTATCAGTTTGTCCACCCATGGCTACGATTGACCACCCTGACCCTGGCTGGTCTGGCCTGGCTGGGTTACAGCAGCCTGATGGCGCCGCTCCCGGGCCAGGAATCGGGTGCTGCCCGGGACCCCTCAGCCGGGTATACGATCAGTCGTGCCGGTACGGCCGTCGACAATTACCTTAAGCAGTTCAACAGCGCAGAGGCCGACCGACGGGTGGTGTTCACGCCTTCGGCTGGCGTTGCGCAACCCTTCGACGTGGTGCTGCTCAACGTTGACTCTCTGGCCTGGGACGATCTGGATGTCATTGAGCTGCGCGACCATCCCTTGTTGCGGCAAATGGACGTTCTGTTCGATCGCTTCAACACGGCCGCCTCAGAGCGAGTACCCGCCGCGCTTCGCCTGCTGCGTGCAGGTTGTGGCCAGGCGCCGCGTCGCCAGTTGTATGCCCCCGCCGCAGAGTCTTGCCGGTTGTTCGGCGAGCTGGGCAAACAGGGTTTTGCCGTTGAGACCCTGCTCAATCATACGGGGCAGTTCGAAGGGTTTCTTGATGCCGTGCAAACCCTGGGTTTGCTGCCGGCCCCGCGGATTGATCTCAGCCGATTGCAACCCATGCTGGCGGGGCCGGACGGCTCCCCCGTGTTACGTGATCGCGAAGTATTGAACCTCTGGTGGAACTACCGTCAGGAGCAGCCTGATTCGCCAGTGGCGCTGTTCTACAACTCACTGAGCTTGCACTCGGGTAATCGCGTCGTGACGGCCGAGGGTGAGGCCCGTCGGGTTGCCTACAAGACGCGGGCCCAGGCTTTGCTGGATGACTTGAGCGGTTTTCTCGAACAACTGGAGCTCAGCGGACGTCGCGTCGTGGTGGTTCTCGTTCCGCAACGGGGCGCGGCGCTTCGCGGCGACCGCATGCAGTTTCCCGGCATGCATGAGATTCCCAGTCCATCGATTACTCAAGTGCCGGTCGGCATCAAGTTGATCGGCATGGGACGTAATTCCCGTTCCGCCCCTTTGCATATCGGCGAGCCGAGCAGCTACCTGGCCTTGGCGCAGATCATTGAGCGACTGTATGCCGCGTCAATCGGCGACAACCCATCGCCCGAATGGCAGCCGTTGCTGGCCGGATTGGCGCAAACCCCATGGGTGTCCGAAAGCGAAAGCAGCGTCGTACTGAACCACACCACCACCTCTTATGTACGGATAAAGGAGAAAGGCGCATGGCTTCCTTACCAGCCGATCTCAAAATAAGTGCCCGATTGCTAACGCGCACAGAGCGCGCAGATGACATCGCTCGTTTGAAGTCCGAGCTGCAATTGCCCGCCCTGAAGTACGTCGACGTCTCGGTCCAGAGAGCGCTGCGGCGTACCTTGCAACGCTGGCCGCTGCTCGCCGAGCTTGAGCAGGCGCAGCACACGCCAGGGGAGCGCGTCTCGCTGGCGCGTCATGGCGAACAGCAGGTGAGCGTGTGACCTCCCTGGGTTTGCGCGGATTGCGTGGCGGCGCGGGCAGCACTTCGTTGTTGGCGGCACTTGGATATGCACTGCACGCCTTGGAGCAGAGGGTGCTGCTGGTCGATATGTGTCCGCACAACTTGCTGCGCCTGCACTTCAATCTGGCTGTCAGGGAGACCGGCGGTTGGGCGCGAGCGATGCTCGACGGCCACGACTGGATAACCCAGTTCTGGGACGTCGCCCCGAAGCTGAGCCTGTTGCCCTACGGTCAGCTCGTCAGGGCGGACCAGTTCGTCGTGGAGCAAGAGTTGCGCCTCCAGCCCGAGCTCTGGGCCCGCCGCTTGAACGTTCTGGCCGAGCATTTCGATTGGATACTGTTCGACTTGCCCCAGCGCTGGCTCGGGTGTGACAACGTGGTGTCCTGCCAGTTGCAGATTCAAGTGGTCGAAGCCGACGCAGCATGTCACGTGTTGCTGCAACAGCAGGAGGAGCGGGCGGACTACCTGTTGCTGAACCGCTTTGATCCGGCCAGCCAGATTCAACGTGACTTGATGCTGGTCTGGCGCCAACACTACGATGCCCGACTGTTGCCCGTGACCGTGCACAGTGATGAGGCCATGCGCGAAGCACTGGCCTGCAAGCAGCCGGTGGGCCGCTATGCACCGGGCAGTCTGGTGGCCCAGGACGTGCTCAGCCTGGCGATATGGTGCCAGGCGCGCCAACGGGCGGCGGCATGATCGCCCGTTGCTTTCCCTATCAGCACTTGCGCACCGCCCACGGTTGTCGGCCATTGGTTGCGCTGCTGCTGGCGTTGTCGAGTGTTCTGGCCTGGACGGTGCTGCGATTGGAGTCAGCCGCCTGGCGACAGTTGTTGGACCAGCGCCAACGTTGGTATCCACAGTTGACCACCAAGACGCCGAGCCTTGGCGATCCGTTGCGTTACGTCCTGCAAAGCATCTGGCTGCTCTTGATCCGGCCTGTTGCGCCCGAACGGCGCTCAAGCTCCTGGGGCGGGTGGTCGCGCGCCGTCGTCTTGAGTCGAGTGATGTGGCTGCGACTGGGAAACCTGCTCGAACAACAGGCCCAGCGTATCCGTGACCACTCGCGGGTCAACCAGGGAGTTCATTGGTGGAAAGGCCTGGAACGGCATCGCCAATGGTTGCTCGGTGGCTTGCTGATCGCCCAACTGGTGCTGCTGACGCTGCTGTGTGTCACCGAGCCGTTCGGTTACATGGAGCAATTGGTCTTCGCGCTGTTGCTTTGGGGCCTGGCCATGCTGGTGCGCGGCATGCCCGGACGTTTCGCAACGCTGTTGATGGTGGTGTTGTCCAGCATCGTTTCTTGCCGTTACCTGTGGTGGCGCTACACCTCGACGCTGAACTGGGACGAGTCCCTGGATCTGGTTTGCGGGCTGCTGCTGCTGGCGGCCGAAACCTACTCCTGGATCGTGCTGATCTTTGGTTACATCCAGACTTGCTGGCCACTGGACCGTCAGCCGGCGCAGTTACCCGACGATACCCGACACTGGCCGACAGTCGATGTGTTGATCCCAACCTACAACGAGGACCTTTCGGTGGTGCGCGGTACGGTTTACGCCGCGCTGGGCATCGACTGGCCGGAAGAAAAACTGAGGATCTACCTGCTCGACGATGGCAAGCGGGAAACCTTCCGCCAGTTCGCCGAGGAAGTCGGGGTCGGCTATATCATTCGCCCGGACAATCGCCATGCCAAGGCCGGCAATCTCAACCACGCCTTGGCGCGCATCGACGGTGAGCTGGTGGCGATATTCGATTGTGACCACGTGCCCGTCCGTTCTTTTCTACAACTGACTGTGGGCTGGTTCCTGCGCGACCCGAAACTGGCGCTGGTACAGACGCCCCATCACTTTCTCTCCGCCGATCCTTTCGAGCGCAACCTTGCGGTATTCCGCCACAGGCCCAACGAAGGTGAATTGTTCTATGGATTGATCCAGGACGGCAACGATATGTGGAATGCCGCGTTCTTCTGCGGCTCCTGTGCTGTCTTGCGTCGTTGCGCGCTGGAGGAAATCGGTGGGTTCGCGGTGGAAACGGTTACCGAGGATGCCCATACCGCGCTACGTCTGCATCGTCGGGGCTGGAATTCGGCCTACGTACGCATTCCCCAGGCGGCTGGCCTGGCCACGGAAAGCCTGTCTGCCCATATCGGCCAGCGCATCCGCTGGGCCCGAGGCATGGCGCAGATTTTCCGTACCGACAACCCGCTGCTGGGCAAGGGCCTGACGGTGTTCCAAAGGATTTGCTATGCGAACGCGATGATGCATTTTCTCGCCGGTTTGCCGCGCCTGATTTTCTTGATTGCCCCCCTGGCTTTCCTCCTGCTGCATGCCTACATCATCTACGCCCCGGCGTTGATGATCCTGCTGTACGTCTTGCCGCCGATGATTCACGCCAGCTTGACCAACTCGCGCATGCAGGGCCGCTTTCGGCAGACCTTCTGGGGCGAGGTCTACGAAACCGTCCTGGCCTGGTACATCGCCCGCCCGACCACGGTGGCTCTGTTCAGCCCGAACAAAGGCTCCTTCAATGTCACCTCCAAGGGTGGGCTGATGGAGTACGACCGTTTCGACTGGAAAATCGCCCGGCCTTACCTGGTTCTGGCGGGCCTGAACTTTACTGGACTGGGTTTTGCCTGCTGGCGCCTGTCCACGGGCCCAGCCAATGAAGTCGGTACGGTACTGGTGAGCTCTTTGTGGGTGATCTACAACCTGTTGATTCTCGGCGCGGCGGTGGCGGTGGCGGCCGAAGTTCGCCAGGTGCGCCAGACGCACCGAGTGCAGACCCGGTTGCCGGTTGCCGTGCGCCTGGAGAGCGGCCATTCGTATCCGGGCACGCTGCTCGACTATTCCGACGGCGGTGTCGGTATCGAAGTTGATGTGCCGTTGTCGCTGCCGGTCGGCAGTCGTGTTTCGTTGTTGATGCAACGGCATTCGCGAGAGTTCCTGTTTCCCGGCTCCGTCAGTCGCAGCCACAAACATTTCATCGGCATCAATTTCGCCCAGTTGCCCACCCGGCAGAAAATCGATTTCGTGCAGTGCACCTTTGCCCGTGCCGATGCCTGGTTGAACTGGGGGGATAACTACGTCCCGGACCGTCCGCTGCATAGCCTGATCGATATTTTCAAACTCGGGGCCAAGGGCTATTTCCAGCTCTATCAGTTCCTGCCGCTGTGGGTCCGCCGTGTGGCCGGGCCGCCATTGCGGCTGGTGGGGTGGCTGTTGAGTTACTTGCCGCGCATGCCCTCGTCATTTTTTTCGTCTTCCAGATCTGTGAGCCCTTCATGAGTCGCTATTTGAGTAGAACCCTGGTTGCCGGCCTGGCGCTCCTGGCCCTTGGCGGCGTTCAGGCCCAAGGCATCGCAACGGCGTCCTTGGACCCGACCCCGAGTTGGCGCAGCACCTACAATTTCGGGCAGTTGGGCCGCGCCGCCGATAACCTGTTGTTGGGTATTCATGACATCGACCAGGTCGAGTTCTCGCTGCGCCGCGACCGCATCGCCAGCGACGCGCGATTGCGTCTGGAGTACACTCCGTCGCCGGCGTTGCTGCCAGTACTTTCACATCTGCGGGTTTACCTCAACGATGTGCTCGTGAACGTGCTGCCCATCGAGAAGGATCAACTGGGGCGCAAGACCTATCGCGAGGTGTCGCTCGATCCACTGCTGATCACCGACTTCAACCGGGTGCGCCTGGAGTTCGTCGGTCACTACACGGACGTTTGCGAAGACCCTGCCAACAATGCCCTGTGGGTCAATATCGGACGCCGCAGTGAGATCGAACTGCATGAACAGGCGCTGTCGCTCAAGAATGACCTGGCCTATTTCCCGTTGCCGTTCTTCGACGCACGGGGGCAGGACAAGCCGATTCTGAGCATGGTGTTCGCCGCGGCGCCAACCTTGGGCGAGCAACGGGCGGCAGGCGTCCTGGCGTCTTATTTCGGCAGTCGTGCCGGCTGGCGAGGCGTACGCTTCCCTGTGTTGCTTGACCATTTGTCCGATGCTGACGACGGACGTGCCGCAACACCGGCGGTGGTGTTCGCCACCAATGAAAGGCGTCCGCCGTTTCTGGCCGACCTGGAACAGTTTCCGAAGGTCCAGGCACCCGTCCTGCAGATCATCGACAACCCCAAGGCGGCCCACAGCAAGGTCCTGCTGGTATTGGGCCGAGATGACGAGGATCTGCTCGTTGCCGCGCGAGCGCTCGCCCTGGGCGGGGATTTGTTGCGCGGTTCGCGAGTGACAGTGGACAAGGTCCAGCAACTCAGGCCACGACAGCCCTACGACGCCCCCAACTGGATTCGCACCGATCGTCCGGTTCGCTTCGCCGAGTTGATCAGCTACCCGGGACAATTGCAGGCGAGCGGCCTGCGACCGGCACCGATCAGCGTCGATCTCAACCTGCCGCCGGATCTTTTTGTCTGGCGCAGTCATGGGGTCCCGTTGCAAATAAACTATCGCTATACGCCCAGTCTGCTCAATGATGGTTCGCGGCTGAACGTCAACCTCAATGATCAGTTCATCACCAGCGTGCCCCTGCCAGGCAGCGACAGTTCGAAGCTGGAAAAGCTGAGGCTGGCGGTGCTGTCCCATGACAGTGCCAACCCAAATGAGGAGGTGCAGGTCCCGGCTTTGAAAATCGGCGAGCGCAACAGCCTGCGCTTCGACTTCAACTTCGCCACTACCTTTGGCAGCGCTCAACGCGATCATTGCCAGACGACGCTAACGGCGAGCAACCAGGCAGTGATTGACGACAACTCGACGATCGATTTGTCCGGCTATCACCACTACATCGCCATGCCGGACCTGAGAGCCTTTGCTCGTAGCGGTTTTCCCTTCAATCGCATGGCCGATCTGTCGCAAACGCTGGTCATGGTGCCAGCCCACGGCAGCGCCACCCAAATCAGCACATTGCTCGAAACCCTGGCCGCGATCAGTGCCCGCTCGGGTGCGCCGGCGATGGGCCTGCAATTGTCTGCTGACTGGAGCGTGGCCGCCCGCACCGACGCCGACCTACTGGTCTTGGGCGGGATGGGAGCGAACATCGGTGAAAGCCCAGACATGAACCTGGTGCTCGATCAGCTCCAGGATTGGTTGCTGGAGCCGTCCAGCCAAGTGCTCAACGCCTCGTCGGCGCGGGCCGGGCAACTCAACGACATCAGGTACCTGCCGGCCCATCGGGTCGAGGTCTCGGCCCAGGCACCGATTGCCGCCTTCGTCGGCCTCAAGTCACCGTTCCATGAGCAGCGCAGCATTGTTGCTCTGCTTGCCCACGATGACGCTGATTACCAATTGCTGCGCGATACGCTCGCCGACAGCCGCAAGATGGATAGCGTAGCCGGTTCCGTGGCATTGCTGCGCAGCAGCGGCGTGGACAGCAGCCAGGTCGGTGAGCAGTACTTCGTCGGGCATCTGCCCTGGTGGTTATTGCTCTGGTTCCAACTTTCCGAACATCCAGTGTTGCTGGCCTCGACCGTCGTGCTGATCGTGCTGCTCATTGCCTTCATGTTGTGGCGCTCGCTGAGCTGGGTCGCGCGCCGGCGGCTGATGATGCAGGAATGATCCCCATGAAAGGTTTCCTTACGCTGTTGTTGATGCTGTTTGTCGTTGGCCCGGCGAGCGCGGCGCAGTGCGGCTGGCCGGCCTGGGAAAGTTACCGACAGGCGTTTGTCAGTGCTGACGGCCGAGTCGTTGACCCTTCTACCGAACAACGGATTACCACCTCCGAAGGGCAGAGTTATGGTCTGTTCTTCGCGCTGGTGGCCAATGATCGGGCGGGCTTCGATCGGATGCTGCGTTGGACCCAGGACAATCTGGCCGGCGGCGATCTGTCCCGCCAGTTGCCCGCCTGGAAGTGGGGGCGTGGCGAGGGTGGACACTGGCAAGTGCTTGACGCCAACAATGCCAGCGACTCCGATCTGTGGATTGCCTACAGCCTGCTGGAAGCCGGTCGACTCTGGCGTCAACCCGCATACGAAAAGTTGGGGCTCGATATCCTCTGGCTTAGCGCCGCGCAGAGTCTGCGCAAGCTGCCCGGGCTGGGCCTGATGCTGCTCCCGGGGGGGCAGGGGTTTGACAGCACCGACGGTTGGCGCTTGAACCCCAGCTACCTGCCCCCGCAGTTGCTCGCCCGGTTTGCCCAAGTGGCGCCGGTATGGAGCGAGCTTGAGAGCAACGCACAGCGTTTGCTGGTGCAAGGCTCACCCAACGGGCTGGCTCCCGATTGGTTGGTGTGGCGAACAGGGCAGGGCTGGACCGCCGATAGCGTGACAGGCGCCAAGGGCAGCTATGACGCGATCAGGGTCTACCTGTGGCTCGGCATGCTGGCCGAGGACGCGCCAGGAAAGGTTGAGCTGATCGAACATTTCCAACCCATGCTGGCGTTGACGAAACGCCTGGGGGCGGTACCGGAAAAAGTCGATACCCACACCGGTGTCGAGGTTGGCAAAGGCCCGGTTGGGTTTTCCGCGGCACTGCTGCCCATGCTCGCCAGTGCGCCTGGGGACGCGCAAGCATTGAAAGCGCAACGTGAACGGCTGCGCGAGGAATCGCCCGCGCCCGATGCCTATTACAACCGGTCCCTGATGTTGTTCGGCCAGGGCTGGGATGAGCGCCGGTATCGTTTCGACGCTCGCGGACGTTTGATTCCGACCTGGACGCGCCCATGCAAAAAATAACGGGATGGGCGCTGTTGCTGGGATGCTTGTGCGGACCCACCCTGGCTCAGTCCGCGGGCCCGATCGAGCAACGACAACGAATCATGGAGCAGATGCGTGTTGGCGAAGCGCTTTACCGGGAAGACCTGGTCCGGGATGCGTTGGCGCGACTCAATCTTATCGCGCCTGATCAGCCTCAAGTGCTGGTCGCCGGGATTCGCCAGGCGTTGCTGCAACAAGACCGGGTGCAGGCCGAGGGATTGCTGCAGAGGTTGCAATTGCAGGCGCCGGACTCTCCAGAGTTGTCCCAGGCACGAAAATTGATGACGCTGCAAAGTCCGGAAGGACAGAAGGGCTTGTATCAAGCGCGTGAACTGGCAACGGCGGGGAAGGCGCAAGAAGCCGTCGGGGTGTACCAGCAGTTATTCGGGGAGGTGCCTCCGGATCTTGCCAGCGCCCTGGAGTACTGGCGCGCGCGCGGCGGCGTGGCCGGCCAGCAAACATTGGCCATCGAGCAGCTACGGGCATTGGATCGTCAGTATCCGGGCAACACCGGGTTACGGCTGGTGCTCGCGAACCTGCTCCTGGCGCAGAAAAAAGAAGCCGAGGGCCTGGCAATCCTGCGCCGGATGGCGAGTGTTCCGCTGGCGAGCAACGATGCCGCCGAGCAGGAATACAACTACGTGAGTCGCCTGCCAATCAGTGAGAACAGCGTGCGCCATTGGCGGGATTTCCTGGGGCACTACCCTGACTCGCCCCTCAAGGCCAAGGCCGCCGCGCAACTGCAACATCAGCAGCAGCGACTGGCTGATCCCGCTTTGCAGGCCGCGGCCAGAGCCAGACAGCGAAAGTCCAAAGCCGTTGACCCCGTTGCGATATTGCTGAACCAGGGTGACCAGGCCATGCGCCGCAAGGAGACGGTTCGCGCCGCGAAGGCATACGAGCAGGCCCGCAAAATCAGGCCGAACGATGCCAGGGCCTTGTATGCATTGGTCCGTCTGTACCAGGCGCAGTCGCCGCACACGCTTGAAGCGTTTCTCGATGATTTGGCGCCTCGTGAGCAGCGTGAGTTCCTGGCGCTGCGTCGCAGTCTGGCGCTTGCGCGCTTGAATGCTCAGGCCGATGCCGCCACGCAACGCTCCGATTGGGGGCTCGTCGACAGCCTGCTGCGCCAGGCCCGGGCACTCGATGCTGACGATCCCTGGCTGGCCTTTCGGTTGGCCAAGGCCCAGCAGGCCCTTGGAAAGACCGGCGCGGCCGATGAAACGTTCGGCCAGCTCATGGCGCGTCAAGCCGACAATCCACAGGCGCGCTACGCCCAGGCCCTGTACCTGAGCGCCAATGGCCGTGACAGCGAAGCTTTGGACGCGCTGACGCACATCCCCCGACAGGTCTGGAGTCAGCCCATGCATGACCTGGACGGGCAACTGCAGCGTCGTCAGATGCTGGCGCGGGCGAACACCTCTCGTGACAAGGCCCGGTTGTTGGCCAGACAACAACCTCAAGCGGCGTTGGATCAATATGCCCTCGGCATGGCGGCTACCGGCTTGCTGAGCCCCGCTCAGGCCGCCCCCCGCGATGATCGCGCGCTGACCCTGGCCAGTCGCGAGAAGGATGCCGACGACGGGTTGGCGCGTAGCCTGCGCAAGGAAGTCGAAAGCCTCTATCAGCAACAGAACCCGACCCTGCATCTCTACCATGACATCGCCTGGCGCTCCGACAACACCACGCCGGGTATCTCCGATTTACTGGCTCGGACTTCCATCCTGCGCATCGAAGCGCCGATCGCCCAAGGCAAGGGCTTTGTCACGGCTGAAAACCTTGATTTCGATGCCGGGCGCTTCGACACCGATGCCGACGGTCTGCACCGAGAAAGATTCGGTACCTGCGCGTTGCGCCTGCGCAATCGCACCACCGGCGCGGTGGTGGCCGACGGGTGCCGGGGCGGCGCGCAACATGCCCGTGGCGGCACCGTGGCAATGGGTTGGCAGGACGAGCGGTGGGCAGTGGATGTCGGTCATTCCGCCGAAGGCTTCGCCGTTGCGAACTGGTTGGGCGGCGTCAGCTTCGCCAGTGATTGGAATAGCCTGAACTGGAAACTGAGCGCCTCTCGTCGGCCCGTGAGCGATTCGCTGCTGTCCCACGCCGGAACCGTTGATCCCGTCAGCGGCGTGCGTTGGGGCGGTGTGACCAGCAATGGCTTGCGCCTTGATCTAAGCCACGCCACCAGCGCGGTGGACGGCGTCTGGGCCAGTCTCGGCGCGCATTGGCTGCGTGGCGAGAACGTCGCCGATAACCGTCGTCATTCAGCGACGGGTGGTTACTACTACAGCCTGATCGAACGGGCCGACGAGCGCCTGCGCAGCGGCCTGACGCTGATGTATTGGCATTATGACAAGGACCTGAGCGAATTCACCCTGGGGCAGGGCGGCTACTACAGCCCGCAGTCTTTCTATTCGGTGGGTGTTCCACTCGACTACGCTTGGCGCAACGCCGACTGGTCGGTTCGGCTGGAAGGCTCGCTAGGCTGGGCTTATGCAACGACCAAGGCCAGCGAACTCTACCCGCTGCAAGGCGCGGGGGCGAAATGGCTGGGCCGTATCGAACAGGCGGGTTTCGTTGCCGATGATGTGAATCAGGTCAAGAGCGCGAGCAGCACCCGTGGTGCCAACGTGCGTGTGCAAGGCCTGGTCGAGCGCCGTCTTTCGGATCACCTCGTGCTCGGCGGCGGATTGGCCTGGCATTACAGCGAGGACTATGCGCCCAGTCGGGCCTTGTTGTACTTGCGTTACACCTTCGACCCGTGGCAAGGCAACCTGCCTTTGCCGGTCGAGCCGCTGTTGCCATATGCGCAAATGCGCTGATCGTTCACCGAACTTCATGTGGTCAACCGCCGCCATCGGGAGATGGTGGCAGAGGAAATCGATAGATGGTGCGAGATAACTCCAGTGCCGTGGCCCACAAACATTCGTTGACCACGCGGGCCCTGCGTCTTGCTGTATTGCGCATTGGTCTGGTGTCGCTGGGCGCGGGGGCGATTTCCTACCACGTCAACTCATCCTCGATCGAGCGAGAAGTGACCGGGCAGTTGCTGCTTTCGACCGAGCAATCCTTGCAACGCGAGTCCTTGCCGTTTCGGGAAATCAAGGACCTGCAGCAAAACTTCCTCAGGGAGTTCAAGGAGACGCTGGCCCGTCCGGGCATGCAAACCACCCTGATCAACGACTTCCGGCAGATTTTCTACCGTCACGAGGACGGTTCCTATACGCAACGTCCGCAGTTGTTTGAAGGCGAGCCGCTGGCCGATGGGCGCCGTTTTGCCGGTATGTCGGCGACTTATTCACCGGATATCGCCCCCGATGGCAACACCCAGGCACGATTTGCACTGTCGTATCTGCTGTCTCACAAGTATGGTTCGAGCACCAAGGGTAGGCTGTTCAATTTCTACGGCGTGGTGCCCGAAAAAGGCTTCCCCATCTATCAGGACGCCGACATTGCCAAGGTATTCACTTACTCGGGACCGGATGCGCTTAAGCTTGAAACCTACGAATTTTATGCACGCGGTTTTGGTACGCCGACCAACGACACGTTGTTCACCCGCATGTACTGGGACTACTCCAACAACGCCTGGATGACAACCATCGCGACCGCCGACGTAGCCGATGCCTCTGGGAAGCATTCCATTCTGGCAGCTGTTGATGTGCTGCTTGATGAACTGATGAAACGGATTGCCAAGCCTGCCATGAAGGGCGCGTACAGCTCGCTGTTCATCGCTGATGGGGCGGGTACGCTGATCTATCATCCCGCCGCGATGGAGGAGGTCAAAAGCAGTGCGGGCGAGGCGTCCATCCGGTCGCTCAAGATGGCTCAGGATTATCCGTTGCTTGACGCTATTGCCGATCTCACGCCGGGCCAGGCGCGAATCGTCCAGACACCGGACAACATCGTCGCGATGGGTTTCATTCCCGAAACACCCTGGGTACTGGCTGTGCACTATCCGCGAACACTGATGATACCGGCCATCTTTGATAACCTGCTCATCGTCATTGTGCTCGGTCTGCTGACCCTGCTGGTGGAAATTTTTATCCTGCGGTCCATTCTGCAAAAACAGGTGGCGCTGCCGCTGGCCCGCTTGATCCAGGCGACGCGACAACTGGGTATCGGCAAGGAGCGCTTGCGGCCTCAGCAGCTACCCACCCAGTCCCCCGACGAAATTGGCGAGTTGGCCCGCGCCTTTGCCAACATGGCCGAGCGGGTCCAGGACGCTCAGGAGCATCTGGAGCTCAAGGTGCAGGACCGTACCGCCGAACTCGAAAAAGCCAATCGACAACTGTATGAGCTGAGCAATACTGATGGCTTGACCGGTGTCGCCAATCGTCGGCGCTTCGATGAGGCGCTGGTCAGTGAGTGGCGTCGGGGGTTGCGGGCCGACACCGTGCTGTCGCTGATGCTGATCGACGTAGACCACTTCAAGAAATACAACGACCACTACGGCCACCAGGCCGGTGACGATTGCCTGCGCAGTGTCGCCCGCACGCTAACGGACCATGCCCAGCGTGCCGGTGATCTGGTGGCGCGCTACGGCGGTGAAGAGTTTGTGCTCATCACCACTACCGCCAATACGGAAAAGGCACTGGAACACGCCCGGGCAGTTTGCCTGGCGATGGAAAGCATGGCGCTGCCGCATGCGACGTCGCCCTTGGGCATGGTCACCGTGAGCATCGGCCTGGCGGTCATGCCCTTTACCAAGGACGGGGCAGTCGCTGATCTTCTCAAACAAGCCGACCAGGCGCTTTATAACGCTAAGGACCAGGGGCGTAATCGGGCGGTGCTGGCGGATGTTCACTGACGTTTCGAAAGCCGCGACAGTGGTTGCAGGCGGCGTGGGTTGGCGTCGGAGAGCGAGCGGTGCATCACCGAAAGTCCAATGGATGCCCGGGGCAAAAAAACGTACAAACGTTATAGCAAATGAATACTGTGCCGATAGTTGTAACGGGAGGTCATAATTTGTCTGTTTGAGTGAAGCAAAAAATTCCCAAGACAACAGAATAAATTGGCGTTGCCGTTACGAGGAGCCGCGGATAAGTCCCTCTTCATAAGCAACTCTCGAGAGTACAAATGATGCTGCTCCCTACGGAAACGGATGAGTTAAACGCACCGATGGCGCAATCCCAACTGTTCGGGGCTACTTTCGATCTGGTGTCCTGCGCTCTGGTGCTGCTCGATGAACAAGGGCGGATATTGAAGGCCAACAGCGCTTTTACTGAGCTGCTCGGCTACCCACTAGCGGATGTGTCAGGGGTTGCGTTTCGTGAGTTACTTCATCTGACCGATCGGGGTGGTCAAGGCTTGCCAGTAGGCCTCGCTGACAACCCCATGGAGCTGGCTTATCGGCACAAGCACGGGCACTTGTTGCACGGGCGCAGTAAACTGGCGGCGGTGGGGACCTTGTCACTCATCGAAATCGTCCCGGTTGAAAACCCGCAAGGTATGGACGAGTTTCTCGAGCGGGATGATTGGCTGCAACGGATCACCGAAACCGCTCCAGGCATCATCGGTACCTTCCGGCTGGGTACCGATGGCACGTTCTCCATGCCTTGGATTTCGCCTGGCTATGAAAAATACTATGGCGTGACAGTCCAGGAGCTCAAGCGTGACGTCGGCGTGTTGTTCGAACGTATACACCCTGAAGATCTTGAGCGGGTTCAAGCATCAATCACCGAATCGGCGCGGTCCCTGTCGCCCTGGCAGTGCGAATACCGGGTCCGCCATCCGTACAAGGGTGAAGTCTGGCTCGAGGGACGTTCCAGGCCGACGCGGGAGGCGGACGGTGCCATTGTCTGGTTCGGTTTCCTGCATGACATCAGTGAGCGGAAAGTGGCCGAACAGGCCCTGCTGGAAAGTGAGGAGCGGTTCCGCGTAGCGTTCGAATCCGCGGCCATCGGTATGGCGCTGTTGTCTCTGGACGGCCATTGGCTGCGCGTCAACCCATACTTGTGCGAAATGCTCGGCTACAGTGAAGAGCAGTTGCTGCTGATCACCAACGACTCAATGATCCACCCGGACGATTGGTCCACGGGGTACACCCATACCCAGCGCCTGATCAAAGGGGAGATACCCCATCTGCGCCTGGAGCGTCGCTATCGGCACCGCGCCGGCCATTACCTGTGGGTGCAACTGACGGCCAGCGTGATACGGGAGCACGATGCCAGCCCATTGTATTTCATCGTCCAGATCGAAGACCTCAGCCGCCTTCTAGAGGCCGAGGAGCGCGTTTCCTTGCTGGATTTCGCCCTGAGCCAGGTGCATGAGGCGGCCTTCCTGGTCGATGCACAGGCCCGTTTTCGCTACGTTAACTGCGAAGCCTGTCAAAGCTTGGGGTATAGCCGGGAAGAGTTGCTGGGCATGACCGTCGCCGACATCGCGCCTGACTGGAGCAACGAGCAGATACACACGCGTTGGTTCGATGTTTCAGTCACTGTGAATCCTCCTCCCGAAATCATAGAGAGCCGTCATCGGACCAAGACAGGCGATATTTTTCCCATCGAAATCAGCCTCTCTTCTTTTAAACTCGATGGCAAAAACTACATCCTGGCATTGGCCCGGGATATTAGCGAGCGCAGGCGGTTGCAAGCGGCACAGCGCTACACCGAAAAACGTTACCAGGAAGTCTTCGACCACTCTTCGGACTGTCTCTATCTCTTGGAAGTGACCGAAGACCGGCGCTTCCGATACCTTGAAATCAACACTGCGTTCGAACGTTCGTCGGGCTTTCATCGGAAACAGCTGATCGGCCGATGCGTCGGTGAGTCAAGCTCAGCGCAAACAGCACGTAAAATACTTGAGCCCCTTGAGCGCTGCCTGGCGAGCGCGCAAATGATCGAATTTGAGGTGGAACTTGAGTTGCCAGCGGGAAACATAGCGACCTTTTCGGCGTTTATTCCGGTGCGCGACGAACAGGGCAACATCTACCGTATCGTCGGAATCAGTCGCGATATCAGCGAACGCAAACGCATGGAAAACCTGCTGTTGACCAGCGAGCAGCAATTTCGCGCCCTGGCCGAAAACTCGTTGAACCTGATCATCCGCTATGACCTCGATCTGCGGCGAACCTATGTCAATCCGGCCTATGAGCGAGAGACCGGTATTTCTGCGGCCCAGGCTTTGAGCCTACGGCTCGAAGACAGTTGGAGTGCCGATAGCAAGGTCGAACAATACATTGGATTGCTACGCCAGGTCATCGCCACCGCAGAGCCGCTGGAAACCGTTCTGAAATGGTCATGTCCACGGACTGGAAAGTCTGTTGTACACGCGATCCAATTGATCGCCGAGTGTGGTGCCGATGGTGCGGTGGTCAGTATTCTGGCCAAGGGACACGACATCACTGCGCTCAAGCGTCACGAACGTCTGGAAGAGTCCCGGCTGTGTATTTTCGAGCGGCTGGCGCGTGGCGCCCCGCTGCCGGAAGTGTTGTCGCTGGTGACCAGCTACATTGAACAGGATCATCCGAACTTCCTGGCCTGTATCATGCTGGCGGACGAAGACGGCCGCTATTTGCGCCTCGCCTCGGCGCCCCGCCTGTTGCCTGAGCAGACGCAGGCCCTGCAACAAGTCGAGATAGGCGAAGGAATCGGCATTTGCGGTACTGCCGCCTGGCGCGGTACGACGGTAGTTGCCGAAGACCTGGCCACTCATCCTTATTGCGGCGACTACCGGGCACTGGCCAGCGACATTGGCCTGAAAGCGTGCTGGTCGGAGCCCATCAAGGACTCCGTTGGCAAGGTTTTGGGAACATTATGTATATTTTTACGGCAACCAGGACTGCCCACCAAGCATGATCTCAAGTTGATTAGCCAGGCCAGTCATCTGTCGGCAATCGCGATAGAACGCAAGCGTGCCGAGACTAGGTTGCTTGAGAGCGAACGACGTTACCGGGATATTTTCGATAACTCGCTCGATGCCCTGTTCCTGCTCGAAGTAACGGATGGCGTGGGTTTTCGCTATCTGGAAGTCAACCCGGCCTTCGAACGAGGATTCGGGATGGAGCATGCCAGTGTGGTCGGCAAACCCGTTGAACAAGTGCTGCCGCCCCATCTTTGCACGGGTGCAATCGCCCAGTTTCAGCGTTGTGTAGAAAGCGGTGTTCCTATCGACGAAGAAAATGAGCTTGATCTACCCGGCGGCTCCCTGGTGTTTCATTCGACGTTGATTCCGGTACGCGACCCTTGCGGGCGTGTCCGGCGAATCGTTGGTATTGCTCGCGACATCACCGAGCGCAAACACGCCGAACGCATCCTCCACGCCCGCGAGCAGGAGTTCCGTGCCCTGGTCGAAAACACGCCCGATGTCATTGCCCGGTTCGACCTGTTGTGCCGTGTCCAATACGCCAATCCCGCCGCGCAAAGCATGCTGGGGCAGCCGCTGGAGTTTCAGTTGGGCAAGACCTCATGCCAGGCATCGCCGGGTTCAGAGGCGGCGCGCTTGTTTCAGGACAGACTTGAGCAATTCATTCATACCCGCAAGACCAGCGAGGAGGAGTTGACCCTGGAGGTTACCGCGAAGCAGGGCGAGGAAAGCGTCTGTTATCAGATTCGTCTGGTCCCCGAGCGTGATCAGCGCGAGGAAATAGTCAGCATTCTCGCGGTTGGGCGTAACTTCACGGCCATGCGCGTGGCAGAAGAACAACTGAAAGAATCCCATGCACAACTTCGCCAGTTGTCCAGCTATCGCGAAACCGCGAGGGAGGAGGAGCGTAAGCGTATTGCCCGCGAAATCCACGACGAACTGGGGCAGCAACTCACGGCCCTGCGCATGGGTATCTCGCTGCTGCGCCTGCAGTTCGGCAGCGACCAGCCGTTACTGGTGGAGCGAGTCCAGGCACTGATGGGGCGGATTGACGAAATCCTTCAAGTGGTTCGCAACGTAGCCACCAGCCTGCGTCCCTCGGCGCTCAATATGGGCCTGACCTCGGCGCTCGAATGGCTGGTTTCCGAGTTCTCGCACACAACCGGTATTCCCTGTCGACTGAGGGCACCTTCGGCTCGACTGGAGCTCGACGACGAGCGCGCCACCGCGATTTTCCGGGTTATTCAGGAGTCCCTGACCAATGTCGCCCGACATGCCCGTGCGACCCGAGTGGATATCAGCCTGGAGCGCAGCGCGGGGCATGTCATGATCCAGGTGCGTGATAACGGCAGGGGGTTCGATCCCAAGCAGTTGGCCAAGGGCACGCTTGGCCTGCTCGGCATGCGTGAACGTGGACACATGCTCGGCGGGACGGTGACGGTGGACAGTGCCCCCGGGCGGGGCGCGTGTGTCAATGTGAGCATTCCCTTTCAAATAGACTCCGAGGTCCCATGATCCGATTACTGATCGCAGATGACCACGCCATCATGCGCGAAGGTCTGAAACAACTGTTCGCGCTGGCGGGAGACTTGCAGGTTGTGGCTGAAGCGGAGAACGGTGCCCTGCTGCTTGAACGGCTACGCCAGGAAGGCATCGACCTGTTGCTCCTGGATATGAACATGCCTGGCATTTGCGGCGAGGACTTGATCGCGCGCATACGGTCCCATTATCCGACATTGCCGATCCTGGTGTTGAGCATGCACAACGAAGTGCAGATTGCCCAGCGTGCCCTCAAGTCGGGCGCCTCCGGTTATCTGACCAAGGACCGCGATCCCGAGACGCTGCTGGGTGCTATCCGCCGGGTGGCGGCGGGTGGACGGTTCATCGACGCCGCGTTGGCCGAGCAGATGGCCTTCGCCGCCACAGGTCTGGGGCCGTGCAGCCAGCACGATGCGCTCACTGACCGGGAGCTCCAGGTCATGCGCCTGCTCGCCCGCGGCCTCAGTGTCTCGCAGATTGCGGCGGAACTGATCATCAGCCATAAAACTGTCAGCACCCATAAGGCTCGCCTGATGGAAAAGATGGCGTTCATCAGCACGGCCGATATCGTCCGCTATGCGATGACCCACCAGTTGCTTTGACCTGCCGGAAGAGCCCGGAAGCGAAGAGACGGGCGAATCGGCAAACGGGTAGCCTAAAGTGTTGGCGGGCAATACGACTTAAGGTGTGTAGGCCATCCGCTACCAGCGTGCGATCCTGACGTCAGCTCAGACCATTCCGTTGGTCTTGCGCCTACTTTTTCGCCGCCGGTCACCCAGTTAATGCGCCCATAAAGCATGTCCAGACAAATCCGCCTGCTGATTGCTGATGACCACACGCTCATGCGTGAGGGATTGAAGCAGATGTTCGTGTTCGCCCGCGACCTTCAGGTTGTGGCCGAGGCCGACAGCGGCGCCATGGCGTTGGAAAAATTGCACCAGGGCAATATCGACGTGGTGCTGCTTGACGTGAACATGCCAGGGCTCAGCGGCGTGGAGACGATTTTGCGGATCCATGCCCAGTACCCCGATATGAAAATACTGGTCCTGAGCATGCATCACGAGCCGCAGATCGCCCTGCATGCGATCAGGGCGGGTGCCGCGGGGTATCTTTGCAAGGTATGTTCATTCGAGACGTTGCGGGATGCGATTCGGAGCGTGGCCTCTGGCGCGCGATTTCTTGACCCGCAAATCGCCGAATACCTGGCGCTCGACGCCAGCCGACGCAGCCAGCACATCCATCATGGTGCCCTCACCGAACGTGAATTGCAGGTACTGCGCCTGCTTGCCGGTGGCACCAGTGTAACCCGGATCGCCACGTTGCTGACCATCAGCAGCAAGACGGTGAGTAGTCACAAGGCTCGTATCATGGAAAAAATGGGCTTTTCCAGCAATGCGGAAATCGTCCGCTACGCCGTGAGCGAGCAACTTATCCAATAACAGCGCCCGCTTATTTCCAATACTGTGCCACCAGGCGGGCGTCCAGCCTTACAACTTATTCCTTTGTACTCAGTTTGTCCGATGCTCAGGCTGGGGGCAAAACTCGCGACAGTTCATGCGAAGTACAAACTTACGAATATTTCATACGGTTGGAGCCAGTTAAATGGGGCCACGTATCGCCGTGTCCGACAGGACATGACGCTCAGTGGTCTCGGCCCGCCCATGAACATGATTGTTTTTGCGGTGAGTAAGGGGGGGGCTTACCCCGTTCACCTCAATGCCTACTTCAAAAGCAGGCTAACCCGATAGTTGAACATTGTACCGGGTCTGCATCATGGGTGATGTCATTTAGCCTCGTCTCTTTCGATTCGAGGCCAGCCGCATGCCAGAGTCAATAGTCCCACTGCATGATCTCAGCACTCAGCGTTGGAATGCATCATGTTGCCCACCCACGTGGGGCGACCGATCCATCATGCATATTGGTCTTGAAAGTAGTTAGTCGATCAAGAGAGTGATGCAATGAAAAGTTTAACCGTGGCGATGAAACTGGGTTTAGGTTTTGCGTCGGTCATAGTGATTACGCTTATTATCGCGTTGGTCGGGCTGTCAGGTAGCAACACCATCAATACCATGTTGAATGATATTTACACCAACAATCTGACGCCGATCAAGGATGTGGCGAACGCTAACATACAGGCCGTTTATCACAACCGTGGCGTTTACGATTACTTGACTTCTGATCAGGGCGAGCGGGCCAAGATCGCTGATGGCATGGAAATGAACAAGGTCAATCTCAAAGCGTTGCTCGACAAATACGGTAAAACCTCCCTGAGCGAGCGCGAAAAGGATTTGCTGAAGAAATTCGAGGCCGCATGGCCTCTCTATGAAGCATCCGCCAAAAAAGTCCTGGCCCTATCGGATGTCGATAATCGTCAGGCCACCGAGCTCTTCAACAGTGAAACTCCGCAACTGTTCCAGGTCGTCGACGACGTCTTATCGGATATCGTCGATGTCAATGATCAGCTGAGTAAGGATGCGTATGAGGAAAGTGATGTAGTCGCCAGCAAGGCGCAGCAGATCCTCATCGGTTTGTTGATTGTCGCGGTGTTGATTTCCGCATTGATCGGTTTTGTTATCACGCGTGGCTTGATCAGGCAGTTGGGTGGCGAGCCGGCGTATGCGGCTGAGATGCTGTCCAAAGTCGCGGGTGGGGATCTGGGGGTAGCGATATCATTACGCCCTAACGACAGCGCGAGTATGCTCGCCGCCATGAAGGGCATGGTCGAGAAGCTGGCGCAGATCATCGACGAAGTGCGCGGCTCGGCGAACGCCCTGTCCAGCGCCTCGGAGGAGGTCTCGGCGACAGCTCAGTCGATCAGCCAGGCCTCCAGCGAACAGGCCGCTAGTGTCGAAGAGACCTCCGCTTCGGTCGAACAGATGTCCGCTTCCATCGAGCAAAACACCGAGAACGCCCGGGCCACCGACGCCATGGCCGGCAGTGCCGCCAAACAGGCTCGCGAAGGCGGTGGGGCTGTCAAGGATACGGTTGCCGCGATGAAGAGCATTGCCGACAAGATCGGCATCATTGACGACATCGCCTACCAGACCAACCTGCTGGCCCTCAATGCCGCCATCGAGGCCGCCCGTGCCGGCGAGCATGGCAAGGGGTTCGCCGTGGTTGCGGCCGAGGTGCGTAAGTTGGCGGAACGCAGCCAGGTTGCCGCCCAGGAAATCGGTGAGGTGGCTAAGGGCTCGGTAGCCTTGGCTGAGCGCGCCGGGGGGCTGCTCGACGAGATCGTTCCCGGGATCGCCAAGACCAGCGACCTGGTCCAGGAGATTGCCGCCGCTTCCGAGGAGCAGTCCTCGGGTGTTGCTCAGATCAATACGGCAATGAACCAGCTCAACCAGATTACCCAGCAGAACGCCTCGGCCTCCGAGGAGCTGGCTGCTACCGCCGAGGAAATGAGCGGCCAGGCGGAGCAATTGCAACAACTGATGAGGTTCTTCACGCTCGCCAGCAATAGCGAAAACGAACACAACCCTTCCGGCCCCCGGACCCTGCGGACCGCGGGCCTGCCCGCAACCATCCCTGGCAAGACGGCCAGCCATTCTCGTGAATTGGCTGTACCGACTGGCTTCGTGCGTTTCCAGGAGTGAAGCCCATGCACGCGTCGACAAAAGAGGTCAATCACGGTCGTGCGACAGAGGCCCGGCAATACCTGACCTTCACGCTCGGTGGTGAACAGTTCGCGGTGGGTACGCTCACCGTCAAGGAGATCATTGAGTACGGCCAGCTCACAGGCGTGCCGATGATGCCGCCAAGCATCCGTGGTGTGATCAATTTGCGTGGAGCGGTCGTGCCGGTGATTGATCTCGGCGCGCGCTTTGGTAGCCGACACACAGAGGTTGGCCGACGGACCTGCATCGTCATCCTCGAGGTGGAGCATGCCGACGAGCAGCAGGTGATCGGCGTGCTGGTCGATGCGGTGAACGAGGTATTGGAAATCAGTCCGGCGGAAATCGAACCGTCGCCAACCTTCGGTGCCCACATCCGCACTGACTTCATCCTGGGCATGGGAAAGGTTGGTAACCGCGTTGTCATTCTCCTGGACATCGGCCGGGTGCTTTCGGTTGATGAACTCGCCGCGATGACGCAGGTCCTTGGGACCGACGAATAATACCTCTGACTGAAGTTCGCGGGCATCGGCCCGCGAGCGCTCTCGGCACCTTTGCGAGGGGCTCCAAGCCTATCGCCACGCGCGACAACCTGGCGCCCGTGCGCTCCAACTTCCCCATGAGCGCGAAGGTCTGGTTCGCTCCGCAGGTAAGGGAATGCCTACCTGTCCCATCCTGATGCCTACTCCAAAAGCAGCATAACCCGATGGCCGAGCGTTGCGCCTGACCTGCATCATCAGCTGATGTCATTTTGCTTCTATTTTTTCTGTACCGGGCGATTCGCAATGGCACCTGCCAGGCGGATCATCCGATGTCGGATGGAGAAACTATATTGAGCGTAACAATTACTCCTCCAAGTCCGCCTTCAGCGGGAGCACCCGTGGCGCTCCTGGTCCTGGCGGCGCTGGGTGCCATTTGCGTTCTGGTTGTAGGGGAGATGGGCCTTCAGCCCGCAGGGCTTGCGGTTGTTCTGCTGGCATCTGGCACGGCAACCGCGCTCTACTTTCATTCACGTAACCGTACCTTCAAGCGTATCGGACAATCAGCCGCCGAATCTCTGCGGATGCTCGATGAGCGGGATCGTCAGATGACGTGTAGCTGCGGGCTGGAGCCGGTGTGTCGCGGCGTATTACCGATCTGGGCGGGCCAGATCGAGGTCGCCCGCAGCCATACCGAAGAAGCCATAACGGCGCTTGCCATGCGATTTGCCGAGATATCCCAGCGGGTTGAGCGAGCCGTCTCGACCACCCCGGACGGTAATGCCGGGGATGACGGACTGGTTGCGTTGCTGGGCACCAGCCAGCATGAACTGGATGCCATTGTCGCCTCGTTGCGCGGAGCCCTGGCGACCAAAGAGCTGTTGCTGCACGAGGTGGTCAAGCTCGCCAACCTGACCGAGCAGTTGCAGGCGATGGCTCAGGATGTCGGCAATATTGCGAAACAGACCAACCTGGTTGCGCTCAACGCCGCCATCGAGGCTGCCCGCGCCGGCGAGATAGGTCGCGGCTTCGCCGTTGTCGCGGATGAAATTCGCAAACTGTCCAGCCTCTCTGGAGAAACCGGCAGGCGCATCGGTGAGACCGTGGACACGGTGAATGCGGCCATCGCCAGCACGCTGGCGATCTCTCGCGAATATGCCGAGCAGGATGAGGCCACGGTGACTCACTCCGGCCAAGTGATCGAGCAGGTCATCCGGCGCTTTCGAGGTGCCACCAACACGCTTCTCGATTCCTCCCATGAGTTGCGCAAGGAAAGCCAGTGCGTCGGCCAGGAAATCTCCGCGGTGCTGGTCGGCCTGCAATTCCAGGATCGGGTCAGCCAGGTACTGGGGCTGGTGCGCAATGACTTGGAGAAGCTGCATCAGAGTCTTGCCCAGGGGGCACAGGACAGCGTCGACGGTCGTACCGCGCCCATTCTCGATGCCGATGCCTGGCTTGAGCAACTGGCCCACACCTACACCATGCCCGAATTGCATGACATACATCGAGGCAGCGGCAAAGGCGCCTCCAGCAACGAATCCGAAATCACTTTCTTCTAGGAGCTTTCCCTATGGCCAAAACCATCATGATCGTCGACGACTCCGCCTCGCTGCGCCAGGTCGTCAGCATCGCCTTGAAAAGCGCTGGCTATGAGACTGTCGAAGCCTGTGATGGCAAGGATGCCTTGAACAAGCTCGATGGCCGCAAGCTCCATCTGATCATCAGCGACGTCAATATGCCGAACATGGATGGCCTTTCCTTTGTCCGCGCGGCCAAGCAATTGCCGGCCTACAAGTTCACCCCGGTGATCATGCTCACAACCGAGGTCAGCGATGCAAAGAAGCAGGAAGGCCAGGCGGCCGGGGCCAAGGCATGGGTGGTCAAACCCTTCCAGCCGGCACAAATGCTGACGGCGGTTTCCAAACTCGTCCTGCCATGAGCATTGGCCGACAGGCCGAATGCCGCAGCCCTACATATCGACTGGATAGAAGCCAATGAACACCGACGCTCATCAACGTATTGCCATCGAGGGCGAGTTGAGCATCTACACCGCAGCCGAATGGAAAAGTCGCTTGGTTGATTTGATAGGCCGTGACGGATGCCTTGAATTGGACCTGAGCGCGGTACAGGAATTGGATACGGCCGGATTGCAGCTGCTGATCATGGCCAAGAAAGAAGCGATTGCCCACGGCCAAGAGTTGCGGCTGAGCAACCACAGCCAGGCGGTGCTGGAGGTGTTCGAGTTGTGCGATATCGCCAGTTTTTTCGGCGACCCCACCGCGTTGCAACCGAACTATTCGTGAAAAGGCCATGACCATGAACCTGGATGATGCACAACAGACTTTCATCGTCGAAAGCCTAGAATTATTGCAGCAGATGGAAGATGCCCTGCTGCATATCGAGATGGCCCCGGACGACGACGAGACGATCAACGCGATTTTCCGTGCCGCCCACACCATCAAGGGTTCGGCGGGCCTGTTTGGCCTGGACGACATCGTTGCTTTCACCCATGTGGCCGAAAGCGTGCTGGACCGTGTCCGTGACAAGCATTTACGTTTTGACGAAGAACTGACCGCACTGTTCCTGCAAGTGTGTGACCACATTGGCGTGCTGGTGAATCTGGCGGCCGACCATCAGCAGGCGGACACATCCGTGCAGGGCAAAGGCGCTCATCTGCTCGACTTGCTGCGCCGATCATTGGGTGGAACGCCTGAGTCGATCCAGGAAGACGCCACCGCGCGGCAACAGGCGTTGCCTGTCGGGCATCAACCCGGCGGCAACACGTTGCAGACCGATCACTGGCACATCTCCTTGCGCCTGGGCCCTGATCTGTTGCGCAACGGCATGGACCCTCTGGCGTTTATTCGCTACTTGTCCACCCTGGGTCACATTTGCAATATCGTGACCCTCAGCGACAGCCTGCCACCAGGGGCCCAGATGGACCCTGAAAGTTGCTACCTGGGCTTCGAGATCGGTTTTCACAGCTGTGCCGACAAAGCCACCATCGAGGGCGTTTTCGAGTTCATACGTGAAGACAGCCAAGTGCATATTCTTGGGCCGCACAACAAGACCGATGAATATCAGGGCCTGGTTCAAGCGTTGCCACAAGAGAGCCAGCGCATGGGTGAAATATTCCTCATACGTTGCGGCATTCATGCACCGCAGGAACTGGACGACGCACCGCAGGGCTCCTGGCAGCAAACACCTGACGCGTTGGTGCCGGTCGAACAACAGATCGTCTCCGTACCGGAAAACACCGACGCCCAAAAAAAACAGCCGGTCAAAGACAACCGCAGTGTCGAGAACAGCCTGATCCGCGTCGACGCGGGCAAGCTTGACGAGCTGATCAATCTGATCGGCGAACTGATCATTGCCGGCGCGGGGGCCAATCTCGCTGCCCGGAACGCCGGAGCCAGTGAGCTGGTGGAGGCGACGGCGGTTCTCGCGCGCCTGGTCGAGGAGGTTCGTGATTCGGCCCTGACCCTGCGGATGGTGCAGATTGGCTCGACGTTCAGCCGCTTCCAACGGGTGGTTCGCGACGTCGCCAAGGAGTTGGGCAAGGACATCCGCCTGGAAATCAGCGGCGGTGAGACCGAGTTGGACAAAACCGTGGTGGAGCGCATTGGTGATCCGCTCACGCACCTTGTGCGCAACGCCATGGACCATGGCATCGAATCCGCCGACGTACGCCTGGCCCAGGGCAAGCCGGCCCAGGGGCTGCTGCGGCTCAACGCCTTTCACGACGCGGGCAACATTGTCATTGAAGTGGCCGACGACGGCGGCGGCTTGAACAAGGCGCGGATCCTGCGCAAGGCCACCGAGCGAGGCCTGGTCAGCGAAGGGCAAAGTCTCAGTGACCAGGACATCTTCCACCTGATTTTCGAACCGGGTTTCTCAACCGCCGAGCAGGTCAGCAATCTCTCCGGCCGTGGTGTCGGCATGGACGTGGTCAAGCGCAACATCACAGCGCTGCGCGGCAGCGTCGAATTGAACAGCGTCGAAGGGCAGGGGACCACCCTGCGCATTCGCCTGCCGCTGACGCTGGCGATCATTGACGGCTTCATGGTCGGTGTCGGCAACGCCAGCTACGTGATCCCGCAGGACGCGGTGGTGGAGTGCATCGAACTGCCCCCCAACGAAGATCGGGACTATCTCAATCTGCGCGGCGAGGTGCTGCCATTTATCCGTCTGCGCAAGCAGTTCGACATTGGAGGGACCCCACCACGCCGGGAAAACGTGGTGGTCGTGCAGTTCGCTGGGCAGCGCGCGGGCCTTGTGGTGGACCGCCTGCTCGGTGAATTCCAGACCGTGATCAAACCGATGGGCAAGGTTTTCGGCCAGATAGACGGAGTAGGAGGCTTCACCATCCTGGGCAGCGGCGAAGTGGCCTTGATTCTGGATGTCTCCGGGCTGATCAAGCAGGTCATCGGTGCCAGGCACCAAGCTGTTACCGACAATTGAATGCAGCCTTCGCTTTCAATTGAATTGGCTCATAACTATTTGATATTCACAGAAGATTATAAAAATGAATACGTTTTCCAACATGAAGGTCGGCACCAAGATAGGAGCAGGGTACGTGCTCGTGCTTCTGCTGATGCTTGCCCTGGTGATCATGAGCATGAATGGTCTTTCAAACGTGCACACGATCGTGAGCGATATCACCGATAACGCTTATCCGAAAGTTCAGGTCAGCAACGATCTCGGCGCTGGCCTGAGTGCTACCAATCTCCTGATTCGCGACCTGATCCTCAAGACCGACGAGCAGCAATTGAAACAAACTCAAAACCAGCTGACCGAGACTCGCCAAGCCCAGGCTTCGCGAATGGATGCCTTGGAAAAGCTGCTGAACGAGCCAGACGAAATTAGCCTGTTCAAACGCCTGAAGGAAGTGCGCGACAACTATGGCGTGGTGGTTGATCGCGCTGTCGATCTGGGCGCGGCGAACCAGACAGACCAGGCTATCCAACTGCTCTACGGTGAGGTGGAGCAACAGCAGCAGGAGTACGCCAAGCGGCTCAATGACATGATCGAAATGCAGGAAGCCTCCTTCGCGGAAAACGACCGACAGGAGCAGGCTGAGTACGATCGGATTCGTCTGCTGTCGTTCATCTTGCTGGGGGTTGCCGTCCTGTTGGGAGGGCTGTGTGGATTGCTCATTACCCGCTCGATTACCCGTCCATTGAACGAGTCGGTCCAGGTCGCCAATCGGCTGGCGGCAGGTGACCTGAGCGTGAGCATCGATGTCGACAGCCGTGACGAGATAGGCCAGTTGAAAGAAGCCCTCCAAAACATGGTGGCGAAGCTGGCGCAAATCATCGGCGAAGTGCGCGGTTCGGCCAATGCACTGAGCAGCGCCTCGGAGGAAGTGTCGTCCACGGCGCAATCGATGAGCCAGGCGGCCGGCGAACAGGCTGCCAGCGTTGAGCAAACCAGCGCCTCGATCGAGCAGATGTCTGCGTCTGTCGAACAAAATACCGAGAATGCCCGCGTGACCGAAGGCATGGCCGGCAACGCCGCAAAACAGGCGGTTGAAGGGGGAGAAGCGGTCAAGGACACGGTTTCGGCGATGAAGAGTATCGCCGATAAAATCGGCATCATCGACGATATTGCCTATCAGACCAACCTGCTGGCCCTCAACGCCGCCATCGAGGCCGCCCGTGCCGGTGAGCATGGCAAGGGCTTCGCCGTGGTCGCCGCCGAGGTGCGCAAATTGGCTGAACGCAGCCAGATTGCCGCCCAGGAGATCGGTGAAGTGGCCAAGGGTAGTGTGGCCCTGGCCGAGCGTGCCGGCGGCCTGCTCGACGAGATCGTCCCGGGTATCGCCAAGACCAGCGATCTGATCCAGGAAATTGCCGCCGCCTCCGAGGAGCAGTCTTCCGGCGTCGCTCAGATCAACACGGCAATGAATCAGCTCAACCAGATCACTCAGCAAAATGCGTCGGCCTCCGAAGAGCTGGCGGCTACGTCCGAGGAAATGAGCGGTCAGGCCGAACAACTGCAGCAACTGATGCAGTTCTTCGTCCTCTCCAGCAATGGCCCGAATGAACGCGGCACGACAGCCCCTCGTGTCGTGAAGACGGCCGGCCTCTCGACAGCCGTTTCCGGCAAGGTAACCAGCAGATCTCGCGAGCTCAGCCTACCGGCTGGCTTCGTGCGCTTCCAGGAGTGATGCCATGCAGTCTTCGCTCAAAGTGGAACATCCCGATAGCCTGTCTGAACCTCGGCAATACCTGACCTTCTCGCTCGCGGGTGAACAGTTCGCGGTGGGCACGCTCACCGTCAAGGAAATTATCGAGTACGGCCAGGTCACCAGTGTGCCGATGATGGGCCCCAGCATCCGTGGCGTGATCAACCTGCGTGGCGCGGTGGTGCCGGTGATCGATCTGAGCGCCCGCTTCGGCGGGCGGCAAACCGAGGTCGGTCGACGCACCTGCATTGTCATCCTGGAAGTGGACCACGTTGACGAACAACAGGTGATTGGCGTGCTGGTGGATGCGGTGAACGAGGTGTTGGAAATCGCACCGGCGGATATCGAACCGGCGCCGGCATTCGGCGCGCATATCCGCACCGACTTTATCCTGGGCATGGGCAAGGTCGAGGGCCGTTTCGTCATCCTCCTGGACATCGGCAAGGTGCTTTCGGTAGACGAACTCGCCGCATTGACCCAGATCACCGAGACAGCGCCCGGCGAGTAAGCCGAAACCACGCAATGCCGGCATCACGTTGTGGCCGAGCAGTGCCTTGCGAACGTTCCCTGTACCTCAAAAGTGGAAATACCATGTTCAAAAATATGCGTGTCGGGGTCCGCCTGACTTTCGGCTTTGCCACGGTGTTAGTTCTTACCGCCGCGATCGCCTATATGGGCATCGAACGTTTGCAGGGCATCAAGGCAGATCTCGACGAGGTCTCCAGCTTGCGCATGACCCGCGTGGTGCAGGTCGCCAACCTGCGTGACCAGATGAACATCATCGCGCGCACCAGCCGCAATATTCTGTTGACCAGCGATGCCCAGCGGACCCGGAACGAGCTCGAGCGCCTCCAGGTCGCTCGAGCAGCCTTCGACAAACTGCTTGGCGAGCTGCAGCGTGGTGTGACCAGGGATGAGGCGACGCAGATCGCCGCGGATATTCGCGCTCGCTTCCAGAGTGTTGTGCCGCTGGTGGACAAGGCCCTGATGCTGGCCGCCGAGCAACACAGCGCCGAAGCCGCCGAGGTATTGATGGGGGACGCGGCACGGGTTCAGGATGATCTGTTCGCCGGTCTCGACGCGATGATGGCTTATCAACTACGGCAAGTCGACGAAGCTGTCAGCCAGGCTGGCCATAACTACAGCGTCGGCATGCAAATGATGCTGGGGCTATTGGGTGTGGGCATAATGCTGGGTGCGCTGATCGCCTTGTGCATTACCCGATCGATCACCCGTCCCCTGCGCGACGTTATCAGCGTGACCCATCGCCTCGCCGCCGGGGATCTGAGCGCGACGATCACGACGGTGCGCGGTGATGAAACCGGCACGCTCAATACCGCGCTTCAAGGCGTGTCAACGGGCCTGCAGACGCTAATCAACGAAATGAACCGCATGTCTGTCGAACACGACAAGGGCGATATCGACGTGATGGTCGATACCACCAAGTTCCAGGGCGCCTACAAAACCATGGCTGAAGGTGTCAATGCGATGGTGCAGGGCCATATCGCGGCCAAGAAAAAAGCGATGCAGTGTATCAAGGCACTAGGCGACGGCGATCTGGACGTTCCGATGGAGCCGCTGCCCGGCAAGAAAGCCTTTATCAATGAGGTCATCGAAAAGACGCGCCAGCAGTTGAAGGACGCGACTGCGGCCGCCGCCATTGCCACCACGCTTAAAACCACGCTGGATAATGCTTCGGTCAACGTGATGATGGCGGATAACGACGGCATTATCCGTTACATGAACCGGGCTACCGAAGCGCTGATGCGTCGGTCCGAGGGCAACATGCGCAAGGTGTTGCCGCAGTTCAGCGCGGACAAAATCATCGGCGCGAACTTTGATGTTTTCCATAAGAACCCCAGCCACCAACGCAATCTGCTGAGCAGTTTGCGTGGCACCCATGTGGCTCAGGTGCCGGTCGGCGACATGATCTTCCGGCTCAGCGCCAGCCCTATCTACAATCCCGATGGCGAACGCCTTGGCACCGTGCTGGAATGGATCGATCGCACCCTGGAAGTGGTCGCCGAGGAGGGGATCGTCAAGGTGGTTGCGGCCGCGGCGGCGGGGGACTTCTCCGGGCGAATCGCGAGCGAAGGCAAGGAGGGTTTCTACAAACTGGTTGCCGATGGCATGAACCAAATCGTAGGCACCGCGGACAATGCCCTGGAAGATGTATTGCGTGTACTCAGCGGCTTGGAGCAGGGTGACCTGGCACAAAACCTGGACAAGCAATACCAGGGAACTTTTGAAGCGCTGAAGAACGCTATCAATAACACCATTGCCAGAATCTCCAGCATCATCGGCCAAGTCAACAACGCCACCGGCAACATCGCTTCCGCCAGTGAGGAGGTCAGTTCCACAGCGCTCTCCATGAGCCAGGCTGCCAGCGAACAGGCCGCCAGCGTCGAGCAGACCAGCGCCTCGGTCGAGCAGATGTCCGCCTCCATCGAACAGAACAGCGAAAACGCCCGGGTGACCGACGGCATGGCCGGCAGCGCGGCCAAGCAAGCCGTCGAAGGCGGCACGGCGGTGAGGGACACGGTTACCGCGATGAAGAGCATCGCCGACAAGATCGGCATCATCGACGACATCGCCTACCAGACCAACCTGCTTGCCCTGAATGCGGCCATCGAGGCGGCCCGTGCCGGCGAACATGGCAAAGGGTTTGCCGTGGTCGCGGCGGAAGTGCGCAAGCTGGCCGAACGCAGCCAGGTGGCCGCCCAGGAAATCAGCGAAGTAGCCAAGAACAGCGTGGCCCTGGCCGAGCGCGCTGGGGGGTTGCTCGACGAGATCGTTCCCGGTATCGCCAAGACCAGCGATCTGGTCCAGGAAATCGCCGCTGCCTCCGAGGAGCAGTCCTCCGGTGTGGGGCAGATCAACATGGCGATGAATCAGCTCAATCAGATCACCCAGCAGAACGCTTCATCGTCCGAGGAGCTGGCCGCCACCGCCGAGCAAATGAGCACCCAGGCTGAGCAGCTGCAACAGTTGATGAGATTCTTCACTCTCAACCCGCACTTGAACGAACACGCCAGCACTCCCTCCGAGCCTTTCCCTGCAACCAGCAGCCAGCCACCCGCGGCCCGCGGCGTACGCGGCAATCTCGCGGACAAGGCCACGCCGGTCGGTTTCGTGCGGTTCCAGGAGTGATTTTCATGGGCCAACTGATTGATATCTCGAATCTAGGCGGCTGGCTGTTATTGGCCCTGGCCCCCGGCACCGGCATGCTTGTCTGGTTATTGCTGGCTGGCTTGCGCCGAAACGCTGTCATGTCAGGCAAGGCTGTTGAACCATTGGACGAAATTGCCCCCGCCAGACTGGAGGCGTTCGCCCTTCAAATCGAGCAGCTCAACGGTGCTGTTTCTGCGCTTGGCCAGGCGCTTGGGAATCACCATGCGACATCCGCGGAACCCGTTGAGCCGGGCCTTTTACCGGTGCGTACAGGTGATACCTCGGATCGCGCGGGCTTCCTCCGACTGGCCGACAAACTGAGCGAGTTGGCCGAGCTGTCTTCGCGCATGGTTGAAGGACGTCACTTGCTCGCGAAAACCGCCAGTGAGCCGGGTTTACCTGATGACAACGCAAGGCCATACCGTCCCTACCTGTCGTTCAAGCTCGGCGACGATCGGTTCGCCATCAGCACATCGAACATCTACGCCATCGTCGAGGCCAGCCAACTGATCACCAAACCCGCATCGACGTCGAAGCTGCGCAGGGCCATCAGGTTGCGCAATACGCTGGTACCGGTCATCGACCTGGGTCATCAGCTCACAGGGCGAACCGTGGAGTTGGGATGGAGCACCTCTGTCGTCATCCTTGAAATGGGTACCGGGGAGCGGATGCAAAGGGTCGGCGTCGTGGTCGATGGGGTCGGCAGGATAGTGGATATCTGTGCAGAACAGATCGAACGACCGCTGAGTTGTGACAGCAGGATGGGCAACGATTTCATCCTCGGGACGACCTCTGTCAACGACATCACACTGACAGTGTTGGACATCGAACGAGGATTCTCGGCGAACGAATGTCTCCTGCCGCGCCCGGTTGGCCAGTCGCTGGCTCAAGCGAGCGTGCCGACATGAACAAGACCAACAGGCGGCTGCGCCATGAGCGCGCGCAAGGACGCTGCACACTTTGAATACTCCAGTGCTCTCCGACAAGGAGTTTCAGCAGTATCGCGCCATGATTTTCGAGATTGCCGGGATCAGCATGTCCGACGCAAAGAAACCGCTGGTCAGTGGTCGTCTGGCCAAGCGCGTCCGCCATCATGAGCTGTCCAGCTACGGCGAATACTTTCGTCTACTGGCTCGTGATCGCACGGAGCAGCAGGTGGCGGTGGATCTGTTGACCACCAACGAAACCTACTTTTTCCGCGAGCCCAAGCACTTTGGCTTCCTGCGCGAGCGGATTGTGCCCGAGCTGGCCAACCGTTCAACGCTTCGGGTCTGGAGCGGTGCCTGTTCGTCTGGTGAGGAACCCTACAGCATCGCCATGACCTTGGCCGAGGCCCGGGGCAATCGACCTTGGGAGCTGCTTGCGTCCGACCTCAGTACACGGGTGCTGGATAAGGCCCGAACCGGCTTGTACCCCATTGCCGATGCCCAAGATATTCCGCAGCCGCTGTTGATCAAGTATTGCCTCAAGGGCGTCGGCGAGCACACCGGGACGCTGTTGGTCGACCCGGCCCTGCGCAGTCGCATGAGTTTCCGGCAGATCAACCTGAACGCCGCACTACCGGGGTTGGGTGAATTTGATGTGATCTTCTTGCGGAACGTCATGATTTATTTCGATCTCGAGACCAAGCGTCAAGTGGTGCAGCGCATGCTGCCGCTGTTGAAACCAGGCGGCTATTTCATCGTCAGTCATTCGGAAAGCCTTAACGGCGTCTGCGATGAGCTCCAAGTCGTTGTTCCGTCCATTTACCGGAAGCCTCATGCGTAGACCCAACGGCACTATCGAGATTTTCCTGCAGCCGGGGGAGCTGTATTTCGGCGATCGCTATACGCGCATCCGAACCCTGCTGGGCTCTTGCGTGTCGCTGGTGGCGTGGCATCCGACATTGCTGATCGGCGGCATGTGCCACTTCATGCTGCCGACCCGCCCCCAGCGGTCTTCCCCTGGACTGGATGGACGTTATGGGGACGAAGCCATTGAACTGATGCTCCGCCAAACCCGTCTCCACGGGGTTTCGGCCGCGGAGTTTCGTATTCAACTGTTTGGTGGCGGCGACATGTTCCCGGCAATGGGCAAGCGAAAGACTCACTATGTGGGCAAGAAAAATGTCGATGCCGCCAGACAACTGCTCCAGGCCCATGGCCTGGCCTGCCAAGGCGCCCACGTCGAGGGAAATGGCCATCGCAACCTGATCTTCGACATCTGGAACGGACAGGTTTCGATCAAGCACATTCCATCTGCCGTGGGCGTGGACCAGGGGCGTGTTGCATGAGGCCAATCAAAGTCATGATCGTCGACGACTCGGCGGTGGTTCGCCAGGTCCTTTCGGCCTCGCTCGCCGGGCATCCAGGGATCGAAGTGATCGGGGTTGCCGTCGACCCGCTGTTCGCCCTGGAAAAAATGCAGCGCCAGTGGCCGGACGTGTTGGTACTGGATGTGGAAATGCCGCGCATGGACGGCATCACCTTCCTGAAAAAGCTGATGGCTGAACGACCCACTCCCGTGGTGATTTGCTCCACGCTTACCGCAACCGGTGCCCAAACCACCCTGCAGGCGCTGGCGGAAGGGGCGGTTTGCGTTATTGGCAAGCCCAAACTGGGGCTCAAGCAGTTCCTCCATGATGCCTCCGACGAACTGGTCCAGGCGATCCAGAGCGCCGCGCGGGCCAACCTGCGCCGCCTGGTGCCTGCAAAGACCACCAAGCTGTCCGCAGACGTTATCCTGCCGGCCCCCAGCCAGGCCATGACGCTCACCACCGAGACATTGGTCGCTATCGGCACTTCCACCGGCGGCACTCAGGCGCTGGAGGCGATTCTGACGCGCCTGCCACGGATTTGCCCCGGCCTGCTGATTGTCCAGCATATGCCGGAGCGCTTTACCGCAGCCTTCGCCGCACGGCTGAATCAGTTATGCCAGATCGAGGTGCTCGAAGCGCGCAACGGCGACCGGGTCATGCCTGGGCGGGCGCTCATTGCGCCGGGTGGGCGACACATGTTGCTTACGCGCAGTGGCGCCCAGTACCAGGTGGAAATCCGTGATGGCCCGCCGGTCAGCCGGCATCGTCCATCAGTCGATGTGTTATTCCGCTCTACCGCCCGGGTGGCCGGTGGCAATGCCTTGGGCATCATCATGACCGGCATGGGCGACGATGGTGCGCGGGGCCTGAAGGAAATGCGCGAGGCGGGTGCACGGACCCTGGCCCAGGACGAAGACAGCTGTGTGGTTTTCGGCATGCCCAAGGAAGCGTTCAAACTGGGTGGGGTGGAACGCGTATTACCTCTCTGTGAAATCCCTGCGGCGATCCTCGCCAGCACAACCGGAAGGGCTTGAGCCATGCCCCTTTCCGTATGCCCGTTATGCCCCCATGAGTCTTGGCGCACCCATCACGCGGCGCGCTGCGCAAAAAGGACGACACGCAATGACTCATTCACCGATTTGACAAGGTGACGAGTATGAATAAAAAAACACCTCCTCAAGGCTTGCTAGACCGGGCAACCTGCGCTGGGCGTGAGCCTGCGCATTGCGAAAGCAGTTCCGACAGCCTGGCGTTTCGTACGCTGGCAGAGAACACGCCGGATACCATTGCCCGTTATGATCGCCAGGGCCAGCGTACCTACGCCAACCCGGCCTTTGCCCGCATGGTCGGTCTCCCCGCGCAATTGCTGCTCGGCAAAAGACCGAGCGACAGTTGCGCTATCCCTCAGTTGCTTGCCTACGAGGCTGTCTTACAGGAAGTGGTGCGCAGCGGTCAGCCTGACGAACACGAATTATCCTGGACGGGGGGCAACGGCGATCTGATCACCAGTCATATTCGTCTTGTCCCAGAGCGAGGGAGCGATGGCGAGGTCATCAGCGTGCTGGCTGTGGGGCGCGATATTACTCAGCTGCGGCGCGCCGAGCAGGAGCTTCGGGTCAGGGAGCAAGAGTTCCGTACCCTCGTGGAAAACTCGCCGGATGTCATTATTCGCTATGACCGGGACGGTCGGCGTGCCTACATCAACCCCGCCTACGAGCGGCTCTATGATATTGCGATCAGTGAGGTGATCGGCACCCCGATCACCTACAAAAGCCCTCTGCCTGCCGAGGTCGCGACGCGCTATCACCAGGGCATCCTGGACATTTTGCAAAATGGTCGGCCCGACGCGGCGGAAGCCACGTGGATCAAGTCCTCGGGTGAGCAAATTGTCCAGCATGTTCAGGCAGTACCGGAGTTCGACCAGCACGGACAGGTCACCAGCGTGCTCACCATTGCCCGCGACATCTCGGCGCTCAAGGCAACAGAGCGGCGCCTGGAGCAGTCCGAGGCCATGGCTCGGCTCGGTCACTGGCAGTTGGATTATCGCCTTGGCACCTTACGACTGTCGGCGGAGCTGTGTCGCATGCTTGACCAACCACGCGGTTGGTCGCCGATCCTGAAGGAGGTGCTTGATCTTTTGGTGCCTGAGGATCGTGGGCAAGTTCTGGCAAGCATCCGCCAGGCCTTTTGCGAGCTCAGCACGTCCCTGACGCTGGAGTACTGCATCGCGGTAGGACATCAGCGCCTGCATCTGCACTCGTGCCTGAATATCGAATACTGCCCCGACGGCAAGCCGGTGCAAATGCTGGGTACTGCCCAGGACATCAGTGAGCTCAAGGCCTATCAACAGCGGCTGCATACACTGGCTTTCTATGACGCCCTGACTGGACTGCCCAACCGCGAGTTGTTCAAGGAGCATCTGCAGCACGCCTTGCATGAGAGCGAACGGGGCGGTCGACAAGTGGCCGTGGCGATATTGGACCTCGACAATTTCAAAGTGATTAACGACACGCTGGGTCACGGGGCGGGTGATGAACTATTACGCCAGGTCGCCCGCCGTTTACAGGATTTTGCGCGTGGCAAGGACACGGTGGCTCGCTTGGGTGGTGATGAGTTCGCCCTGTTCCTCAAGCGTCTTGCCCCACCCATTGACCTGGACAGCCTGGGTAGACAAATCCTGCAGAGCATAACGGGGATCTATCAGGTCGAGGGCAGGGAAGTCTTCGTCTCCGGAAATTTGGGTATTGCCCATGGCCCTATGGACGCCGATAACATTTACCAGCTCTTGCAGTACGCAGATTCGGCCATGTATCACGCCAAATCCAAGGGGCGGAACAACGTGCAGCGCTACTCGCCGCACCTGATCCAGCAGGCCTCGGAGCGTTTGGCCTTGGCGACCAGCTTGCGTCATGCGCAACACAACGGCGAACTGGCGCTGCACTATCAACCGCAGATTGATCTGGTCAGCGGACGCCTGATCGGCGCTGAGGCGTTGTTGCGCTGGAATCATCCGCAACACGGACAGGTGCCACCGGACAAATTCATCCCGATCGCCGAGGAAACCGGGCTGATCGTGGGCATCGGCGAATGGGTTCTGAAGCAGGCTTGTCGATTCGCCGCCGCCCGGAACCGTGGTAGGCGCGGTACGCCGCTGAAAATAGCGGTCAACCTGTCGCCGCGGCAATTCCAGATGAACGACCTGCTCGCGTCAATCAAGACCATCCTCCAGGACACCGGGTGCGAACCGGGTTGGCTGGAACTGGAAATCACCGAAGGGTTGCTGTTGGACAACAACACCGCCGTGCGCGAAACCCTTGAACGCCTGAGCGAGATGGGCCTTTCGATTGCCATTGACGATTTCGGCACCGGTTATTCGGCGCTTGGTTATCTGAGTCGCTTTCCCATCACAATCCTGAAGATAGACCGCTCCTTCATTCACAACATCGAGCATGACCGCGACAGCGCCGAGCTGGTCAAGGCGATCATCGCCATGGGCAACAGCCTGCGTTTGACATTGGTGGCCGAAGGCGTCGAAGAGCCCTCTCAGCAAGCGTTTTTGCAGCGTTATGGCTGCCATAGCGCTCAGGGCTGGCTGTATGGCAGGGCCATGGCGCCGCAAGATTTCGAAAAGTTGCCGGACCAATGGCCCGTGACGTGTCGCAGTGGTGAAGCGTTATGCGGCGGATAACCTGGCCCCGTGCGCGGGCCTATGACATGACCACCTTCCACAAGAGTCGCCCCAAATGAAAAGCCTTCGCAATATGCCCGTCAGTCGCCGACTGTGGATTGTCCTGTTTCTTGCCATGACGATGCTCGTTGCCCTCGCCCTGTTTTCCTGCGCCAGATCTATGTGGAGGAGTACCAGTCCAAGGCCAACGAGAGTCGCAGGGTTGTAGAGGTCGCCGAGGGCATCCTCAAGCATTACCACGCCTTGGAAACAACCGGCGCGCTGAGCCTTGAGGATGCTCAGAAACAAGCGCTGGCCCTGGTCGGCGAGATTCGGTACGACGGGGACAATTACCTGTGGATCAACGATCTGGGGCCGAAAATGGTCATTCATCCGACCAACCCCAAGCTCAATGGCCAGGACCTTTCCGCTGTCAGGGATCCGGATGGCAGGGCCTTGTTTCTTGAAATGGTGGCCATTGCAAAGAACCAGGGCAAGGGGGTGGTGGGCTACCGTTGGCCCAAGCCGGGCGCTAGCGAACCGGTGGATAAAGTGTCTTTTGTCCAGCTCTATCAGCCCTGGGGCTGGATACTCGGTTCGGGTGTCTATATCGACGATCTGCAGGCAGCATTCCAGACGCAGTTAATGAGAGCCGCGGGCGTGCTCCTGGGCATCTGTGCGCTGATGTGCCTTTTGGTTATCTTCATGGGCAGAAGTATTACTCAACCGCTGAACGAAGCGGTGCAAGCCATGGCTGATATAGCCAGTGGCGAAGGAGACCTCACTCGCAAGCTGGACGTTACGGGCCATGACGAAATGGCTGCGCTGGCGGGCCACTTCAATGGTTTTACCGAGAAGCTACGAGGTGTGATCAGTCAATCGCTGCGGGCGGCCAAGGCACTGGATCAGGCATCGGCTTCCCTTGACAGCGTCGCCAACGAAGGCCAGGGGTACAGTCAACAGCAGTCGCAGCAAATGGACCTGGTGGCTACAGCCATCAACGAGGTTACCTACGGTGTGCAAGATGTGGCGAGGAACGCCGAACAGGCCGCCAGCGAAGTGCGTGACGCCGATACGCGGGCCCAACAGGGACAAAGCAACATCGGCAGCTGTTCGCGGCAGGTCGAGCACCTGTCGGGCACCATCGAACAAGCGGTGGGCGTCATTCAGGCCCTGGCGCAGGAAAGCACACGCATCGGCAGTGTCATCGAAGTGATTCGCGCCATCGCCGAGCAGACCAATCTGCTAGCCCTCAATGCGGCCATTGAAGCGGCGCGGGCCGGAGAGCAGGGGCGCGGTTTTGCCGTGGTGGCGGATGAAGTGCGGATGTTGGCCCAGCGTACCCAACAGTCAACCACCGAAATCCAGGGCATGATCGAGACGTTGCAGCGCAACTCTGAAGCCGCCGTCAAGGTGATCGACGAAAGCAGCCAGGGCTCTCGGCTCACCATCGAACAGGCCAGGCTGGCCAGCGTGAGTCTGGATCAAATCAGCCAGTCGCTGCGCAACCTGACAACCCTCAATGCCTCCATCGCCAGCGCTACCTTGCAACAAACCCATGTCGTGGAGGACATCAATCGAAATGTCACCCAGGCCGCCGGTCTCGCACAGGACAACACCCAGGCTTGTGAGCGAACCAGTGCAGCCAATGAACATTTGCGCCAGTTGGCAGATCAGTTGAGTCGACTGTTAAGTCAATTCCGGGTTTAAGCCTTGGCGCTATCTTTCCCTTACCTTTGACAGCTTCATGTCGCTGATGCAGCAACTGACCTGATTCAAAGATCAAGTCGCTCCCGCGCTCATGAAGAAGCCGCACGCCTAGTCTCATAAACGGAGGACTTTGGGCGTGCGTCTTTTCTTTCGTCAGGCCAGATGCATTCAGAACCGCCTGCTCGGTTTTCCTCTGTCGATGCCATCGTCGCTGTAGGTATCCCCCTACACCGCCTCGAAACCCCTTACTCGAATATAAGCCGGTGCTGATGGTATTGCGCCTAGAGTGGTGGCATTTTGAAATCGTTCTTTCCGAAGCAACCACTTTCTTAGTGGCGGGGCTTGTAGGGAGAAAGTGCACCCAATCAAAACAAAAAAAGCAGGGTCAACTCACATCGAGCTCCCAAAAACAGATCGATTCATGTGCAGTGGCAATGCCGAGAGGGTTATACGCAGATCATGTCATGCTCCCCCATCGTGCCGCCGCCACGATACACCCTGAACATCTGTCGGTGCCTCTTCGCGTCGGGTTTGTGGTTGCTATCACGCGCGGTAGCCGCCCAGGATCTGACCAGCCTTCCTTTCGAGCAGTTACTCAAAACCGAGGTTGTCGGCGCGTCTCAGATTTCTCAGCAACTCACCGATGCGCCATCCGCGGTTTCAGTGGTCACCGCCGAGCAGATGCGTCGCTTCGGCTACAGGACCCTCGCTGAGATCCTCAATAGCATGCGAGGCCTGAACATCGGTTTCGACAGCGCCTATTACTTCCCTGGTGGGCGTGGTTACGGTTTGCCCGGTGACTACGCAGGACGAATCATGCTGCGTATTGACGGTCAGCCGGTCGCTGATAACGTCTTCAACCAGATATACCTCGGTGAAGAAGGGCTGCTCGACACCGAGTTGATCGAGCGTGTCGAGTATGCACCCGGCCCGGGAACCGCGTTGTACGGCAACAATGCCTTCCTCGGCGTGATCAACGTCGTCACCTTCCGGGGCCGCGATTTGAACGGTGGCCAGGTTGCCATGACCACCGGCTCGCACCAGGACCGCAAGGCGCGCGTCAGTTGGGGAACGCGCCTGGACAATGGTGCTGAATGGCTGGTCTCGGCTTCGGCATCCCAGGCTGATCTTCCCGACGTGCAGGTTTCCGATGACGTCATGCACGATAACTTTGATTCAAAGCGATTTTTCTTTAAGGGTTCGCAGGGCGCCTGGAGCATTGAGGGGGCTTTTGCCGAGCGTAAGCAACAAGAGTTGACGATTCCCCTCGGCGCCAGATGGGACTTCTCCGATCAAAACACCTTTCTAAAGCTCGGCAACGATATCGACCACGGTGACTACCGCACCTCCGTCCGGCTTTCCCATGGCAGCTATTTGTATCGCGACCGCTATTACGAACCGATCGATGATTTCATCGAAAACACCAGCGCCGACGGACGATGGTGGGATCTGGAGGGGACGATCAGCAGCGTGGCTTTTACAGGCCACCGTCTGGTGTTGGGTAGTGAGTACCGTAACGACTACCTGCAGGACTTGCAGACGAAAACGTACTTCCCTCAGACCGACGAACACGAACAGATTCACGGCTGGGACTCGGCCCAGACGCTCAGCGTTTTTGCTCAGGACGAGATCGCGCTTCCCCATGACCTGCACTTGAACCTGGGACTGCGGTTCGATCGACGCAGCAGCACTGACACGGCGCTGCGTAGCGCCCCCCGTGCGGCCTTGATCTATACAGGCCTGACGGACACCACTCTGTCTCTGTCCCACGGCGCCGCGAACCGTTTCACAAGCCTTGACGAGACGACCTCCTTCAAGCGTCCTTCCACCGAATCGGAACGTGTCAATACCACGGAGTTCGTCACCGATTATCGCCGAGGCGATTTTCGCCTACTGGGTAGCCTCTATCGCTACCGCATCACAGACCCGCTCCAGCGTTCCGCGAGTACTTCACTGGAGTGGATCGACACCCAAGGCGCGGAACTTGAAGCGCAATGGCAATGGCATGGGATTGAGCTACAAGGCAGCCATACCTGGCAGCGTTCGCAGAACAACCTGCACCAGAATCTGGTCAACTCACCGCGCAACCTGAGTAAGCTACGTGCCTCCGTGCCCCTGGCGGGCGAACGTCTGCGGGCGAGTCTCGCCGTTCGCTATGTGGGCGATCGTTTGATCGCACCTGGAGAGAACGCCCCCGGCTACGCTATCGCCGACCTGACCCTCACCAGCGAAGAAGTTCTGCCTGGGGTGAGCGTCACCGCGGCGGTGCGCAATCTTTTCGACCGCCACTACAAGGACGCGGCGCTCTTTAACCCCGATAGCGTGCGCGGAGAGCGTAGCCTGTGGCTGACCCTGGGGTACGCATTCGAATGAAGGCCATCGTCCTCCACTTGTGCATCCTCGCGACCCTGTACTTGCCCTGCCAGAGGGCGGCTGCCGACGCGGCGGTCGACGAACGTGCCATGAAAGCTGCTTATCTTTACAACTTCACGCTCTTTGCCCAGTGGCCATCGTTACCCGACACCGACTTTCAATTCTGTGTGCTTGGCAGCACGTCCCTGGACGAGGAACTGACTCGGCTGGAGGGTAAGCGTGCCCAGAACGGGAAACCGATCACCATACGGCGGATCGCCCCCAACGGCTCGCTCACGGGTTGCCTGGTGGTCTATATCGACGAACACAGCCATCGCACATTCGACGCCTTGCTCCAACAACTTGCCGCGACACCTGTCCTGACCATCACGGACTCCACCGGCCTGGCCGACCGGGGCATCATGATTGAAATGCGTCGACAGGGCCCTCGCATTGTTTTCGACGTCAATCTGGCTGCCGCGAGAAAGGCCAATATCGATTTCAGCGCACGCTTGCTCAAACTCGCCAGCTTTGTGGCCTACAGGTCTTGAACCCATGCAAACCGTGCCCTTCAAGGATCGGCCACTGCGCGACAAACTCACCCATACCGGGTTTTTATTGACCGCTGCGGTCATGGCAATCCTGCTTATCGCGCTGCTGGTCTATCAATTGATCGTGCAGCGCAACGCATTGGCTGAGGGTGTAAGGGCTCATGCGATGGTGATTGGTAGCAATGGTGCTGCGGCGATCATGTTTCGTGACATCCATGAGGCCCAGGAAACGCTTGCATCCCTGAAGCACATCCCGGACATCACTTGGGCCGCGTTCCTGCTGCCCGATGGCCAGGAACTGGCCAATTACCAACGCGAGGGCAGTGACGCCATGGAGGCTCGGGCAGTGGCCGAAGGTATCGGTCGGAGCGTGTTGCTCGTCCGCCAACCGGTCGTGCTCCATGGCGAGCGGATCGGCAGCGTTGTGGTGCAGGCAAGCCTCGCGTCCGTGTATTACCGCCTGGCGTGGCAGAGCGCATTTGGATTGCACGCCGCGGCCCTGGCATTGTTCTTTTCCCTGGTGCTCGCCCGTCGAATGGCGTCTAGCATCGTGCAACCGTTGATGAGCCTGGTAGACCTTACCGAGCAGGTCCGCGCCAAGCAGGATTTCAGCCTGAGGGCAACTCTGTATGGATCCGACGAAGTCGGGCGCCTTGCCAGGAGTTTCAATGACCTAATGGCACAGCTTGAATGGCACGACGCGCGCACCTGCGCCGAATTGCAACAGCGGCGGTTGGCTGAGCAGCAGCTCAACAAACTGGCCTACTACGATCCTGTGACTGGTCTGCACAATCGGCACTACTTCAAGGAAAAACTCGAGACCGCGGTGTCCGAGGTGATGCGCTACGGGACATCCTGCGCGGTTCTCTTCATCGATCTGGACGATTTCAAGATCGTCAATGACACCCTCGGCCATGAGGCCGGGGATAAGCTGCTGATCCTTGTCGCCGAACGATTGCGCGATACATTGCGCAGCAATGACGTGATTTGCAGAATCGGCGGTGATGAATTTGCAGTCATTCTGGAGCATGGTGTCTACGCCGATCAGGCCGCCCGTGTCGCTTTCAACATTGTCCGCGCGTTGTCCTGCTCTTTTTGCGTCGACGATCATCAGGTAAACATCGGCGCAAGCCTGGGTATCAGCTTGTGCCCCGACCATGCAACAGACACTGTAAGCCTTGTACGCAACGCTGATATGGCCATGTATCAGGCCAAGGGCAGCGGTAAGAACAACTATTATCTTTACGTGCCGGAAATGGATTGCGACCTGGCCAGCGAGGGCACGATCCATATACCTACCTGAAGGATGTGTTGACGCGCCAGCCTACGCAGCGGGTGAGTGAGATCGATCAGCTGCTGGCGCATAAATGGCATCAGGTTTGATCACGCAGGCATGATGGCCGGACGCATACGATTTGTTGAAACACGTAAATCAAGAAAATTCATAAATAAGGAGCGAGCATGACTACAAGTGAAATCACTAGAGTTCGCGGCGCTTATCAAGGTAGGAACCGATCTAGTGCATACAAAGATTTAGTCTGGACTGTAGCCACCGCCACGGACATCTCGCAAAATATTGCTGACCAGACTCGTCAGACGATCGAAATCATCGAAAAAAATCTCAAGGAACTCGGGTCAGACAAGCAAAGCATTGTCAGTGCGCAAGTTTACATCGCAAGAATGGCAGATAAGCCCGTGATGGACGAAGTGTGGTGTGACTGGCTCGGTGCTAACCCGCAAAACTGGCCTCAGCGTGCTTGCTTGGGTGTAGATTTGGAAGGGCGTGTTCTGATTGAGATCACAGTAACTGCTATACGAAAGCAGTGACGCAATTCTGCCCCCTGCCACCGCGCACTGGATCATGATTGCACCGTGCCAATCCTTTGACTTCACACCGTTGAGCGTCCGACCAGGTAATGCCCCGGACGCTTAGTGCGCCAGTTAAAGCTGGCGGAGGATAGTCGATGAAAGTTCGATAGCGGTAAGAAGTCCCCATCCATCGATCACTTGCGGTTGGTGTGGCCGGAACTGAGCACGCCGTTCATTCCAGGCTGGCTCGCGTTCTCACTGTTATGTGTCGCCATAGCGGCGCAATTCTAAGTCCCAGACCGCAGACCATTGGCAACAGCTTGCGGCGGGATGGCGTTAGCGGTTCATTTATGAAGTGTCTTTTGCTGACCAGCGATTGTTTCTACGCTCGGCTCGGAAATATTCGTTTCTTTAAGTGGGACTTCACCTACCGAAAGCGCACGCTCGATGAGTAACTCGCTGCCCTTGTTTTTCAATAAGGTCTGCAGCCGCTGGAATTCGCCGCACCAGATGGTTTCAATGTCGCGATCCCGAGCTTTGTCGCGATCGCTGCTGAGGGCTATGGCGCGAACCTGCATGCGGCCATTATCGGCTTTTCCACCCACTTCCACTCCGTAGCCGGGGGTAGCGGCCTTGCGCAGCACGACCTTGCCGGTTTCTGCCCAGGCAGTCGCCATGCCTTCGCGCACTTCGTAGCCGAGGCTGGCCAACCCGCCGAGCACGGCTTCGCGGCGGGCGAGGGCGGTCTGGTCCTGTAAGTGGGAAGCGATAAGCGTTTTACACTGCTCGATCAGTCCGGTCATTACCGAGAGCTCGGTGTCGGTTGTACAAGCGCCAATATGACCGAGCAACGTCGCGTGTTCGATGCCCGTGTAGGTTTCGATTTCACTGGCCAGGTCCTGCAATTGTTCGAGACATTCACGCTGTGTCTGGAAGTTTCGGGTGGACGCAGCGAGGTCGAGTACCAGGCTGTCGAGCAGCAGGTTGCGTCGCTTGGCATCGGTTTCCGTTTCAGCGCTTTCCAACGCCAGGAGGAACGGCGCGGCACGCTCAGCGCCTTGCAGCAGTTGCAGCTCGACGATGTGGCGGTCAATGCGTAGCAACCGTACATCGCGCGTTGCATCCGGTTCCCGGGCCGCAATCCATTCGCGCAGGGAAACCTCGGGTTCGTCGACCTTGAGTTGCTGCGCCAGGGCGCGTTGGGTATCGCTCAGGGTTGGCTCCTCGTTTGCCTTGCTCAAGTGGGCGAAACCCTCGGCCAGCAGGCGTTCGGCATCTTCCCGACTGGCACCGCTGGCCATTTGTGAGAGAGACTCCAGCAAGGCCTGATCGACGCTTTCGGGGTTGGCTTGCAAAGCGTCAAGCAGGTTTTTTGCGTTTTCCTGGACGCGTCGGTCGCGTTGGCGTCGCTCGGCAGCGCGAATGATCGCGCGTTCTTCGCGGTCCTCCAAGTCACGGCGCAGGTGCTCGATCTCCACTGGAACGGCCTTCTGCAGTTCTGCCAATCGGTCTTCTGCCAGCAGAGCGCGAAGGCGAGTGTGTCGCTCCAAGAAGGCGGAGCGCTCCTGTTCACTGAGCTCGCCAAGCCTTGTGGCCTGTGTCTGCCAGCGGTCCACGGCGCGTTCCAGGCGTTGCAGGTGGCCTTCACAAATGGCGATGATTTCTTCGCGGGTAACAATGCGAACGACCTTGGGACCACTCATTGGCAGATTTCCGTATCAACTGAAGTAGGGCTGGGTTGCAGCGGCTGCTCGGCTTGCATGGCGTGTTCGATTGCTTCACGCAGCCGTGAGCGTTCGCTGTCGCCGCTGTGATACCAGGCTTGCGACGACACACGATGGATGTGCGGGATGGCGCGGTGCAGCACGGATGGGCGCCAAATTTCCCGGGCGCGGGCACGTTCCAACAGATTATGGCAAGGCGCATCGCACTCGATGCCGATTGCGTACAGGCCCGTGCCTGGATTCTCGATGGCGAAGTCGAGACCGAAAGCGTCGCCTTCACTGGCGGGAGCGGCCTGCCATCCCAGGGAATGAATGAATTCACCGACCAGCCTGACAAAGCCATCACTTTGCTGACCTTGCTCACGATGCTGGCTGCTGCGGTCGGTCTGCAGGCGCTCCAGCAACTTGGTGCTGTTGCTGAACTCGCCCGAGGAGAGAGCGCGAGCATATTCCAGATAGCCTTGCAGATAGTCTCGCGGGCTGTTGGGGGCACGGTGCGTGTTGAGCATGTCGGAGATATCGGCGATCGGCATCGATGTGATCATCACTACCTTGCGTCGCGCGCGGGTCACTGCCACGTTCAGGCGTCGTTCGCCCCCCGTCTGCCCCAGTACGCCGAAGCTACGGCGGAATGTGCCTTGGCTGTTGCGACCGAAGGTGGAGGAGAAGACGATGATATCGCGTTCATCCCCCTGCACGTTCTCCACGTTCTTGACGAACACCGACATGTCCTCGCCGTCTTCGCTGCGCTCGCGCTCCTGGGCGTAGGCCGCGCGGAACAGTTCATCCTGCTCTGCACGCTGCTCCAAGTGCTCCTCGATGAGGTCGGCCTGCTTGCGGTTGAAGGTGACGACACCCACCGAGGGGCGCTGGTCGTAAGGCTCCTGCCACAATTCGTTCAGGTATTCGACGACCCGTTCGGCTTCCTGGACGTTGCTCTGGTTTTGATACAACCCACCGACCTGGATCAGCTCCAGCGGCTTGATGCGCTGGATGCTCGCTTGCGGGTGACGGACCGGAACGTTCAGGCGATTGCCATAGAACGAAGCGTTGGAAAAGCCGATCAGTTCACGGTAGGCCGAACGATAGTGTATCTGCAATGTGGTGCTGGGCAGGGCGTTGCGCGCCATCTGCAGCAGGTCGGGGCAATCCTTGATCTCACGACGGTTCCAAGTGTCTTCGAACGCTTCGCGCTGTTCCTCATCCGCGTCTTCATCAGGTTCGTCGCCGTCAAACACTTCGGCTTCGTCGCTTTCGATGCGACTGGAAAAGAATGCCGTCGGCGGCATTTGCTTCTCATCGCCGCTGACGACAGTGACCTGACCGCGGAACAGGGTCGGCAAGGCGAACTCAACCGGCATCTGCGAAGCTTCGTCGTAGATGACGGTATCGAACAGGCCTGCCTTGAGCGGCAGCACACGGCTGGCGACGTCCGGGTTCATCAACCACACCGGGCGTAGGCTCATCAGGCCTAAGTGACTGCCCAGTTCAATGAGTTCGCGCAGGCGTCGTGAGCGTTTGCCAGTCAGACGAGTGACATCCTCCCATTGTTTGCGATTACCCAGGTGATCAAGGTTGATGGCTTTGGCCAGCAGCTCGCGATTGAGCAGCCGCATCTGCGCATCGGCTTGCGCGAGGCTGGCGACTTTGGCACGGGCTTCGTCCTGGCTGAACAGCAGTTCGGGATTGGTTTGCTCGACGCGGTGTTTCCAACCCAGTCGAGCTTCGCGGTTGAGCAGGCGCCGCACCGCGGCTTCAAGCTGCTCGGGCGCAATGTTGTCCAACTGTTCCTGGCGTTGGCGCAGCAATGCGAGCAGCTCCTGGTCGGCTGCCGTCAACTGAGCGGCGCGCCCGCGGAATGCCTGGTAGGCGGCCAGGAAGGGCAGCGCTTCATGCAGCCGATCAAGAGACAGTTGATTGCTCAGATTGTGCTCGATGGCGTGCTGCAGCTGCTGCACCAGTTCTTCGCCCAGCCAGTCGCCGAGTATCTTGAGTTGCTCGAGGCTGGATTGGCGAACGCCATGGCGCATCAGCGAAGCATCGAGATCGCTGAGCAGCGCCTCGAGATGTTGTTTGTCGCCGGCGAGGGCGGCCTCGTCGGCCTGCCGAGCGCGAGGCGATTGCGCCAATGCCACGGCCAGCGCCTGGATTTCCAGGAGGTGGCGGATGTCGCTCTTCACGAAGCTGATTAATTCCAGGCAGGCTTGCCTACTTACAGCTTCCAGTTCTAACGCCTGGTGCAGGGTGCTCAGCTCGGCGCGCAATGGCCGCCACTGGTTTTCAAGGCGGATGGCTGCCTGCAGGGTTGGTAGTGCTTCAATAACACGGCTTTCCCCCTGGCCCTGAAGGAAGTTGCGCAGTCGCTTGCGCCGCAGCAGATGCAGCGGATTGATGTTTGCCAGCCAGGACCGGGTAGCCCTAACCTTGGTACAGTCTTGATCCAGATGCCTGAGGGCCTTGTTTTCGAGCAGACAGAGGGCCGGTGACAAGGTGGGGGCATAGTGGTCCTGATCCAGCTGGCCGAGTTGCTGATCCAGTTGCTGCAGTTCGCGGAGAATCGACTCTCCCCGTGGGGGTTGGCCCGCTTCGCGGCTGCGGAAAAGCGGTAGCCACCGCGCAAGGCGCAGACGTTGCTCTTGCTTCAGGCCGAGCAGGGCAGCGACATGGGCCGCTATCCAGTTACGGTACGGCGCCGGGTCGTCGATTTCGAAGCTGGCAGGGTGTGCTTGCAGCGTGGCCTGACGGTTGTGTTCGGCTTGGGTGAAACTGTGCAGATTGTCGGTGAAAGCCTGCAAAGTCGCCCGGTCGGCGGCGAACGACTGTAACTGGGCCAATGGACTGCCTTCGTAGCGTGCGGGCAACCACAGGCGAATCAGAGGGGCGCAGCTTTCCTCCAAACGGATCAGGCTAGCGAGGTCCAGGGAGGCGAGGCGTTGGCGCAGGGCCGGAAACTCGAGCGGGGCCGGGCCGGATTCCAATTCAATCAACTCGCCGAGCAGCCTGCGATAGCTGAGGCCGGTATTTTCATCCAGGCGATGCAGGCTCTGGTGGAAGCGGTCGAGCTCTCCCTCCAGGGCTTCGATGCGGGCCGCGACCTGTTCGCGCTGGCGCTGCCAACCCTGCGCCTGGCTGCCGTTCGTGAACAGGCTTTCCAGTTGTTCGCGAATACTGCGGATGACGGGCTCGCGGTCTCGGTTCACGTCATTGAGCATGACGATGCGTTGGCCGAGGCCTTCGGCGACCAGGCGTTTGTACACGACCTCCAGCGCCGCATGCTTCTGACAGACGATAAGCAAGCTGCGCTGGCGGCCGATGGCGTCGGCGACCATGTTGACGATGGTCTGGCTCTTGCCGGTTCCGGGTGGTCCCTCGACCAGCAGTCCCGGGCTTTGTCGGGCCTGGATCACGGCCGCTTCCTGGGAGGGATCGCTGGCCACGGTGAAGTAGCGTTGCAGCTCGCCTGGCGGTGCCTCGTGCGCGGTTTCGGCGGCGGTCTTGAGACGCAATGCCGTTTCCAGGCCGGTACCGGCGGGCGACAGGGTTTTCAGTTGGCGCAGGTCTTCACCGATGGCTTGTCCCATGAAGGTCACGTGAAACAGCACCGCCGCGCAGTCCAGTTCGTCTTGGTAGGGCGCAATCTCCACGCTGCTGGTGGGCAGGTTGCCAAGGGCGCGCGAGCGAATGGTGGCGAGCATGCCGAAGGCGTCCATCACATCCGTCGCACGAATTGACGAGCGGCCCAGCAATTCATCGACGGTCTTGCGCCAACGTTTGCAGGTTTCGGCGCCGAGCACGCTTTCCAACGCGGGGTTGAGCCGCACTTCCTCACGCTCACTGTCGAACGCCAAGGCGGCGTGACCACGAGAACCCAGCTCCAGCAGCAGTTTCACGGGCCACAGTAGGAGCGGGATGATCCGCGTACGCGTGGTGCCGCGAGGATCGCGATTGAGCAGGAACGGGAAGCCCAAGTACAGGCCGTCGATGCCGGTGTCGCGTTTGTACAGCGCGCTTTGCCGGTATAGGGCATGCAGGCGCGATTCCAACTGGCCGTTGAGCTGAAAACACTCTGGGTCGAGGTTCACTGCCCGGGCATTACGTTGCAGCAAGTGATCGAGCAAAGCCGCGGCCGGACTGCGCTCGCTGTTCAGTTCATTGATGTCGACCCGTGCGGTGGTCTTGCCGATGCTCATACGCACCAGTGGTCCGCGCATCACTGCGGTCACCACCTTCTTCTCGAAGAAGTCGAGGATCTGTGAGACGTACTGCTGTTTCTGTGGTTCCAGCCAATGACTGGACGGAATGGCGAGCAAGACCAGTGCCTGGGCCAACGGCATACGTCGCTCCAGGCGGAACTGCTCGGCCCACTCGTCCACTGCCGGCACGCCACACCGGGCAAAGCCTTGGATGCGCTCATCGACACTGCGGTACAGCTCAAGTCGTGAATGCAACAGCAGTTGGGCCGCTGCGTCCGCGTCGAACCAGCCGACATCGGCGGCCCTGGCCAGCTCGGCGGCGGTCTCTACAATCGAGGCCCCCGAACGAAACTGACTGAGCGCTGCGCTGAGCAGCACGATCAGATCTTCTTCGGCGATCACCCGGCGCTCCGACAGTGAGGTCAGTCCCGGATGGTCGGTGTCTGGAAACAGGCGTTGGCGCTCTTGCCATTGCGTGGACAGCTTCGCTCGCGAGGTCGATAGCAGGAATATCCGCAGTTGCTCTTCGACCAACTCGATGTGTTGGTGCAGGGCACGCTGACGTACGTTTTCGGCGCGGGATTTGAGACGCGACAACCAGTTGTCGGTCTGCAATTGCTCAAGCAGGTCCGGGACCGACCCACTGATCAGGCGATAGCCTTCCAGTGGGTGCTCCAGTAGCCATCCTGGCGTGACGATGTCGCCACGATGAATCAACGGGATTTCCGGATTGAGGATTCTCAGAGCCAGCATGAGACGGAAGTCGTCCTCAATCCCTTCGTGCTGAACGACCTGGCGCAAGCCGGCGACCAGAGAAGGGGCGAGACCGACCTGCTCGGCCCACGTCACGATCACACCGCGCAGCAAATGGTCCAGGGCCTGTTGCCAGTTATCCGCCTGGGCTGCCGCCAGGGCGAATACGCCGGGCTTGTGGAAGCGGCGCTCGCCCAGCAGCAGGGTCGCGCCTTCACCTTCGTCCGTTTGCTGGACGGAAGAGGCCGGAGCCTCGACCGTAATACCGTTGAGCCAGTCTTCGACCTGCGGCCATTGCCAGCGCTGATGACGGTCGCGTGCCAACAGACCTCGCAGCAGCAGGTGCAGGCGCGGGTCGAGGTCGTCGGGGATCGGTACTCCGTTGGCCAGCACGTGAATAAGAAATGCATTGGCATTGATGCCGTCGAAGCAGGCGCCCTGGGTCAGTTGCTCGAGCAGGATCATGCCCAGGCTCCACCAGTCCGAGGCAGCTGCAACGCCGCCTGCGATGGCTTCGGGCGCCATGTAGCGGCTGGTTTCCAGTGGCGACACGATGTCCAGGTCGAACTCGGACAGGCGTGCCGAGCCGAAGCCGCTGATGACCAGGTCCAGCGGTTCGCGGGAACGTACCAGCAGGCTGGCTGGGCGCAGGTCACGATGGCGCAGGCCAGCCTCGTTGAAAGCATGCAGCGCCAGGCCCAGTTCGTTGACCACATGGTGCACGCTGTCGCTGTCGCGGATCACGCTCCCAAGTTCTGCCAGGGTCCCACCGGTGAGTTCTTCAATGACCTCATAGGCACGGTCATCCCAGCGGCCGGTGGCAATGATTTCGGGGACGTGCTCGCGTGGCAGTCGACGGATCACATCATAGATCGCCGGGTCCGGTTCGGCGCCGGGTCGATACAGGGTCAGGACCGCTTGTTGCGCGGTTTCCTCGTGCTTGGCGAGGTATCGTTCTCGCACGCCGTCGGTACTGCTGATCTGACGAATCAGCCGCCAACCATCGATCAGGGTCTGGGCGATGCCTTCTGGTTCGCTGCTGTCTGGTTGGGCGTCGTAGGACGTTGCTTGCGCAAGTGAGCTGCCACATTCAAGGCAAATCAGGTCGCCATCGACCATCGGGTGACCGTTTTCGCAGAGCAGGTCAGGGACACTCCCCTGAGCCGGACTGACTGGCGGGAGGGTTTCCTCAGTGAAGACGGCTTGCGGCCGCCAGCCGGCGGTACGAATGGGTTCGCCAGCGAGGTCCCAGCCGCAGGGTTGTTCCTGAATGAGCCCTTCGCAGAACATTTCCTGGAGGGCGCGTTCGGTTTTGCAGTTGGGGCAGAAACGTATCATGGGGTGTGCTCCACTCAGCGGCGTCGCGACGCGTGTGCGCTGATCTGTAAATGATGGCCTTGTTCATGCAGCAGATCGCGTAAGCGCAATAGGTCGTCACGTCGTGGGATGCCGGCCATCCAGACGCTGCCATTTTCGTCAAACATCAAGTCGAGCGCCTTGTCGGTGGGTTCGAGCAGGCGTTCGTACTGACCCAGGCGTGCCCGGCCCAGTGGCGTGAGCAGGCTCAGGCGTTGGTTATCGCTGCCGCGCAAGGCCATGGTCTGACTGAGTGCTGCGATATAGGGATCGCTGATCAAGGCATCTATCAAGCCCTTGGTCTGTAGCAATGGCTCGTCGAGTTGCTCCAGGGAGTAGCCACTGTAGACCAGGATGTCGAGCTCGCTGAGTCGACGTAGGCCTTCGAGCAGCGATCGCAGGGCGTCGAGCTGGTCGAACGGTTCCCCTCCGGAAATGGTGATTCCTTCGGCCTCGTGCAGCCAGGGGGTTATCTGTTCAATCAGTTGCTCAAGCGACAATCGTCGGTGCCCGGGCCCCCAGGTATCGGCAGAAATGCAGCCTGGACAGCGGATGCTGCAACCCTGGAACCAGATACCAATACGCCGCCCCGGGCCGAGGGTTGTGACCGGAAAATGCATCCGCGACAGGCTAAGGTCCATGTTCAGCGACGTTCCATCTTCAGTCCGGTGATGTCCAACTCGGTGATCGTGAAGTGCTCGCCCGGTTGCGCGTCCTGATCGAACAGTGCCCGCGACAGGGGATTGAGCAGGCGTGCCTCTAACTGGTTGCGGATGCCCCGGCCACCGTTGGATAGGTCCTGCAGACAGAGGTTGTGCAGTGTCTGGCGTGCCTGGGGGGCCAATTCGATAAACAGGTTCTGTCCCTGCAGGTCGTCGAAGGTGGCGTTGACCATCTGTTCGAAGATCTGCACTGCAACGCCTTCGCGAATGAAGTCGAAGACGATGATGTTCTCGCCGATTCGATTGAGGATTTCCGGCCGGTTGAGCACGAGCTTGAAATACCGGTCGATCTCACTGTGTACCTTGTCCTGGACTTGCTCGAAGGCTTCGCCCGGCAAGACGTTGGCAACGCGTTCGCCATTGTCGCCCTGGCGATAGATCCCCAGGTTGGACGTGAACACGATCAGGGCCTCCGAAAAGTACACCCGATCACCGCGGCCTGAAGTCAACACTCCGTCGTCGAGGATTTGCAGGAACTTGTCGAGAATCCGTGGGTGGGCTTTTTCGATTTCATCGAATAACACCACACTGAACGGCTTCTCGCGGATAGCATTGGTCAGCTCACCGCCGACGTCATAGCCGACGTAGCCGGGCGGTGCGCCGATAAGGCGTTGATCGGCATGTTCGGCGCTGAATTCCGACATGTCGAAACGGATGTATGCACTTTCGTCGCCGAACAGCAGGCTGGTAATCGTTTTGGCAAGTTCGGTCTTGCCCACGCCGGTCGGCCCCGCGAGAAAGGCTACACCCCGAGGCCGGTTGCCCTTGCGACTGGCACCGACGCCTGTCATCGCACGCTTGACGATGTCGAGCATGTGCGTCACCGCATGCTCCTGGCCTTTGACCCGCTGGTGGACGAGCGCGTCCGCATGCCGGATACGCTGACGGTCGATCTTCAACCACGGATCCTCAGTGACACCGATCTTGTAGCGGCGCACCGCATCGGCAATCTGCTCCATGGCTACACCCTCGACCCGCGCCAGTTGCGCAATGGCGCTGAGATCGAGCAGCAGCAATCCCTCGGTGTTCTGAACGAAGGCTTCCACAGCCTGATGCATGACCACTTCGCTGGCGCCCTGGCTGCCACTGAGCCCTTTGAGCAACGCCGGTGCCAATGCACGGCGGGACAATTGATCGGGTTTGGACACGGGAATGTGGCGCAGGCGCGGGTTGTCGACCAGCAACCAGTCGGGCAAGTCGCCTTCTTTTTCCACCAGCCAGAGAAGGGTATTGAAGAACGGTTTGCGCAGCTCCGTGGCCGGACGGCTGCGAGCCTGATGGGATTGCACCAGGGCCTGGGTGAAGAGCTGGTGTTCAGCGGCGCTGAGGGAGTCGTTGCGAACCACCAGGCGTGAGGCAAAATCGATGATCAACGCGATAGGTTCGCCAGCACGACCCACCAGCCGTGACAGGGTGGCGCCCAGCAGATCGATACCTGCGGGTGCTGCGCCATTTACTGGAGTCAGGCCCAGTTCCTGAAGCAACGTCTGGCCGGCTTCAGGGGCGGAGCCGGGTTTGTCGATTGCTCGGAAACCGGACACGGGATCCCAGGCGATGACCTGGGTGTAGCCGGCATCGAGTAGGGCATTACAGAGGGTTTGGTTGAAGCTCTGCGCGGTCACCGTGCCGGGCGTCACTTCACTGGCCTGCAGGTCGCGGATGTTGCCGGACAGGACGAATTGGCTCTTCAGCGGCAAGAAGCGCAGAAGATCTCGTAGCCAACGTGGGCTTTCAAATATGGCAATCCCTGACATGTTTCAGCTCGTAACGTTGGGTCGGTACGGGCAGGGTATTGCTCAATGCGCGCATTTGCCAGTGCGCTGCTACGAAAAGTTGTTTTGAGAGCGTGCTTATTGTTAGGTCAGAGCTAGGGTTATCTAAGATATGCTAGAATTGGATAGTGCAGATAACTGACGAGGAGATTTCCATGAGCGTTACAGAGCAGTCGGGCGTCTCCACCTTGGTCGGTACGCCTAAGGAGGCTCGGGCGAGCTTAAGCCGCTCGCATGCGGACCGAGTACTGGTCGTGTCTTTTGATCAGGTCAACCTCAGCGTATTTGAGGCGTTGGCGGAAAACTTTGCCCATGTGGCCTCCTCGATGTATGAGGTGCTACAGGAGCGTCAGGACCCGAAGGCACTGGAGCGCCTGGCCGAGGCGTTTGTGACGCGTAAGCCGCCTTCGCCTCGCCTGCTCAAGGAAGCGGCGATGCTGGTACAAGCCCGCAAAGCAGTGCTGGAGAGCGGTGACTGGTTGACCTCCGCAGATATCGCGCAGGTGGCCCAGTTGAGTACCCGAAACCCGAGTGCCCAGCCCAACAAGTGGAAAAAGCAAGGTCAGATCTTCGCTATCAATCATGGAGGGGTCGACTATTTCCCGGGTTACGGCTTGGATCCGGACGCGGGCTATCGGCCGTTCAAGGCGTTAGCCAAAGTCATCGAGGCTTTCGGTGGCCACAAGGACGGCTGGGGCATGGCTTACTGGTTCCGCTCAGATAACAGCTTTCTGGGCGGCAAAAGGCCTCAGGATCTCTTGGCATCGGCGCCTGATCGGGTGATTGCTGCCGCACAGGATGAAATCCAGGGCGTTGTCCATGGCTAAGCAGCGTACCGAGTCCAGTGAGGGTAGGGCGACGCCTCCCGGGGATTTGGCGGCGTCCGTTACCCCAGTGTCTGGGGCCACGTTGCACGTCACTTTTACCGTGATCGCCAAAGGCGATGTGCTTCACCGTGTGCACCAGGATAAGTATCAGCCTGATCAATTCAATCCTGGAATGCACGGCAACGCACGCTTCAGCCCGATCCAGGATGATCAGGGGCGGGCGATTCCCACCTTGTATGGAGGCACGACAGTCGATTGCGCCTTGATGGAGACCGTCTTCCACGACGTTCCCCATACGGCTGGGTTTAAGAGCTTCGACAAAGGCAAGCTGACTGGACAGGTGCATTCTGCCGTCCAGGTTAGCCAACCGCTGCACCTGGTTGATCTGTCCAGCGTGCCACTGCGGAAACTAGGCATCACGCGCAAACAATTGATCGACACTGAGAAAGATCAATATCCTGCGACGCGCAAATGGGCCGAGGCAATCCACCGTCAGTGTCCAGATGCCCAAGGGCTGTCTTGGGTGTCGCGACAAGATGATTCGGCACGTGCGGTGGTGCTCTTCGGTGACCGGATTCCTGACGGCGCACTCCATCCGCAGGGGGCGTCATGCAGCTTGACCGGCGACCCGACTGTGTTCGACACGGTGCTCAATCTGGCAGAGCGGATTGGGGTCGTTATCATCGCGGGAAAAAGCTGAGTCAAAATGACCGAACAGTGGCCCCTGGAATCCGCTCTCTGGGGCTGGAATTGCCATTCCTCAGTCATTAGATCTTGCTGAAGACGGCGGGCTTTGATGGGGGCATTGATGGATTCTTCCGTACAGGCTTGCGTAGCATCGACGGTCAACAAATAGGTCTTCTGTGCGTTCTAGGAGCGGACGGTGCTTGTCCCGGAACACGCAGCAATAACATGATGGCTGGCTCCGTGCTGGCCTAAAATGCGGAGCTCGGTATGGACGTCAACCAGATGTTAAATGATGAACTGGTGAGCCGGCTGGAAGAGAAAATTCCAGCCATGGCGAAAGGCGCGATTAAGGCGGCCTATATCAATACGCTGGCGGCCGGACTCAATGTGATGGAAATCAGGAATGGCATGCTCGTTGAAACAACGGCCGATGGTCCGCACACGGTTATTCGGATGGCCAAGCCCAAGCATAAGGTAGCTTCGGGCAGGATTATCAAGGTGCGCCACCTTTCATAATGGGAGGTTGAGAGCGCCCGTATCTTCACGATTTCGCCGCGCAGCGCGCGGGAAATCTGCATATTCGTCATGCAGTCTTTGTGCTTTGCGCGAAAGATAGTCGCCAAGCTCGCCATCGCATGGGCCGTCAAATCAGTGACCCTGGGCTCTCAGCTTAGCCAAGCCCTGCTTGATGTGTCCGGCATTTTCTCCGATGGTGTGAAGTGCACCTCGGACGTTGGCACCAATCTCCGCTGCACCTTGGTCTTCTACCTTCAAGGTAAGCTCCATCACCGCGGCCTCCAAGGCGAGCTGATTTTGGTACAGCCGCTCGAGCACATCAGAAAGTGAATATTCGGTGGGCATTGTTTCGACTCCAATCGAGGACTCAAGAGCGTAGCAGCGGAAGGGACGGAAACCAAAGGGCGGTAGGCCGAGAAAGTACTTGCTGAGATTCAGTGGCAGCAATCGGCCGATTCTGTTGAAAAAGTCGCTCCGTTCAAACTGCCTGGAAAATTGACCGGGGAAAACGCCATTTTTGCACGCTGCTACGTGAAATCTGACCCAGAAGCTTTAGCCAAAAGTAAGGATTTCAATCTCAGATGCGTACTTTTCTGCCATGGATACCAAGGCCGACTTTTCCAACAGAATCGGCCAATAGCTGCCGGCCGTAGAGGGCCGTCTTACCACCAAAAGCAACAGCGCTAATCGGGTGCAATTGCCGGTCATCTCTGATGCTCCGCGCTGCTCACCCCATTGCGTTAGCTCCATGATTGCGGCTTCAAGCGCCATTTGGTTTTGATTGATTTTGAACAGTCGGGGAAGGAGCAGATTTCATACCACATCGTGGCTCCTCCATGAAAGAGAACAGCGTGGCAGGCAAGCGCTACTCCCGTTCAAGCTGCCTGGCGTCAGATGTCACCGCTTCCATGATAGACATCAGCTCCTCCAGCAGTTCAGAGTAATAACGAGTGACGTAGCCTGCGATGGCTTCGTTGCGCAAGAGGCGGACTAGATAACCTTTAGTCACAACCAAAACCAGCATTGTCTCGCCCAGGGTGTCCTCGACTTGCTTGTAATCATGCTGAAGATTCTCCATCTCCCGTTCCATGCGTGCAATGTCGACGGCACTGACTTCACTCGGCTTTTTTCTCGTCTCAATCAGCATCTCCGGACGAGATGCTGCCAAGACCATTCGCGCATAGTTTCGAGTAAAACAGTTCGCTGAAATCATCATTTCAACCGTTTCGATTTGGCGGATGGGTTTCATCTGCCGCAGCGAGCGAAATACGTCCTGCGATACCATGCGAACCTTCAGCATCTCCGCCACTTCAGGCGCTATTCCTTTGAGTAAGTTTTCTCTATCGTGAACTTGATCAACATTGATCCCGAGCACAGCTGCAATTCGAGATGCGCCGATGCCTTTCTTCAGAGCAGATAGGATCATCTTATGCTCTTGAATCGGTGTCAGTCGGTTGATCTGGCGGTTATAGGTGAAGGCTTCATCATCAGTGGAGATCAAGCACAGTGCCTCAATGGCCCCCAATGCCTTGAGCGCCTCTAAGCGAAAGTGCCCGTCCAGAAGCAAGTATGAAGCTACTCCCCCTGCGATGAGGGGTTTGGGATGAACCACCAACGGCTCAACGACTCCCAATTCCCTAATCGAGCTCAAGATGCTGGCGTACTTTTTACTGCCTGGTATCAGTTGATCGACCCTACGTGAGGGCAGTATGCGATCTAAAGGAACCGCAATGACTCGATGCTCGAATGCCTGCTTGACCTCTGTCATCACGGCGTCACCCCAAATATTCGGTCAGCGAGTGGTTTGGGCATATCCGGAATGTCTTCGTTGCGAAGTAGCGTCTTGAAGTAGTCATCGGCGAGCAATTTGCGCATTGCGGTGACGATAATCAGCAGCCGCTGTTCGTTGATGTCTGACTTTTTAATCATCACCTTCTGGCGTCGGACTTCGTTCTGATAAGCGCTGAGTAGCTTCTGAGGCGTAGGTTTTTCCGTGCGAGGCGCTTGTTGCCCGTATCGTTTGCCAAAAGTTTTACGTCTATCAACCAGGCGGCGCACCCTCATCAACTGTTCGCCTTTGAGTACGCCGCTCTCGTAGGCGTCGATCATTGCCTGCTGCAGATCGACATCCTTGGAGCGAGCAATCTCCACCGCCAATTTTATTGATAACCAACCTTTTTCCACCGCAGCGATTAGTCGTTCTTCTCCCTGCCGCAGTAGCACTAGAATTCCTTGGATGTAGCCTGAATCCAAGCAGGTTTTTTCGGCTATCTGCTGGCAGGTATACCCACGCTCTGACAGCATCTGGATTGACATCAAAAGCTCTCGGTTGGTGTGTTTTCGTCGTGCCAGGTTTTCAACCAACCCGATCAGGTACCGCTTCATTGGCGCTCACCACGATGCACGGAATTTTTCTCTCGCCCAGAGCTTGCAATGCTTCGAAGCGACCTTGGCCACAAACGATTTCATAGGGCTCGGTGCCGCTCGTGGTAGGTGCCACAGTAATCGGGCGTTTCAGACCTAACGCGGAGATGTTTTCAACAAGCCTGGCGAAGACCTGCTTGTTTCGCGCTCGTGGATTGAGCACCCGAATATCCTCAATTGGCACAAGCTGAATTGTCGTCTCTTCGGCAACGTGCATTAGGGCTCGGCGATGGGTCTCGATAGCAGTCATGCAACCCTCCTAGAATCACTGCGGCGTGAGAGCTCCGAAAGGATATCCAAGGTGTCGAACCGGTAAATTTCGAGGTTGGCCTGATTTCTTTCAGCAAGACGCAGCCGAGGGAAGCCAACATCGATTGTTGGCAGAATGTAGTAATCCAAGGCGGCTTCTTCTCCTTCCTTGATGCGAACCGCGATTGTTAAGTCGGGGCTCAAACCATGTTCGAAGCGGATGCTCCACCTCTTGCTGCCACTCGGTAACACTTGGCAGCGACTCAGCACCAGCGAGATTAATATTTCTTTGTTAACCCAGATGAGGTCAGTGCTCGGATCTACCGAAACGCTACCACCCACTTCGACAATTTTCTGAGTCGTTTTTTGAAGGAGCAGCGGGTGCATTTGCCTAAGACGTTTGTTGGCTTCGATGTATTTGTAGTCGCGTGCTGGTGAGTATCCGATTAGCGAATAGCACCGAAGCAAGCTCCCAAACCTTTGGAGATATGCGCTACTTGAGGGACATCCTTCTGACTCGTCTATAACTAGGCCTGACAGATATCCAATACGTTGATAGATTGCCTTCAGTGACTGCAGCATTTCCTCATCGGGCATGCGATAGGAGCGCGTTTGGATGATCGATTGAGCACCTTTGAATAGGATGAGGCTGACGATGGGACGAAACGCTTCATCCGCTCTGACCCACTCCTCAGGCGGGTTCTGCTTATGTGTTTCCTTCAATTTGAATGAGGTGTGATTCCACACGTTATTGCCAACATACTTTTCATTGATCAGAACCTGATGCACCGTGCCTCTCGACCATAATCTGCCTCGATCATTGAGAATACCTTGAGAGTTCAGCCAGTTTGCGATTTCGCGTTCGTTCCTTCCTTCCTCGACAAAAAGCCGATAAATGTGATGCACAATCTCAATTTCAGCTGGAGGGCCAGGCACTAACATGACACGGTCAGTTTGGATGCTTTTATGCTCCCCAATCGCTAGTTCGTTCTTGGCTGCGCCGTGCCCATCGACCAGCTGCCGCCTCAATCCGAAACCCGCCGCGCCGCCTTGGCGATACCCTAGCTCAATGAGCCGGGATTGGCCGGCAAAGACCTTAACCGACAATTCTCGGCTGTATTCGCCTGCCATCATGCGCTTCACGCTTTTGAGAATGTTAGATACAGGTGAACCGTCGTTAGTAAACTGCTCTGCGCAGTACTGGACGGATACTCCAGCCTGGCGGCAGCGCACCTCGTAACTGGCGCTCACATCGGGATCTTGAAAGCGACCCCAGCGGCTGACGTCATAGACAAGAACGGTCGAATAATCGGCTAACCCTTTCTCCACGTCATAGAAAAGTTGCTTGAGCGCGGTATGCGTCCGGACATCACATCTTGCGTGATTAAACCGGCTGCCACTTATGCGGAAGCAGCAGCTCGATTTCACTCG